>NZ_JBKBHX010000001.1:0-604638 GCF_046299575.1 Thermaurantimonas sp. | reverse complement strand
TGAACAATGGCGATTATACCTTCACCCACAATCCATCAAACAACCCCGACCGTTTTGTGCTGCACTTTAATAAGAGCGCTGTAAGCACCACAGAGCGCGAAGCAGATAAAGTGAATGTATGGGTGTACAACGGTGTTTTGTACATTAAAGGATTTGAAAACCTCGTTATGCCTTTACTTCCAAAACGAAATTTAATAAATTTCGAAATGTGCTTAATAAAAAGTTAATGTAAGAAATTAATTACTATTTGGGCCTGTGTTTTGAACAGCTATATTGTAAAAAATTGTCGGCTCAAAGTTCTTTTTAAATTGAAAGGTTATGTAATTAGTTGCGCTAAGTGAGGCATTGTACACCAAAGCTTGTCCATTTGCTTTGAGTACCAGAATGCCATTTGTTGTTCCATTAAAAAATGATGTGACGATATCTTGTGGGGGCCTGAGGTCTTGGGGCATGACAAACAGTACTCCATTGCTCTGGGATGCATTAAATTGTGCTGTTATCATGATATTTCCGTAATCATTGTATAGAATGGTTGCTGATTGTGATTGATTTGCTGCTGTAAATCCTGCTTGATAAGAAAGGTTTACTTGCTTATTTAATGCAAAATCCTCTATTAAAAACCCTTTGACAGACTGGTGTACTAAGTCTGACAGGCGTTTAAGTTGGTTTAAGGCAAGTGATTGTACGGGGGGTGTGCTTGTGTACTGGTAGATGTAGATTCGAATCTGCTGACAAGCATGTTCTTGGCCATCAGCATAGATTCTATTGTCGATCATGGATGTGTGTGGTACTAAATACAGGGATTGATCGGGGTTGTATGTAAAAGTGGCTCCCGGTACCAGAAAAATCTCTTCGTTTACATATAAGATGCCGCTCTGACAGGTAATCGCATTGCCACTTTGGGTTATGTGCATTCCTTTTAATATACAGGGTTGATGGTTTACCAGGGCGGTTAAATGGCGCTGTATTTCAAAAAGGTTTTCTTGTAGCAAGAGAATATCCTCAGCTCTTAGCGGAAATCCTCCTTCTTGTATTTCTATACGGTTCATATTAAGTCTATTTTATATTTTTTGCCAGGCAATTTGAAAAAGTTTATCAGCCGCATTATTTGCTGTTTTTGGGTTTGAAGGCTTACCGGTATTTGCACCACAAAATCTATTTTAGCTTCTCCGCTGTAGTAGATATGGGCGACTTCATTAAGTGGGTTCAGATAGATAGCGCTTTCTGTATTCAGAAAGGGACCTAAGTAGTAGCCTTCCTGTAATCGTATTTGGTCATTAAAAAACTGCTTAAGGTATCTTTCTATGTAGATGACTTGAGGGGTGACTTGTAGCAGTGTATTGATTTGAAATCGATAAAGTTTTTGACTTTCACATAGGTAATTCAGATAGCTTACTGATACTGTGATAAAAGCCTTAAATCTTTTTTTTCGCAAAAAGGGTGGTATCAGCAAGTGTGCTGTTCGAATTATATTCAAATTCATATACTGGTGAATAAGTTATCTTCAACAGCAGTGTATTCTAGGAGGCTATCGTTATAATCAAAGATAAAATACCCGCTATAGGGCTTTACGGACATCAGTATTGGTTGCCATCCTGAAATATGGCTTTTGTGTTTGGCTGAAAGTATGCGAACATCTCTTACGCCTTCAGCACTTTTTAAGGCTTCTACGAAGTCCGATAGTCGAAATATTCCATCGAATTCGAGTGAAGCTCCGAATTCATCGATTTTTTGTCGGATTGGGTCTATTTGTGGGTCGCGCAGCAATTTGTTATTACTGTCTAGTACCATTCTGTCCACTTCTATTATTGCGTGAATGGATATTTGGTCTGCTGGTAGAGAGCGTATTTCGAGCTGTACGCCGGCGTCTTTCCACTTTTGCCAGTATTCGGTAAAGGCCACCAGCTCGGTGGGCGATAGGGGTTGTAAGTTTGGTTTGTTGCCTTTAGCTACTTTAAGTAGTATTTTACCTGCTTCTTCTGAGGCTGAGCTGTAGCTTATTATTTGGGATTCGGGGCGTTCAGAGCTGTAGCCAAACCGGTCGCCCAGCCAGGTTAAGGCATAGCCATATTGAAATTTTTTGCTTTCTTCGGTATACCATTGTAATGTATGAGGTCGAGTATTTGAGATGATTTTTTGTATTTCTTTTTTATGGTTCTCAAATAGATTTTCTACCATCCAGCTAGCTACGGCCATTATCCACAGCCACAGGCGCCATATGGCTACTTTACTGCCATTTTGTAAATCAGCGCGCAAGTTTTCGGCCGTATCGCGTCTAAGGGTTTGAGTGCCTTCACACACATACATGTGCAGTTCTTGCATATTTTCTTTTACGCGATTCAGTTCGTTGTATATTTCAGCGATGCTTCGTGCCATTTTATACTCGATAGATTATTTCTTTTAGTATGCCTTGTGATGTTTCATTATTAAGCATTACTCGTAGGTAATTTGTCAGTATATTAAGTGTATAGATGTGTGTATTTTCTTCGGGTTGTAATTGTATTTCTGTTTCTGGTATTTGCACAAAGTGCAATCCATCGATGCTATGTTCTAAGTAGATCGTGTTGTTTGATTCTTCTACTCGGTCATAATTTATTTGTATGGTTACATCTCCTTTTAAATTTGATAGGCGTACGGCGGGCATGGGGCCAGGTCCATTTGAGAATTCGTAGTTTAATATTTGTTTTATTTGTATCATATCTTCTTCATTTAATGGTATCTGTGTGTACATATCACCGCTCGCGGGTATTATGTTATTTTTTTCGATATAATCTTTTATTTGTTTGTTGATTTCTGTATCTGGTATTAATATTTTAATACCTTCTGGTAATGTAATATCGGGGCGCAAGAATGCGTTTGCTTCGAGTATAGTAAACACTGAATCTATTGTACCGGTATATTGTAAGGCTATATCCCAAATTGTTTGATTTACTTGTGTAGTTATTACTCTCATTTCTTTTTAATAATTCTAAATATTTTTTCTACTCCTCTACTTGAGAAGTAGAAGCCTATTACCATGTAACAAATATCGCCAATTATTTCTATATATTTATCCGTTATTTTTAATAAATTTAATGCATCTAAAATTGCAAATAAAAAAAATAAAAGCAACACACTTATTAGTGTGTATGGTCTAACTTTTTTTGATATATCAATATCGTCAAATTCGTAATTTTCGCTCATAGTATTAGATTTATTTGATTATTTTCAATATCGATTTTAGATGGATTTATTTCATCAAATTTCAATGCTTTTCTAATTTCGAATATTTTGTCTGCATCTTCCGTTGCAATTAGTTTTATCAGGTCGGCACCTATGTATATATTGTTTTTAAAATCTCCTCGCATACTATATAGCACAATCAATGCGCTTTGTTTTTGATGAGTTTCTATCGAAAAATCCCCGTTCTGATATGCGAGGTCTCCGGTAGTGTCTATTTTTATATCACCCATGTTTTAATTTTTTGTTTATCACGTTATCGAGCTGAACCATTTTGGTTTGGGGGGTAAAGAGTATGTTAGCGGGGGCTCCATTTCCGGCGATGGGTGTGGCTTGCAGAAGGTTTTTTAGTGTTTGCAAATCGTTGAATACGTTGTTCATCCAATCTACAACTTTTTCGGCTATGAGTATTCCTCCGTATTGGTCGCCGAGCAGTTCGATTTTTTCGATTTGGCTATATTGCAAAATTGCCAATAGTGCTCTTTTACCTTCTGACAGATCGGCTATTAGCACTTTGCTTTTTACTTTGGGATAAATTATTAGGGCATTTTCAGCGTTTCCAGCTGCTACTAGCCATACGTCTTCATGTATTAAGGTATTTTTTTCAATCACTGTACAGCTGGTTTGTTTTACTTCTTTTACTTCGGCTGTAAAAAATATATCCGATGTGTTTGTATGGGATATTTTTCTTATTATGTCTTTGATTTCTTTTTCTTTCATTTTGTTTAAATTTCTACACAGTATAGGTTACGCATTCCTCCTGTTTCGCCGTAGTGTACTTCTACTTTTTGGCAGTAGTAGAGTCCGTCGTTTATTTCTGTTCCTTTTAGTTCTACTACATCGCCTGGTGAGGTATAGGGCTGTAGCCATCCGATTATTTTACATTTTTTTTGGTAGTTAATTTTGGTGTTATTATAGGCTTGTTCAGCTATTTTATTTAAGTCTTTTTGATTTTCTATTCCTTGTATTTTCAGGTATATTTTATCGCCTCCTCTTTCACCGTAGGTGTATTGTATGGTTTGTCCTTGTTTATTTTTTGTTTCTATAATTATTTCTACTTTGTGTTCTGATAGGTTTGTTTTTTCAAATTCTATTTTTTCAATATTTTTTTCGGTATGGTATTTTATGAGATTAAATTTTTTTAACATTTTAGGGGTGATGTATAGGTGGTCGTTTTTTATAAAAATTTGCAGGTGAGTTTCTTCTGCTAATCTTTTAAGTACATCGTAGGCTGTTTGTTGAATTATAGAAAATTTTGAATATTTTATATCTATGTCAATGCTGTATGGTCTGCGCAGTTTTAGCTGCTGGTGTATGTAGTTAATTATTGTTTCTATGCTGGTGTTTGTAAAGATTTTATCGGCAATGTTTTTTTTGTATTCGAAAAATTTGTCTTCACATTGCACTGTTATGCTGGTATTGTCTTTATCTACATGAGTAATGTAGCCTTCGAATTCCAGTTTTAATTTATTGTTATATCCTAAGTGTATTTCAACCCCTGCTCCTTTTTTGATGAGTGAAAGGTCTGAGTTAGACTGATGAAGTACGGTGAAGGGCCTGCGTATTGTTTTGTATGGTATAACTATTTCGGCAGTGCTTAAAGGGGCATCTACACTGTTGATAATTGTTAGGCGCTCTAGGTTTTTGAGCTGTTTGCCTGCTATGAGTATTTTGTGCTGCATCAATAGCATCGTGTTTTGTTTAGTTTTCTATAAAGAGTTCTAAACTTTCGTCGCTATAAGCCGTAAAGGTGAATTGCTGGTATTCTTCTCCTGGGGTGAAGGGGAATTCGTAGCTATCGATTACGATTGAGAAGATATCGAAGACTTCGTTGAGCAGGGGGCATTGTACTTGTAGGCTTTCGTTTGATTCTAAATAGCTTTTCAGGCGTTTTGCATACTGCTCGGCGCTTGCATTTTCATCGCTACACAGCAGCCCTGCTACGGTGATTCGGTAATCGTCTGTACAGAAGAATTCTTTTACGCTGCCTTTTTTTCCGCTTTGTATGTATCTGCGCACGATTTTATTTGCTCCACTTATGGTAATTACTGGCTCGAGTGGCAGCAAAAACCCATCAAGCTCGTTTTCAAATTTTAATTTGAAGGGATAGCGGAATTCAGCTAGTGCGTTAAGCTCTGTGTTTTGTATTGTAGCCTCGGTTAGTTGTACGGTTATCTTTTGTGTAGGCAGGTATGGAGGTAGGGCTATGCCGATGGCTTTGCTGGGTTTCATTGTTTATGCATTTTGTGCACTTATTAGTATTTGGAGCATGATTCGCTCGAGCTTCGCGCGCAGTTCGTCTTCGCTTTGTTCGTAGTGGTTAAATACGACCTGGTCAATGAATTTTTGGACGTTGATTGTTATTTGTTTAGTTTGTGTTGTTGGGCTATGTGAGCTTGTATTTAAGCTTGTTAGGCCGCCTTTGAGTGCTGGTATTTCCTCGGGCATCATGGTATTTTGGGCTGCTGACGTTACCAGGTCATAGAGGTTTTTTGGTTTTTTCACATCGGTGCGTGTAGTTTTTTTCTTCTGTTTTTCTTCTATTTCTTTTACTCCTTGTTCGTAGGCATATAGAGCTTTTTGTTTAGTAGTGCTAAAGCTTTCGATCAGCTGATTGGCCGTGTTTATGCCTGTAAGGTTATTGAAGGCTGCGCTAGCTTTTTGTGCTGCCACTTGAAATTTACCTTGGAAGAGTGCCAGTAGTGCCTCTCCGACTTGGCCAATGCCTTGTAAGATATTCTTTAGGTTGTCAAATAGTAAAATTTTTAGCATCTGGCCGAAACCTTTTAGGGCTTCCCAGGCGGCATATACGGCCCCTCTGAACCATCCAATTTTCTGAAATGCCAAGTAGATGGCCGTGGCTAATGCTGTCAGTAGAGCGATTTTTAGCGCTATGGGGTTCATTTTTAACACGGTATTGAGGCCTGCTTGTGCAGCCGTCCATAGGTGTGTGGCCTTTATGGCTATGTTTTTGTACAGAGTGATTGCTTGTATGGTGAGCAGATAGCTACCCAGGGCGCTTATGAGCGTTATTAGGGGGATGTTGCCTTGCTGTAGTGCTGTGCGCAATCGCGTAAAACCCTCCACCACATAGCTTATCCCTTTGCCTAGCAGGTCAAGCAGCTTGGTGGTAGTTTCGAGCAAGGGCACCAGTAGTGGCTCTATGACGGTGTAGAGCGATTGGAGGGTGTTGAGCGATTTTTTTACCAGCATGCTCAGCTTTCCAGAGGTGGTTTGGGCTATTTGTTCATTCATTTTATAATAGGTACCACTTGGTCCTACTGCTTCTGCGAAGGCCTGGCGAACCATTTGCGCAGATATTTGTCCCTTTTCCATGGCTTCTTTTAGCTGAGGTATGCTTAGCCCGGTTGATTTGCTGAGCTGCTGCAGTGGGTTAAAGCCTGCATTGATCATTTGCAGCAAATCTTGCCCTGTGAGTCTGCCGGTACTGCTCATCTGGCTAAAGGATAGGGTGAGCTGTTGCATCTTGCCGGCATCGCCCATGGCGATGTCGCCGATTATTTTTAGGTTTTCTACCACTTGGCTGGCTGGTATGTTGAAGCTGAGCATCATGGCGGCTAGCTTTGCAAGCTCGCTGCTTTTGTATGTCGATGCATCTGCGTAGGCGTTTATACTGCTTAGTAGGGCATCGGCTTTGTCTTTGCTTTGCAGCATTACCTCAAATTCTTTGGCGGTCTTTTCTGCCTCGATGCCCAATCGACTTATGATGCCTACGCCTGTTGAGATGGCCACTATCGGATTGAGCAGCAGGTTAGCTCCTGGCAGGGCGCTGAGGGCTTCTTTTGCCCAGCGCTGTAGTGGGTTGCCTTTGATGGTTTGCAGTCTTTGGATGTGTTTTTCTAGTCTGGCTATTTCGTTGTTGTAAGCTTTTAGGCTTTGTATATCGTTTGCCGGTATCCAGTCTCTTTCGGCTTTGAGCAGTTGCAGCTTTTGGCTCAGGCTGCCGATGCTTGTGCCCATGTTGGCCAGTGTACGGCTCACCTGCACCGACTGTTTCTGTAGGTTAGCAAATTTTTCGAGTGCTTGTTCGTTATTTATTGCTATCTTTTGCAGGGTAGCACTTACCTTGTCGTGCAGATATAGGGTGTATTCTACCAGGGTATTCATGGGCTCGTCATGCTTGAGGTGTTGGCTATTTATGTGGTTTTTTACTGGATGTATATGTTGGCCAGGGGGGTATTTTTTTTGCTTGGCCTAGTTTTAGAGCTGCTATTTTTGTTGATTAAGGGTTTGAAGTAGCCATTCTACTTCTTTGAGGCGCATGCACCACTGCTGGTCTGTTAGGCTGTCAGGGTCGCAGTGCAGGTAGTGGCGAATCAGAGTGTCGGCCTGGCGTATCCAGTCGCTTTGCTGAACCCTGACAGCTTCTAAAAATTTATCAATTCTGCCTCTTTGATTTGAATAAGTTCAGAGAGTACCGAGCTGGCTGATAGAAAGAGGCTGTCGTCTTGGCGAATCGCCTCGCTGCCTCCTAGCCAACAGTTGTTGAGCAGTATTTCGTTGAATTTTATTGGGTCTTTGCCTGCCTGGCTGGCGTAGCTGATGATCTTGCGGTCAGGTGGGCGCAAGTAGGCTATGTGATTTTCTACCTTTACGCCTATTACTTTGCCGTATTTTGCCTTCCAGGCATCGATTTCTGATTGGGGTACTTGGCCGATTAGTTCACTCATTGTACATTGGTTTTTTAGGGTTATCGAAGCGTTCGCAATGCTATGCCCACTACTACCCCTATCAGCAGGCCTACGATTATGGTGCTTAAGGGGTTATGGTATTTCGGAATTTCAATGAATTCGATTTCTTTTTCTACGGCTACCTCAGCATCAGGGCAGTCGGCAGTGATTTTTAATAGCCTATTGCTGTCAACTTGCATGTGTATTTTTACGGAGTTTTCTTGGTCGTAAAAAAAAAAGGAATCTCCTGGTATGAGCCTTTCTACTGGTATTTCGGTGCTATAGCTCGCACCTGGTACGAATACCACCTCGGGTATGCTCACTTGGTGCTTGGTGCTGCTGCATGTTACAGTTAGCAAGCCTGCTAACACAGTAAAGCTAATGATAAAAAGCAGTGGTTTCATTTTTTAACTGTATTGAGCTTTTTTGCGCAGGAATATGAACGGGAGTCTGATTTCCAGGAATTTGTCGCCTGTTTTGCTCTCTTTTGTCTCTTCGGTAAATTGTATGCCTTGCAGTACATCGGTAATCATCACATCGCCCTGGCTAGGGTTGCCATAGGTCACTACCGCATCGAGCTGCAGGCTCAGTATGCTTTTATCGGGGCTTACTGCTATAAGGGCCTCTAGCTCACTCTGTAGTAGGGTGAGTTCGCCTTCGTAGCTCTTGTTGCCGCTTTGTATTTTCAGCGGCTCTTTGCCCTTGCCGTACACCAGCTCTTTCTCTTGTTTTACGGTATATTTTATACCGCGTACGCCGGTCACGTCTCTGCCACCCAGTATCAGGGTGATGTCGCTGAATTCGTATTCTCTTGAATCAAACATGGTTTTTTTTTTTTTTAACTAATTACCTCATAGCCGAGTTTTACTTCTATGTAATCGCTGTAGCCAAAAGGCCGTATGCGCACCTGAACTTCTAATTTGTTGTTGTTCAGTATTTTCTGTTTTTCGTCTATGTAGCAGCGCACTCCTGTATCGCTGGGCTTGTCGGGGTCGGTGCTTATGTTGCCGCGTGAGGTCATCTCGCGTACCAGCTCAGCCTCTACTTTAGCTTGCAGTGCTTTCACAATCATTGCCGGCAGGGTGCCCTCTTCTGTAAGGGGTATTTCTTCTGAAAGCTCTTGCAAGAGGGTGCGATGCACTACCCTCATGGCCTTATTAAATACTCTGGCGCGCTGTATCCTGCCGTAGTTTGTATGGCTTAAGAGCTGATCACTCATCCAGTACCATCCTTGCAGGCCTACGTGTCTGTATGGGAATATTATTTTATTACTAAATAAAAGCTCAGCCTCAGGTAGTGATAGCTGGTTGGTATTTAATGCTTGTTCATCTTGTAGCATCAGTCTGATAGGCCCGTCTTTTACTCGCATAATGGAGCGCTGCACCGGTATGCGCGCTATGCGGCCTGCCAGATAGCCTAAGTTTATGTAGGTAGTAGTTCGGTTTATTTCCATAGTGGCTAGGCCTACAAATTCAGTCTGACGGTCTAAATAAAAACTTGTAGGCTCGAGCCGCAAAGCAGGCAGTATGGTCACCACCGGCGTCTTTTGATTAATCAACAGATATTGATTGAATGAATCTAAAAGATCGATTGTTGATAGGATTTGCTCACATACGCCATTTAGTATTTGGTAATTGTGTGAACGCGGATAGAGGTAGCTTGCCGTAAGCATCGATATTTCGCCTTTGCTGAGCTCTATGAGCCTGCGAGCCGGGCAATCGGGGTTATCAATATTAAAAGCCTCATGCAGGGGCATAGTCTGGGGCACCTTGTACAGGTGGAGCTTTGTGCCCTCAGGCGCTTCACTGTAGAAGGCATCTATAAACCTAATTAATTGATTGCTTACAGGCACAGTCAGATCTAAAGGCCTTCTTAACAATAGATGTGTATAGTTTGGCCACGAAATAGCTGGATCCCAGCAGAGCACGCCTACTACACCGTCGTCGATCTGACTTGGAATGGATACGGTCGTATCGTCTAGTAAAATTTTTACACCGGGTAACATAGGTTAGCAGTTTTTATGTATTATCATCAGGCATGGTATAGGTCCATACTTCAAAATTGTTTTTTTCAGCATATTTTTGGGCGTATTCTTTTTTAGTAAAGAAGTAGCCGTCACTGGTAGCGAAGATTGCCTCTAGGTGGTGCTGTTTCATCAGCCTAAAGGCTTCAGACATCAGCGATTCTTGTGCAGTAGATGTGGCTGTAGCAGTTGTGTTTTCAGCAGTGCTATTGGATTGGTTAGGCTGGTTATCTGTTTGTGTTTTTTTTCGAGTGCTCATAAGTCTTTGTTTTTGAGGTTAGAGGTTATGTCGTTGTAAGCATTACAATACTCTTTAGCATGGCAGCTGTTTATTTTGTCGAGCAGCTTGTAGAGGGTGTTTATTTCTGATTTGAGTTTTCGTATGTGTTTTTTCAGCTCTTCGCTTTCGGACACGAGGTCTTGGTAGTCTTGCCGAAGTCTATTGAGTGCATCAGAGAGCGATTTTACGGCTATGCTTTCGGTTTCGGCCAGTACTTTTTTGCTTTCGACTCTGCGCAGGCGAAAGTTTTGAATGGCTAAGATTAAACTGGCCAATCCACCACTCATCAGGCCGGTAATTATTGATATGGCTATCTCTTTCACTCTCTGAATTTTTTATAAGCTTGCTCTAGCTTGGTGTGGTAGTTGTTTTTTTCATAGCCGGGGCCGTTGTATCTGCGAGCGAATTCTCTCCAGTTTTTAGCTGCAAGCACATCGAGCAGCTTGGTGTTTTTCAAAAAGGTGATAGCTCCAAGTAGCTGGTTAGATTCTGATTTTTCGAAGTCAGTTACCATGGCCTGCACGGTGGCATATCCACAGTTCTGGTGGTTAAATCCCATGATTTGAAACAGCCCGTAAGAGGCACTGCACATAGCTGCTTCGCGATGTATTCGCATGGCCTTCTCCAGTCGAGTCCATTCAGCAGCACCGCCCAGGTATTTTTTGCGGTCCAAGTAGGGGTAGAGCACATCTTCGTTGCCTTTTTGGTGCTGTAGGGGGTTGATGCTGCGTATCAGCAGCTGCCTCCAGAAGACGTGCCCCTCAAACAAGATGACCAGTCGGCCATCGGGTAAGAAGCCTCTGCCGCGGCTTTCTACCTGCACCAGGGCCCTGACCAGTGCCGGCTCTAAGCCGTATGTGCTGCTGATAGACTCTATATCACTAGCTTTCAGTCGCTTATCCATTCTTTTAGGTCTATAAGTGTTTGGTTGATTTTAGCACGGCGCAGCACGGCACTTTTAATGTAGAAACTGCTGCTGTAGTCGCTGTGGTAAGCCATGTAGTCTGTGCCAAATTCGGGTTGGAGGTCCGCCTGGTTGAGCAACCTGCAGCTGCCGTTGATTAGTAGCCCGTCGAAGTGTTGCTTTACCTCTTCGATGCGAGAGAGCATCATCAGGCTTTCTTCTTGCATCAGTGCGCCTTGGTGTGTGTCGGTAAGCAGCTGCAGATATAGGCTTAGCCTGATTTGCATCGACACGAGCTGCTTGCCCTGCACCAGATGCCCGTAGCTAATCGATCGAAACTCTACAAGCAGGGCTGGCAACGGTATGGGATAGGTCTGTGCTGGCCTGCGAATTTGCCCTTTTTGTAGGTCGATATAGGCCAGCCAGGGCATCTGAGTGCCGGCATACTCACTTACAGCTTTGTAGATCGATGCTATCATCGCTGCTATTATACTTTTGCGCTGTAGATCAAGCCGCTATATCTTTTGGCATTCAGTACAAAATCAGCCTTAAAGCGATGGCTAAAGCCAAACTCAGTAGCTCTGCCTGTGGGGTTGTTTTCTTTTGACTTAAAATACATTTCAAAGGCTCCGCTGGCCCTAAAAGCCTGACTTTTCACAAACACGAAGCCGGCTGGTACTATATTGCCACTAATTAAAGCATTTTGAGCTGCCTTAGTTTGGGTAGTTACGTTGTAAGCCACTAGGCTGTTGTTTGAGGCTTTGTGGATTTTAAAGCCGTAGTAATTCACCACAGTGGGGTTGATCACGCCATTGTTTTGCTGGTAGCCCAGCTGTGCTTTCAGGATCTCGTTGTTAGTGATTAGGTCCCACCACATATCGCTGGGCAGCACCAGGTTGCGCCCTTGTTCCGGAAAGCCCTGTTGGTCGCAGGCGCGTGCCAAGGCTACAATATCGTCGAGGGTACACATTTTAAAGCCATTTCTGTTAGGCCCTGTAGTGCCTATTACCACTCGCCTTGGCCCGGATGTATCGGGGGCTAAGTTGTAGGCTGCATCGTTTATTTCCTTCAGCAAAATGCTTTCTGCGCTCAGCCGTGTGTAGTACTGAATCTTGTCGAAGGGCAAGGCATGGTCGAAGATGTTGCGTATCTTAAAGTTCTGGCTGTCGTAGTAGTCAAGCGTTACATCATAGGTGGTTTCGCTGGGTTCTACGCTATCTACGTCGGTAGTGCGGTTGCGATACACCTGTGGCATAGCTCCCGCCTCCGGAAAGCGCAGTGTCTGCCCTTCGGTCACAAAGGTGCTCAGGTCTTCGAGGTCGTTCAGCCAAGTATCAATTTTTCGATACTCTTCCTGTAGGCTGCTCAGAAATACGATTTTTTGTGTAGCTAATGTGATTGACATATTGTTTGCTTTTTGTGGTTAGTACTTTTTAATTCAGCGCGCTTCGCAAGCCACTTCGCAGGCTTCGCAAGGCGTTTTTACACTCAAGGATACATTTTGCTATAGCAAGCGATTTTTCTGTTTAAAATCGGCCTCTAATTGCTTGAATTTTTCCGGTTCATTTTTGCTCATTTCTACCAGCCCGGCCAAGTCATTTTTGTACCAGTCTAGCAAGGTCCACTTGCTGCGGTCATCGCTTTTTACCTCATTAGGGGCTAAGCTGTCGATGAAGCTCTGCAGCTGCCTGCTCTGCATAGATTCGAGCTTTTTGCGCGTAGCTTCGTAATCGAGCATTGCTGCCTTGGTGTAGAGTTCTTTTTCTTCTGGGCTCAGCTGTAGCCTTTTGGCGTGTAGTTCTACCAATAGGCTTGCCTGTTTGGCTTTTTGCTTTGCCGGGTTAAGTACTTCCAGAAGCACTTTAGTGTTCTGGTAGTCGTTTAAAGCCAGCATCAGAAGTGCATTTTTCTCCTCTGGCTGCAAGTGCTCCAATCCATACTTTTCTATCAAGTATTCTGCTCGCTCTCTCTTTAGCTCATCGAGGGAGATTTGGTCCTGTTCTTTTTGTTGGTCCTGTTTCATATGTGATGTATTTAGAAATTTTAATGTATAGGTAGTGTGCTCTGGTGTAATTAGCCTTACGGCATTTGATTGGCCGGGCACCGATACCAAGCTTACCTCTACCAGCTCGCTTTTGGTCACGGTAGGGTGCTTTTGCCCAGGCAGCAGTAGGTGTTTTTCATCGCTCTCTTCTATAGGTATCAGGCTTATAGATACAGCTCTCATAAATCCATTATGGTACTTGCGGTACAGCTGCACGGCCTTTTCGTCATCCGGGTCAAATTCAAGTGTGCCCACTAGTCGGCGTTGGCCTTTGTCTCCTACCTTCTTTAAGTCTCGCCATTTGCCCAGGCTTACCGCCTGTGTATCGTGGTTGAGCAGGCATACTGGGTTTTTTTCGAAATTACTTGTATCTATACCATCTACTAATATGCGATATCCGTATCTGTTTACAGTTTCATCTGTTAGTACAAATTCAAGAGTCATATACTTTATTTTTGCGCAAAAATTTATCTTTTTATTTCAATAAAAAAATAATTTTTTTTGTCATTTATTTAATTCATAATCAAATATTTAGCAATATTTTTGAAATAATTAAAACATACATTTTTCAACTTTTATTCAAATTTTTGCAAGAAAAAAAATGGCAGCTAAGTTTAGTAGCATAAAACGCGAAAAATTAATTGAACAGGCCAAATCTCTTTATCTAAAAGATTTTTCAATAGAGACCATTTCTCAAATACTCAATGTATCAGCCTCAACTATTAAGAAATGGGTAAATCAATACGACTTTGAAAAGTCAAAAAAAAACCAACTGATTGCCTTAAGCCAGATTAGGCGAAGCATACTGGAAAGCTATGCCGATATGCTCGAAGGGCGTGAACCGCGCATTAAACCCGACCAAGCCGCCAAATACGCAGCAGCCTTCGAAAAATTCTCTGCCCGCAAACAAGTACTCATTTACATGTACGAAGCCTTTGAGATGCTCACCGACCAATATCAAAAAAACGTAGAGCAAGCCGCCACAAAACAAGAAAAAGAAGAAGCTATGCGCGACCTGCAAAACCTTCGTAAAAACATGGATATAGTCATCAAAAACCTACAAGACGAAATCCTCGGGCAATGAATAAAAGCGACTTGCGAAACCTCTACGAACGCTTTAAGAAGCGCAGCGAATTCATCGCTTCTGCCACTCCCGCTACCCTGGCCAACGAAAGCGATGCCCAGCGTCATAAGCGCATCCAAAACCTACTAAAACCCGATAACTATGCCTCCCTTTTCGATTACTACTTTGGGGTAAACAATACAATAGCCATAGCCGATAGCCCATCGGCCGACTTTCACACCAAAATATACAAAGACCTCTACCACAACAACATCATTACCATCTTTAACCTCGTCTTTCGTGGTGGAGCCAAAAGTACCCATGCAAACCTCGGCTACATCTTTGCCCTCAAACAAACGCGTAAAGCCCGATTCTTCTTAGTAGTAGGCGCCAACGAAGTGCGCGCCACCATGCTACTCCAAGAGCTGCAAATACACCTGCAGTACAACCATAAAATTATAGATGACTTCGGCCAGCAGTACATCTATGGCTCCTGGAGCGACGGCATCTTCGAAACCGCCGACCGCTGCACCTTCATGGCCCTGGGTATCGACCAACCCTTTAGAGGCCTTAAAAACAACGGCATTCGCCTCGAATACGCCTCAATCGACGACGTAGAAGACAAAAAAAGAGCCAAAAATCAAAGCCTGGTAAAAGAATACGTCGAAAAAATAACGGCTGACATTCAAGGCGCCTTCTCAAAACAGAGCGAACGCACCATCATTAACAACAATTACTTCGTGCAAAAAGGCATCATCGAGCACCTGGCCGAAAAAAAAGGCTTCAGCCTGCCCACCATCGACACCCGTACCAACAAAGTACTTCGCAACGACTTCGCAGCCCTATACATCGTAAACCTCACCGACCGCTATTACGAAGATATATCGCCCGACAACACCCACACCTGGAACCCCTCCTGGCCACAGCGCTACTCCCACGCCGACTGCCTCAGAAAAATACAACAGTTCAAAAACAACCGCGAAACCCTCTCAGGCGAATACTACAATACCCCCATCAATACCGGCTCCCGCATCAAAGACTCCATGATAGCCCTGCTCTCACCCTTACCTATAGACCAATACGAGCTCATACTGCGCACCTGGGACCTAGCCTACTCCGACTCCTACTGCTTCAAAGCAAGCGCCACCATAGGCATCTACCAGGGCCACATCACCGTGCTCGACCTCTACTGCAAGCAGTCAGACATCCAATCCGCTTTTCACTACCACTTCACCACGGCTGCTCGCATCCTGCGCTCCAACCCCGCATTCATCACCTACTACGATGCCTCCGTAGCCCAGCAAGCCATCTACGAACAGCAGTGGCTACAGGCCGCAGCCCAATACCACAGCTCCGCTATACCCCTGCCACACAAATCAACCGTCGATAAATACATCAAAATCGAAACCACCTTAATAGCCTCTTTGCTCTCCGGAGTGCTCTCCTTCAGCGACCAGCTACTACACCACCCCGATTTTATCGAAGCTAAAGCCCAAATGCTCAACTTCGACAAAGGCACTAAATACCCCATCGACTTTCCCGACGCCCTTGCCGATGCCATCATACTAGCCAATAACCTCATACGCATAGGCCCCGACGACCTCGACCTCATCCCAGCCATCATCAAAACCCGTAAACACAAAAACTACTAACATGAGCTTCCTGACTAAAGACGACCTGATCACCGTAGCCACCGCCGACATCATCAACCGCCTCACTAATCACGACTCCTCTATCATCGACTCCATCATCCAAGAATCCATAGCCCTCTTCAAAAGCTACCTCTCCAAACACTACAACACCGACCACATCTTCTCTCAAGCCGGTAACGCCCGTCACAAAACCGTGCTCAAACGCCTTAAAGACGTCGTCATCTTCGAAATCTACGAACGCCACACCCGCGAACACAACCTGGCCGCCAAACGTCGCTACGACGAGGCCATGCTCTGGCTCGAAAAACTCAATACCGGAGAATTCTTCGACCTGACTTTGCCTCAAAAACAAACCTCCGAAAATACCCCCTCTCAAAGCCTTCAAGTGCGCTTCGGCTCTAACAAAAAATACTCCTCACTCTATTAAATCACTGCATATGAACAATAAAAAACAAAATACCCTCTTCATCGAATCCACAGCCGATTTCATGCACATTCACCACAGCCTCTACCGCCGTGAAATCGCTGACTGGCAAAACGCCAGATTACAACGCCTACATCCCACCAGGCCTCTTACCTACGAGCTACAGCAAGCCTACCGCGACGCAATGCTCGACAACCACCTCTCCGGCGCCATCAACAACAGAATACTACGCGTGACCAACAAACAATTCCTCCTCAAAGACCCCAACAACAACCCCGACGAAAAACGCTCTGCCTACCTGCACAGCCGCTGGTTTAAAGACCTGGTAAGAATCGCCCTCGAATCCAAATTCTTCGGCTACTCCATGGTCCACTTCCACTGCCAGGGCCAGCACGTACACCTTAAGCAAATACCCCGCGAAAACATCATACCAGAGCACAAACTCCTCCTCAAAAACCCCCTAAACCCCTCAGAACACTTTCTCCACTTTACCGACTACCCCTACGAGCTCATCTACATACAATTGCTGCCCGACAGCATCGGCATTCTCGAAAAAGTCGTGCCCCTCACCATCTTTAAACGCCACTCCTGGGCCGCATGGGACGAATTCGAGCAGCTCTTCGGCGTACCCATACGCATTGCCCGCACCATGATCAATACCAAAAAACACCTCGACGACCTCCAAGAATGGCTCGAATCTATGGGCTCCCTCTCCTACGCCATACTCGATAAACGCGTTGACCTCGAAATTAAAGAAAACAACAAAACCGACGCCTTCCGCGTCTTTGCCGAAAAAATTAACCTCATCAACAAAGAAATTAGCAAAGCCATACTCGGCCAAACCATGACCATGGACGACGGCTCCTCCCAAAGCCAAGCTACCGTTCACCTAGCCATCATGGACGAAATCACCAACGCCGATATCGCCGATATCGAAGACTGGTTTAACTCCTCCTTCATCCACATACTCCGTTACCATGGCTTCGACATACCCGAAGGCTACTACCTCGACATTGTAGCCAATGCCAGCCTCGATCCAGCCGAAAAAATAAAAGTCGATGAAGCCCTCATGCGCAATGGCTACCTGCTCTCGCCCGACTACATAGAGCAAACCTACGAAGTAAAACTGCATAATAAACCCTCCGATACCGACTCCGATTACCTTTCCTACCCCTACCAGCAAAACCTTCCCGATTTTTTCGACTAAGCCCTGCCTTGCCCACCTTCACCCGTGGCCTGGCAGGGCCTCAACTCAACCTTCCTAACCCAAATAACTTCTTCGACTCTAACTTCTACAACCATACCCTCTCATTGCTCCTATCTGCCCTGCATACCACCGACCACCCTACCAATGTGCTCCTGCACAACAACATCGCCCAATTTGCCGCTGCTAAAGTCTTCTCTACCCTCTCAAAAGCTCACACCCTTACCCCTGACCAACTAAAAGTACACCTCCAAAAACACTATACCTACGCCAAGGTAGAATACAATACCATCAAAAAACGCCTGCGCACCCTACAACAATGGAATACCATGCAAGGCGAAAAACTCTTCCCAAACATCATCTGGCTGCCCAGCAGATCCGCCGAGCCCGACCCCACCCATAGGCGCTTCTGGAACCGCATCTGGCCTAAAGACGACCCCTTCTGGCAGTCGCACTTCCCTGGCAATCGCTACGGCTGTAAATGCTCATGGGCATCTACTCACCAGCCCCCTACCGACAACTCTGACCTGCCACTGCCCAAAAAAATAGTCGGCCTCGACGAAAACCCAGCCCTCACTCAGCGCATCTTCTCCCTCTCTCACCCATACTTCCTAAACACTCCACCACACCTGCTCAAGCTCGCCAGCCTTCACCTGCCCGATAAGCTCGCCTACATCAAATCTGCCGCTGATGGGCCCTCCATCTATACCCATTACCTCCACTACACCTCACATGAGTACCAAGCCAATCTGCTCATCGCTCAGCGCCTCGCTGCTCACTTCAATGAAGATGTCTACCTGCTTCCCACCATTTCAGCTAAAGAACCTCGCCTGCGTCAGCGCTTCTTCGCCCACAACCTACTCCATAATCCTTCTGCCAACCCAGATGCTCGTATCGGAAATCAATTCTTCGAATTTAAAAAATCATCGGCTAAAAACCTCTCTAAAAATCTTCTCCAAGCCTTGCGCTCTTCCCCTTCCGTGGCAATCTATCTCACAGAATACCTGCCCTACAGCTCCCTCAGTACACTTATCCGCAGGTCTGTGCTCAGTCGCAAAATCCCTTACCAAAAAATTTGCTTTATCTTCGACAATCAAATCCTTATCTTCACACCCTAAATAAAAAAAGCCCGCACTGAGCGGGCCCGGGCGCCAGGGTGCGCAACCCCGGCCTATACACGCACCTATCTATGAAATTGCCGACGTTTTATGCCGCTAATATAATCATTTTTTGCCCTGTGCTACCCTTCGATTTTGATAAAATATCTGCCGACATCCAGCGCCAGCTAAGCGATCAGCTACCCACCACCGCTGGCAAGCTGGCTGTTGACTTCTTTAAAAAAAACTTTCACGACGAGGGCTTCACCGATCGCTCCTTTGAGCCCTGGCCCGAAGTGAAGCGCCGGCTCGACCCCCGCACCAAAGGTGCCGCTCGCACCCGCAAGATACTCACCGGCTCTACCGGTGACCTGGGCGAATCCCCAGCCTACCGCCTCGACCAACCCGGCTCCGTTACCATCTATGCCGAAGCCTTTAGCCCGTCTGGCTTTAACTATGCACCCGTGCACAACTATGGCGCCACCGATGCCGGCCGCCTCAGGCGCACCGTCATCCCCCAGCGCAAGTTTATCGGCCCTTCCTTCACCCTGGAGCAGTCTATCACCGACCTGCTCCACCAGGTCATCGCTTCCTTGCTCTCGCCTCGGTAATTTTTTTTCAGTATCCATTTTTTTCTTTACCTTTGTATGCCCTCATATCTTGGTACCAATGATACCTACTTAGGTATAAAAAATCCGATGAGTGAGGGCTTTTTTATTTACATTTGTTTGCTATTACATGTAATTCCCTCTCTGATTTATAAACGCGCACCCTTCGGTAGTACACCGTCTTATTTTGTGCCGAAAAGTGAATCCTCCACGCCTTGTGTTCCGTGCTGTAGATAGCATTTACATTTGGCATATTTATATAGGTAAATGCGAGTAAAAACGATAGATCACTCATAATACCTTCGACTATTCTGCACTCGATCACATATCTTTTATCATATTCCACTATCGCAAAGCTTGAGGGATTAATGTATATTATATAGGACGCAGATGATAATTTGTTTATTTTTTTTATTCTTGCTCTTAATTTTAATGATGGAAATAAAGTTTGAAATATACTCTCTTCGACTTTAGTGCGGTCAAATACGCGCATCTTACCACGACCAAAATGTACCAGTATTTTCCTATTTTTTCTGGTTTTTTTAAAGTCGTCCATCCAAGCCTTTTCGGCGTCAGTCTCTGGGGTTACTTCTAAGTAAGGCCCGTTAAAATGTGATTTAATCTCTGCTCTCATGGGTATTTATAGTTTTTTCTATTTGCTGAATTACCTCTTTGAGCCTTCTGTAGAGCTCTGGGTCATAGTGTTGGCTATGGTTTACTTCGCGCACGTAGTAGCCTATTGTGGCTACACTTAGAGGTATGATCTGCGCGATTTGTCGAAGGCTCATGTGCGTATAGTGGTATAATATATAGCTGGCTATTTTGCGATCAGCTACAGCAGATGCCCTCGATGAGCTCACCTGCTGGTAGTGTGGCAGATGCGTCTTTATCACCTCAATCAGAGCAATTAGGTCAGGCTCTTGCAGCCGTCTGATGGTCTTGCCGAGCTCAATGGCAGTAAATCTGGCAAAAACAGCCGTCTCGTGAAAGCGATAAAAGGGCAGCAGCAGTAGGTATTGGCACTCTTGCACCTGCTGCCTGATGTGGCTTGGGGTGCTGGTATGTACCACCTGCGTGGGCGTAGATCCAGATAGTTGCTCTATCTGGCACTTCTCAGCCTCATTTGTCGGCTTGTGGCTTAGTAAGATGTAATTGGTTTTCATATCAGTGTTTAACAGCTAAATAGTGTGTACTCTTTGTGATAATGCATGCGCACTGCCCCAGTAGAGCCGTTGCGGTTTTTACTTACTATCAGCTCTGCCTGCCCTTGGCAGGGTGTGCTATCTTCCCAGCTGGTATAGCCATAGTACTCGGGCCTGTAGAGAAAAAATACCACATCGGCATCTTGCTCTATAGCTCCCGATTCTCTCAGGTCGCTCAGCACAGGTCGCTTTGAGCCCTGCCGCGTTTCAACCGACCGGTTCAGCTGCGAGAGCACTATCACTGGCACATTCAGCTCCTTTGCTATGCTTTTCAGGTCTTTGCTTATCGTGGCTATTTCTTGCTCTCGTAGTGTGTTTTTGCCGTTGCCCCCATCGCACAGCTGCAGATAGTCCACCATTATGCATCCTATAGCATGCTTCTTGTGCATTTTTCTGGCTTTGGCCCTCAGCTCCTTAATGTGCAGCGAGGAGGTGTCGTCTATGTATATTTCTGCGTTTTCTAATTTTTTTATTCCATTCAGTTTATGTATAAATTCGTTTGTAAGCTTGCTATTATATAGATGCTGTACAGATATATGGCATTGCATGCTCACCAGCCGCTGTATGATTTGATATACGGTCATCTCTAGGCTGAAGATCAGCACTGCTGCCGCATGCTCTATGGCTAGGTGTAGTGCAAAGGTGAGCATCATGGCCGTCTTGCCCATCGATGGGCGAGCTGCCAGTACATAGAGCTCCCCCGCCTTAAATCCTCCATTGAGGAGCTTGTCGAGCTCGGGTAGGCCTGTAGGTAGGGCCTGCCTGTCTACTTGCAGCTGCTTAAGCGCCGGGTAGAGTTCTTTGCTTAGCCTTTTTATGTTATTTTCTATTCTTTTTTCTACTGTATCGTTGATGATTTTTGTAGCGTCGTTTAGTACATCGATGGCGTCGATATCAGCCTCATAGGCCTTTTGCATCAGCAGGCTCCCTGCTTTGTATATTTGTCTTCTGAAATATGATTCGAGTAGTATTTTTGCATGGTATTCTAAATAAGCTGTTGAAAATACTTTTTGTGCTAAGATTACTAAGTAGGCAGGTGCCTCAGCGATTTTTTGCAGCTTTTTTTTCTGCAGCTGATGATTAACGCTGATAATATCAATAGCTTTGCCCTGCTGGTAGAGCTCTTCTATGACCTGGTAAATTACCTGGTGCCTTCGATCATAGAAGACCTCCGGGCTTAGCTGGTCGGCTACAGCCTCGGGGGCACTGCTATCGATCAGTAGCGCTGATAGTACAGCTTGCTCTGCTTCGATGTTGTAAATAAATTCCTCTTGAGCCTCTGCCTTTTTTAGTCGGCTTCGGTCATTCCCAGGGGTATGTTGTTCCATTTTCCATCAGTGTCTTTGTATTCGGCTCTTATATATGTTTTGGTGGTGATGGGTTGGTAGCTTTCTTGTATGATTCGTACCCCTTCCATCAGCTCTTTGTTGCCGATTTTTTGTGCTAAATTGTACAGCTGCAATACCCTGCTGGCTTTTAAATTGCCTTTTGTGTCTTTGCTCAGTAGCTTCAGTATAGCCTCTACTAGCAGCTTTGATTCTTTGTCTTTTGCAAGGTTAATGATGCTATTGCGCACCATTTCGATGCCTTCGTTTACTGTATCTCGATATGCATCTGTTTGATATACTCCTATGGTGATGCGCTTGGTGCCATCGCTGTTGGTAAAGGTGTGGCTCTGCTGTGTCGATTCGATTTCAAAGATTTTCTTCTTCAGCTCTATAGCCGATTCAAATTCTTTTATGATTTTTTTCTTCTCCTCGGCCATGTTTTTGCTTATATTCTGCAATACGGGAAAAAATTTTTCTACCGTTTCGTCCACTATGTTTCGGTAAATTTTTTTCTCCTCTTCTTGTCGCTGTTTTTTTTCCAATTCCTGCTTTTCTCGTTTATAGCGAAGGAATTCTTCATATTCTTGTTCGTTAAGTTCGATATTTTTCATCTTATTGTGTTTTTAGATTTATTTTATATTGTTCGATTATTTCTCTTTTTACATCTCTCAAAAGGTTTATTTTTTTCTGGTAGTCGATAAACCTTTGTGTGTCTTCTTTTACCACATTTTGGCTTAGTGTGTAGTAGTGTATTTTACAGTCTATCGTCCTGAAAACTTGTCTGAGCAGTTTTCCGAGAATGTAGTTTCTTAGTTTATTCATAGTTGTCTATTTTATAGATTCCGAATCTTTTTATCATTTGATAGATTGTTAGCTTGCTGTAGGCATATTTATCAGACAGCTTCGACAAGGCGTAGTCTATAGTTCGCCCGTCGTTTATCAGCTCAAAAAATTCCTTGCGAATGTTTTCGCGAAGTCTTTTTTTTGCTTCAATCAGTTTGGGGTCTTTTATTCTTTTTGGCATTGTTCTTTGTTTTTCCATTTGCTTACTACACTTATGTACTTTCTGAGCTCATTTGTGCTCATGTTGTTTATGTCTTTCTTCCAGTGGTTTAGGCAGTAGTTGTGTATTTTCTCAAAGTCAATGCTACCGTCTTGATTTCTGAAGCCCTTATCTCTGAAGGTAAAGACGAGTTTCCATCTCATTTTATTTTCGAGATACTGTGGGTTCTTCTGTAGCGTCATGGTCAGCAGGCTTATGAGCTTTACATACTCTTCGGTGGTGAGCTGTTTTGCGCTTGTGGTCCTGTTGTTGCTGATTTGTGCTATCAGCTTCCGCTTGCCCTCTTTAGTGTCGATTTGTAGCCTTCGCATGAGGGTGTGCAATTTTCTGATTTGTTCCGCTGTTGGTTTCATGGTGATTTATTTAATGCGCTTTGTGAATTCCTATAGTGGAGTATGTGTAGTATTTTTCGTTTAAAAAGTGTAATTTTGCAGCTGTATATGATAAGAGTGTTTTCTTTTATATTTACGCTGTAGTTTCGTATTCTGCAGTGTATGCCTGCTATGGCGTAATCGTATTTTTCAATTTCTTGCATGTTAAATCATATTAAATTCTTCTTGGGTGATTTTGTCAAGATCTACCCCTGATGCTATTAGTGCTTTGATGGTGGAGTCGGCCATGGCGTAGTTCCACCAGTGTGAGGCGGCCAGCTGTATTACTTTTTGGTTTTTGATGCCTTTAGCCTGGCAGAAGAAAGCAATATCCTCACCTTTAGGACTATCGATCTGCAGTACCTTTAGCCGGCGTACGAAGGTGGTAAATATGTTGTTGTCTTCTTTTATGGGTCTGAATTGCTCTAGGGTGGCAGTTGCCTGCTCGGCTGCTGGCAGTATCTGTAGGCCTGCCCACTGGGCCAGTTGCTTCTTTACCGAGCTGATGCCTACGATCAGTATGCCTAAGAGGCCTTCGGTGGCTGTATAGAGATTCTTGATTTGTTTCCAGATGGCCTGATTGAGTATTTCAGCCTCATCGATTATAAGCAAGGGCTTTTCACCGCTTATTTGCTCTACTTTTTCGATGATTTGCTCTAGCAGGGTAGTGCTGCCTACGCCCTCGCGCACCTGTATGCCCATTACACGGCATATCTCCAGTAGAAATTTATGCCAGGTATAGGTTTTAAATATCTTTATGTAGTACACGGCTGGCTCTTGGCTGGCAAAGCGCTTCATACATACGGTCTTACCGATGCCGGTATTGCCCACCAGCAGGCGTATATCGCTCTGCTGCTTGCATTTAGCTGCGATCTGCTGCATCACCTGGTATTGTCGCACAGGCACGAGGTTGTATTCGGCCATGTAGTCGGCCAGGCGCGCCATCATACTCTGTATCAGCGTATCGGCAAAGGCTCTTTTGCCGTTCAGCAGCTCGCTGATTACGCTCTCGCTACGCCCTGTGATTGATGCTAACTCATTGTTCTTGAGATTTTTTGACTCTTTTAGGGCCAGAAGCTTGTTTCTGAAGGCCTCTTGTAGAGGGCTAATTTCTGCTTTCATAGGTCGTGTTTATTTTGGATTGGGATGCGCACTTTTTTTATTTCGCCCGTTACAGGGTGCACATACTCTCTCTCCTCGTACTGCAGCTCTGTCTGCATCTGGTCGAGTAGTATGGCATCTGTTTCGTCGCTTTTTTCGGCCATTTCGTACAAGAACAGTTCGCTCTTATCCAGCAAGGGCACTATGCGCTTACGCCCTGTCATGGCTTCGCTCTTTAGGGCATTTAGCGTCGGGTTGCTGTTTAGCTCCTCTCGCAGCTCACTGACTTTTTTCAAAGCATTTTTTGCAATTTCTTTTTGCAGCAGCAGGTAGTTGTTCAGCTTGCTATCGCCTGGCATCATGGATATGCGCTCTTTTAATGGCCATATACCCAAAAAGGTATTGTCTTTATACACTACTGCAGGCTTGCCATAGTCGAGTACTTGTACTCGTACTCTAGAAAGCTTGCCGCTTTGTAAGGGTATTTGTTCAAAGATTTTTGCAGCTTTGCTGCGCTGCTCTTCTGTTTCAACCGGCGGAAAATAGGTGTATTCCACACCTCTGCTGCTTACAGTTACCCCCTTGGTAGTCAGCTGCACGTGGTGTGTAGTACCGTATTCGGCCAGGTCTGCATAGCTGAGCTTGGCCGTTTCGCTTTCTAGCTCGTTCCACAGTTCGGTGGGTGTTTTGCCGCAGGGCTTGCCTTCTCGGCTTTCTATTACGTAATGGTTCCATTGCTCCATTACCTCAGTGCGAAGCCTCTCAGAAGCGATGGCGAAGTCTCTGGCACGTCGTTTTGCAGCTTCTAAGTACTTCTCACCAGGCTGGCTGCCGTCGGCCTGTGCCGTGCGGTTGCTGCCTGACCATGCTCCGCTGTATTTGTCTATCAGTCGGTTTTTCAGACCTATCAATAGCTCTACTACCTTAGCCCGGGCCAGCCCTACCTGGGTAGGCAGCACCCTGATGTCGTGCGCATCGCACCACTGCTTCACCCCATTGTAGCCAGGGCCTCTGTCTAGCTGCAGGTATAGCGGCTTGTAGCCACATTCCTTTATGGCATTCTTTAGGCAGCGTATCAGCACCTCGGCACGTTCATTAGCCCCTAAGGTCACCTGTACGTCGAGCAATCTAAAGGATGCATAGTCGTAAACACTTACTATGTGCGCGTACTGCCTTACCTTACCATTGTGGCGTACATACTCGTTTTGTGCCGTGCCATCTATACCCCATATCGCATTTTTTCGGGTAGGGTAGCTGCGCTGCACCTCGGGCACCATGGTGTTCTTGTGGTACACCAGCCCGTGGCGCTCTATTTTAAGGGAGTTTTTCACGCTTTGTAGATACATGTAAACCGTCTGGTAGGTTGGGGGGGTGTACTCCCCGTCCTTTAGCCACCACCGGTTTTTTTTGCCGATTTCTAGCAGTTTTCTATATATATCAGCGATGCTAATTGCGATGGGATCAGCATAGAGGGCTTGGATTACCCTCTTCTGCTCATCGGTTAGCTTATTTCTGTTTTTATTATTTGACCTTTTGGGTTTTATGTAGTTGATATCCTCGCCTTGTCTTTCCTCTAGCTGATAGAGCCAATCTATCAGCCGGCGCCCTGTAGGCATCTTTATTGAAAAAAATTCTCTAGGCATCAGCTCAATGGCCTCTGCAAGGTTTGCTACCAGGGAGCGCTTGTATCGCTTTGCTTCGCGCTCACTTCGCGCAATATTTTGTATGCGCTTAAACCTGGCATGTACAAACTCTGAAAGGGCGCACAATTTGGCATAGCCTATTATGCGATGCCTTCCCAGCGAGTGATTTTCAACATAATATGTCGTATATCGAGGGTAGTTTTTAATGATGTACTCCTCTAGCTCATTGGTAATGTAGCCGGCATTGATGCGTAGATGCTCAGCCGTCATTACCACGGCCGCATCTACTAGCTGCTCATAACCTGCATCAGTGTTTTGCAGGCTATTCATGTGCTCACTTTTTAGAGCACTAATCTTTTCCCTTATTTTCAGCTGGTACCTTTCAGGCAAGCTATCAAGCAGAATAAGGGTCTTTTTATTCGTGTCTTTCACCATCACAGCCTGCCCTCTTTGTTTTAATTTTCGGGCAGTACTGCTTTTGAACCCTAGTAATTGCCAATGATCAATACTTATTGCGTGCATTTCACACCTTTAAAGCTTTTTTAATTTCATTATACTTAAGCCTGTAGTCGCGAAGCACTTCCTCTTCTATTGGGCTGTTAAACTCTCCCCGCAGTATGCAGTAGATGGTGTTTTTCGACACTTTGTATTTGGCTGCAAGCCATTTTACCACCTCTGTTTTTATTCGGTCGCGCTTTGCTACTGTGGGTTTCAGTACATTTGTCGATTGCATGCTGCTGTTTCTTTTAGAACAGCGCACTCGGGAATACAAGAGTAAGCGTGACGGATATGAGCGGTCGTATGGTATTCAGCACAGAGGTTGATGTGCGGTCAGGCCGGCAAATTGAAACTGTCCTGCCTAACCTTGCTACAGGCGTTTACATTCTTCGGCTTGAATCAGCGTCGGTCATGAAATCCTTAAAATTTGTAGCTGAATAGAATTTTTTTCTGATATTCGTAAGACCCCGTTTGATATCTCAATTAAACGGGGTCTTTTTTTGCGTTTTCGCCAATCGAAATTTGGCTATTTTAGAGAAATTTTCAGACTGTCAGAACAGTTTTAACAGATATATGATTGGCCAATGGTTTTGATATGTTTTAAAATTCCTGAAGTTTTATCAACCTGGAATAAATTCCTCCGGCCGCGAGCAGCTCATCATGGGTGCCGTTTTCAGCGATTCGACCTTTATCCATTACCACTATTAGATCAGCATGCCTGATAGTACTCAGGCGATGTGCGATGATGATGGATGTGCGATTTTGCATCAGCCGTGTAATGGCCTCCTGTACCAGTCTTTCGCTTTCGGTATCCAGAGCACTTGTAGCCTCATCGAGTATAAGAATTGGAGGATTTTTAAGAATAGCCCGGGCAATAGCTATGCGTTGGCGCTGCCCGCCGGAGAGTCGGGAACCCATGTCGCCAACGATGGTATCAAATTGATGTTCTAATTGCATGATAAAATCATATGCATTGGCTATGCGGGCGGCCTCTTCTATTTCATCGATTGAAGCCTCGGGCTTTCCAAGTGCTATATTATTTCGCACGGTATCGTTAAAAAGGATAGGCTCCTGTGTTACAATTCCCATCAATGATCGCAGCGATTTCAGGTCTATTTCGCGTATATCGCGATCGTCAAGGGTAATCCGGCCTGAGGTGACATCGTAAAATCGAGGTATCAGATTGACTAATGATGTCTTGCCACTTCCCGACAAGCCAACAAGTGCTACTGTGCTCCCTCTGGCTATGGAGAGGTTTATGTTGTGAAGTATGATTTCTTCCCTGTAGCCGAAGCTTACATCTTCAAAACGTATAGATTTTCTAAATTCAGTTACTTTAGGTGCATCGGGGGGTGAGGTAATTGGATTTACACTTTCTAAGATTTCAAGCACCCGCTCGGCAGAGGCAGCACCTTTTTTCAGATTATACGACGCTCGGCTGATGGCTTTGCTAGGTGGGATCATTTGATAAAAAAAGAGGATGTAAGCTATGAAATTGGCGGGTCCGAATTGATCGGATGCTATAACTATCCGCCCTCCAAACCAGATTACGGCAGCCATGATGACTGCACCGAGCATTTCACTTACGGGCGAGGCCAGGTCGTACCGACGCATCACGCGGTTCGAAGTTTTGTAAAAATGCGAGTTAATCTGTTCGAAACGCGCTTGTTTAACCTTTTCAGCATTGAAGGCTTTCAGAATTCGCAGTCCGGTAATCGTCTCATCAATATGGCTCATCAGACTGCCAAGCTGGGATTGGGCGGTGGTGGATTGCCTTTTCAGAGATCGACCTATCCGACTAATTACATAGGAAACAACAGGCAGCGTAAGTAATACGAATATGGTGAGCTTGTAATTCATCCAAAGCAAAACAGCAAGAGAACCAATGATCATTAGTGGATCGCGGAAAATCATTTCAAGCAGTACGATCATTGCTGCTTCAATTTCACGCAGATCCACCGTAATACGCGAAATGATATCCCCTTTCTGCCGGCGTGCGTAGAAGGCCATAGGTAGCTGTAGCAGTTTGGCGTGCAATTCTTTGCGCAGCTGAAAGGAGATTCCGTTTCGTACGGGAGCAATCACGTACAATCCCAGGTAGTGAAAAAGATTTTTAAAGAAAAATGCTACAATTACCCATATTACTACATATAGAAGGGCCTCGGACACAGAAGTACTGGCCAGTCTGTACTCGATTTGTCGATAAAATTCCCTTTTAATATCATCAAAAAGCGAAGTCCCGGTTATCGAGTCTGAAATCGGACCATTTACCCCAAAAATCAGTTGAAGCACCGGAATAACAAGACCTACAGAAACCAGTGAAAAAGCTATGCTCAGCACATTGAAAAGAACGCTCAGGCCAATTAAACCTTTGTAGCGAAACAGGTAAGGATAAATTTTGCGAAGGGGCTTGTTCATAAAAAGAAAAAAAAATTAAAAACCTATCGCCTTCCTAACTCTTTGAAGTACTTTAGTGCCTACTGCACGTGCTTTTTCTGCACCGGCCTTAAGTAGCTTTTCGAGTTCTGCCTCATCGCTCATTAATCGGTTGTATTCTTCGCGGGCACTTCTATATTTGTCGAGTATCAGGGCGAGCAGTTCCTTCTTGGCATGTCCGTATCCATATCCACCTGCTTCATATTTTCTCCGCATTTCAGCAATTTGTTCAGGTGTAGCCAGGAGTTTAAAGAGGGCAAAGACGTTGCACCTGTCCGGATTTTTTGGTTGCTCCAGAGGCGTGCTGTCAGTCACAATGCTCATTACTTGCTTTTTAAGTTCGTTTTCGGGAGCGAAGATGTCGATGGTGTTTTTGTATGATTTACTCATCTTGCGACCATCGGTGCCGGGTATAGTCATTACATCTTCGCGAATGAGAGCGTCTGGAAGTTTTAAAATTTCCTGTCCCAGAGCGTGATTTACAGCAGAGGCGATGTCACGGGTGATTTCGAGATGCTGCTTTTGGTCTTTGCCCACTGGTACGAAATCGGCATCGTAGAGTAAGATGTCAGCTGCCATCAACACCGGATAGTTGAACAGTCCTGCATTTACATCGCTGAGCCGATCGCTTTTCTCTTTAAAGCTGTGCGCATTAGCCAGCATTGGGTAGGGTGTAAAACAGCTAAGATACCAGGCTAGCTCGGTTACTTCAGGCAAGTCGCTCTGGCGGTAGAAGACATTTTTCTGTGCATCAAACCCGCAGGCCAGCCAGGCAGCGGCCACACTGCGGGTGTGCTTTCGGCGTAATTCAGCGTCCTTAATAGTTGTAAGAGAATGAAAATCAGCAATAAAAAAGAAACTTTCGGCATCGGGTTGTTTTGAGAATTCAATGGCCGGGGCGATGGCACCTAATACGTTTCCCAGATGGGGTTGTCCTGAACTCTGAACTCCTGTAAGATATCTTGGCATTCTTTTAAATAATATGTCTGGGTTCGGATGACAAAGGTAAACGGTCACTCAAGAACCATCGAATGTACCCGAGCCGGCCAGGGAGCTTGAAACTCATCCTTAACGTTGCCTTGACCTTTTATTGGAGCTTTGCCAATTTTTTTTCATGGCCACTTTATGGAAGCTTACGAGTTTTTGTATTTCAAATTCATTGATTTTTTGAACTCAACGACCAGTGTTAATCATTTTTTAAAACATTCACACATCTTTGCATAAATCCGGATGCATGTCGTTTAATTGGTTTCAGAAGCTCGGTCCAGGCCTTCTATATGCCGGCGCTGCTGTAGGAGTTTCGCACCTTGTGCAGAGCACTCGTGCAGGCGCGGAATATGGCCTGCTGCTCATACCGGTGGTGGTACTGGCTAATGTTTTAAAATGGCCGTTTTTTGTGGCAGGACCTTATTATGCTGCACATACTGGCCAATCATTAGTGCATGGATATTACCAATTGGGCAAAATGCCCTTTTACATCAATCTGATCATCTGCCTAGGAACAGTTCCGGGCATTCTCGGAGCAGTTACGCTGGTTACTGCCGGGATTTTTAACGTGTTGGTTATGCCCTCACTGTCGGTTAAAGGGAGCTCAGCTGTCATTTTAGCTATGTGCCTGGCACTTTTGTTGCGCGGGCGCTATGCCTGGCTCGACCGCACAGTCAAATGGATCGTTATACTGCTCAGTGCCAGTACGTTACTTGCGATTTTATTTGCCTGGCGAAGTCCTGAACCACCGTACTGGCCTGAGGTGCATTGGCATGAGAGTGTTCATTTTACCTTTTTAATTGCATTAATGGGCTGGATGCCTGCGCCCATAGACCTGAGTATCTGGCAATCGCTTTGGTCGGTGGAAAAATTCAGAATTCAGCCTCAGGCCCGGGAGGGGTATATGTTTGATTTCAACACCGGTTTCTGGGGCACTACCCTACTGGCGGTTGTCTTTTTGCTGCTTGGCTACTTTTCGCTGTATGGCCGGGTAGATGCCATGCCTGATAATGCGACTGCCTTTGCCGGCATGTTTGTACAGATGTATGAATCGGCACTGGGATCGGCCCTGGCATGGGTGGTAAAGGTGGCAGCCCTTGCCTGTATGTTCAGCACCGTACTCACGGTGCTCGATGCCTATCCGAGAGTGATCGCTGAAAGCATACACACCTTACGCCCGCAAACCAACAAGGCGCGATGGCGAACGTTGTTTCTTTGGGTTACAGCTTTGGGTGGTCTATCGGTGATTGTCTTCTTTCAGAGTAACATGAAGGCGCTGGTCACTTTTGCTACGGTGTTGAGCTTCGTTACTGCTCCGATATTGGCTGTCTTTAATGCGATGTTGCTTTACCGAATAGGATTCTTTAAACAATCGCTCTGGAATGTTCGGTCGATGCTTACTATAATAGGTTTGCTGTATTTGTTTGGATTTTCAGCCATGTACTTAATCAGCTTGTTTCGGGGCTGATGAACCTCTTTTCGGTGGTTTTTTCTTGGCCTTTAATGGAGATTCAGGTGAAATAGAAGTTTTTTTAAGGGGTCTCTTCTTTTGTTTTTTGCCAAAGTTTGGATTCCACTCAAAAGTTTCACCGAATTCAGTTCCGGCTGTCACTTTTGGCACCTTTATGCCTAACTTTTTTTCGATCAAAGCAAATTTAGCCATTTCCAAAGGTGATAAGAGGGTGATGGCCACTCCGGTCTTATTATGCCTTGCAGTGCGTCCGATGCGGTGCACATAGTCGTCAGGCGAAGGGGGAACATCGTAATTGACAACGGCAGCGAGGTCAGCAATATCAATACCGCGTGCCAAAACGTCGGTTGCTACCAAGGCTTTGTACTGCTTTGACTTAAAAGCTGTAAGCACAGCTTCGCGATCGGCCTGCTCCAGCTCTGATGAAATGTACGCAGCTCGAATGCCTTTGTTGTTCAGTCGATTGACGAGCGATTGTAATAATTTTTTCTTGCTACAAAAGACGATAGCTTGCTCTTCGGGTTTCAGCTTTTTGAGGAAGTGAGCCAGATATCTACCCTTTCCTTCATCTTGCACGAGTACTACTTGCTGCTGAATGCCGGTGGCCGGCTTTGCGACGGCAATGGATACCTCCACCGGATTTCGAAGGATTTCGACAGCCAATTTGCGGATGCGTGGCGACATGGTGGCGCTGAAGAGCAGATTTTGCCGATCGGCAGGCAGTCTTTCGATGATTTGCTTTATATCGTCGTAAAAACCCATGTCGAGCATTTTATCTGCTTCGTCGAGCACCAAATAGCGCAAATACGACATATCGGCGTACGCATTTCGCATGTGTGCCAGAAGTCGGCCAGGAGTAGCAACGATAAATTGGACTTTGGCCTCTAAGGCGCGTTTTTCACGATCAAAGGCTCCTGCATCATTTCCGCCATAAATGGTTTCGGCATGTAGTGGTGTAAAGTACAGAAGTCCGTGCAACTGATTGGCCGTCTGGATGCTCAGTTCGCGTGTAGGGCTGAGTATTAGTACGCCGTGGTTTATGTTTGTTTCCAGAAGTCGCTGACTAAGCGGCAGGCAGAAGGCAAGTGTCTTCCCCGAGCCAGTAGATGCAAGACCTAGCACGTCTCTGCCTTCGAGTATGGGTTGATAGGTTTTTTCCTGAATTTCCGTCAACCGGCTGTAGCCCATGTATCCAATGGCCTCCAGCAGTTCGGGCTTCAGGTTGAGTTCTTCGAAGGTCATACGCGTTGCGAAGTGTACACCTTTTGGCTGATCAGCTGACAGATTTCTTCGAGAAAAGCGGCTGTATCAGCGTCGAAGCGGTTGAGCACATGTGAGTCGATGTCGAGTTGGCCTATGAGTTTGCCGTTGCCATCGTACAAGGGAATCACAATTTCGCTCTTCGTCGCCAGGCTGCAGGCCAAGTAATTGTCTGACTGCGTAACGTCAGCCACATTCAGTGTGGTGCCGCTCACGGCCACTTGTCCGCAGATGCCCCTTCCGTACGGAATGACTGTGTGGTCTGTGGGCTCGCCCACAAAAGGCCCCAACTCGAGTACTTGCTTTTCGTCGTTCATAAAGTAAAACCCCACCCAATCCATGTGCGGCAGATTAGAGTTGATAGCTTTGCAGACTTCTAATAGCCGTTGATGTACCGGTTCATCACCGTCGAGTAGGGTAGTTATTTGAATTTTAATGCGTTCAAAAGTTTCGTTCATCTCTCAAATCTATTGTGCAGGAATGGCTGCAAGTGCTGCTTCGTAATTGGGCTCCTGAGCAATTTCGGGCACTTGTTCGGTGTAGATGACGGTGCCGCTCGGATCGGCCACGATGACGGCACGGCTCAGCAGTCCGGCCAATGGCCCATCCACCATTGTAACCCCGTAATTCGTACCGAACTCCGGGCTTCGGAAGTCACTGGCGCTCACTACATTTTCAATGCCTTCAGATCCGCAGAAGCGCTTGTGAGCAAAAGGCAAGTCTTTCGAAATGCAAATCACTCGCACATTGTCACGCGAAGCTGCTCTTTCGTTAAACTGTCGCACGCTGGCTGCACATACACCTGTGTCAACCGAAGGAAAGATGTTGAGCACCAAATATTTACCTTCAAAGTCGGTGTTTTTTACTTCTTTGAGCGAAGTATCTATGAGCGTAAAGTTGGGCAGCTTGCTGCCTATGGAGGGGAGATTGCCCACGGTGTGTACCGGATTTCCTTTAAATGTAATGGTTGCCATGTCTTATTGTTTGATTTTTAATTTATTCAGTTGTTCTAATCGCATGGTTAAGGCTTCGATTTTGGTCTCAGCGTCTTGTTTTTTCTTTAGTTCGTTTTGTTTCACCTGTTCAGGGGCATTCTGCATGAAGCGCTCATTGCTGAGCTTTTTCATCACGGAGTCCAGAAATCCCCTGGTGTAGTCGAGCTCTGACTGCACCTTGGCCAGTTCAGCATCTACATCGAGCGCATCTTCGCTGATCGGGTAGATAAATTCTACACCGCCGGCCAGGAAAGTCTTTGCATTGCTTGTTACATCGTCCAAAACATCAATGTTCGCAAGACCACCGAGTTTTAGGATCATCGAAATATTTCTGTGGGTCAGTATTGCTTTATGTTCAGGTTTTACGTACAGGGTGATGCGCTCCCTGGGCGAAATTTGGTTTTGTGCTCTGAAGTTGCGGATAGCCGTTACGATCTCGCAGCTTTTCGCAAAGTCATGTAATACTGCTTCAGCTATTTCCCCGGCTTCCGGCCAACGGGCATTCATCAGCAATCCTTTGCCACCTTCCAGGTAGCTGTACAATTCTTCCGTGATAAAAGGCATAAAGGGATGAAGCAGCTTCATCAGATCGGCAAAATAGTCCTTCGAGGCTACGAGTGCCCGCTCTGCTATGTGCCCGCCATAGGCCGGTTTCATCCATTCCAGATACCACGAGCAGAACTTGTCCCATATCAGGTCATACACGACCATCAGGGCTTCAGAGATGCGATATTTCGAAAAGAGATCGTCGATCTCCCGAACGGCCGCAGAGAGCTGATGGCCAAACCATTCAACCGCCGAAGCCTCCGAGGGATTCATTTCACGGGCTTCCGAAGTCCAGCCCTGTATCAGTCGATAGGCATTCCAGATTTTGTTGGCAAAGTTTCGCCCTTGCTCGCATAGTTTTTCGTCGAAGAGCAGGTCATTGCCCGCTGGCGAGCTGAAAAGCATACCTACCCGCACAGCATCAGTGCCGTAAGTGGCCATCAGTTGTTCGGGGTCAGGACTGTTGCCCAGCGATTTCGACATCTTGCGGCCCAATTTGTCGCGGACTATTCCTGTGAGATATACGTGCTTAAAAGGAATTTTCTCTGCGTACTCCATGCCGGCTATGATCATCCGCGCCACCCAGAAGAAGAGAATCTCCGGAGCCGTTACCAATACTTCGGTGGGGTAATAATAGCTTAGCTCAGCATTTTTTGAAAAGTCGATTTTACCGCGCTTGCGGTCAAAGCATTCGTCGTTGAATCCTCCAAAAACCTGTAGCGGCCACAGCCACGAAGATGCCCAGGTATCGAGCACATCGGGGTCTTGACGCAGGTCGGCAGCTGTGAGGGCAGCGTTGCCCGACTTTTGGCGCGCCAGTTCCACAGCCTCTTCGAGCGTTTCGGCCACTACGTAGTCATCAGTCCCTTCGCCGTAGTAGTAGGCCGGTATCCTGTGGCCCCACCAGAGCTGGCGTGAGATGCACCAGTCCTTCACATTCTCCATCCAGTGGCGGTAGGTGTTGATAAACTTAGCCGGGTGCAGCTGTATGTCGCCCTTTTCCACCACTTCAAGGGCTTTAGCTGAAATCTCCTTCATCCGAATAAACCACTGCAGCGACAGCCGTGGCTCAACCACTGAATTAGTGCGCTCTGATCGGCCTACGCGCGTGATAGCGTCTTCTGTTTTCACCAGCACACCGGCTTCTTCCAGCTTCTGGCGCATCAGCTTGCGCACTTTGAAGCGATCAAGCCCCACAAATTCAGGCACCTCACACCGTTCGTTGAGCGTTCCGTCGTCGTTGAGCGTATCGATCACCGGCAGATTGTGCCGCAGGCCGATTTCGTAATCGTTAGGGTCGTGAGCAGGTGTCACCTTCAGACATCCTGTGCCAAACTCCTTGTCCACATACTCATCGGCTATGATGGGCACCTCGCGCCCGATGATGGGCACGATGGCCGTCTTGCCGACCAGATGGGCATAGCGCTCATCGGTCGGATTTACAGCCACAGCCACATCGCCCATGATGGTCTCAGGCCGTACCGTGGCCACCGTCAGGTAGTCGTTTGAGCCTTTTATAAAGTACCTGACGTAGTAAAACGTTACCTTTTCCCCCTCATCGCTGTAAATCACCTCCTCGTTGCTAAGCGCAGTGCGGGCCTCGCAGTCCCAATTGATCATCCGAAGGCCGCGGTAGATGTAGCCCTTGTTGTACAAGTCCACAAACACCCGGATCACCGCCCTGTAGTAGGCCTCATCCATCGTAAAGGTGGTGCGCTTCCAGTCGCATGAAGCCCCCAGCCTGCGCAATTGGTGCAAGATGATGCCTCCATATTTCTCTTTCCACTCAAAGGCATATTTCAGAAACTCCTCCCGCGTAAGCTGGTGTTTTGAGATGCCCTTCTCGCGAAGCATGGCCACCACCTTGGCCTCCGTGGCTATAGAGGCATGGTCAGTACCTGGCACCCAGCAGGCATTGTAGCCCAGCATGCGCGCCCGGCGGATGAGCACATCCTGAATCGTATTGTTAAGCATATGGCCCATGTGAAGCACCCCGGTCACATTTGGCGGAGGAATCACGATCGTGTAAGGTGGCCGTCCATCGGGCACCGAAGCAAAGCACTCATTCTCATTCCAGTACTCCAGCCATTTTTTCTCTATATCCGAGGGTGTGTATTTGGCAGAAATCTCCATCCGGTTCAGTCTAAGTAAAGTCAGGGCCGCAAAGTTATTTGCCACAGCCATACCCCCATCCGGCCATTCATCCGGAGTATATTATTAAGGAAGCGCCAACATTCCCGAATGATTTTTTTTCTTTTTTATTTGGGCGCCTCCCCCGGCGTGAGCGCTTTCCGCGCATCGCCGGGGGCCGGGCTGTCCGGGGGTTCCGTACCTGCCTTCGGCAGGCACCGCACCTATCGGTGCGCCCCTCCCATCCCTGGCGCGGGTGTAGGGCCAACGCATGCTCTTTGTTGATGCCCCAATTCACAGACACAGGTAACAATTCCAGCTGCTCACTAAAGTCTGTAATGACTCAGGTTAGTTGAAAAAACGCCAGAGTATTCCGATTCGCAGTACAGGGTCAGCCATAGGGTAGCTCTTTGCAGCGAAGTAGTTAAATGGCGTAAGCCAGCCGGCGGTTGCATTTTCGTACCTTAAGGTTATTACTGCACTTTTGATCTGAAAGTGCAAAAACGCGTCGGCCAGTAAGGTGTTTCCGATCTCTGCCGGCGATGCCAGATAGAAACTGCCCAATACTGGCGAATATCCCATCGCTTCAAACCTACTGAACCAAACTCCGCCCAGACCGACAATTACGCCCAGATTTCTTCTGAACAGATAAAAACGACTGTATATCTCGGCCTCAACTGTCGATTCTGGTAAGCGAATCAGATGGCGGTTGCTGATCTGTTGCACGGAAGCTGTGTGGCGATAGGTAAGCCATGTAAGCAGTGGCTGCTCCATGGTCCATCTGGCCTGCAAAATGCCGATCTGGCCGTCGTACTGAAAGGGTTTCAACGTCGAATCTAAAAAGATAAGTCCTTCGTTAAGCCAACTGCGCAACGTTAAGGTACCGAAGTAAGGCAAGTCAATTGCTACGCCCGTCTCGCGGTATCGGATGTATTTAAAGGTTGTATTCCAGCCGGTTAAATTTGATAAGTGAAGTCTGTAAAACGCGTGAGGGGCCTCCACCGAATTTTCAATCCAGGCCGAAAGTCGAAAGTTTTTATGCCATAAATATTGGATTCGTCCAAAGAACGCGCTTGTTCCTGTAGCCTCTCCGGCCGGATGAAAGCTCACACCAGCCTCCAGATGTAGTCTATTGAGCCTCCAATCAAGCTCCCCAAAGGTGCGATACTGCGAAAAGTAGTGCCTGTGATACCTGCCCCCGTGCAAACTGTGCTGAAATCCTATCCCTCCTCTCACCTCTAACCGCTCTCCTATACCCAAAGAGGCAAAAGCCTCATTTCGAAGGTATTCGAATATGGTACTGTCTTGCGTTTGCTCTGTTGAGTAATTGAATTGTTTGAAATACAAGGTGTCATCCGTACGATGATTTTTAAAGTATTCGTACCGCTCGCGCTCGTATCTGAAGCGATGGCCGATACCAAAAGAAAAGAGCTTTTTATTCTCCTCCTCTCCATCTGTACTCTTTATCTGTAAGAGGTCGTATCTATGCTGAAAATAAGCGGTTTGTACTGCTGAGGTGCTCTTGCCTTCTCTAAACTTTACCGGTACCAATGGTCTGTCGCGACGAGTATTTTGGGTAAAAACGGTATCAAATCGCAAGCCGCCATTTTCATTGGAAAGTTGCCGTTGCCAACTGTAATACCCCTGAAAAGTGTAGCGGCTATCCCCAGAAATGTAATCAGTCGAAAGGGTAAAGTTTGAACGCTCTGTGTTCATGTGGGTGTAAAAGCCTTCGGAATTCAGTCTTTGCCAGTGTAGGTGATAGTTCCATCGGCGATGGATGTTTTGCGTGTGAAAAATCCGAAACAGCTGTCCGCGGTTATAGCCCTGAGTATAGCGCGCTTCAGTAAGGGGAGAATTTACTTTGTAAAACCGCACCTGCTCGTGTCGGTAGCGCTGGTGGTAGAAGGGAGCATTCCCCCATACCAGGTAATTGTGATACACAGGATTGTACAGCAGGTCATATATCGGTGCGCCAAGATTTCCCAGCTCTAATTGCAGTCTCGTTCGGTTTTCGTCGAAGCTAAAGCCTCCGTACAATTCCGGTGTAAAAACTGTATCGACAGCTTTATATCCATCAAAAAGGGTTTTATACTGAAATGAAACTGGCAAGGCTGAAGGACTTCCTGCAATTTGTGCTGAAGATTCAACAATCGTTAAGGCAAAAAAGAACAAACTTATGCCCGTTAAAGCATTTTCAAGCCAATTTCTCAAATCAGTATGAAATTCTGTTGTCTGAAAATTCTTTGTAGTACTGGTGCAAAGAACAGGCTATGGAAGTTAAGTCGTAGCGTTCTTCTATCAATTTTCGGGCATTGTAGCTCAGTTGTCGGCGCATTGCTTCGTCGTCGAGCAGCAAACACACAGCATGGGCAAACTCCAATGAATCATTGGCCAGTAAAATATGCTCTCCGTTAATTACTTCGATACCCTCGGCCCCCACCTCTGTCGAAACTACTGGCATGCCAAGAGCAAGCGCTTCTAATAGTTTAATGCGCACACCACTGCCACTCAGCAGGGGTACTACTAAAATTTTACCACTTAATAAAAATTCAATCGGCGAACTGATTTCACCGTGAAAATAGACTTTGGAAATACTGTCTTTGAACCATTTGTCGGGCATGTTTCTACCTGCTACGTGAAACTCGACTTCCGGGCATATTTTCATGAGCTTAGGCCATACTTCTGCCATAAACCATTCAATTCCCTGCCGATTAGGCAGCCAGTCAAAAGAAGCCAAATGCACGATCTTTTTCCTGCCGAATTGAAAATTCGAAAATCGTCGCATGGTGCTGGCTTTCAGTCCAAAATGCACGGTCTGTACTTTTGCAGGATTTTTTGTCATGGCCACAAACTCCTTTCTGTCAACATCTGAAATAGGCAAGATGCAATCAACCTGCTGTGCAATGGATATTTCGTACTTTTTAAGTCGCTTTACCTGCATTTTCACAAAAAAAGACACGATGCTGCGGTTGTGAGTCAGCCAGCGCTCCCAGATTTTGTATTCCACATTGTGCGCGCGCAAGCTTACGATGCTTTTAGGAGCATACCTGCGCACCACAGGCAGATATACAGTCATTGACAGACCTTCGAATTGTACCACGTCGAAGGTGCGACTGGTGAGTATATCGATGAGCTTTTCTTCAAACTTTCGGTTGTAAAAACGCTCGACGTGATATGGCTGCCCGCTGAAGAAGTTGCGCACCAAACTCCAAAGCGTAAAGTCAGTATTCACGCGCATTGACTTGATGTAGAGTTGCCCGGGCTCATCGAAGCTGAATTGGGTAGGATGTACATATACGCGCGTGGCATTCAGCGCAAAGAGATGCACCTCAATGTCTTGGGACAGCAGGCCCTGAATCATATTCAGTATAGCTATGCTGCTGCCGTCTCTGCCTGGATAGGGATATTTATTGGTGAGAAGCAGTAATCTCATTGAGTGCTTTTTGCCTTATTAAACTTGATTACATTAAACAGAGACAGAACTTTCTGCCAGGCTTCCCACTGCATCAGTGCTGAGTCAGTGGCCGATTTGTACACCAAAAATAGCGCAATCGGGGTAAAAATCATCGATGGCAGCCAGATTGAAAACCAGGGCTGCAGCACAATTTCCCGGCCGAGCTTTTCAATCGTAAAACTCGTAACGTGATACACAATGAAAGTAAGTACACTCACCACTACGGGCATGCCCAATCCGCCCTTTCGGATGATGGCGCCAAGAGCTGCACCGATAAAAAACATGATGAGTGCCAAATAAGACAAAGCAAATTTCTTGTGCTTTTCGATGTAATATCGGGCAATAACCTTACGCCACCAGTAGAATTCGAGCTTTGCCTGGTCATAATATGACTTATGGCTTCGTGCCAGGCGAAGGGCGTTTTCGATCACCATGCTGCGCTGTTCGGTCGTTAGGCCGGCAAGCATGTCGGTGGGTATGCTGTCTTGTGCATTTTGTGAGCTGTCGGCCTCGCTGTTTTCATAAGAGTCATTAAGGGCAAGTTGAGCGCTCAATACTGCATTTTCATTGTGCAGCTCAAAGCGCTCCATCATCGAGGCATTGAGCTCTTCAATTCGCCTTTCGAACACGGTTTTAATAGAATCAGCAGCGACGTCGAGCTGAGCTACATTCAGCATGGTAAAATCTTTGCCCGATTGCTTTCGAAGGTCGCCTGATTCAAAGGAAGAGAGATCCAGCCTCATTACCGATTTCTCGAATGTACTGCGGGCGAAGGGGCGCTTCTCGATATCGCTGCGCTTGCGTGCCTGAATTTCTTCATAGGTACTGCCGTTGTAAAGTGTGATTTCTAAGTACTGCTTATCAGGCGTTACACGCATTTCGCCTTCGCGGGCGGTGGTCACTTTGATGTTGCCCAGTCGGTCGGTGTGGTCGTAGATAAGAATGTTGCGAAGTTTGTTTTTGTCTTCACCGTACTTTTCTCCCACTTTGATGTTAAATCCTTCAATTCCGCCGTAAAAAACTCCTGGCTTGATGTTAAGAGCTGGTTTTTTGCTTGCGATATTCCGAAGCAGCGTTTCGCCTTTGAGGTTGGTAACGGGTATAACGTAATTGTTAAATAAAAACGAAACACCAGCCGTGAGGAGTACAGTGAAAAACAGGGGGCGCATCATGCGGTACAGCGATACCCCGGCTGACTTCATAGCAGCAAGCTCCATATGTTCACCCATGTCTCCAAAAACCATAAGTGACGCCAACAGCACGCTTAAAGGAATGGCCTGGGGCACCATTTGTGCAGCAAAATACACGAGCAACTCTGCGATGTAATACCACTCTACACCTTTACCTACCAGGTCGTCGATGTACTTCCAAACCCACTGCATGAGCAGGAAGAGCACCATCACGACAAAGACGATGATGAAAGGCCGCAGATAGAGCTTGAGTATGTAGCGATCGATGATGTTCAAGCGCTTTTATTGAATGATTTTGTAGCCTTTGTAGCGATCTTTCTGAAAGGAGATATCGACCCCAGCTGCATTTTCAGCTATCTTGAGAATTTTAAATGTGGTGGTTGCGCCGTCGCGGCTCCGCTGCATCAAGCTGTGAATCTGGTGATTTTTAGGATTAATCGTAACTTCTATATAATCGACATCGGCAGTAGCTCTGGGCTTGATGACAACGACTTCGTGGGTGATGTTGTTGATTTTTTTCTTGCCGCCTAAGTAGTAGGTGTGGCCTTCGCGGTATTGGTTGAGAATGGCCGATGGACTTACGATATCGTTTTCTTCAGGTTGCATCACTTGAATTTCTTTGTCGTCTAAAAGGATGTTGTATAGATTTTTGCCGTCAAAAATTTGCTCCATGCCCATGAAGGTGAGTTTGTAGTTATTGCCTTTGAGCACGATCTGGCCTTTTTCTGATTGCTGAACGGGCGGATTAACCTTTTGATTTTCAAATATATATTCAAAATCGATCAGATAATGTCTGCCGTTTTGCAGTTTTTCGGCAGCTTTGTTAATCAACGCTTTGGCTTCTTTATGGGTTGTTTGGGCGTTTGAAAAGATAGGTAGAGAGCTGATAATCAATAAGAAAACAAAAATTCGATGCATCACTTGGCGTATTTCTCTTTTAAATTTTTCAAAATATGTTCCAATTCAGCCTCATCGTTAACCAGTACTTGACGGGCCTTGCTGCCTTCGAAGGGTCCGATGATGCCGGCGGCTTCCAGCTGGTCGATGATGCGCCCGGCACGAGCAAATCCGATACCGAGCTTGCGCTGAATGAGGCTGGCACTGCCCTGCCGGGTAGCAACTACAATACGGGCAGCTTCGTCAAACTTGCTATCGCGCTTGCTGAGGTCCACATCGGTGATGTCGGGCTCATCGTCGTCGCCTACGTATTCGGGCAGCAAATATGCGGAGGGATAACCGCGCTGCGAGCCGATGAATTCCACAATGTTTTCGACCTCAGGTGTGTCTATGAAAGCGCATTGAAGGCGTATCAGATCGTTGCCGGTAGAGAGAAGCATATCGCCACGACCGATGAGCTGCTCGGCACCGCCGGTATCGAGAATGGTGCGGCTGTCAATCTTGCTCGATACCCGGAAGGCGATGCGCGCCGGGAAGTTTGCCTTGATTACACCGGTGATTACGTTTACAGATGGGCGCTGTGTGGCAATGATGAGGTGTATGCCGACGGCGCGGGCGAGCTGTGCCAGTCGGGCTATTGGAGTCTCGATTTCCTTGCCGGCAGTCATAATTAAGTCAGCAAATTCATCGATCACCAGCACGATGTAGGGCAGATATCGATGTCCTTCTTCCGGATTGAGTCGGCGCTGTATGAACTTGGCATTGTATTCTTTTAGGTTGCGCACGTTGGCCGCTTTTAGCAATTCGTAGCGGTTGTCCATTTCGATGGTGAGCGAGTTGAGCGTGTAGATCACCTTTTTGGTGTCGGTAATTATGCTCTCTTCGCTGTTAGGTAGCTTGGCCAAGTAGTGGCGCTCGATTTTGTTATAGAGGTTAAGCTCTACTTTTTTGGGGTCAACAAGGACAAATTTTACTTGCGAGGGGTGTTTTTTGTAGAGGATTGACGTAATGATGGTGTTGATACCCACCGATTTACCTTGACCCGTTGCGCCGGCCATGAGCAGGTGGGGCATTTTTGTAAGGTCAGCTACGAAGGTTTCGTTGCTGATGGTTTTGCCTAGCACGAGGGGCAGTTCCATGTCAGTATTCTGAAACTTCTCGCTGGCGAGCAAGGTACGCATGGGCACAATCTGAGGGTGTGCATTGGGCACCTCAATGCCGATGGTGCCTTTGCCCGGAATGGGCGCTATGATGCGTATGCCCATAGCGGCAAGGCTGAGGGCAATGTCGTCTTCAAGGTTTTTGATTTTGGATATTCGGATACCCGGTGCTGGCACTATCTCGTACAGAGTGACAGTTGGGCCCACTGTGGCTTTAATTTTTGATATTTCGATGCTGTACTGCTGGAGTGTTTCAACGATTTTGTCTTTGTTGGCTTCGAGTTCGGCGCGCTCTACGGTGATTTGACGGCTGCCGTAGTCAACCAGTAGGTCGAGGGTCGGACTTTTGAACGAGGCCAGTTCGAGCTTGGGGTCGTATTCGCCGTATTCTTTGATAAGGCGGTTGGCAGTGTCTTCATCGAGGGTTCGGTCTTCTTTTATTTCTACAACCGAAGGTACTGAGGCCGACGTGTCAGGTGATTTGGAAGGCACCTCTGCCTCGGTGTCTTGTCTGATTTCTACGGTGAAGTCGTCAAAGCCTTCGTCCGTGCCATCATTGAAGGCAGGGCCTGGTTGTTCGATTATGAGCTCGCTGCCAGATTTGGGTACCGGTGTTGTTTGTTCCTTGATGTTTGAAACTTCGGTGGCATAGTCGAAACTCTCGAGTGGTGTAGACGACTCTGGCGAGGCAGTTGTCGGTGTGTTTCTGGGTTGACTTTTAATTCGGTTAATCCAGGCTTCTAACTTTTCGGGTGTCCACTGCTGGCGCGCAGCCAAAAAGACAATGAGGACAAAGAGCACGACCGTGTAGGCACCTACTGAGCCTGTAAGGCTCACAAGCCATTCACTAAAGAAAAATCCGTTGGCACCAGCCAGTAGTGCGAGCGAATCGGGTAAAATCAGTCCTAAGAAAGTGGGTAGCCAGATTATGGTAAACAAAAAATTGACAGCGATGCTGTAAAAACCTTTGAAAGAGACATTGAGGGCCAACCTCGCACCGATATGAAAGAGCAAATACACCCAGGCAAAGGCAGCTATACCCACTGACCTGTAAACCATTGAATGAGCCAGGGCTGCTCCAAACTTTCCCCACAGATTACGCACTTGAAAGTCTTTGTTGGCGATGAGCTGCCAAAAGCTCTGGTCAAAGGCGCTCATATCGCTTTTCCAAAAAATGAAATAGCTGATAAGAGAACCGGTCAGGAAAAGAGCTGCAAAGAGTATGGCAAAGCCAAACACCAGTTTGTACACAGGGCCACTGAGCAGCTTCACTGTGGTGCTCGTCGATGAGGTTGTGTCTTTAGATTTTGATTTTGAGGCCTTTTTGGCAGGCATTAGTGGCTTTTGTTGGGTGTGCAAAAGTAGTGAAGTTGCGTTGGATGGCTTCTGGACGGCATTATCCTTCGGTAGAATAATTAGAATGGCGTTTTCATTCAACCTAATTTTAAGTGTATTTCAGCCTTATGAATTAAGCTAATCTGATACGGAGATGAGGATTAGCCTCCGGCAGTTTAGTTTTTTAGAATCGCCATCTAAGATATGTAATCTTTTTTCCCTGAGAGCGAAATAGTTGTTCGTATTCTGTTTGGATTTCAAAGAGTAAGGGATGGGTTTTAGAGGCTTGAAGGTCAATGTCATAAAAGGCATCGAGAATGGTGGCACCGGTCATTTGTAAAATACCGCAGGTATAGCCGTGGAGGAATTCGCTATCGGTCTTCAGATGCACTTCGCCATCTGGCCTGAGTATGTGTTTGTAGAGCTTCAGGAAGTCGGGGTGGGTAAGGCGATGCTTTGCTCTGCGGTGTTTGATCTGAGGATCGGGAAAGGTGATCCAAATTTCGGATACCTCGCAAGGGGCAAAGATTTGATCAATGAGTTCGATTTCGGCGCGTAGGAAGCCGGCATTGGTGATGCCTTCGCTGGCTACGATTCGGCAGCCGCTGTTAATGCGGGCACCCTTTACATCAATGCCGAGAAAGTTTTTGTCGGGAAATCGTCGAGCCAGACCGATGGTGTAATGGCCTTTGCCGCAACCGAGTTCGAGAACGAGGGGCTTATCGTTGTGAAAGAAGTCGGTAGCCCAGCGTCCACGTAGGGGGTAGTCGTCCAGGTCGGTTGTATGGCGCCACACTTCGGTGTAGTGGGGGTATGTTCGGTTTTCAGCAAATTTTTTTAGCTTCTTTTTGGGCATTTGGCCAGTTTGATATTAACAAGCTGCAAAGGAAAGCATACAATCTCATTGAGGAGTAGGCCATTATCTTTGCCGAGTAATATGGTAATGAAACACCTTGCTCTTATGGCAGCAGTGATGCTTGCCTTTTCGTGCGGCCAGCGCAACAAAGAAGCCCAAAACGCTTTGGACGATCCCCATCAAAACATCGATCGCGAACAGTTGATCGAAATGAACCGCAAATACCTAAAGGCGGAAAATCAAGCCATTGAGGCCTACGTGAAAGACCGCAAGTGGGAGTACACCGTGCATTCCAACGGTGTGTACTATCGCGTGCTGAAAAAAGGCGGTCAATCGATAAAGCCTAAAGAGGGCGATGTGGTGGTGTTTCGCTCGGTAATGGAACTGCTTAACGGCAAGCGCCTTTATGAAGAGGCTCCTACCCGGCGCACACTGCGCATTGACCGCGAAGATGCTGAAATTGGATTACATGAGATGCTGAAACTCTTTAGCCCTGGTGATAGCGTACAGATGGTACTGCCTTCGTATTTGGCCTTCGGTTTGGCAGGCGATCTCGACGAAGTGGGGATGCGTCAACCGATAGTGTATTCTATAAAGATCGAAAAAATCCAAACCCAACAATAAATCCCGATGAGAAAAACAGCTGTACTCTTTGCCCTGCTGATGCTGGGCATTTCGTGCAACAGTCAGCCGAAAGTGAATGGCAAGACGCCAAAGCTCGAAGATGGACTCTACGCCATCATCAAAACAACCAAGGGCGACATTCTGCTAAGGCTATATCACGACAAGACACCTATGACTGTGGCCAACTTTGCAGGCCTGGCCGAAGGCAAAATCGAGAACACCGCAAAGCCGAAAGGCACACCTTTTTACAACGGTTTGAAGTTTCACCGCGTGATTGCCGATTTTATGATTCAAGGGGGTGACCCCAGCGGCAATGGTTCCGGAGGGCCTGGTTACCAGTTTGAAGATGAGATTGTGGCTGAATTGAAACACGATGGGCCGGGCGTACTCTCGATGGCCAATGCTGGTCCGAACACAAATGGTTCTCAATTTTTTATCACCCATAAGGAAACTCCCTGGCTCGACGGTCGTCATACCGTATTTGGCCGCGTAGTGGAAGGGCAGGAGGTGGTAAACGCCATTCAGCAGGGCGATGAAATGATCGAAGTAAAGATTTTGCGCGTCGGAAAGGAATTGAAAAACTACGATCCGGCCAAGACCTTCGAAACTGCACGCAAGGCCCTGAAGGAGAAGCTGGAGATGGAAGCCCGTAAAGCAAGGGAGGCTTTCGAAAGCCTGAAGCGCGCAGCGCAAAGCACGCCAAGTGGATTGGCCTACATCATTACCCAGGAGGGCACCGGCAAGCCGGCCAAGCAGGGGCAGTTTGTGACATGTCATTATACCCTCACACTTGCTGATGGCCGCAAGATCGACTCTTCGCTTGACAGAGGTCAGCCGTTCCGTTTTCAGGTGGGCATGGGTCAGGTGATTAAAGGCTGGGACGAGGCGCTTCAGATGTTTGGCCCAGGCACCAAAGTGCGCTTGTTGATACCGCCTCATCTGGGCTATGGCGAGCGAGGTGCTGGTGGTGTAATTCCGCCGAATGCCGACTTGATTTTCGATGTGGAGGTGCTGTCTGTAGAATAATTGGCTCACGCTGATTGCGAGCATGCACCGAAGTGTGGCCGGTGGGGTGGGCCGACTTGGAGGCTCACCCCACCGGCCTTTATGCGCCAGGGCGTAGGCGGATTACAAGCCGCAGCTGGCAGGCATGTGGAGCAAGAGCTGTACGGGGCTGGCTCTGCAGACCCGGACGGCCGTAGCTACACGCCTGACCGCAAGGCGCGTAGCAGCCGAAGACCGGTGGCCGGAGGACCCGCTAAGGGTACGACGGACAGGCGCCCTAATAAAACTAAAAATTAAACTTTAACGAAAAACTCGACTTAAACCTAAGAATTTCTTTAATTTCTGACAATGAACAATCAACTTTTAGCACACATTGTGACCAATAAGGGTACGATAACTGTAAACCTGGAGTACGAAAAGGCGCCTGTGACGGTAGCCAACTTTGTGGGACTGGCCGAAGGGCGAATACCAAACAAGGCTCGGGCATTGGGCAAACCATATTACGATGGGCTCACCTTTCACAGGGTGATTGCGGACTTTATGATACAGGGTGGCGACCCTCTTGGAAATGGGCGTGGAGGTCCGGGTTACCATTTTCCGGATGAATTTCATCCTGATCTGCGTCATGATGGCCCGGGAGTACTTTCAATGGCTAATGCGGGTCCGGATACCAATGGGTCGCAGTTTTTTATCACTCACAAAGAAACACCGTGGCTCGATGACAAGCATACGGTATTTGGCCGGGTCGTTAGCGGTCAGGAAGTGGTGGATGCAATCAGGCAAGGTGATGTGATAGAACGTATCACTATAGAGCGCGTAGGGGATGAACTGAAAGAATATGCGCCAGAAGAGGTATATGAACGCGAACTGAAAGCACTCATCGCCCGCAGAGAAGAAGAAGACCGGAAGGCTCAGGAAGAAATCAATGCCCTGATTGCTGATATGGAAAAAACGCCCTCAGGACTTGGATTTAAATTTCTGCAGCGTGGAGGTGGCAAACAGATACACGCCGGTGACACTGTTACTGTGCACTACGTCGGTATGCTGACAGACGGACGGGTCTTCGACGCATCGATCAACCGGCAGCCCTTTACGCTTAAAGCTGGTGTAGGTCAGGTCATCAGTGGCTGGGACGAGTTGCTGCTGCTATGTGCTCAGGGCGATCATGTACTGGCGTATCTGCCTTCGGCCCTTGCATACGGAAAGGCTGGTGTTCAGGACATCATACCGCCTGATGCTGCCTTAATTTTTGAAATACAGGTGCTCAGAGTGGTCTGATTTGGCCTATGTGTTGAATCATGCTTTATTAGTCAATCAGACTGGACTTTAGGCTTCCGGCTTTAGAAGTTTATTGTCGCTGGTGCGGATAACTAACGCTTCTGCATCCGCTATTATCAAATTCGGTTTTGGCCTTGTAGATAAATTTCAGTTGCAAGCGATGTTTTTTCATAGTTTTCGTCAGGATGGATGATTCTGCCTGAATGGGAGTTCAGTTGAATGACTTTAGCTGGTGTTTCAATTGTCTCAAAGAGTGATTTGTTCAGAAAACACAGCTTAATGTGATTGCGCGGGCTGATAGTAAAAAAATATTACGTTGATTTAGGATTAGTAGGTTAAAATCCTTCAGACCATTTGCAACAGGCGATTTATGCGTTTCGCGATGATTTGTTGGAAGTATTATTTCACACCTGTGGATTTAAATGTATAGTTGTGCAGGTGGTTAAGGCTAATTCAGTAAAAAAATATTTCACATAACGGAGATTAACTTTGTGAATGACAATTTGCTTTTAGCAAAAAACCTTGTAAAAATTGACAAACCTTCACTTTGTATGAATCCTGAAACTATACAAATTATCTTGCTGGTAGTGGTGGCAATTGCCAGCTTATCAATGCTCTTACGCAAAACCGGATCGAAGGCTGAGCTGAGAGAGATTTTTCAGAAACTGCTTTTGTTAGAAAGCAATATTGCTAACCTCGAAAAATCTGTAAAAAGTGATTTAGCCATACAGCGACAGGAGCTTAACCAATCGCTGGCTGAAAACCGCCGTGAATTATCGGACAGCATCCGGGACTTTAAAACAGAACTGCAGACTGCCATAAAATACATAGGAGATCTCTCTTCATCGAGTTTTAATACAATTAATCAGACCCTGGCTGATAAACTGGAAAACCTTCGCCAGAATATGGACAATGCACATCGCGACAACCGAACTGAAATAAAAGATACGCTGAATGGCTTTGGCATTGAACAAAAAACAAAGCTCGATGAGCTGATCACTACGCTTAAGAATCAGCTTGAAAAAATCGAAAGTAAAGTCGAAACCAGGTTGCAGGAGCTCAATACGCAGGCCAAATCGGATAACAGTCAGATGAGGGAGGCCATCGGAAATTCGTTTAAGGACTTTGAGCTGCGGTTCGAAAGAAGTGTAAATGCACTAAGCGAAACTCAAAAAGAAAAACTTGCCCAGGTAGAGAAAAGTCAAAAGGAACTCATCGACTACACGAATAAGCAACTGGATAACATCCGGGCTACTGTAGAAGAAAAGCTGGAAAAAACCCTGGGGGAACGCCTGGGTCAAAGCTTCGAAACCGTAAGCAAGCAACTCAATGAAGTGCAGCGCGGTCTCGGAGAGATGCAGACAATTGCCTCAGAAGTGGGCGGGTTGAAGAAGGTGCTCTCCAATGTAAAACTACGTGGCAGCATGGGAGAAGTACAGCTGGGTATGCTTCTCGAGCAGATGCTTGCGCCCTCTCAGTACGAAGCTAACGTAGCGACAAAGCCCGGAAGTCGCGAAACCGTGGAATTTGCCGTGAAAATGCCCGGAAGATCTGAAAATGAAACAGAAGTAGTTTACCTACCGATCGATGCCAAGTTTCCAAAAGATGTATACGAACAGCTAATCGCAGCGTACGAAAGCGGTCAGCCTGACCAGATAGATTCAGCTGTAAAAAATCTTGAAAACGCTATCCGTAAAAACGCAAAAGACATTCGTGATAAATACATACATCCGCCACAGACTACGGACTTTGCCATTATGTTTCTTCCTTTCGAAGGCATATATGCTGAGGTAATTCGTCGCACTGCCCTGGTAGATCAGCTCCGTGCAGAATATCAGATTACTGTGGCAGGACCTACGACACTTGCGGCCATCCTCAACAGCCTTCAAATGGGATTTAGGACCCTTGCATTGCAAAAACGCAGCAGTGAGGTTTGGAATGTACTTCGGGAGGTGAAAACTGAATTTGAAAAGTTTGGCGGGCTGCTCGATAAGGCTAAAAACAACATTCAAAAGGGACTAAATCAAATCGAGGACGTAGCTGGCACACGCACCAGAGCAATACAGAGAAAGCTTCGGGATGTAGAGGTCCTTCCTGCAGGCGAAGACCAGACTAATCCTAAAAATATTGAAAGCGCTGTGGAAGTAGATACAGACGAAAATGATCTTTTTAAGTAAAATCAGTTTGAGATTTTCAATATACTTTAACATAGAAAACATCGTAATAAATTTAATACTTGCATTCTAATATTAAGAAAACGTTAATTTTAGTTACAGTTTTCTTTATTTAACTTACAATTAAGTTATTATATTTTTGTAACTAAAATCACATGTTTTATGAAGAAGGGTTTACTTCACTTGATCATTATTTTTTTATTCAATGGAATACTTAGAGCACAAATAGGCAATTATACATTTTCAGTAAATCCGGCGGGAACCTATGTGCCGATAACCGGGGGAACGGTACTTGGTAATGCTTCAACCGATGACCAGAGGTTTGTAGATCCAGCCAACTTACTCGGAGGTACTACAGAGACTGGTCCGGGATTTCCGATAGGTTTTAATTTTATGTACAGCGGGGTAATCTATGACCGTATCGGAATCAGGGCAGATGGTGTTATCCGGTTTGGAATTTCAGCTGACGGAGCTCAGGCTGTGAATATGCAGGGTACCGGCTACACTTCAATTAGTAACACCTCCTCCGCGCCAACAAATAAACGGGGAACAGTAGCCGGTTTTAATATGAATCTTCAGGCCAATGGGGCAGCAGCTTCCATACGACTTCAGACTATCGGTACTGCACCTAACAGGATCTGTGTAATACAGTGGACAAATTACAGACGGTCGGGATCAAATCCGGCTGATACCATTAATTTTCAAATACGCCTGCATGAAACGACCAATCAAATAAGCATTGTATATGGCACATTTTCGACTCCTAATACATCGACCGGAGTTACGGCCCAGGTCGGCCTGAGAGGCTTTCACTCATTCGATTTCAGAAATGTGACTACGTCATCTACCTGGGCAAATGCTGTTCCCGGTACAGTTAATACGGCTTCAATGCCTTTTGTAAGCACCAATCTCCCTACACCTGGGCTTACATATTCCTGGTCGCCTGCTACCTGTTTCGGTCCTCTTTCTGTTACCTTTTCAAATGTTACATCCAATGCAGTTACAGCCAACTGGCAGACTGTTACACCATCAATAGGATATCAGTTACAATATGGCCCTGCACCTCTCACACTTGGCAGTGGCACTACAATAACTACCACTAATAATTCTCATAACTTAACAAATCTGGCAGCAGGCGTTCAAATGGCATTTTTTGTAAGAAACATCTGTGCGCCGGGAGATACAAGCGGATGGTTAGGGCCTTTTACAGTGACACCTAACTGCAACGCGCCATCTGCACCATCCCTCCTTTCAAACGATACAAACCAGATCACAATAGGATGGACTCCAAATACCAATGCCACCTTCGAAATAGAATACGGTCCAACTGGTTTTACACCGGGTACCGGAACATTGATTACAGGTCTTACCGGATCCCAGCATACAATTACGGGACTTACACCTGGAACGAATTATCACATTTATCTGAGAATTCGCTGTAATGCTACTACCGTTTCTGCATGGTCGGGGGTGTTATCTGCATCTACCTTGTGTTCTCCTATTCCAACTCCGTTTGCAGAGACTTTTACCACCTAGCCGCCCTCCTGTTTCATATTCAGTACTACTGGTACTTCCACGCAGACCTGGTCGCATTTTACGACAGGAGGAGTTACTTTGGCAAGGGCTAATTTTTTCAGTTGGCCATCGGGAGTAACAGCCGTAATGAATTTGCCCAGGGTCAATATAAGTCAGCCTTCGTGGATTCGGTACACCTGGTCTCATCAGTTTGTAAGCGGAAATACAGATTCTTTATTTCTGGAAGTAAAATCCGATACTGCTGCCACCTGGACCCGACTGCAAACACTTGCGGGTTCAGCATTTAATACTCCAAATAGTGGGTCTCAAACTCCCGGACAGTTTCAGTTAGAACAGGTTGTCATTCCCTCTTCGCTGATTGGTCAGACCATACAAATTCGCTTTGTGGCTAGATCAGGAGCGGGAACCGATCTATTTATAGATTTCGTAGAGGTTGAGCAGATTCCCAGTTGTTTAAGTCCTTCGAATCTGACCGTCTCCAATGTAACTGCTAATTCAGCTACAGCCACATTCACGAAGAACAATCAGAACAGCACCACTCAGTGGCAGATCGGTCCGGTAGGATTTGCGCCCGGATCTGGATTTCAGCAGCAAGCCGGCTCAGTAACAGGAACTACAATATCGATTACCGGTTTAACCGGCAATACTACATATCATCTTTATGTTCGGGACAGTTGTGGCGCCAATTCTTTTAGCTCGTGGTTTGGACCGGTGTCTTTCACCACACTATGCGATACAGTTCCACTTCCGATTTTCGAAGACTTTATAGGATGGCCACCACCGTGTTTCACATTTTCAACTACAGGCCTGTCAACACAGAACTGGATGCACTACAATGTTTCTGGAGCATCAATGGCAAGAGCTAATTTCTGGATATGGGCACCCGGAGTTACAGCCAGAATGCAGCTTCCGAGATTTAATTACACACAAGCTGCATGGATAAAGTATTCATGGTCGCATCAGCACATCCCATCATACATGGGTGACTCATTATTTGTAGAAGTAAAGGCTGCTACTTCAAACACATGGATTCGCATTCAATCGCTCGGCGGACCTTCTTTCCATACACCAGGTAGTGGTATTACTACACCCGGTCAGTTTCAGCAGGAGCAGTTAATTATCCCAACTTCATTGCTTGGTAACCAAGTAGATGTGCGTTTTGTCGCCCGCTCAGGACTAGGTCCAGATGTGTTTATTAACTTTATTGAAATTGAAAACATTCCCAGCTGCCTGCCACCCACAAATATTTCCGTGACAAACATCTCAGCAACGTCTGCAACTGTAAACTTTACGAAAAATAATACCTCCAGTTCGACACGCTGGGAAGTCGGTGTAGTAGGATTTACACCGGGTTCCGGCACCTTCCTGTACTCAGGTACAGTTGCAACCAATGTAATAAACATTACTGGTCTGTTTCAGAATACACAGTATCACCTTTATCTGAGAGACAGCTGTGGTGCAACACAGCAGAGCAACTGGATAGGACCGATCTCATTTACTACTCAGTGCCTGCCTTTTACAATGCCTTTTAGTGAGACTTTTACCACCTGGCCGCCTACCTGTTTCACTTTCAGTACAAATGGCAACGCAAGCCAAAACTGGTCGCACTTTACAACGGGTGGAGTTACCCTGGCAAGAGCCAATTTCTGGAATTGGATTTCTGGGATCAAGGCTTCAATGAATACGCCTTATATTCAGATTAGCCAGCCTGCAAGATTGCGGTTTTACTGGTCGCATCAGTATATGGCTGCATATCCAAATGACTCATTGATAGTCGTATCAAGAAATGACAGTACCGGAATTGTCGATACCTTACTGGTTCTTGCAGGGCCAGCTTTCAACACTCCGGGAGCAGGTAGTACTACACCGGCCCAAAATTTCATCGAACAGATTGTGAATTTGCCGCAATCTTACTTAGGTAAAAAACAGCGGTTCGAATTTGTTGCTCGCAGTGGTTTTGGTCCGGATCTCTTTATAGATCAGATTATAGTTGAAAATATACCACAATGCCCGGCTCCACAAAACTTTGTAAAAACAGCAAATACAGCTACTTCTGCTACATTTAGCTGGACACAGGCAGGTCAGAATGTGGGAAGTTGGGAAATCGAATGGGGACCTGTTGGTTTTACACCTGGTTCGAATGTAGGAACGCTGATAAATGTCACCACTAATCCTGCAACTATAACAGGCCTTCCGTCATTTACGTGCCTTGATTTTTACATTCGTGCGAAATGTACTTCAGTTAATGATTCAAGTGCATTTGTCGGTCCAGTAAATGTTTGTCTGCCGGTTCAGTTTGATGTATCTGTCCAAAGTGTGATCAGTCCGGCCGTACAAGCATGCGGCAGTGCTAATACCCCAGTGCGTGTAGTAGTGCGAAACAATGGATTTGACCCGATATCGAATATTCCTGTTGTGGCGAATATCACAGGAGATATCACTCAGGTGTTAACAGGAACATTTTCTGGTACATTGCAAAATGGTCAGTCTGACACTTTATTACTGGGCACCATTAACACTTCAAACGGAGCTCAGTTAAATCTTACTATTTATACAAATCTTGCAACTGATCAGGTGAAAAGTAACGACACTATCTCATTGGTGTCGGTTAACGTACCATTGGCTCCTAAAGCTGACTCGGCCTTTGTCTGTACCGGTGTAGATACCGTCACACTCAAGGCAAAATCATTTACCGGAGTGTCGTATCGTTGGTATAATTCACCCACGGCCAATACTCCGATCGCCACAGGTCCGACTTTCTTCGTACCTTCAGTTTCAGCTCAAAACACATACTACCTAGGTTATAGTCAAGGTCAATTTTCACAAACATTTACCTATACTGCGGGCAATATTCCTTCAGATTTTGGTTTTCAGACATTGACTGCATCATCTTCATGCCCGGGAGTGATGATAGTTAACCTTCCTATCGGAGTGCATATTGATTCAATAAGTGTTGAATACAGTTTTGTAGCTGTCTCTGGTGCATGGATGAGCGAGCAGAGGTCGCAGCTGAGATGTATCACTACAGGTCAGTCGGAGTCTCAGCTTTATACAGGTGTTGGCATGATGAGCGGCACGATGAACTATGCCCGCTCTGGTCTAACGATTGCCAATGGAGTAGTGACGGGTCCGATTGTGTTTCAGCTTCATGTAGGCCGCACATGGGGAGGCTCTGGTTGTAATACTACCTATAATTTCATACCAAACAATACCTGGAAAATAACAGTGTACTACACCTCAAATCCCTGCTCGAACATACGTACACCTGTAACTGTAGGAATCAAACCTCTGCCTTCAGCCTCCTTTACGTATTCAGCTACTAATTATGTTGTAAACTTCGCTTCGACACTGACCAATACAGATTCAGTTTACTGGACATTTGGAAATGCCGGTACGAGTTCACAGCTCAATCCGTCATTTACATTTCCGGGTAATGGAGTTTATCCTGTATGTCTGAAGGCATTTAATAGCTGTGGCAGTACTATACATTGTGATACTCTTAAATTCAGTATCGGACAAGAAGAAATTGCCTTACTTGAACAGCTGAAAATCTTCCCAAACCCCAATGACGGAAGATTTGAATTCCGGTTTATGGATGATCAGAGCAAATTACCCGTTTTGATTACTGATATTGCCGGTAAACCCATTTTGATTAAAACATTAGAATCTTCAAGCGGTAAGTTCAACTACGTATTTGATCTTAAACATCTGCCAAAAGGTATCTACATGCTTCAGGTAGTTTCATCAATTGGTACAATCTCAAAAAGAATTGTACTTCAATAAGCACGCTGACGTTCGACAGTTATCAAAAGACATAAAGCCTTCTGGGAACAGGAGGCTTTTTTATTATTTGTCGTTGACAAACATTTATAAAAAAATCCGAACTGTGTAGATGGTACAATTATGAATTATCTGATAAAAGTCAGTTAAAGGTAGCTTTACATCGTAGTTCTTTGTATATGTAAATGACTTTTGGAATTAAAATGTGTATTAAATACACTAAGTAAAAATGCTGTGTATATTTGGCGCTTAAAGATTTATTAACACACATAAACCATGAGTGGAAAATTTACCCGAATGTTCATTTTGCTGCTTCTGGCGGGCTTTAGCACAGAGCTGTTCGCCCAGGCTATTCGAGGCAAAGTGACCGACAAATCAGGCCCGTTGCCGGGCGTTAATGTGCTGGTGGAAGGTACCGGCAAGGGAAACGTGACCGATCTGGATGGGAGCTATGAAGTACGTGGATTGCCGGCTAATGTCAATCTCACAGTCATTTTTTCCTTCATTGGTTATAATACAGAAAGAAGGGTGGTCAATCTCAAACAGGGTCAAACGCTGGAGATCAACGTATCGATGACCGAAGAGGTAAGCCGCCTAGATGAAGTAGTGGTTGTGGGATACGGTGTACAGCGCAAAAGGGACCTCACAGGATCAGTTGTAAAACTGGGTGCAAAGGAAGTCACCGATATGCCGACACCAAGTTTTGAAACTGCAATACAAGGAAAAGCGGCCGGAGTACAAATTATTACTGGTAGCGGACTTGCCGGATCCGGTTCGGTAGTACGCATTCGGGGTATTGCTTCTATTTCTGGTTCAGGAGACCCACTTTACGTAGTCGATGGTATTCCCATTACACAAGATTACTTTATCAAAGGTAACTCGGGAGCAATGAACAATAATCCACTGGCTACACTTAATCCTGGAGATATTGAGTCAATTGAAGTATTAAAAGATGCTTCGGCCACCGGTATATATGGTTCTAGAGGGGCTAATGGTGTAATTCTCATTACCACAAAAAGAGGCAAAACCCCCGACTGGACTTTTAACTTCTCCACTCGTGTAGGTACTTCGTCTCCTGTGGCTCGACCAAATATGCTCGACGGGCCGCAATTCTTACAGATGTACAAAGAAGCTTGGATCAACGATGGCAAAGTAGGTGTACCTGTTCTGCCAGGCGGGGTGCGCTGGGAAGATGCCCTGAACACTAATACCAATTGGGTAGATGAGGTAATACGCGTAGGTATAAAACAGCGCTATGATCTCTCTGCCGGACGTCAAACTAAAAAATACGACTTCTTTGCAGGGGCATCTTTCGATGGCAATCAGAGCTATCTGACCGGTAATAGTTACGATCGGGCAAGCATACGCATAAACGGAGGGTATAATCTGACCGACAAACTCAAAATCTCAGCAAATCTTTCGTTGGTAGAAGGTATTAATAATCGCGTGGACGAAGGTTGGGCTGGAGGCTTAGGAGCAGCAATGTCCACAGCTTTGCCGATCTATCCGATTCGCAATCCGGACGGGTCATACTTCATCGGAGGAACAAATCCCGTGCGTCTTAGAGAGCTGAAACAATGGAGAACTCAAGAAATTCGATCAATTTCAGGTATCACTATTTCATATAATCCTATTCAAAATCTCTACATTAATCTCAACACCAATTACGACTATATGAATCTGGTGGAAGACATCTACGAGCCAGCCGAGCTTTTACTGGTAACCGATCGCGTAGGCGACTCCCGCCGATTCCAAAACATTATCAACAACTGGAACACCTTCCTCACAGCCACATACGATTGGAAGATCAATGAAAACAACAAACTGAACATAATGGCCGGTATCGAGTTTCAAGAACAGGCCCGCGGTGGCAGAAGTTACTTCTCGACCATTGCCGGAGCTCCCTTCTGGAAGGCCAAAGACAAACTCGACAACCGCCAGGACTTCACACCCGAAAAGTCTCGTTTCGGTTCAGTGTTCAGCCGGATTAACTTTACCAATAAAAACAAATACATATTACAAGGTGTAATTCGTGCCGATGCTTCTTCTAAATTCGGACCCGACAACCGCGTAGGTTTCTTCCCCTCTGTGAGTGGAGGATGGATTGTATCTGAAGAATCTTTTATGAGATACAATCCCGTAATTAACTTCATGAAGCTTAAGGCCTCCTACGGAATTGCCGGTGTAGCCCCTCCCGGAAATCGCGATCTCTGGCGTTCTTCCTTTGGAATCGACTCCGTGCGCGGTTACAATGGTCAACCCATACTCTTTCCACTAATCCTTGAAAACCCAACATTAAAATGGGAAACATCTCAGATTTTTGATATGGGTATAGAGTTGGGCCTATGGGAAGATCGCGTAACTACAGAACTGAGCTATTATTACAAGTATTCTACAGATGTATTCCTTAACGTATCCCTTCCCGGCTATGCGGGCTTTGACAATTTCTTCGACAATCTGGCTACAATCTACAATCAGGGTGTAGAGTGGGTAATAAAGTCAAAAAACATTGTAAAACAAAATTTTAGCTGGACCACAGAATTTAATGTAGCCAGAAACTGGAATAAAATCACCGATATCAGTGGGTTCAATGAAGAAGCTGTATCAGGCGGAACAAATGATACAAGGGTTGTACTCGGTTATCCTGTCGGTACCAACTTCTTAGTCCGCTTTTCGCATGTAGATCCCGCAACCGGCCGACCTGTTTACCTGGATATTAATGGTGAACCAACCTTTGAATGGAATCCGGCTAATCGTGTGCCCGCCGGACGTGTACTTCCTGACGCAATCGGCGGTGTCACAAACATTTTCAGATATAAAAATTATGACCTCAGCTTCCTGTTTGTATTCACCATAGGTGGCAATATCTATGATTCCTCTTCAAAACGCCAGCTTGGTACCTTTGACTCCGACGGATGGAATCACCGCACCGATCAGTTTGACCGCTGGCGTAAACCGGGTGACGTGGCCACCTATCCACGCCTGACTACTACACCTGAGACATATGGAACAGGTACCCCGTGGATCAATACCACCCTGTGGCTTCACGATGCCTCTTTCGCCCGATTGCGCAATTTAACCATTGGGTATAATCTGACTCCAGAAGCTGCCAGACGCCTAAAGGTGCGCTCAGCCCGTATCTTTTTTACAGGTACTAACCTGTTGACCTTCACACGTTTCATCGGCCTCGATCCGGAGATTGCCCGCGACTTCGAAAACGTAACCGACAGAAACATGAGCCCCAACATCACTTACTTGACACCTCCTCAAGAGAAAACTTTTAACCTTGGTATCGACATCAGCTTTTAACACTATAGAAAAATGAAAAAAATTAGAATACTCTCCATAGTAGCAGCTGGCGTACTTATCACCACCTCATGCTCCAAAATTTTCGATGTAAAGCCAGAGGGCGTTTTACTCATTGACGACGCACTGAAAACACCTGAAGACTTCGAAAAAGTGCTCAACTCTTGCTATGATGTGGCTGCTAACTATTACAATGGCCGCATTCAAATGCTCAACGAAGTGCTCAGCGACAACTTGTCAGCACCGATAAACAACAACGACCTGAACGAAGTATATCTGCGCAGGGTCAATTTCTTCAACGGAACGACCAATAGCGTGTACCGCGAGCCCTATAGGTCCATTTTCCGCATCAATTTTATGCTCGAAAATTTCGACATGGTCGAGATGCCTGCTTCGCGTCGTATTACTTTCGAAGCCGAAGGGCGCTTTTTGCGCGCAATGGGTCACTTCGAGATCATCAGACTTTGGGCTCAACCTTACGGATATACTCCTAATAACACACATCTTGGTATTCGAATTCAAACCCGCAATACTGGCACGCAGCTCCAAGTGCGCAGCACTGTAAAAGAAGGTTATGATGCCATCTTGGCCGACCTTTGGTTTGCCAAAGACAACTTGCCAACCACTAATGGCAACTATGCCACGAAGTATTCTGCAATGGCTGCCTTGGCCAAGGTGTACTTTCAAATGAACAAATTCGACAGTGCAGCTTACTATGCCGGTCAGGTAATATCTTCCGGACAATTTACTCTTGAGGGAATTGACCGCTTTAAAATGGGTCCAAATACAGAAGCGATTTTCAAAACGGTTTCTACTCAAACTGCCTCCTTTATTGATGGCCGCAGCGGAGCGTTTACAGGTAACTATCGCTCCGATAATAATCCAAATCCCACACTGCGAGCTTCTAAAGATTTTTACAATCTGGTAAAATCAAGGCCAAACGACTCCCGCCTATCCTTTTATGAGGTGAGAGACGAAGGGCTGCCTACAGAATTTGTTGCAGTTAAGAAGTTCAACAAAGACGTCTTCAGCATACCAGTTCTGCACCTTACAGATATGATGCTTATTCGGGCAGAATCACTTGCTGAGCTGAGCCAAAATTTACCAGAGGCAATTAGTTTGGTAAATCAAGTTCGCGAAAGAGCTTTTGGCGACTCCAGCGAAAATTTGCCCGCAACTGCTACAGCTCTGGAAATTAGAGATGCTGCACGTCTTGAGCGTCGTATCGAAATGTTTGGCGAGGGCGATCGCGTACAAGACCTCAAGCGCAGGGGCGCAAAAGGAGAAAATATCATCATTCGCGGTGCACCATGGAATTGTCCGGGAATGGTGCTGCAGTTTCCTGCCAGCGACATCAATCAGACGTTTATTGGAAATCCAGAAGGTGGTTGTAATTAATTTAAAATCTGTTAACGATGAAAAAAATTCTGATTAGTCTTACGATAATAGGGGCCGTAATAGCTTGTCGACCCGAACGAAAAGGTGAACTCGGTCCCGATCCTGATCTTGCCTATGGCATTGTTGGCCGCTGGAGAGCAGCAGAATTATCAATCACCGATTTTAAAACTCCACTTGGTGATGAACTCAATGTGAGCGAAGATTTTTCTACTCTCGGCGATCCGCTCGAGATCACCTTTAATCGTGACAACACATATCAAGTCAATAACCCCGGAAAAGTACCAACTATGTTTGGTTCCTCAGGCACTTGGGCATTTAACAACCCGGAATTCCCCTCTAAAATGGGAATTGTGAACAACAATGGTCAGACCGACACCATTTATTTGCGCTCAATGGCCAGAGACTACGACCCTGTTTGGAAGATTCAAATACGCAGGGAAAATTGTGATAATGAACTGTATGTAGGCTATAATCTCACTTTAATAAGACAGTAGAACATGAAAAAGATATTTCTGGCAAACTTCTTTTTACTATTGACGATTTCCGTCACTTTTAGCCAAGTGGTTACATCCGAACCACTCGAAATCGATCCGAATAAACCCGTTAAGCTCATTGTGAATCTCGCTCTCCTTGATCAAAACCTTGAATATGTACAAAATTTGATTCAGGACGCAAACGATGGCAAAGACTTGTACATTTGGACCTGGAAGCCCAGAGAGCATCCACCCGGTCACCCTTATGTAAACGGAACGGGCAGTCAACCTTGGAAAAATTCAAACGAGGCATTAAAAATGACCAAGGAATCCAACCTGGTGTATAGCTTCACGTTCACTCCTTCTCTTAAGGATTGGTACGAAGTAGATGCTGCTACTTGCTACAAAGAGGATATACACTTCTTGGTAAAACCAAAAGACGGTGGTGGATATGGCGAACCTGACCGTAAGTCGCCTGACTTGATTCTAAAAGTAGACCCACCTGCAACAGTGATCCCACCAGCTTTCTTCTTTCCTTCAAAACCACAAAAAGACGATGTGATCGCCATAAACTACGACAACGCACGCGAAGACAAGCCTTCTATGAAAAACCTCGATCCGGATTCTGTATATATGGCGGTATCAGTAGTAGACACAGGAGGCACTGTATACAATTTGTCTACTGCCTTTAACGCCGGTAACAATCCGAATATGAAGCTTAATTACAGAGGCAAAGGCATGTTCCGAAAATTAATCATTCCCAATGAATTTATCGAACAAAACAAACCGGCAAATTTTCCACCTAATGCAGTGATTCGGTCGATGAAAATCGTGATCGTTAAGCAAAGATTCTTAACGGGTCTAGATCGCAGCAATTACGAAATAGACATAAAATTTGATTGCGACTGATGTAAAATCTTCTTAACAAACATTTAAAGGCCAAACTCCAGCGTTTGGCCTTGCTTTTTTAATAATATATGTTGGTACAAATATTAGTTGAAATAACTGAATTCTAAACTTCTAAAGCACTATGTATTTGAACTTAAAAAGTTATAAATCAAAAATTTAAAAAATATATGTAGCAACATTAAATTACTAATCGCGAAAATGAGAGAACAATCAATTTTTTTAATGTAACTTACTTTGCACTTCAAAAAAATGTTTTACGTTTATACAAGTAATTTATCCGAAAACGTTTACTACTTCGATGAAAAAGATGGCGATTATTCTTGCGATTCTTGCCTTTACAGGTTTGTCTGTTGGATTGTATTTGTATTTTAAACCAGTTAAGAATCTGACAAAAGAAAAAGCTGATTATGCTATTGCAACAGCTGCGGAAGCAGAGGAAATAGCGCAGGCACTTCTGCAAAATCAGGCCTTTTACTATGGGAAAATTTTTGAATGGACCGGTAGAATTTTAGAGATTTCACTAGATGAAAATGGTGGAGGTTATCTTTTAATAGAAATTCCTGATACCAAACTGCTTATTAACGCTCAATTAGATTTTAGAGTAAAGAACTTAAACATTCAATCGGGTGAAGTATATACCATCCGAGGGGAATTCACCGGGCTTGAAGAAGATCTGATTGACCCAAATGCTCTAATCATTTATTTTAAACAATCAATTGTAATACAACCAAGCATATGAAAACAGTTCTTTCAAACCTAAAAGGCTTCCTTTTGGCTTTCGCACTTGTTTCAGGAGTAACACCCTCTGTTGCTCAAAAGTACATGACTCGCAACGGATATGTACATTTTAAAAGCAACGCATTAGTTGACGACGATGTGGAGGCTGTAAATCGTTCAATGGCGTGCGCTTTGGATGCTCAAACCGGGGAGATCGCTTTTAACGTGCTGATTAAAAACTTTACTTTCCGTAAGGCACTGATGCAAGAGCATTTCAATGAAAATTATATGGAAAGCGACAAGTATCCTAAAGCAACCTATAAGGGAAAAATCGTCGATCACCAGAAAATCGATTTTTCCAAAAATGGCAAGTACAAGGTGAAACTCGCCGGTACCCTTACCATTCGAGACATACCAAAAAATCGGGAAGACGAAGCTGAGCTGGAAGTTCGCGATGGAACGATCATAATCACTTCAGCCTTTGGGGTAGCTTGTGCCGACCACGACATTAAAATTCCAAAGTTGGTAGAAGATAAAATCGCAAAAGTGATCGATGTCGATTTTAAAGTAGAACTCAAAGAGGGCCGGTAAATAAATGAAAAAAACTTTTTTGAGTTTGGCAATGGTAGTCCAAACTTTAGCGTATGCTCAAAACGATCTACTTGACCTCCTCGAAGAAGCTGAAAAGACCGAAAAACCAAAAAAAGAGTTTGTTACAGCCACCTTCAAAGGCACTAAAATCATCAACAATCAAAGCAATGAAATTCCCGCCAAAGGAGTTTTGCAATTTATGATCTTGCATCGCTTTGGGAGTTTTAACAACGACTTTTTGTACAACTTTTTTGGTCTAGACAACGCTCAGGTACGCATAAGTCTTGACTATTCACTACTTTCTTGGTTAAACGTAGGGGTTGGTAGGTCTAGCCTGTTTAAAATGTACGATGGTTGGTACAAGGCACCCATACTCAAACAGAAAAAGGGAGGGTGGCCGATAGGAATAACCTTATATGGCAGCGCAAATATGATAGGGACGCGCTGGCCCAATGACGGTTTGCAGCGATTGATGAGCGATCGATTGATTTACGTGCAGCAAATCCTGTTTTCCCACAAAGCCAGCGAAAAATTTTCAATCCTTGTAGCACCCACCTATGTCCATTACAATCTCCGACAGTCATCTCAACAACCCAATGCTGTAGCAGCCATTACCATCGGTGGGCGATACAAACTCACCAATCGAATAGCCCTCAATGCCGAGTATTCGCCAATGATTAACCGAAACACTGGCTGGGATGGGACTCAAACTACTCCGTTTAACAATGCGCTGAGTGTGGGCCTTGACATTGAAACCGGTGGACATGTGTTTCAACTACATATTACGAACAGCCGCGGTTTAAGCGATCCGGTATGGCTTACACAAACTACCGGAAATTGGCTCGATGGTGACATTTACTTTGGATTTAATATTTCAAGGGTTTTTACAATTAAATCACCAGAACTTTGAAACAATGAAAAGGCACTACCTAGCTTTAATTTTTTTAACAGCAGTACTTCAATGGGAATGCACCCGCCGTAACGAGGAGGATCTTAAATCTGTTTGCTTTGAGTCAGAAATCCTTCCAGTCCTTCAGGCTAATTGTGGTACAGCCGGATGCCATGATGCTAGCACTGCAGCCGATGGTTATATTTTTACAAATTACCAATCCACACTTCGGGCTGTTAAACCAGGAAAAGGTAGGGATTCAAAACTGGTTAAAGTGATGCTCGAGGACGGAGAAGACCGTATGCCTCCTCCGCCTGCTGCCCCAATGAGCCAGGATTTTATTGACTTAGTAATCAAATGGATCGACAAAGGAGCCGGAAATGTGGCAGGTTGTGCCTCCAATGCGGCTTGCGACACAAGCGCGGTATCGTTTGCACGCGATGTCCAGCCAATATTAAATAACTATTGTGTGTCGTGTCACACGGCAGGTTCACCTAGCGGAGGAGTGGTGCTCAATACATATAACGGTGTAAAAACTGTAGCTAACAACGGCAAGTTGCTTGGCTCAATTTTTCATCAGCCGGGCTTTTATCCCATGCCGCCTTCAGGCATAAAACTCGATGAATGTAAACTTAAAACCATTAGAGCCTGGGTCAACAGCGGTGCGCCAAACAATTGAGGCCAATTTGATTTAAAAGATATTGGCAACAGCATATCAAAGTTTCTTTTTCCCTTTCTTTGCTGCATTGTTTAGGATTTTTTGATGTTGTCGCATTGGATTGCAGCTGCCAGGTTGCGCACTTTACCTCTCTCGCTCAGCGGAATTGTATTGGGTACCCTTATCGCCCGTGCTGAAGTGCAAATCGACGCAGCGATATTTTCTTTGGCTCTACTAACAGCAGTTTTCTTCCAGGTACTTAGCAACTTTGCAAATGATCTGGGCGATGCGCTTTCGGGTGCCGATGCACAGCGAAAGGGCGAAATCCGCATGGTTGCTTCTGGACTGATCTCTCCTCTCTCGATGAAAAAGGCTATTTATGTCTTTGCAGGGCTTTCTGCACTTTCAGGTGTTTTTTTACTTCACATCGCTTTGCGCAACTTGCCTGTTTGGATTTTTGGACTCTTTTTGGTTTTAGCAATAATAAGTATCTGGTCAGCAATTAATTATACTTATGGTTCTTTCTCGTATGGCTACAGAAGGCTTGGTGAAGTATTCGTAATAATTTTTTTTGGTTTAGTTGCCGTAGGCGGAAGTTATTTTTTACAGACAAAATTTTGGAATTCACTTGTTCTACTGCCAGGCTTCTCTGTCGGACTCTTAGCATCGGCTGTGCTCAATCTGAACAATATGCGCGACATGGAGACTGACTTGTCGAATGGTAAGTACACAATTGCCAATTATCTGGGCTTTACAAATTCTAAATGGTATCACTTGATGCTTTTGCTTATACCAATCGTTTTGCCCATTCCATTTATCGAATCAGGTGGTTACAGTCCTTACTCTTATTTATATCTTTTGATTGTCCCTGCACTGTTAGGACATATTTTAAAAGTTTTTCAAATTAAGTCGTGCGAAGCCTATGACCCTGAGCTAAAGAAAGTAGCCCTTATGACGCTGCTTTATGTATTGCTTTTAGGGTTTGGTATTAATTTGTAAAAAGTACTTTATGAAAACACTTCGGATCCTTCCGCATACCTTAAAATTTAAATTTGAAGCTCGTACCAGCCGTGGTTCGATGACGCAGCGACAGGTGTGGTACATCATGCTTGAAGAGGAGGGCTTTTACGGTATAGGCGAGGCAGCACCTATTCCGGGCTTGAGTACAGACGATATGCAACAATGGGATACCAAGCTTCGATGGCTGGAAGAACACATTAATGACGATCCGAAAAAAATCAAAACATCGCTTAAAAATTTCCCTGCCCTCTACTTTGGGTATGAAATGGCTATGCATAGCCTCGATTGTGACCATCCTATGATGCTATATCCCTCTGTTTTTACTACCGGTAGAGCCGGCATTCCGATCAATGGACTAATATGGATGAATGACGCGGCACACATGCAAGCCCAAATAGATTCCTTACTCGAACAAGGTTTCACTGTGCTAAAGATGAAAGTCGGTGCCCTCGACTGGAAAGAGGAACTTAAAATCATCAGGGAACTTAGGAAAAAGTTCGACAATACCGAAGTCCAGCTCAGACTCGATGCCAATGGAGCCTGGCAACCTGAAGAAGCCCTTGATAAACTTAATAATCTCAGTGAATACGAAATTCACTCCATCGAGCAACCCATAAAACCCGGCCTATGGGAGCAGATGGCACGCATCTGCGCCGAAAGCCCTATTCCTATTGCCCTCGACGAAGAGCTCATCGGTATTAATGATTTGAAGCAGAAAAAAGAACTCATCAAAACCATTAGCCCCGATTATTTGATCATTAAACCTACGCTGCTCGGTGGCTTCAAAGCCTCTGAAGAATGGATTAAACTGGCCAAAGAAAACGGCATCGATTGGTGGGTAACCAGCGCCCTCGAAAGCAATGTGGGGCTTAATGCCATCAGTCAATGGGTAGTGACCCAGATACCTCGTATGCCTCAAGGACTAGGTACCGGAGGATTGTATGAAAACAACATTGAGTCTCCACTTGAAGTCAGAAAGGGGAAATTGATCTTTAATCCTTCAAAATCTTGGGATATGTCTTTCTTTGGAATGGAAGAATAATAGACTGAATGAAAAAGTTTTATGTCCAAATATTGGCTTTATCGGCCATTTATTCCATAGCTCAACCTCGGAATGTTCTTATAAATACTGACTATCAAAGTAAGCTTGGCACTTGTGAGCCTTCTGTAGCGATTAGTCGAAAGGATCCAAATAAGATGGTAATTGGAACAGTGCTCGACGGTGTGTATTATTCGCACGATGGTGGTCGTACCTGGAAAGGGAAACAGCTAAAATCGCTCTACGGAGTGTGGGGAGATCCCGTTCTTGTGGCCGACTATCGAGGTGATTTTCACTATTTTCACCTTTCAGATCCGACAGGCATGAACTGGAAAAGCGATGAAATACTCGATCGAATCGTTGTACAATCATCGTCAGACGGAGGTATAAACTGGACTGTCGGTTCCTTTGCCGGGTTCAATCCGCCAAAGAAACAAGATAAACCCTGGGCTGTGGCGCATCCAACCTTTAATTCATTACACCTAACCTGGACACAGTTTGACAAATACTACAGCCGCGATACTGCGCATAAGAGCTATATCATGTATGCTCGCTCTACCGATGGGGGCAATCATTGGACTCCGGCAATTAAAATTTCCACCAAACCAGGTGACTGCTTAGATAGCAGCGCTACTGCCGAAGGTGCAGTACCTGCTGTACTCGCTGATAGCTCAGTTTTCGTTGTTTGGAGTCGCAACGACAGCCTTTGGATTAACTTTTCACTTGATGAAGGGAACACCTGGCTTGCTCAAGAAAAATTTCTTTTTCCCCATCGCGGTGGTTGGAGCATGCGTGTAACGGGCCTCAATAGGGCCAATGGTATGCCCTATTTAATGGCAGACGCTTCAAAAAGCCGATTCAGAAATAGCCTTTACCTCACCTGGATCGATTGGGATCCGCTCACCGGTGATTATTTTGTAATGTTTTCAAAAAGTTTGAATAAAAATGGCACTTGGACTACTCCCAGGGCTTTGAGCAGGGGATCTTCTACCTTAGCCCGTTTCGCTGTGACCGGCTGCGTTGATCAGTCAAACGGGAATATCTACATACTCTATTATGAGCAAGCGAAAGCAAATGTGGAGGAATACAATGTAGTATTACACTGGAGCAAAGACGGAGGTAACTCCTGGAGTCGCCAGAAAATCAATCAAAAACCAGTAAAAGTAACAGACGAAAAATTTTTTGGCGATTATAATCACATCGATGCATGGAAGGGCGTGATCAGACCGGTTTGGACATCCTTTGACGGGATCACAACAAACGTGTACACTGCTCTTGTTACTCAAAGTATTTTAGATTTAAACAAAATCTTCTTTTTCATTTACTGAAAACCTCTAAAAAATCGCACTTGAACTAAATGCTTTATGCAATGCAAAAAAATTCCTAACTGGAGTCGAAATACAATCTTTATCATATTTTCTTATTTTGAATGAGTCTATATTTGCAATTTAAAATAAGTCTAAATAAATGAACACACTTGCAAGTATGGAACCGGGGCAAACAGCCGTAATCTGTGAGAACGGATTCGAAAACATTCCGCTTAAATTGCTGGAAATGGGTTTTTTACCTGGGATAGAAGTAAAGATGATACGTAGAGCACCTCTTAGCGACCCTATTTGTGTCCAAGTAAACGGAAGCTATCTGGTGATTCGCGAAGAAACAGCTGTTCAGATCAAAGTGAACACCAAAAAGTAAAAGACCACAAAATGTATCATTGTTTAGACTTATTTAATCAAAAGCATACGTGCTGAAAATTGCGCTCGCCGGCAATCCAAATACCGGAAAAACTTCGCTTTTCAACATTCTCACTGGCCTGCGCCACAAGGTTGGCAATTATCCAGGTATAACCGTTGAGAAAAAAGAGGGCATAGCCTTTTTGTCTCCCAGTAAGCAAGCTGTAATTCTTGATTTACCCGGTACTTACTCGATTCATCCAACATCGGCAGATGAGCAAATCGTTTTCGATGTACTTGTAAATGAAAAAAATCAAGATCACCCAGACTTAGTGGTTTATGTAGCTGAAGCTGAAAACCTCAAGCGCAATCTTTTTCTATTCTCCCAACTTCGCGACCTCGGCTTGCCACTGATTTTGGTGATAAATATGATCGACAAGGCTAAAAAGAAGGGAATTGAAATAGACTTCTCCCAACTGTCGGCTTTGCTCAGTGTACCGGTAATACCAATAAGCACCAGAAAAAAAAATGGAATCGACGATCTTAAAACAGCCATTATTAACCACTCCTGTACTGCAACAGAACCAATGGTCGTGCTTTCGCAGAGTTTTAAAAACCTGCCCTGCGAAAAAATACGCGGACTTTTTCCCCAATACAGTTATTACAAATCGTGGCTGCTGACTACCTATGCTAAGCCAGGATTTTTATCAAAAGAGAAAATTACAGAAATAGAAGCCATTCGTAGCGAGATAAGCGATTTAGAAAGATATCACCAACGAGAAGCCATTCTCAGATACCAAAAAATCAATGAAATCCTTCAGAAAACGTACAAAATAGATCGACTTAAAGGTAGCGACTTGCGCGCGATACTTGACCGCATTTTTATACACAAGGTTTTCGGTTATGTAATCTTTGCCGCTGTATTGATACTCATCTTCCAATCCGTCTTCGCCTGGACGAGTGCACCTATGGATTGGATCGACAGTCGATTTGCCATGCTCGCAGAGCTGCTGAAGTATAAACTGCCACCAGGCCGCTTTACCGATTTGGTAACAGATGGAATTATTCCTGGCATTGGAGGCATAGTCATATTTGTTCCTCAAATTGCAGTGCTCATCTTCTTCATTTCGATACTCGAAGAGACAGGCTATATGAGCCGGGTTGTCTTTTTGATGGATAAGATCATGCGCCGGTATGGCATGAGCGGTAAAAGCGTTCTGCCACTTGTATCAGGTACCGCATGCGCTATACCAGCGGTATTGTCCACTCGAAACATTGAAAATTGGCGTGAGCGCTTGATTACCATTTTTGTAATACCCTTTACTACATGCTCGGCCAGATTGCCCGTTTACACCATTTTGATTTCGCTAATCATTCCTAAAAAATCTTATTTTGGGTTGATCAACTTGCAAGGCCTTGTGCTCATGGCCCTATACATGATTGGCTTTGCTTCCGCATTTATGGCGGCTTCAGTTTTAAATCGACTGGTTAAACGCGAAGCACTCAACTTTTTTGTAGCCGAGTTGCCAGAGTATCAGCTTCCTTTGCCGAAAAACATTTTTTATTCCGTGTGGGATAAAACCAAATCTTTTGTACTTGAGGCCGGTAAAATAATTCTGTCGATATCGGTTATTCTTTGGTTTATGGCATCAACGGGCTCAAGAAATTATCATGGCACTGAGCTTAAAGCTGAAGCCTCAGTGGCTGAAATGGTGCAAAATGACCAGATGACTGATACTGAGGAGATAGAAGCTGCCATAAAACTTGAAAATTCCTATTTAGGAAGGCTCGGAAAAGCCATCGAGCCTGTCATTGCACCTCTCGGCTATGATTGGAAAATAGGAATAGCTATTCTTAGCTCTTTTGCCGCTCGAGAGGTATTTGTAGGCACACTTGCTACCATTTACAGCGTAGGGGATGCAGATGAACAAACCGAAACAGTGAGAAATCGCATGCGCATGGAGCTGCGCCCTGATGGAACACCAGTCTTCAACTTTGCAACCGGTATTTCCTTATTGCTTTTTTACGCCTTCGCGATGCAGTGTATGAGTACGCTTGCTATAGTAAAGCGCGAGACCAACTCATGGAAGTGGCCTTTGATTCAACTTGCAAGTATGGGCACACTTGCGTATATTGTCTCATTAATTACTTATCAACTGTTGAAGTAAAAAAATGCAAGAGTTTTTGTCATACTTCGCTCTGCTCCTCGCTGTGGCATATCTCATCAAAAAGTTCTTTTTTACAAAAAACAAATCAGGATGCGCGAATTGTCCTAAAATTACAGATAAAAAACTGTGAATATCAAAAAATTTAAAATTTATAATTACCAATCATTTGCTTTTCAAAAATTTGTATGAAGCATGTTTTGTCTGAAGCAGATAGATGCCTGCAGGTAGCCATTGAACGTCAATAGCTTCATTTGGATAATACATTCCCTCACTTAAAATCTTGCCCATTGCGTCGAGGAGTTTGTAATGTATCGGCTCAAATGAATTTATCCAGATCTTATCAGGAGCCGGATTGGGAAAAACTCCGCTTAAGTGATATTGATAAGATTCCGATGTATTTAATCCACTAAATGCACTGCAAGTAGGGGCGATGGCATTGGGTGTGGTATAAAGCGTACCGTTTACGACGTACCAGTCCTCCCAGTATCCATTGCCGGTAGTTGTTTTCCAGTCGTTTAAATCAATGGAAACACTGCCGTTGGTATCGGCTGGTGCTATAAATACTTTTAGAGCTTTTCCACCTCTGTTCCATGTAAGAGGGGTGTTGGAGGCAAGTACTTCAGGCGTTTGTGGTGTGTCGCAGCTGAGACGAAAAAAGACTACCCGATCCGATGGATACTTTGGGAACTCGCCATAAACTCTGGCTATGCCACTGTCATTAATAGTAACTGCGCAGAACTCGTGAGCACCTATGCCTAGAACTGGTGAGCCCTTTTGTGCCAGCAATCGAGCCATGAAGGTAATCAGCCGTCCACGTCGGTCGGGATTGTTGAAGTGTGTGTCGCCAATTACTCGTTGTAAGATGGGTATTTGGATAAAGTCGTTCATTCCTAGCGTTACACTGCTATGAAAGGGATTATTCAATACAGTATTCGATTCAGCACTGGTGGTTAGGGCCGGATAATAAAAACCCGTCAAAATGGCCATACCAGCACTGATGCCACCTACTACTCCGCCTTTGATGTTGTAGAGATGATTGATCAGGCTATCTACTGGTGTATCCTTCCAGTAATTTACATAAGTGGCCTGATTGCCTCCGGCGATCCATATGGCTTCAGCCCGACTTAGATACTTGATCACCTGAGGATCGTAGCTATGCTGACGAGATTTAAGCACAAACGTGCGCACGGAATTAACCGGTACACCCAGCTGAGCATATAGGTAATTTTGATATCCCGAACCACCGGATGTGCGAAGCACTACCACGTCGCCTCCGTTTGCCCGCTGCAGAAACCACCGCATTGCCGCGTCGTGCTCACCCGCACCACCCATTAGCACAATGCCTCTCGAAGGAACAACTGTGGCATCAGCTGTGTCGCCAGTGTGATAAACATCGTATGACTGACCTGATAATGTGTACGAAATCAAGCAGATTAGCAGCAAAATACCACGGTATCTCATTGATGTAGGTTATCATTAAACACTAAAGCAAGGTAAGAAAATTTTACATCCTGACTACTTCTTCTAATTGATTTTCAGAATTAACTTTTAAATTCATGTTTTGCATAACTCGCTCCACGCAGATATTTGTTTGAGTCAAAAAAAGTAAAATTTAACTACCTAACAATTTTCATAAATTGTCCCGTTCTGAAGTCCTAAATTGCAGCCCACCAATAGAAAACTGAAGCCCATATGCCCTTTTACCATACCCTTGGAAAAATACCGCGTAAGCGTCACACAGTTTTTCGCAAACCAGACGGTTCGCTCTATTACGAGCAGCTCTTTGGCACCGAAGGCTTTTCAGGAGTTAGCTCTTTGCTCTATCACATCTACCGCCCAACGATGGTCAAGGAGATTCACCGAGCCATTGACCTGACGCCTAAAGCTGCCGTTTCGCACAACATAACAGCACGCATGCTGCGCGGCTGGGACGTATCGCCTGAAGACGACTTTCTCGACAGCCGCACTATTGTGCTCTTTAATAACGATCTGAACATCGCCTTAGCCGCACCCCGACAGTCGATGATTGACTATTTTTACAAAAATGCCGACAGCGATGAGCTCATCTTTGTACATCAGGGCTCCGGCGTGTTGCGAACATTTCTTGGTAACATCTCTTTTGGCTACGGCGATTACCTCGTCATACCTCGGGGTACGATCTACCAAATTCAGTTCGAAACCACTGAAAACCGCCTCCTCATCGTCGAGTCTTTCAGTCCTATTGTTACACCAAAACGCTATCGAAATCAGTTCGGTCAACTGCTTGAGCATTCGCCCTTCTGCGAGCGCGACATACGCCGGCCAGGCATACTGGAGACCTACGACGAAAAAGGCGATTTCCTGATAAAAATCAAAAAGCAAAACCATCTGCACCAGGTCGTATATGCTTCACATCCCTTCGATGTGGTAGGTTGGGACGGCTACTTCTATCCCTATGCCTTTTCAGCTCATGATTTTGAGCCCATCACCGGTCGAATTCACCAGCCACCTCCCGTACACCAGACCTTCGAAGGCCACAATTTTGTCGTCTGCACTTTTGCTCCTCGTCTATATGATTACCACCCTGACTCGATTCCGGCGCCATACAACCACAGCAATATTGACTCTGATGAGGTACTATACTACGTAGATGGAGACTTCATGAGCCGCAATCACGTGGAAAAGGGTTACATAAGTCTTCACCCTGCCGGCATTCCTCATGGGCCACATCCTGGAGCCATAGAGCGCTCTATCGGTCAAAAAGAAACCCGCGAACTGGCTGTGATGATTGACACTTTCAAGCCACTAAAGCTCACTGAAACCGCCTTGCAGATCGAAAACGAAGACTATTACCGCAGTTGGCTCGAATAATTTTTTTATTTTAGTAATCCGATAAAATTCTAAAAATATGCAAACACAAGCACAAGACATCCCCAAAATATTCCCTGAGGCTGAAGATTTCCTGCCCATCAACGGCACTGACTATGTAGAGCTATACGTAGGCAATGCCAAGCAAGCAGCACATTACTACCAGTCAGCATGGGGATTTCAGCCTGTGGCATATCGCGGACTTGAAACCGGAAGCCGCGACCGCGTGAGCTACGTGCTCCGTCAGGGCAAGATCACGCTAGTGCTCACCTCACCGCTTCAAGCAGGTGGCCCTATCAATGAACACATTAACCGCCATGGTGACGGCGTGAAAGTCATTGCTCTCTGGGTTGATGATGCTACCTATAGCTGGGAGGTTACTACCCAACGCGGTGCCGAAAGCTGCCTTGAGCCTACTACCCTTAGCGACGAACAAGGCCAGGTAGTACTATCTGGCATTAAAACTTACGGCGAAACCCTCCACTACTTCGTCGAGCGCAAAAATTATCATGGAGCTTTTATGCCCGGCTTCCGCCCTTGGAATCCGGACTATCGTCCTTCAGAGGTAGGCTTACTCTATGTCGATCACATGGTCGGCAATGTGGGCTGGGGTGAAATGAACAAATGGGTGGACTTCTATGCGCGCGTCATGGGCTTTACACAACTCGTATCCTTTGACGATAAGGACATCTCTACTGAGTACACTGCCCTCATGTCGAAGGTAATGACCAATGGCAATGGACGCATCAAATTCCCCATCAACGAGCCCGCCGTAGGCCGCAAAAAGTCGCAAATCGAAGAATACATCGAGTTTTACAATGGCGCCGGCGTACAACACATCGCCGTAGCCACCAACGATATTGTCCATACAGTCACAGAGCTGAAAAAACGAGGAGTTGACTTTCTCTATGTACCGCCCACCTATTACGATTCCGTACTCGATCGGGTCGGACGTATCGATGAAGACCTGGCTGAACTTCGCAAGCTCGGAATTCTCATTGACCGCGACGACGAAGGCTATCTCCTACAGCTCTTTACTAAACCTGTGCTCGATCGCCCCACCATGTTCTTCGAAATCATTCAGCGCAAGGGGGCCAAATCATTCGGCAAGGGTAATTTCAAAGCCCTCTTCGAAGCCATCGAGCGCGAGCAGGCACTTAGAGGCACCTTGTAAGCCATATATTTACAACTCTTCACAGCCGGGCATCTTTACAATTGTCCGGCTTTTTTTTTGGGGGCCTTACTTTGCGCTGCATTCAGTCGTTATTTTATGCCAGCTCAAAGCAGCTTGAGCAGACTTCTTCTGAAAAAGCCAGCTTCGCTCTTCTACCGCATAAAAACCACTCGCAGCAGCTCATGTCAGAGCTTTTACTTCTCAGTTGAAATTAAATTAGAAAAGTATTGTACTTCTCTTTCCTTACAAGTGTTATGAATTTTTCTGAAAATCCTTTGATGACTCGATTATCTAAATTTGGAATCAAACGGCACAAATAATCTACGTCTTTAGCGATTAAAGAGCTTATAGTTCATGACTTTTTAATGAAAAAAAGCTGAAACGCAGCCTTAGAAAAATTAGCCAAAACATACTGAAAAAGCTCCTTACAGAGCGAGATACTATTCAAATATTTTGTTCTACTATTTCTATAACGGAATATTTCCGTGCTTTTTACGAGGAAGTGATACAGCTTTATTTTTCAGCATTTCAAAGCCGCGAATCAGCACTTCACGGGTCTGGCTTGGCAAAATTACATCGTCCACATATCCTCGGGCGGCTGCGCGATATGGATTGGCAAATAGCCGGGCGTATTCTTGCTCCATCTCCAGCAATTTGGCAGCCTTGTCTTCTGCGGCAGCGATTTCTTTTTTGAAGATGATTTCAGCAGCCCCTTTAGCGCCCATTACAGCGATTTCGGCAAAAGGCCAGGCGAAGTTAAGATCAGCCCCGATGTGTTTCGAATTCATCACATCGTATGCACCCCCGTAAGCTTTGCGCGTAATAACTGTAATACGTGGAACTGTAGCCTCGCAAAAAGCGTAGAGCAGCTTTGCCCCATTGGTTATGATGCCGTTCCATTCCTGATCAGTACCCGGTAAAAATCCGGGGACATCTTCGAAAACCAGAAGAGGAATATTAAACGAATCACAAAAGCGAACGAAACGAGCACCCTTCTGCGAGGCTTTAATGTCGAGTACTCCTGCCAAATTAGCAGGATTATTCGCCACAATACCAATCGAACGGCCTGCCAACCGAGCAAAGCCCACAATGATATTTTCCGCAAAATCTCGGTGGATTTCAAAAAACGTACCTTCGTCCACCACTTGGTGGATCACTTCTTTCATGTCGTAAGGCAAGTTCGGATTCTCGGGCACGATGTCATCAAGGGCAGGTCTTAATTCATCGCCAGTCTGGTATGGTAGCGATTGCGCAGGCTCTTCACAGTTTTGCGGAATGTAGGACATTAATTTTTTGATTCCCTCGATACAGGCAATTTCATTTGGGTAGGTGAGGTGAGCTACACCGCTCTTGGTACTGTGCACGCTTGCTCCGCCGAGGTCTTCAGAGGTTACTTCCTCATGCGTCACTGTTTTAACCACATTTGGACCGGTAACAAACATATACGATGTGCCTTCTACCATAATTACAAAGTCAGTAAGCGCCGGAGAATACACAGCCCCACCCGCACAAGGACCCATAATCACCGATATTTGGGGGATTACACCGCTGGCCAAAGTGTTTCGGTAAAAGATGTCGGCATATCCGCCCAGCGATACCACCCCCTCTTGAATGCGGGCCCCACCGCTGTCGTTAAGACCGATTACCGGAGCACCATTTTTCATAGCAAGGTCCATGATTTTGCAAATTTTCTCTGCATGTGCCTCTGCCAGTGAGCCTCCCAGCACCGTAAAATCCTGTGCAAAAACGTAAACCAGTCGGCCATTGATAGTACCGTAGCCGGTTACCACTCCATCGCCAAGAAACACTTGCTTGTCAAGGCCAAAGTTTTTGCTCCGATGCTTTACGAGCATACCCATCTCCTGAAATGAGCCCGGATCGAGCAAAAGATCTATGCGCTCGCGGGCGGTGAGTTTGCCCTTTTCGTGTTGTGCTTTGATGCGGTCTTCACCTCCGCCTTTTAATGCTTCGTCTTTAAGGTCGAGCAGTTTTTTAAAAGATTCTTTCATCGGTGCGGGCTGTTTTTATTTGCAATGATAGGTTAAGGAAGTAGTAAGGAAATGATTCATATAGCGAAGTGCAGTCGATTGGCCAGTCGTAAAAGCCGGGTTTTAAGGTCTTTGTTTTTTGACCATCGGTAGAAAATTTCCGCTTTCTTGTGTCGTCCGGTTTTCTGCATGTGTCGGGCAGCTTCGTAATACTTGCGCTGCATGGCAGTGGTGATGAATTCTTCTTTCAAATAGGTTTTAAAAACCTTTTCACAGCGGCTCAAGTGCTGCATGATGTGCGATGTAAGGCCAGAGGTGATACGATAAAAAGTTAGTGCCTCCGGAATCATAGCCATTTGCACCTTGGCTTGCATTAAACGAAACCACAAGTCGAGGTCTTCAACGCCGAGCAAACTGCGGTCAGTACTAAAAGGATGTTCCAGGGCAACTTTGCGGCTCAGCACCACGGCTGAGGGTACCAATGGATTGCCTTTTAAAATAAAGTCGTCTAATCCGCCTGCAAAGTACGTCGAACGTTTTCGATGTCGTCCGTTATAAAACTCAATGACGGGGTGATACAATAAGTCCCAAATGGGAAAAATTTCAAGATAAGAAGCAATTTTTTCCAGCTTGGTTACAGCCCAATAATCGTCGGCATCTAAAAAGGCAATGAATTTTCCATTAGCGCGAAATACCCCTGAATTTCGCGCAGCGCCCAAACCGCGGTTGTAATTGTGGTGCACAATTTTGGGTTCGTACTCGGGAAATGCTTCAAAAAACTCGGTGACCTTTTTCATCGAGTCATCCGTTGAGCCATCATTTACCAGGATGATTTCAAAGTCTTTGTACGTCTGACCAATGACGGAGTGCAAGCATTCAGTGATGTGCTCAGAGGCATTGTACACCGGTATTACTACCGAAAAGAATGGCATGGCCTTTTAATGATTTAGGGGTTATTGAGATTGTATTTTTTCAGATAAAGTTGATATAGCTCTGTTTGAAAATTTGTGGTGGGTACTTCTTCGCCATCGATGTATATGCGCGTAGGATTGTTGGAAATTATTTCAAGTGCATCTCCTTTGTTTACAAATAGATAGGCGCGCTTTCCCGGTTTAAGTGAACCTACTAAGGAGTCGATGCCGGCTATTTTAGCTGCATTCAAGCTTATTGCGGCAAGGGCGGAAACTTCTTTCAATCCATATCCGCGTGCCATACCTGCAGTAAAGGCCAAGTTGCGCGTTCCCATTGCTTCCATGTCGCCAGCATACGAAAAGGCAAACAATACACCTAGTGAATCAAGAACAGCCGGAAGGGAAAAGGGGCTGTGAACATGTGCATCACGGCTGTCGGGTAAGCGCGTAAGGCGATCGAGTATTACTGGCACATTGTTTTCTTTTAGAAAATTGGCTACTACATCGGCTTCCCATCCACCTGAAATCACAGGATTTTCAATCCCCAATCGCTTGCACATCAGGATAGCGTCGCGTATTTCCCGCGCTCTGTAAGCGCGTATATAAAGGCGCTTTTTTTGTGCGAAAAGGGACTTTAAACCAGAAAGCCGAACGTCGTACGGCGGATTACTTGCTTGTGAATAAGCTTTAGCTTTCGAAAGGTATTCTTCTAGTTCGCGTATCTGGTTAAGATATTGTTCATTCGAGCGGTCTTCGCCGGGCTCGGCCCACCAACCAGTAGTTTCGGTAGCTGCTGGCCATTTGATGTAATAGCCGTCGTCAGGAGTGATTACGGCATCTTCCCAATTCCAACCGGTGAGCTTAAATACACTTGACTGTCCGCAGATTCTACCTCCTGTGGGCGCCGGCTGCACAATAAGTACGCCATTGGTGCGTATGGTTTCAATGATTTTTGAATCCGTATTGTACGCAATTAGCGTGCGCACATGTGGATTGAATTGGCCAACTTCGTTGAAGTCGCGCGTGGCACGTACAGCATCTATTTCTGTAAGGCCCACTCGGGAGTCGAGGGCAATAAATCCTGGATATACATTCTGGCCATTCACATCGATCACTACTGCATCACCTCCAGGGTTCTTCCATTCTGCCATCGAACCAATACGCTGGATTACTCCATTTTGGAAGGTAATAAATCCGTTTTCTATTACTCCACTTTCAGCATAAATGCGGGCATTGGTCAGGCAGTGAAGTGCCTTTTGCGCTAAAACAGATTGATGAAAAATGACTAATGCAAGAAGGAGAAATTTATTCGATTTCATGGGCATCGTACTGGACAATGGTTTCACAGTGATACATAAAGTTTGCATCTGGCTTTATGGTTTCTTTTTCTTTACCTGATGCAATGGCAGCTAATGCTTTTTGAATCAATCGGTTTTTCTCCAACCGGATTGCTTCTTCTTTTGCTTTCTGGGCACTGTAGTCATAAAGTCGTTTACCATCAACAAAGGTAGCCAGTGGATAAGAGCTGCTGAGCAATGGGTGACCGTTCCACACGACCAAGTCAGCGTCTTTTCCGACTTTGAGGCTGCCGGTTAAGTGGTCAATGTGCAGCATACGGGCGGGATTGATGGTCACCATTGCGAGAGCTTCGGTTTCTGAGAGTCCTCCGTATTTTACTACTTTAGCAGCTTCTTGATTGAGTCGGCGGCCCATTTCAGCATCGTCAGAATTGATCGCTGTATTCACACCTACGCGGTGAAGTATGGCTGCATTGTAGGGGATGGCCTCCTTTACCTCCCACTTGTATGCCCACCAGTCGCTGAAACTTGAGGCATTTGCACCGTGGGCTTTCATTTTATCGGCTACTTTGTACCCTTCGAGTATGTGCGTAAAGGTATTGACTTTAAATCCGAGCGAGTCGGCCAGCTTCATCAGCATATTGATCTCACTTTGTACGTAGGAGTGGCAGGTAATGTGCCTGGTGCCATTTAAGATTTCGACCAGAGCTTCCAGTTGGTAGTCGGTTCTGAAGGGAATTTTTGCTTTAGCTGCAGCTTTTTTTCGAGCTTCGTATTCTTTTGCCCGGTTAAAAGCATCGGCAAATATCTGCTCTACACCCATACGCGTCTGAGGGAATCGCGTCACTGCCTGATCGCCCCAATTGCTCTGTTTTACATTTTCTCCAAGTGCAAATTTTATGAAGCCAGGTGCACCTGCAATTTTCATTTCATCGGGCATTGCACCCCATCTCAATTTTATAAGCGCATTTTGTCCACCAATTGCGTTTGCCGAACCATGCAGCAACTGAGCAGCTGTAACTCCACCGGCTAATTGACGATAGATGTTGATATCGTCAGGATTAAGCACATCGCCAATGCGCACTTCAGAGGTAATTGAGTGTGATCCTTCATTCACACCTCGACTGATGGCTATGTGGGAGTGTTCATCTATGATACCTGGCGTCACATGCAGGCCTTTAGCTTCCCATACAGCAGCACCAGCTGGTGTGCGGAGGTTTGTTCCAATAGCTTGAATTTTTCCATTTCGGATAATGATGTCAGCACTTTCCAGCTTTCCTTCTCTTTCAGCAGTCCATAGTGTGGCTCCCTTTATGTGCAAAAATTCTTGTTCAGCAGGTTTGTCTAATCCCCATGCCGTAAATGGATATTTCATGTAGCCGGGCAGAGGTTGAATGGAGTCATTTTTCTTTTGGGTAGTATCAGGTAAGTCGTTGACTCGGATCGCTGACCAATTTTGTAAACGCGCTCCTTCGTCTAAGTATTGACCCGTAATGGTGTTAGGTGTAAAAGTCCCTTCGAGAACCCTGTATTTTTTTTCTTTTTTATTAATTGGAATCCGCAATGAGATACTGTATAGCGATAAGGTGTATTCTACGTCGGTAGTATCCTTTGTTGCCCATTTGATTTTTGGTTTGGTCGGTGTAGAATATATGAGCAGTTTTGCGGTAGAATCAGCTATTTTTACTTCATATACACCAGCTGATGGTTTGATAATGGGCTCGTAGATGTTTGTGGAATAGCTCACGTGTAACAATATTTTGTTGTTGGCATCTCCAAAGGGCTTCTCTAAACCGATGAATGCCGCAGCATAACCAGGTTTAATTTTACCTACTACATCGCCCGCATTTATCATATTCGCTGGAATGGTCGTCATAGCTGCTAAAGCATAGGATGTGTCGAGCCCAGCTTTGAGAAACTCCGCAAGTGCCCTCCATAGATCTGTTTTGCTTTTAAGCCCCTTAGTGGTAAAAGCAAATTCAACTCCCTCTTTTCTCAAAACAAAAGGATTATATGGAGCCATCTCCCAGTGTGCTAACTTTTCCCAGGTGAGGTGTCGGTGATCGAATGGCGATGAAACATCGGGCACTTTTGGCAAAGTCATAGGCAAAATCAGTTTTGCGTTCATTTGCTTGATTTCTTTGGCGCGTTGGTATTCCTTACCTGTACCGTATAGGATAAAACTTCTGCCAAAAGGTTTACCCAGTTCTGAAGCGCGCCATAGGTCGTACAGTTCGTGCGTTTCGAAGAGCATTGGAAGTCCTAAAGCGGCCGCTTCTGCAGCAATAGCCATATTGATTTCGCCGTCTCGACCACCTTTACGATACCAATCGGCATCACTGTATAGCTGTCGCAACAGGGCAATAGCGCCCATCAGTGAGGTAGGGTAGGGTTGTTTACTGCTTCCCTTTGAAAAAGAATAATGCATGCTTGCCCGCTCACGCAGCATCAATAAATTTTCTCTACCATTACCAGTTAACACCAGAGACCCTGTACCGCGGGCAATGCCGTCGTTTCTGTGAGTCAGTACTGCGGTAAAACCAGCTTTCTGCCATTCTTCAGCTTCCTTTTTGTTGTATTCAAAATCTTCATACGAGTGATATTCAGAGCGAATAGCATCATTCCAATGTCGAGCTCCTGTGCGCTGTCTGTCGTATTGAATGGGCTGAGATGATGTTCTTCTCCGGGAAGGATCTGTTGAAGCTGTTTCAGCTTCAATGCCGTATTGACTTACTAAATCAATGAATCCGGGATAGATGTACATTCCATTACAATCGACTACGACTTCACCGGGCTGTGGAGGTTGAGCTGATACTCGGATGATTTTTCCCTTTCGCACTGCGATGTTGAGCTTCTGAGGAGTAGCTCCCGGCTCTGTGGTAACGAGAGCATTGATGTAAACAATTGTTAACTCATCAGTTTCTGAAATTCCCCCTACTGGTTGTTGAATCTGAGATGTACCCGGGAGCCAAACGAAAATAAACGCAAGAAGCCAATGGATCTGTCGTATTGTCATTATTTTCTTCAATAACAAATTCATGTCGCTACAAATAAAAACAGGTTGCCAATGATAGGCAACCTGTTTGTAGAAAAAATTAGTAAGGTATTAGAAATAAATAATCCAAGCTGATTTAACGCTTTCACGCACTTTGCCGAGATCTTTCATGGCCGCATCGCGTGTTTGATATGATTTGTAGACCACTCTGTATGTTTTAAGGTCTTCTACAAACACCACAAACATGTCTGGGTTGTTAAGTGGCGATTTTTCCATATATGTTTGTGCCATCAGTTGTGTTGGGAAACTACCCACTATAATACGGAAAGCTTTATTTTTAACGGCTTCCATTGGATCAATTTGCTTCTTTCCACCTCTTACCCTGTCACTGGTAGTAGTAACTGTCTGAACAGTTCTTGAATCTTCATCATCTTCTAAAGAAAGACTTGCGATATAAGCTCTCAAACTGTCGTTCTCTCTGGTCAGTGATAATATTCTATTGTCTTTCTCTTTCAGTTTGGCTTCATTAGACGCAATTATTCTTTGCTGATTTTGCTGAAGGTCGTTAAGCTGGGCATTCAAGTTCTGGTACTTTTTGCGGTCTACCCGAACTTCATTTTTCTTCAGCATGTTTTCAAGGGACAATCTTAATCCGATATTGAAATCATGTATCAGAGAGAGAAATTCATCTGGAGTCTTTTTGTATACATCTGTCCAGGGATTGTTTAAAATGTGAAACCTGTAACCTCCACTTATTCCTAAATAATTATTCATCGGTATTGTTAATCTTGCTCCTGCAAACCCTCCCGGGCCGAAACTCAGTGAATTTCTGTTAGAAGGCACCTGAACAATTGAAATATTTGTATTTCTATTATATCGTGTGCCATAAAATGAAAAAACTTCTAAACCTCCTTCAGCCTCAATTCTGATTTTAGAATTGGTATTTAGGAAAGGCATGATGTTTAATCTGCCTAACAATCCTGGGGAGAAGTAAGTGGTTTCGTAATAAAGATTAGGGCTAGCGCCGTTCAAAATTCCTACAGACAAGAAAGCACCAGCGAAAATTTTATCATTAAACTGATATCCTATATCTGGAGTCATGCTGGCATTTATTTTATAGCGCTGAAATGACCATGAATTAAGAGGTGAAATGTTTTTCATAACGCCCAGAGATGCATTTACAACAAAATGTCCCTGAGCTCCCAGATTTGTGATAGATGTAAGTGTAGATAGGAGCAGAGTTACGAATCGTAACATATTTTTCATTTTTTATTTTTTTCAAGCGGTAAATGTATATTTTTTTTTGTTTTTACTTAATAAATTTGTTAAAAATGTCTTTTTAATTGTCTGAAGCACATATTTATTTTAATAAACTAAAATCGATTAAAAGAGTCATCGTAGCTTTGTCCGATAAATTTTAATGGACACGAATGGAAATAATACTCACTGAACTTGCTGAAAATCACAAAAAAATTACAGTTACTGTTTCAAAGGAAGAGTTCCTTTCGGAGCGAAAGAAAGCTTTAAAAAAATATCAAAAAACTGCCGTCGTTCCAGGATTCAGACCAGGGACGGCTCCTGAGCCACTCATCGTAAAAATGTACGGAGATAGCTTCGGAATAAATGAAACGTATGAGAAAGCATATAAAGCTTTTGAAGAAGAAGTTACAAAAAATCAATTCAAGCTGCTTTTAGATCCGGTGGCAGAGTTTTCGCCAGAAGCCAACTTTTCTACTGGCGAAAATGTGATAGTAAATTTTGAATTCGGAACTGAACCCGAAGTTAAGATTGAAATCTCAGAAATTACATCTGAACCCCTGTATGCTGTGCAACTTACCGAACAAGAGGTTGATGAAGAAATTGCCCGCCTTAAGAGTGAGAATAAAAATGTAGTAGAGGTAAATGGCATTGATGAAACTGAGGCTTTTGAAATCATCACCCATGCCCATTCCCATGATGGAAATCATGAACCAGAACATTCAATAACTTTTATTGCAAAAAGCGATATTTTGGTCGATAAACTTCAGGTGTTTTTCGAAAAATTTCAACAAAAAGAAGAGCATTTAAATGTATTAGATTATATTCAAAATCCTGAAGATAAAAAATTCGATAATCTCCGTTCATCACATCACATCCATTTAGGCAGAATGGTGAAATTTGAAGAGATCGATGAACTCACTTTAGCAAAAAAATTATTGCCTTCTAAAACTTTTGAAAACCCGGAAGAATTTAAGCAGTTTTTGAAAAAAGACTTTGAAGAGCAATTCAACGAATTAGCCAAGGATATCTTTTTGAGAAAAGCCTTTGATTTTGTGCGTTCTAAAATCACAAATCTCCCGATGAATTTTTTGGCGAAATGGTGGAATTCTAATGAAAAAAACAAAAATAATTCTCCCTTCGAAACCATTGCAAGCAGTTTGGTTTGGGAATTAACTAATTCTTTGACAAATAAAACGTTAGCTCGCTTGCTTCAACTTCAAGTTTCATGGGATAACGTAATAGATTTTTATACAGAACAATACACAAAATCTCTACCAGAAGATAAGCTCGAAACGATGAAACCCCTGATGAAAAATTACGTAGAAAGTATGTTAAAAGACAAAAAAAGAGCTGAACAAATGTTTGAACGCACGTACGAATATATGCTTAAAAATGCATTAGTAAGCCATAAAACAAATCCATATACCGTTACGTTAACTCAGTTCAGAGAAATTTTGTCAAACACTAATTAATAACTTTATGGATTTCGGCAAAGAATTTAAAAAATACGCTGTTAAACATCAGTCCATTTCATCACTTACTCTCGAGTCGTATATTAAAAATTCACTGACACCTTACATCATTGAAGAACGCCAACTAAATGTGGCTCAAATGGATGTATTCAGCCGCTTGATGATGGACCGAATCATCTTCATGGGCACAGCTATCAACGACCAGGTGGCAAACATCGTGCAGGCACAATTGCTCTTTTTGGAAAGTACAGATGCTAAAAAGGACATTCAGATTTACATCAATTCGCCAGGTGGATCGGTGTATGCAGGTCTTGGAATTTATGATACCATGCAAATGGTAGCTCCTGATGTGGCAACTATTTGTACTGGTATTGCAGCCTCAATGGCTGCTGTACTCCTTTGTGCCGGTACAGCAGGTAAGCGCACCGCTCTAAAGCATAGCCGCATTATGATTCACCAGCCCATGAGTGGAACCCAAGGCCAGGTAGCTGATATGGAAATTGCCTTAAAAGAGACACTTCGTGTGCGCGACGAACTGTACAACATCCTTTCAAAGCATACTGGTCAAACCTTTGAGAAAATCGCTGCTGATAGTGACCGCGACTACTGGATGCGCAGCGAAGAAGCCAAAGAATACGGCATGATCGACGAAGTTTTAATTTCAAAGAAAAATAGAGGTTAATCCAAAATGAAAAGACCCGACTATCAATCGTGTTCGTTCTGTGGTCGCGAAAAAAAGGAAGTGAATATGCTCATTGCTGGCGTAAGCGGGCATATTTGCGACTATTGCGTGATGCAAGCCTATGAATTAGTAGGGGCAGAGTTGGGTCACGATTATGCCAATCGAAAGAAAAAAGGTGCAAAAGCAGCCAATCAGCGCAAAATTTACAAACCAGCTGAAATTAAAGCTTATCTCGATCAATACGTGATCGGTCAGGATCAAGCTAAAAAAGTGATTTCTGTTGCAGTTTACAATCATTACAAGCGCATCTTTCAAGACATCTCTGCTCAAGATGATGATGTAGAGCTCGAAAAATCAAATATTATACTGGTAGGTGAAACCGGAACAGGTAAAACACTGCTTGCCCGCACAGTAGCCAAGCTGCTTGATGTGCCCTTTGCGATGGTAGATGCCACTGTGCTAACTGAGGCTGGTTACGTAGGCGAAGACGTTGAAAGTATTCTCTCCCGACTGCTGCAAGCTGCTGACTACAACGTAGAGGCTGCTCAGAATGGCATTGTCTTCATAGATGAGATCGACAAAATCGCCCGTAAAGGCGATAATCCTTCCATCACGCGTGATGTTTCGGGCGAAGGTGTTCAACAAGCGTTGCTAAAACTCCTAGAGGGTAGCAAGGTAAATGTACCGCCACAAGGAGGTCGAAAGCATCCCGAGCAAAAGTTTATCGAGGTAGACACAAAAAACATCCTTTTTATCGCTGGTGGTGCTTTTGAGGGCATTGACAAGATTATAGCCCGAAGGCTTAATACATCTACTGTAGGATACCATTCAAACAAAAAGCGCACACTCGAAAAAGACCAACTGCTCGAGTTTATTGACCATTCAGACTTGCGTACTTTTGGCCTGATACCTGAACTGCTCGGCCGATTGCCCGTTGTATGCCATCTGATGCCCCTTGATGCATCCGCCCTTCGTCGAGTACTTACAGAGCCAAAAAATGCCCTTATTAAACAGTACAAAAAACTTTTTGCTCTCGACGGAATTGAGCTTATTGTGCCTGATGAGACAATTGATTACATCGTAAACAAGGCGATCACCTATAAACTTGGGGCCAGAGGTCTGCGTTCTATTTGTGAAACCATCCTAACAGAAGCTATGTTTGAGCTGCCTTCAATGGAAATAAAAGACAATGTCTTCGAACTAACTCCCGAATACGCTGCTATGCAGGTTGAAAAGTCGGATATACTTACACACCTAAAGGCAGTTTCTTAATTCACTGGTCACTATGACCATTATTTAAACGTTCTGATACAAATTTTTTGACAATTCCGAGGGGTCTCATCGTGAATCGTTTCTTTTCGCGATGAGACGATTCTCTTTTCAAGATGTCCTTAAGCGTTTGCATCGTCTGAACGATGTTTTTGCCTTTGTTCAGCATAACGCACTCTGACATAGAGGCCATTACGGCATCTGAAATTTCACTGCGTGTGATTAAGCCTGTTTTATTCAGGCTCTCGAGAACCTGAGTTGCCCAAATGACAGGGCTATGAGCTGCTTCACACAGCCAAAGCAGTTCTTCTTGAATCTCGGCTAATCGCTCGAAGCCAATTTCAATAGCTAAATCGCCTCTGGCGATCATAATGCCAAAAAGGGGATCTTTCATTGCCTCATAGAGCAATTCGACAAAATTGTCAACCGCTTCTGATGTTTCAATTTTGTAAATCACTGGCTTATGAATGCCAAATTCCTTTAAATATGTCCTCAAAAGTTGAATGTCTTCTGTTTTGCGAACGAAAGAATAGCCTATAAGGTCGGCATATAATGCTACTAGTCTTAGGTTTTTTATGTCATCAGTAGTGAGAGAGTGGGTATTCAGATGCGTATCAGGCAAATTAATGCCTTTATCCTGTTTTAAAACGGCATTATCTAGTGGAGTTCTGACGATGCGAATTGCAGCTGTTTGATTTTTTACTTCCTCAATGATCCCGTGAAATTTTCCGTCGTCGAAGTAAATTCTGTGACCTGACTGTAAAGTTTCAAAAATGCATGTTTCAGAAACCAAAACTGTTTTTTTCGGGAAGCTTTCATTCGCTGTAGCTGCTTGTAAATAGATGACATCGTTGAGCTGCAGTTCAATTTTTTTCTTCTTGTTAGGTATGATGGTACGGAGTTTAGGACCTGCCAGATCCATATGGATTTTACAAGGTACACCTGTGTTCATAATAGCTGTCTGAAGCGAGTTTGCTATCTGAGAGACCATGAATTCGTCTGCATGAGCAAAGTTGATACGAGCGATATTCATCCCGTTGAAGAGCAACTTCTCAAAATATTTCACATCGTCGGCTTTGCGTTCGTCGATGGTTACCATCAGATATGGAATGTTGTGATCTGCGCGTTTATCGCCAAAGAGTTTTTTAGTTCTTTGGCTTATAATATCTCTTCCTACGTCATCAGAGAGCGTACACTCTTTCCCTTTGTATTCTGGAGCAAGCCATTTAAGCACATTGAGTAATTGATAATGTGTGTGACTTTCAGATGCAGCCAGAGAAGATAACCCTAAATGATGCAGTTGATTTTGGATAGGGCGAAGTTCGTGACTTCTCAAAATCAGATATTTTGCCAGGTTCTTAGCTGAGACTTCATAATTAAGATGCAGTTGCAATTCCTGTATTTTAATTTCTGATTGCGTAAATTTTTTTTCAAGGTGTATTATAAATTCGACTAAGTCTTTGGTGCTCTTCATGTTTTCTCTTTTGTCTATAGCACAGCAAGGTCATGAATCATTTTTGTTAAGTGTATGACAATAGTCAATTTTTTGGTTAGTGTAAAAATTACACTATATTAGCCAACAGATTTATTTTGATTATGAAAAGAAAAATATTCGCTCTGTTGGGATGGATAGTATGTGTGCTTGCCCATTCTCAGGTAATCACCACGATTCCAATTTTTCCCACGCAAAACGACACTGTTACCATCATATACGATGCATCGCAGGGCAACGGTCAATTGGCCGGATTTGTCCCTATTTATGCTCATACTGGCGTAATAACAAACACGAGCCCTACACCTACCTCATGGATGCATGTTCAAGGCACTTGGGGCACGGCCGATCCGAAGGTGCTAATGACTCCTCTAGGAAATAATCTTCATCAGATCAAGTATCACATACCTACTTATTACAATCTGCCACCAGGAACGATTGTGTACAAAATGGCCTTTGTATTTCGGAATGCTGCAGGCACACGTGTAGGTCGAAATGCTGACGGCAGTGATATTTTCGTAGATGTTTATCAGCCAGGTCAATTTGCAGCAAAGCTTGTAAAGCCTTTCGGAAAACATCTGATCCGCCAGATTAATCAAGTCATTCAAATCGAAGGGGCATCCAGTGATTTTGGTACGCTTAGAATTAAAGTAAATGGCACTACCATTTCGCAGCAAAACAATACCAAAACAATTACCGGAACCATAAATACAAACCTCTTGGGATTTGGAAAACACTATATAACGCTTGAAGCTACGAACGGTACAACCACGGTTTATGATTCTACCTACTTTATCGTACAACCCCCTGTAACCGTACAAAATCCTCCGGCCAACGTGAAATACGGCATTAACTATCTGAACGATTCTTCACTCATACTTTGCCTACATGCGCCTTTTAAGCAGTTTGTGTATGCCGTTGGCGACTGGAGCAATTGGGAACTCGATCCGAAATATTTTATGAAGCGCAATCAAAACGGCGATGTATGGTGGGTACAAATCAATGGTTTAACGCCAAAACAACAATACAGATATCAATACTGGATCGACTCTACCTTGCTTCAGGTAGGTGATGTGTATGCCGATCTGCAACTTGATCCTTGGAACGATCAATACATTCCTCCGTCAGTGTATCCGAATCTCATTCCTTATCCACACGGCAAAACTTCACATGTAGTTTCTGTGCTTCAACCTGGCGAAGATCCTTATCCTTGGGATACCACCATTCAGTATCAACGCCCACCAAAAGAGCGACTTGTGATTTATGAATTGCTGTTGAGAGACTTTATACATTCACACAATTTTAAATCACTTAAAGACACTTTGTCTTACTTAAAAAATTTAGGCATTAATGCCGTTAAGATTATGCCCATCATGGAATTTGAAGGCAATGAAAGCTGGGGCTACAATCCAATGTTTTACTTTGCTGTTGACAAATACTATGGCACAAAGAACGACTTTAAGCGATTTGTAGAAGAGTGCCATCGAAATGGAATAGCGGTAATACTCGACATTGCTCTAAATCACTCATTTGGGCAAAATCCTCAGGTCAGAATGTACTTTAATCCCAATGCCGGTCAGTACGGTCAGCCTACGCCTGATAATCCTTGGTTTAACGAAACGGATCGCCATCCCTTTGGTGTCGGATACGATTACAATCACGAGAGCCCGCATACTCGCCAGTTTTCAAAGCGCGTTATGGAGTACTGGCTAAAGGAATTTAAAATCGATGGATTTCGATTTGACCTTTCAAAAGGCTTTACTCAAACCTATTCTTTAGGCAACATCGCTCTCTGGAATCAGTACGACCAAAGCCGCATCAACATATGGCTCGACTATTCATCCCACATTTGGAGTGTAGATCCCACTGCTTACGTAATTCTCGAGCATTTTGCCAACAACGACGAAGAAACTGTATTAGCCAATAACGGAATGATGCTCTGGGGAATGATTCACGAAGCGTATAAGCAGTGCATTCTTGGATTTCAATCAAATAGCAACTTCTCTTGGGTATCTCACCAGACACGTGGTTGGAACTCTCCTCATTTGATCGGATATGCCGTAAGTCACGACGAAGAACGCCTGATGTATGAAGCTTTGAATTTCGGAAATACATCAAACCCAAGTCACAACGTGCGCGAATTAAATGTGGCATTGAAACGTTCTGAAATGGTTGCGACTATGCTTATACCTATACCTGGCCCTAAAATGTGGTGGCAGTTTGATGAGCTTGGCTATCCGTACTCAATTAACTACTGCCCGAATGGAACCATAAGTTCCTCTTGCCGTACCGATAAAAAGCCCATTCGCTGGGATTATATACAAGTAACCAATCGCGCCAGACTATATAAAGTGTATGCTGCTTTGGCACGCTTAAAAACGCAATACCCAGCTTTTTCGACCAATAATTTTAACCTCGATGTGGGTGGATTGATCAAGCGAATTTTTCTTTATCATCCATCGATGGATGTGGTAATACTTGGAAATATTCACGTGCAACCTATCTCTTTTGTTCCAGGTTTTAACAAAACAGGCACCTGGTATGAATATTTTACCAATTCAAGTATAAATGTGACTGATCTGAATGCTCAAATTACCCTTCAGCCAGGGGAGTATCGCATTTACACTACATCCCAATTACCAGCTCCTGATTTGAGTCCGATCATTCCTCTTTCGACCGACGAAGTGCCTTCATCTGCTCATGTATTGGATCCGGGTTTACGCGTGTATCCCAATCCCGTACCTGCTACCGGCACATCCATTGACTTTTATTTGCATTCATTAGATGAAGTAAGCATCGAAATTTTTGATCTAAGTGGCAGAAAAGTGATCACACTACTTGATAAAGAAAAACTCGGTAGCGGAGTACATCTACATTGGTGGAATGGAAAAGATTCCAACGGAAATGAAGTTAAGGCGGGTATGTATATTCTTAAGCTCACTGGCAAGCTGCATTCTTCTACTTTTAGATTGAATAAAATACATTAATTCCTTTTATAGTAAATAAAAGGGTCGGCTTTTGAGCCGACCCTTTTTCATTTTTAGGTGCAAACCAAACTTTACATTACAATCTTTGAAATTTTGATCGAACTACTTGCGATCCATTTCCTATTTCAAGGATATAAAGACCTGTTGGAAGTGATCTTACATCCAAAGTCAATTTGGCATCAGCGGTTTCGCTGCCACCCATTAGCATCTGACCATTTACATTGAAGACTTTCCACTGTATGTTGTTGAAGTCAGAAAGTGATTGCAAATCAATGTTTAGTTGGTCTTTTGTGGGATTTGGATAAATCCTTATACCTCTACTTTCTAATTCATCGATGCCCACCATCGACATTGTGGCCTGGGTACTCTGGAGCACTTGTTTGGTGGACATATCTTGGAGCCAAACTACTACCCGGAGGTTGTTGAAGTTTTCAACCGTATGATTGGTAGCATGGTTGACGGGTTGTGTAGCATTAGGCGGCAGGATGTATGTGCCGTTGAAGGTGTAGGTTAAATTAAACGTTTGATGGGTGCCGGCATTTAAATTAGTTACTACCTGGCCAGTGGAGGGTGTCATAAATTTTTTGAAGATGTCGTAAAACACAGTCTCTCCGTTGGTCTTTACATTTTGAGTAGTTTGCGTCTCTTTAATAGCGGCAAAGAGTCGAATGTTTCCGGTTAAGTTGGCAACAGGCGAAACGGTGATTTGCGCATTGATGGTTTGGCCGTTGCGAGTGCTTGTGGCATTTATGTTTACAAATGATGGTACGGCTCTAAATTGATCAATGATTGCTTGTGTAGCTTGGCCGGCGTGCTGATTCCATCCACCGTCAATTTGCATATTGGGCACACTGTTTACTCCGTAAAAAGTGCGTCTGTCGCCTCCTTCTGGCGTGTAATAGGGATCTCCGGTACCAGGCCAGCTCATTTGATATTTGATTACAGTGAAGTGATCAGGTGGCTGTTGATCCATTAGAGCCTTGAAGGAAGCGTTTGCAGGAGCGCATGGTGCACATGTAGATGAAGAGAATACTTCCATCAGAGGTCTTCTCTGTGTGAGTGCCGGTACTACATTGATCACCTTTACGACAGTGTCGTTATCGTTATTCTGATCGTTCTGATCATTAATACCGCTTAGCCACATTTTTATAGTATAGTTTGCAGATGTGCCTGGATTCCACGTTGTAGGATGATTGAATGTAGCAATTGTAAGGGGTTGAAAATTTAAATTAGAAAGTGTGGCTGATACCGCAGGACCGTTGTTGATGCTGTAGTTTACAGTTGCTTTGGTAATAGTTGCTGATCCTAAATTTCCGAAAGTACCGCTGATAGTAAAGGGTGCTTGTGTAAGTGCCAGAATACTTGCTGTGGTGATAGATGCTCCAGCGGCATCTCTCTGTGGTTGAGTACCAAATATAAAGGTGTAATATTCGTTGTCGTCTGGTGCAGGATTGGTTTGCGCTTTTGATGTCAGGTTAGGCGAAGGAGCTACCATTATGGCGGTAGTGCTGTTGATTTGTAAACCCACTGAAAAGAGTGAGTTCGCACATGCATTTCGTTGATCAACCACGTGTATTCTGTTTGTAGTCTCCTCTAAAACGATGCTCCAGTAAGTAAAACAACTCGCTGAATTATTACTGCTGTAAGAAGTAAAGAAGATCCAATGTTGGCGATTTGGAGCTGTACCAAAAGTCTTTGTTACGATTTTATCGTTTGCTTCCAATGAACTAATTCCGGTAATGCACACCGAGTTGTTGGGCACGCCTGAGTTTGGCAGTGTAAGTCGACCGTATGGCGGTAGTGATGTGGCTGCAGTATCGAATGTCAGAATGCCCGATGTGCTCACTTTGTAATGTGTCACTGGATTTCCGTTAAAGGAAAAGCTGAAAGGAATGCTTCGAACAGAACTCCACTGTGGCCCAGAGACAGCATTGCCGTCATGAATTACGGTCCATCCTGTGGTGAGTCCGCCACCCACCGGATATTCTAAATCCGGGTTTAGGTTTCCAGGATTTCCTTTTTGTAGACCGATAATATAATAATACTGGCCGTGGAGTGTACTTGCTATAGCAAGCATAGCTGGTAGTAAGTAGCTCTTTTTCATCTGGTTTATTTTTTACAAACATAAATTGTTTGTTTTTACATTAAAAAATTTTTAACAATGAAAAAACCGGCAAAAGCCGGCTTTTTACTTAAACTTAAATGATTTATTTTATTACATATACCCTAAAATCTTCATCATGCTCTTGTAGCTTTGTTCTTTAGCGAAGAGCCTTGTGCGGATTTCGCCATCTTCATCCAAATCTATTACCACATGTTTAGGAGCTGGTAAGAGGCAATGTTGGATTCCTCCATAGCCTGCGAGGCTGTCTTGGTATGCTCCGGTGTGGAAGAAACCAATGTACTGAGGCCGGTCTTCTTTGTATTTAGGCAAATAGATGGCGTTAGAATGCTGTTCTGAGTTGTAATAATCGTCGCTGTCGCAGGTAAGGCCGCCCAGGAGCACACGCTCGTATTCCTCAAACCAGTTATTGATGGCAAGCAAGATAAAGCGCTTATTTATGGCCCATGAGTCGGGTAGGGTAGTCATGAATGATCCATCGATCATATTCCATGCTTCGCGATCATTTTGCTTTTTTTGACCCATAATAGAGAAGAGAACTGCCCCACTTTCACCTACGGTGAAGGAACCAAATTCTGTAAAAATATGTGGCTCACGAACGCCTGCAGAGTTGCAAGCTTGCTTGATTTGAGCAATGATCTCTTCTGCCATGTAGGCATAATCGTAATGAAAATTGAGTGAATTCTTAATTGGAAATCCACCGCCTATATTGAGTGAATCGAGGGTTTCACAATGCTTCTTAAGTTCGATATACACGTTTACGCACTTAAGTAATTCGCTCCAGTAGTAGGCATTGTCATTGATGCCTGTATTAATGAAGAAGTGGAGCATCTTGAGCTCAAACTTAGGATTGTCTTTAATCTTTTCAAGATAAAAAGGCACAATGTCTTTGTATCCAATACCCAATCGGCTGGTGTAAAATTCAAATTTTGGTTCTTCTTCGGCTGCAATGCGAATGCCTATCTTACAAGGTACTTCAAGCAACGCATCGAGCTGATCTACTTCTTTCATGTTGTCAAATACTGGTATGGTATTCTCAAAGCCATTGTTGATCAGGCGGGCAATATTTTCGACATATACATCCTTTTTATATCCATTGCAGATGATGTAGATCTCTTTGTCGATTTTTCCGTCTTGGTATAGGGCGTCGATTATGTTGATATCGAAAGCTGAAGAAGTTTCAAGATGAACATCGTTTTTCAGTACTTCATCTAGCACAAAAGAGAAGTGGCTTGACTTAGTGCAATAGCAGAAGTTGTACTTCCCTTTATAATCTACTTTAGCCATAGCCACATTGAAAAGCATTTTGGCCTTTTGGATCTGCTGCGAAATTTTGGGCAGATAGCTAATTTTTAGAGGTGTTCCGTATTGCTTGATAATGTCCATCAAATTGATATTGTGCCAAAGCAATGTATCGTCTTCGAGTTTAAATTCTTCCTGAGGCCAATCGAAAGTCTGCTCAATCAGATCAATATATTTGTTTTTCATTGCTCTTTGATTAACTGCGGCACAAAGGTAAAAATAGAGATTTTAGTTTCAATATTAAATTTAAAAGTAAGTTAGTTAGATAATTCAAAAAAATTCAATTTAAGTGAGATGGATTTATTTACATAAGTCGTTTTAGCCTACTATTTTTTAGGTTTAAAACAGCATACGGGCTTTTTTCAGGTAGGCTAAAATGCTATAATACAGGTAATAAAAAAACCTGGCTTTCATAGCCAGGTTTTAAATCCACTAAACGTAATCTAATCCGAATTATTCCACTGTAACAGACTTAGCCAGATTTCTTGGTTGATCTACGTTACAACCTCTCAGCAAGGCAATGTGGTAAGACAAAAGTTGCAATGGAATTGTATTGATGATGGGAGAAAAGATGTTTTCTGTTTCGGGTACCTCAATGATATGATCAGCGATGGAAGCGATATCTTCATCGTCATGATTTACGATGGCCAGAATTTTTCCTTTGCGCGCCTTTACTTCCTGAACGTTTGAAAAGATTTTATCGTACTGATCGCTCTTAGGCGCAATGACAATTACTGGCATGTTTTCATCGATCAATGCGATGGGGCCATGCTTCATCTCTGCAGCCGGATAACCTTCTGCATGTATGTAGGAGATTTCTTTGAGCTTAAGTGCTCCTTCGAGCGCCACAGGGAAGTTGTAACCACGGCCTAAATAAAGAGCGTTGTTTGAATCTTTATATCTTTCGGCAAGATACTTTGTAATCGGATCGCACTTAAGTGTTTCCTCTACCTTTTCAGGAATTGAGTTGAGCTCTATCAATAAACGCATATAACGCGATTCGCTCAAAGTACCTTTCATATAGCCGAGCTTCAGTGCCATGAGGGCTAGCACGGTTATTTGTGCAGTAAATGCTTTTGTAGAAGCCACTCCAATCTCCGGACCTGCATGCGTGTAGGCGCCAGCGTGAGTTTCACGGGCGATAGATGAACCTACTACGTTGCATATTCCAAAAATGGTGGCTCCCATTGACTTAGCAAGCTTCACAGCTGCGAGGGTATCGGCCGTCTCACCGCTTTGACTGATCGCAATCACTACATCCTTTTCATTGATGAGCGGGTTGCGATATCTGAATTCGGAAGCATATTCTACCTCTACGGGTATTCGCACCAAATCTTCGATCATGTACTCGCCAACAAGGCCCGCATGCCAGGATGTTCCGCAGCCGACAATAATAATGCGATTGGCATTTAGAAACTTTTCTTTGTATTCGTCAATACCGCGCATGTTAATTAGGCCCTGCTCGGCCAAGAGGCGGCCTCTTAGGGTATCGCGGATGGAGCGAGGCTGCTCATAGATCTCTTTGAGCATAAAATGTTCAAACCCTCCTTTTTCAATCTGTTCGATATCCATTTGAAGTTGTTGGATATAAGGATTGATCGGAAGGTTGGTAGAAATTTCTTTAATCACCAGCGGTGCGCCTTTTTTAATCAAAGCCATTTCTCCATCTTGTAAATACACCACCTTTTTGGTGTATTCTAAAAATGGTGTGGCATCGCTGGCAATGAAGTATTCATCCGGTGAAAGCCCTATTACAAGAGGGCTTCCCATTTTGGCTACTACAATTTCATTGGGATTCCTTTTGTCGAAGACACAAATAGCATAGGCGCCAATCACTTGATTTAAAGCTTGGCGCACGGCCATTTCTAAGGAGCAGTTTTCGCCTTGTTGTATGTCTTCAATAAGATTAACGAGTACTTCCGTATCAGTTTCACTGTAAAATTTGAATCCACGGCTTATTAATGCCTCTTTTATGGAGTGAAAATTTTCGATAATGCCGTTGTGGATTAAAAAAAGATTTCCTGACTGAGAAGTGTGAGGATGGGAATTTGTGTCGCTGGGTTCGCCGTGTGTTGCCCAACGGGTATGAGCTATTCCCATTTTGCCATCGTGGGGCGCAGATTCCGATATGCTCTCGAGATCCGATACTTTACCTTTTTTCTTGTAATAATGAATTTCTTCGCCATTGTGGATGGCAATACCAGCAGAATCATACCCGCGATATTCCAATCTTTTGAGACCTTTTATAAGAATGGGATAAGCGTCTCGATATCCCAGGTATCCAACTATTCCACACATAGGTCTTTAAAATTTTGTGTAATACACTTTGATTTGAGGTTTGATGTCAGGGTTAGCATTGCCCACAATGGCAGTTCGATTTGCAGTCGAAATGCCGTTTTGAGCTTTGATAGCGATTTTCAAGGTTGAATTGTTTTTCAGAATGGCTTCAGATACTTGTCGAGTCAAAGTAATGGTGTAAGATGCATATCTGAATCGCCCTCTTGTTAAAACTCCTGAAAATTCAGGTGAAGTAAACGACTCGTCTTTGATGACGTTTTGTTTACCCGTACTATCGATTACCAATGCTGAAACTCTGGGTGGAGATATGTGGTTACCTTCTATTCCGGGCTTAATCGGAAGAATGATTTCAAATTTATTGAGTACTACTCCAGGTTGCCTGAGCTTTGAGAAATCTGTGAATTTCACAACGGTGTAAGGCCCATTCATTGCTGCTATAAATGTGGTGGATTCACCGTTTATTGTGTCTTGATTTAGCTTTACCTGACTACCTGAATAATCGTTGCTAAATACATTAACTACTGCATTGATGGGCACCGGTGAATTGTCGCCTTGTAACCTAAAGGTCCTGAAGATAGTATTGGTATCACTGTCTCTGAAATAAAGTCGTATAGCAGTGGCTATTTGAAAGGGGTTAAAATACAATATCGAATTGCCACTCAGGGCTTCAACGTAAATGCCTTTAAAGTAATTCATAAAGGCATCCTGGTTTGCAAAGTCAGAAGCATTCGTTCTGGAATGGTCAATGATGGCAGTTTTGAAGAAGTCTCTATCCAGCTTGATAATCAGGAGTGGACTGATGGTGTCGTTACCTCTCGGTACACGCGTATTCGGTCGAGGCAGCACGGTAGCTTCTCCTAAGAGCTGACCTTTGGTAAAGGATTGATTAGAATAATAGGTGGAGTCTAAGTATAGGCGATCTTCCAGTTTATAGACCCTAATGTGCATTGGAACAGTAGTATCGCCATAATGGCCTAAATATCGAAGTGTAAGCTCTACGGAGTCCAATACTGCATTATCTGGGAAGGTAGGGTTGATCTGTTCAAGGAGGAAATTCGTAGCAAATGCACTTTTTGATTCTCCAAATTCTGGACTGTACAATCGACCAAGTAGCAATCTGCCGGTTAGAGAAGTAGGTATGGAATCGTCAAAACCTGTGTAAGTAATAAAAGGAATTGAGTCAGTAAACAGAAAATCAGACTTTTGGTCTTGGATCTGATTTAACCCCAGAGACCCGAGGTCTTTTTCACAGTTTAAAAATAAAAAAGGACACATGATGAGGAGTGTCCTTTGCATCAATCTTGCTTTCGGAATTTTTTTCATCAACTCTCTACACTTTCTAATTTGTGTATTTGATCATAATGTTCTGTAAAAAAAGACTCAAGGTCAGTCAGGTTGTACAATTCGTACACATTAGCTTCCGGATTGATGCGGTCTTTGTGCTCTAAACCTGGAGGAGGTGGGTTAAGATAAGTATATGTATCGCAATAAGGTGCAGCCGTGGCATAGAACTTTTCTACATCGATCGGTTCATTTGCCGGAAAATCGAGCGAAAGACCGTCAAAAGATAAAATTTCAGGGAGCTGATTCGGAGTTTTCAGCACTTGCTGGTAGGGGAAAGTATATCGTGTATAAACGATTTTACTTTCTGCAAAAAGGGGTTCGTTATTGTAATACTTTTTAATATACATAGGGACGAGCGCAGGCAACCAACCAGAAATGTGAATGATGTCTGGAGACCAAGCAAGTTTTTTTACCGTTTCAAGTACTCCTTTGCAGAAGAAAACATAGCGCTCGTCGTTGTCGTCAAAAGGTTGACCTTCCTCGTTAAAAAATGTGTATTTTCTTTTGAAAAATTCATCATTATCAATAAAGTACACTTGCATACGCGCATTTGGCACACTCGCCACCTTTATAATAAGGGGCATGTCCATATCATTTACCACGATGTTGATTCCACTAAGCCGGATGACTTCGTGCAATTGGTGCTTTCTCTCGTTGATAACCCCAAAACGCGGCATAAATATTCGCACTTCATTTCCGGCATCTATCATTTTTTTTGGGAGGCTGAGCGAAAGCTTAGAGAGAGGATTTTCGGGTAAAAAAGGAGTGATCTCTTGTGAAATGTACAAGATGCGCTTTTTACTCATACAAAGTACATTGGAAGTTTGAAAGAAAAGTACTGTATAACATAGATTGTGCAAAGGTACGAATAATAGGTTACATAAAAAAACGAACGCGTAGATTTGTTCCGCATTTTCAATTTGTTTGAATGATCTTAGCACATACCTCAGAGCAGCTTAAGGAGGCACTGAGCGCAGGAAGAAATAAGGGGTTAAAAATTGGATTCGTACCCACGATGGGAGCACTTCATCAGGGTCACGTTTCATTGATTGACAAAGCAAGGAAAACTACTGATGTTGTAGTTGTGAGTGTTTTCGTAAATCCAACGCAGTTCAATAACCCAGAAGATCTTCAGAATTATCCTCGCACGGTAGATGCTGATGTAATGATTTGTAAAACTTCAGGTTGCGATGTGTTGTTTATGCCCGATGAATCAGAAATTTATCCGGACGGCTTCCAACATTCTATAGTCGAATTATCACTCGGAAATCTCGGAAAAGTGATGGAAGCGGCATATCGTCCGGGGCATTTTGAGGGTGTAGTATCGGTAGTGTATAGATTGTTCTCCATTGTACAGCCCGATGTGGCATTTTTTGGAGAAAAAGACTATCAGCAGCTGTTAATTGTTACTGAACTGGCAAAAAAATATTTTCCTAAAACCACTATACAGCCTGTAGATACTGTAAGACTGCCAGATGGACTTGCTTTAAGCTCCAGAAATTTGCGACTGGATGAACAGTCTCGCAATCAAGCTTCTCAAATTTATAAAGGCTTTTTAAAGGTCAGGGAATTCCTCTGTGACAATCATTCATGGAGTCAAGAAAGTTGTTTTAAAATTTTTGAAAATTACTTACATGCGCGTGCTCCCCTCTTAAAAATTGAATACTTTTTGATAGCAGACCAGCGTGATCTCTCTATTGCATCACCCACTACACCAAAAGAAGAACTCAGAGCTTTTGCCGCTGTTTATGCTAATAACATTCGATTAATTGACAATTTGAAATTGTTTTAGAACTTTGCACCATGCAAATACAAGTAGTTAAATCAAAGATACATAGGGTACGCGTTACAGGTGCAGATCTCAATTACATTGGCAGCATTACCATTGACGAAGAACTCATGAAGGCTGCCAATATCATTGAGGGCGAAAAAGTATCAATCGTAAACATCAATAATGGAGAACGATTAGAAACGTATGTAATTAAGGGTGTGCCTGGAAGTGGTGAGGTTACGCTGAATGGACCTGCAGCTCGTAAGGTTCAGAAAGACGATATCATTATTATCATTTCTTATGGGATCATGGATTTTGAAGAAGCAAAAAAATTTAAGCCTGTTATAATTTTCCCTGACGAGACGACAAACAGACTCCGATAACAAAGTATTTTGATCGTTGTGAACCGAATTCTATCTATTTTCAAACAAACGTTAAGGGTTCTTCTTTTTGCCTCTATCGGTGGATTCCTCCTGTTTCTTGCTCTAAAAAATATCGATCTGACAAAGCTTTGGTATGACCTGCTGAGTGCCAGATATGAATACGTGATTATAAGCATGATTTTAGGCTATTTCGCTTTTATATCACGCGGAATCCGTTGGAATTACTTGCTCGAACCGATGGGATATCGTGTGCCCGTTTGGAAATCAATTCATTCCATTTCGATTGGATATTTAGCGAATGCAGCCATGCCTCGTGCTGGTGAAGTAATTCGATGTACAGCTTTGCATCAGGCCACTAAAGTTCCAATAAATCGCCTTGTGGGCACTGTAGTAGCTGAGCGCGTGGTCGATATGTTAATGCTTTTATTGAGTTTGTTACTTTCTTTGTTATTTAATGTTGGAAAAATAGTTGCTTTCTACAATCAGACTTTTAAGACGGATGCTTCACCAAAGGAAGCTTCGCTTAGTCCCAAATGGATTGTATTAGGAAGTTTAATTATAGTTTTAATGATCGTTTTTGCCTTTAGAAATAGACTTAAAGCGCTGCCTGTAATGAGTAAAATTAGAGAACTCTGGGCAGGGTTTAGGGAAGGCATTTTCTCAGTAATGAATACCCCAAAACAAATTCCATTTATTTTACATACGGTTTTTATCTGGTTTTGCTATTATTTGATGGTGCATATTGTAGTATATGCTTTACCGGCTACTGAGCATTTATCTCTCTCTGATTCACTTTTCATAATGATTGTAGCTGGCCTTGGCATGCTGGTTCCTGCTCCTGCAGGTATAGGATCCTATCATTACGCTGTGGTTACAGGTATGGGAATTCTCGGTATAGCTGCTGATACAGGAATGGCTTTTGCTACTTTAGTGCATACAGGTCAATTTATTATGACTCTTGCGGCAGGATTTATTAGTCTGATTGGAATGTATGTTTGGAGAGGCAAAAGATCCGTTGTTACAGAATTTTAAGAAGATAGCATCAAGGATTCGAAAGACTTACCGGTAAGATTTTTCCTTTGAAATACTTTTGTCCGTTCAGCAAAAACCAACTCACAAACTCAGCCATTTGAGCAGCTGTTATAGGTGCTTTATATCCAGGAAAAGCTTCGCTGAGCATCTCTGTCTGTACAGCGCCAAAGGCAAGCCCGTTAAAGGTAAAACCACCTTCCTGAAATTCTGCCTGAAGACATTCTGTTAAGACAGTTACGGCACCTTTACTCGATGAATATGCTGATAGACCGGGAAATTTCTGGCTTCCATGTAGTCCTCCTATGCTACTAACATTCACAATATGAGCATTTGGTGTTAAGTATTTCAATGCCGTTTGAAGAATTTGTACTAACGAAAAAACATTGATTTGAAACACATTCAAAAAGTCTTCTTTGGTAAGCAATAAAAAAGGTTTGTTTACCAAATAGCCGGCATTGTTAAAGATTACATCGATTGTACCTAATGTATCAAAAGTGCGCTCAAGAGCCAATGTATCTGGATTTTTTAAATCAAAGGGTAGATGAAAAAAAACGCCTTTCTTATAGTAATCTTCATCGAAGTCAGGAGTATTTCTTGAAATATTGAGTACTCGATGTCCATGACTGAGTAAGTAACGGATGGTTTCAAACCCAATTCCTCTCGATCCGCCAGTTACAACTATTGTTTTCATTACGCTGTATAAATAAAAAAGCCGCCCCAAAAGTAGGAGCGGCTCTGAAGTTTTTGTTTATAAGGTTATTTCACAATTACGAGTTTCGAGCTGCCGTTTAGTTTGGCATTTGCGTAGAGCTCAACAATGTATGTCCCAGCTTTAAGATCTGATACGTCAATTTTGAGCGACTTAACTTCAGGATTTACTTGATCGAAGCGTATCTTCTTCACCGTTTTACCTGTTAAGTCTCTAGCCAAAATTTCCACAGTTGTGGGCTGTTGAAGAGTTAAGTCAACAGTGGTATATCCGTTCGCGGGGTTGGGATAGAGCGATAGTGACTGTTTTTGTTGGTTAACTGATTCTTCATTTGGTTCTTTTACACTTATTGTAGCTAAGATATCTGTGCGCATCATACCACGGCCATGGGTACCTGCATAGATACGACCAGAGAGCCAATTTCCTGTTTTCTTGTCGATACCCACCTGCTGCTGACGAAGCATAAATACAGGTACATTACCCATACCTTCGTTTTCACGGGTCCAAACAACGCTAGTAGCAGTAATATCCGCAGTTGAATACACACCGTATTCTGTACCCACAATTACCTGATTCGGGTTTTGGAAGTTTATTACACTGGCATACACCGGAAACTTAGGCATGTTTCCACCTTTGGCTACGAAAGTAGGCGATGCAGATAGTGCATTGTTTGAGTAGAAGATGTAATCCTGGTTCCCATAGTTTCCAAGGGTTACAATTACTCTATTTGGATTATTTGGGTTAATAGCGATTGAAGTAATGAATCTTCCGGGGAAGGTGCGAATTGTAGTTTGCTCAAGTACTCGGTTTGGATTAGCGAAGTCGGCAGATGCACTGTCGCGAGCATTTTTGAGATTTGTGAATCTTATAAGTTGGCCGTTGTTAGTACCTACAAAAAGCACATCCCCATCATTAGAAACCGCTAAGGCTGAAACCTGAGTGCCAGTTCCTAAGTGTGCAAGGCGCACCCAATTAGGAGTTTTTGTAAAATCGAGAGCACCACGTGTCATAAACAATCCGCCTACAAGGTTAGCTTGTGAATTCAATCCTACAAAGAACATCGACTGTACTGGATCCTGAATTCTTACCGAATCCAGTGGCTCGAGATTCTGAGTTAATGTGTAGGTGAACTTTTGTTGTAATGTCTTTGATTCTATCTGAAGCTTTGAACCATTGTTGTAGCGTACATTGCACATGGCTACAACTTCAGGCGTTACGCCCTGCTTAAAGCGTACGGTAAACTCACCTGTTTGTGCATTGAAGTTTCCATTTTCGATTAAAGGGCTCGAGAGCACGCCTTGAGCGTTAGACTTTATTGTGTCGAAGGCAACTATGATCTTAAAGGTATTTGCTACAAAAATGGCCGATGCTTGCGGTCTAGGAAGTACTCCTGAAAAGTCTCTTTTGTTTTGTCCAAATCCTAATGAGAGCACAGAAGGATTAGCTACAAACCAAACAGAGTCTCTGCTGAAAGGATCATTTCTACTCTCCCAGAGCATAAACGGAGTTACGAATGGAGCAAAGGATGGACTTAAGGTCGAACTTTGATTATTGGGGTCCATTTTCGGGAAATCATAGAATTCAAAGAAGGTCAGACCACCAGTGTTTGAACGACCCAGAATACCATATTGCATTGCTTTAAACTGTACGCGTTTATCGAGTTGTGAAATCTCGGTGTAACCGCCATCTCCATCGCGGTTAGAACCACGGAATTCGATGCTTGTAGTTCTAAATCCTGACTTAGGTGTGTTTCCCTCTAAGTTTACGTATATAGTGCCATTATCTTGTGTACCACCCATTACTTCGCCGTCAAATGAGTAAGAAACAGAGTAGAATTGAGTGGTAATATAACCAATATTTACTTCTGTCCAGGTTAAGCCATCATTAGTTGAGCGGAAGATACCACCGTCATTGGTAGCATAAACGATTGTTCCGTTCAGACGATTACCCACCAGTCTGTGTTGATCAACGTGTACGTAATAAGGATTGTTGGGTGACTTAAATGATGAAGAGATTTGAGCCCATCCGCCTGTGAGAGACCACTCCCACAAATGCAAGCCACCTACAAAAATTTTGTCTCTATTAACAGGTGACACAGAGAGCATCATTGCAAATTGACCCTGATCAATGGGATTAAATGTAGTAGACCGTTGACCAATAACTGTCCAGGTTTGTCCCTTATTTGTGCTTCGGTACGCTCTCTGAAAATTGCGCTGGGCGTCACAAGTGATGACATATACATAGTTTGGGTCTTGTGGAGATACAGCTACGATAGATCTCTCACCATTATCTACGGGGAGATCGTTTGGGCCAGCTTGATTAGCGGGCTTTGAGATCTCAGTCCAGTTGTTAATACCGTCAGGTGAATAGAAAGTCCGCATTCCGATGCTGGCCCAAACTCCTCCATCTTTGTCTTGCGATAAGTCGGTGCAACGAATTGTTCCAGTTGGTCCTGAGATAGGATTTGTCCAGGTTTGGCCTCCATCGGTTGAATATCTCAACCCTCTGTTTGTTCCTACTAATATTCCATCGGGATAACCTTTCAGGGGGACCATTGCTCCCACGGCAACCCAGTCAGCTCCGGTACTATTGGGTGTAGGTACAGTCGATGGCAGCTGTGTAAAAGTAAGTCCTCGATCTGTGGATTTAAAAATCCCCTGACCAAGAATACCACCGGCTCCTGTACCAAAGGGTGAGTAATACATACTCTCACCGGTACCGTAATAAATGTTTCCGTTTTCAGTTTGGCATATAGATACAACGGCAAGATTTTCTTGCATAATGTTGACGGGAGTCCAGCTAACACCTGCATTAGTTGATCGATAGAGACCTCCACTCACACCCCCGGCAAACATGAGGCTTGCGTTATCTTTATCTTGCAAAAAGGCTCGTGTACGTCCACCAATGTTATCAGGGCCCATATCAACCCAGGTAAGGCCCAAAGAGGTAGAACGCTGCATAAACTTTTGATGCTCAAGCATGGCTTGAATTTCATCGGCCGGATTTACCTCACCGGTAATCTGGTTAGCACGAATCTGATGGAGCCATTGAGCAGCGCCCAAAGCATTGTCAAAACTTGTAGTTTTTACTCTTGGCTGGTACTTGATGGTCGTTTCGGCATCATGATACACGTTGATAATCAATATTCCACCCATCATTAATGCTCCAACAAGAGCACCAAACCACATTCTTCTATTCATATCCCTGTTGTTTTTTTCCATATTCACAAATTGATTTTCAAAAATATTAAAATTTTTCGTTTTAAGAAGTTTTATACTAAATGTTTTTCAGCGTGATACGATGAGCGTACCAATGGGCCGCTTTCAACATATCTAAAGCCCATTTTAAGGCCTTCTTCTTTCAGAAAACCGAATTCTTCCGGGGTCACAAATCGAACTACCGGAAGGTGTTTTTTGGTCGGTTGTAGGTACTGGCCAAGGGTGATTACATCTACATTGGCTGACTTTAAGTCGCGCATGGTTTCCAATACTTCTTCTATAGTTTCACCTAACCCTAGCATAATGCCCGATTTTGTTCTTCTCTGGCCTTGCTCTTTGATGTATCTTAAGACTTCGAGGCTTCTATCGTACTGGGCTTGAATGCGAACTTTTCGAGTTAGTCTACGCACGGTCTCCATGTTATGGCTTATTATTTCGGGTGCGGCTTCGATCACGCGGTCTATATTGCGTTTTTCTCCTTTAAAATCTGGTATTAGGGTTTCCATTGTGGTTCCGGGGCTTATTCGCCTGATGGCTCTAATGGTTTCAGCCCAAATAATACTACCGCCATCTGGTAGATCGTCGCGATCTACTGATGTAATTACGGCGTGTTTTACTCTCATGAGCTTCACCGAGCGAGCTACTCTCTCAGGTTCATCCCAATCTACTGGTTCGGGTCTGCCGGTAGCTACTGCACAGAATCCGCATGATCTTGTACACACATTTCCGAGAATCATGAATGTTGCAGTACCGGCGCCCCAGCACTCTCCCATGTTCGGACAGTTTCCGCTTTCACAAATGGTGTGAAGTTTATAATTATCAACCAGTTTTCGGACCTTTTTGTATTGGTCGCCAGTGGGAAGCTTTACGCGCAACCATTTTGGCTTGTGAATCTTTTCATTACTTGTACTCTGATCAACTGTTGCGGTAGATTCACTAACCTCTATCAATTCCATCTTTTACCGAAATTAACGTTAAAAAATAACTGAAAAAAGAATGAGGGGTTTATGTAGTCGTAAAAAATTGGTATCTGACGCCGAAATACATCAGCTATTATACCGATTTCGATGGCTTTTATTACTTCATCAGTGCCGAAGTAATCAAATATAAAGGATGACTTAAGGTAAATTCCAGGTTCTATTGCCGTTTCGCCAATGCCTTGAAAAAAGCTCGCTTGTCCTAAGATATTTTGCTGAGGTTCGACAGGATTGTAGCGCCTGATTAAAATCTTATCCGGCCCGAAAGTAGTTTCAGGATTTTCTACCTCGATGTACACTGGTTTTAAAAAGCCAATTGAAGCACCTCCGGCTATAAGCCATGATACGATTATTCCATTTTGATCGTATCGGTCGTAGAGAATTTTTTCGTGAAAGTAGCCTGCTCTCAGTGCGTAGAAACTATTGATCTTATTCAGAACGAAGCCCCTGGAATTACCTGGTAAAATGCCGAAAGATTTTACCTCTTTCTCGTGTCGAAGATTAACCAAATCGGCTTCAAAACCATATTTTCTGAAATTCGTGGGGTAAAAACTTCTCCTGAAACTTATACCATATCCTCGTGTGTGTAATTGAATACCTACTGTAAAATCATTGTCGTACACCAATCTCTTGTAGTCAGCACTATTGGGTTGCTGAGCGACGGATGTAATACTTGTCCATACAAGTAAAATGACTGATGTACATCGGAGTAATTTCACACGTTGGCTTCTGATTTAAATGTAACTTGTGAATATGCCGGACATTTTTCTTTCGATCTGCAAGAGGAGAGGAGCACAAGTACTGCTGAAACTACGATCAGAGTGGCTAAGTGGCGCTTCATGTGATTCGAATATTTACTTACTTAAATCAACCTACAAACATAGTACTTTTGTTTGCAATCATCAAACAGAAAGTGAATAACCCGTCTTTACAGATCTTACAAGAGTTGTATCCTGACTATTTCACCGATGAGGTAATACAAGCTGAATATTTCCAGAAACTTGCTGAATTTGTGGCCGAAGAGCGGAAGAAATACACTATTTATCCAGAGAAGAAAAACGTATTCAATGCACTGAAATTGCCACCCACAGAGGTCAAGGTTGTAATTCTCGGACAAGACCCTTATCATGCTCCCGGTCAAGCGCATGGTTACTGTTTTTCTGTGCCTAAAAGAGTGCCACTTCCTCCATCTTTAATCAATATTTTTAAAGAGTTAAAAGATGATCTGGGAATTGATCGGGGTAATAATGGTGATTTAACCGGCTGGGCGCAGCAAGGAGTGATGCTGCTCAATGCCGTATTGACAGTGCGTCAAGGTCAACCAGGTAGCCATGCTAATAGAGGTTGGGAAATCTTCACCGATCATGTTATTAAAACAGTACAACGAAATACAAAGAATGTGATTTTCGTACTCTGGGGTGCATATGCCAAAAAGAAACTAGCTCTGATTGACCCAGCGCATCATTTCGTAATTACGGGCGCACATCCTTCGCCATTAAGTGCTTATCAAGGATTTTTCGGCGGTAAATACTTTTCGAGAATTAATGCGTTATTATCGGAAAAAGGAAAAATTCCCATTGATTGGAGTCTCTGATTGGAGCTTTCATGCTGTTTCGAATTTTGCTTGCCGACTCATGTTGCCTTGTTTGGGCGAGTGATCCGATTGCTTACCAGGTGTTTAAAAAAATAAGCGGCACTGAATTTTCCAACAGAGCTTTATTTTGCTCAAAAGTTGACTCACTTTTTACGCATTACGACTATCCTTTTTATATATTAAAAGAAGTTAAATTGGATACTTGTGCTGTATTTTATCTAAGTTCAGGTATCCGCTTAAGCGATACAGTAATAGTACAAGAAAGCCGGTTGTTTGTTCCCAATGAGATAATTTCAATTGCACAGTTTAAAAGTAAGTCACAAGAAGTCATACAAAAATGTAGTAATGTGGGGTATCCATTTGCACGTGTAGTTCCGAGTATTTTGTATTACCACAGAAATATCCCGGTAATAAAAATTGAAGTTGATTCAGGACCTCGCATTGCGATTGACAGTCTAGTTGTAAAAGCTGAAAAATCGATAAACATTACTATCTTAAAAAGAATTTCAGGATTGCGCTTTCCGATGGTGTACAATCAAAAAAAATTAAATGAAGGACTAGAACGAATCACCACAACTGGCTTTCTGGAATTTACCGCACCTTTATCGGTTCTTTTCACGAAGGAGGGAAGTATTCTTTATTTATATACAAAACAAAAACAGTCTGTATTCGGCGATCTGATTATTGGTTTGAATTCTGATAATCAACGACGTACTTTTTTAACAGGCGAAGCTCAGCTAGCACTCAATAATTTATTTGGAAGTGCAGAAAAACTCTCCGTTCTATGGCGAGCACCTGCTACTCTTCAGCAGTTTCTACACCTCCGCGGGGATTTTCCCTTTTTATTTAATACGCCGATCGGAACAAGTATAGATTTTCAGGTATTTAGGCAAGATTCAACGTTTGCCCGTTTTAGCTCACGTATTGGAGGTACATATCATTTTTCACCTGCAATGAGCGCTGGTCTTGGCTGGTTCCGAGAGAGTTCTTCTTCAGTAGTAATGGTTGATGTTGGTTTTTTGCCCTATTTATCTTCTTATCAATTTCTTCATGTACAGTACAACAATAAAAGTAGCAAAGGCCTAAAAAAAAGAGGGCTTCGAAATGCGCTGGAGATAGGGGTTGGTACGATTAGAAAAAATGAAATTCAAGAAAACCGCCTTCGACTGCAGATAGAGGCTGATGTTGATATTCCAGTATCAAAATACCAAAAACTTTTCGCATCCTTGGTATTTAAAGGCATTAATGGACCTAATGTGCTGCTCAACGAATCTTACCGCACGGGGGGTATGGGAAGCATTAGGGGTTTTAATGAATGGTCTTTTTTTGTTACTTCTGCAGCCATCGGTACTTTAGAACACAGGTTTTATTTAGATTCAAAAGCATTTTTCAAAGTGTTTTATGATGCAGGTTGGCAATCAGTCACTGGTGGAAGCAAAGGCTACTATCAAGGTTTTGGTGCCGGGTTGGCGCTACCAGTGTCGGTAGGCATGTTTCACGTCGATGTGGCTGTGGGAAAATTTCCTGAATTACCTATTGATTTGCGAAATACACGTCTTCACATTGGACTAAGGGCCGGTTTTGATTAAGTATTTTTAGTTTTTTCCTCAAGCCATCGCTTTATCATTTTATGAGCATTTGGTATCGTCTTTACTGCCCATTCGAAAAGTTGTTCCTTTTCTTGTTCAGGGGTGAGTTGCCATGGTATGTTTTCTTCAGTAAGTCGTTTTCTGAGTCTGTACATCAATATTCCTGCAGTCACTGACACATTAAGACTTTCTGTAAAACCAACCATTGGAATCATTACAAATCCATCAGCCTGTTGCATGATTTCTGGGTGAAGTCCATGCCGTTCGGAGCCAAGAGCAATGCAAAGGGGTGCCGACAGATCGAGATCTTCTAAAGTGTTACCACTGGCATGTGGACTGGCCGCGATTAGTCGGTAGCCTTTTGATTTAATGATATTTAGAGCGCTTTCGTATTTCCCGTTTTCGACGTGAAGAGCTTTTGGGCAAACCCACTTCTGAGCACCCATTGCGATTTCTTCATTCACTTTATAGCGGTATTTGTCTTCCAAAACGTAAATCTCACAAAATCCAAAGCAATCAGCTGTGCGAATTATGGCACTGGCATTTTGCTCGTGATAGAGATTGTCAGCTAACCAAGCAATATGTCTAGTTCTATCTTTTACGAGTTTAGAGAATAGTTGCTTTTTGTGATCGGTTAGTAAATCGTACAGACGGTCAAAGAATTCTATTCCTTCGATCTCTTGCATTTACGCAAATGTATTAACAATGTGTTAGAAAAATCTTTCGGCTATTTTAGCGCGCAAATTTAGAAGGTCTATTTATGTGGAATAAAATTGTGCGAATTTCCTTAACTATTTTGTTATTTGCCGCAGGTATCTGGCAGTTCGTTTTAGTTAATATTGGGAATGGCATTTTTTTACTGTTGCTGAGCGGAATTGTGCTGTTGTCGTACTTCAGAAATGAAAATATGATCATGGCGCTTTGGTATTTGCGCTCCCAGCAATTTGACAAAGTGAAAAAGTGGCTTTCTAGAATAAAGAATCCTGAAAAATCGCTTATAAAGTCGCAGGCTGCATATTACTATCTTCTTCAGGGGCTTGTAAGTGGACAGGAACAAAACATCAACGAAGCTGAGAAAAACATCAAGCGCGCTATGGCTTTGGGCTTGAGAATGAAGACCGATGAAGCTATGGCATGTCTTCAGATGGCAGGTATTGCCTTAGCGCGTCGTCGTAAGACGGAAGCAACTATGTGGCTTAACAAGGCTAAGCAACTCGATGAAAAAAAATTACTTGCTGAACAAATCAAACAAGTAAAGACTTTACTAAATAAAATTTAACAGGGACCGGAGTGTTTCACTACCAAAAACAAAAACCAGGCGTATCCATAAAATCGAAGATAGCGAGTAGTAGCTAGTAATAAGTAACTTTTAAAAGGATATCGCACTGCACCGGTAACTACACTCGTAGGCGAAAATGGCAAAGGTGCTAAGGCTGAAATTACAATGAGTACACCGCCAAATTTTTTGAGAAGCCGAAATTGCTGTTGAAATTTTTCATCGATCCAGTACTTTACCATCGGAATGTTGTAAAGTAGCCTTCCATAGCTATAGCTAATCACGCCTCCTATGTAACTAAGTGATGCGAGGATAAAGACAATTCTGTATGGATGCTCAAAACTCTTAGCCCATACGATGAAGACATCAGGCGATAAAATACCGGTAAAACATTCTGATAAAAACAGAATTCCCATAATAAGCCAGGCAGGGTATTGATTGAGATGGGTGCAAACAAAGTGATTGAAATCAAATACAAAATGCGTAAGCACCCAAAAGATGGCCATAAAAATGGCGATCGTGATAATCAGTTTCCAAATGTTTTGGCTAAGAAAAGTGTAAAAGCCTTTTTTTTTGTTTACATAATGAAGCAGTTCGAGGTACTTGGATAGATTTCGCTTTCTACTTTTCAAAGAATTTGTCGAATTGCCTTTTGTCACTGTCCTTGTGCAGATTTCCTCGACGATTTATAGTGGTGGTACATGGCATAAGCTATGACAGATACCAGCAGATATGGAATTGACATCAGAAAAAGTATTCCAAAATTCAGGTTTTTAGCTGCTACATTTCCGCTTGACGATTCTGCCACAGCCTTGCACATGGCACATTGGGCATGTATTTCCACCATAAACAGAAGTAAGCTGATGGAAAAAAATACCAATTGTAAAACAGCTTTTCGCTTCATCATGCTGGATAATATGGTGACATAAATATATACACTAAAACTCCCGTAATGGCTACATACAGCCAAATGGGGTAGGTGTACTTCACCAGTGCCTTATGTTTGGTTATTTCCATGGTACTACCTCTGTAAATGGAAAGCATAGCTAAAGGTAGTACGGGTACAGATAGGGTAATGTGACTAATCAAGATGAAAAAATAAAGTGGCCTCATCCAACCTTCTCCTCCGTATGGTGTCGGTGGGTTTGACAGTTTTGAAATCACATATGAAACTAAGAATAGCGCAGAAAGCACAAATGCACCCATCATTACAGCTCTGTGGAGCTGAATGTTTTTTCTCGAAATGAAAATACCCCCGAGAATGAGCAATATGGCAGTAGTACCATTGAGAATAGCATGAAAAGCGGGCAATTTTTTTGCCTGAGGAAGGGTATTTTGAATGCTAAATAATTCCGGATAGATCATTAAAAGTGCTACAGCAATGGGTATTATAATTGACAAAGCTGTAATAAGAGGAATGATAATTCGGTCGTTTTTTTGAAGTGTAATCGGCATATTACTTCGATTTTTTTTGTTTTTTACGTTTAAGTGATTCCAATTTTTCGTATTCAGCTATCAATACAGAAATGTCTTCCTGAATCTCTTTCAGCGCCATCTGGTCTAAACTGCTATACGCACCGATGATGTTTCCTTGGTCATCGCGTCTTGAGCGCAGGCGACCCTCCCAGTCGGCAAGTACAATAAGCTCTGAGTGTAAAAATCCGCCCGGTGCTGTTTCGTCTTCCATAGCGTTGAGAAATACAGCCTTAGCCAGGTCGTAAATGCTGTCTTTATTACCAGTCACAAATTTCCACACCGCCCGGCCATTTACATCTGCAGCGCCAATTTGTCGTGCATAGGCTTCGAGCACCTCTTTGGTGTCGTGCATAGGGTCGACGGTAAATGATAGAATTTGAAAATTATCAAAACCTTTAAAACGGTCGTAAATGCGTTCCTTTATGTGGAAGTTCATCGGACCGCAAATACTTGGGCAAGTGGTGAAAAAGAAGTTTATGGCTGTAATTTTTCCCTTCAGCGAGTCAGTAGTAATTATTTCCCCTTTATGAGTTATACCGCTAAAATAAGGCACCGTGTATCGAATCGTATCATAGACGATGTTTCCCTTTTCATCGGTTTTAGTAACTACTTCTGATGGACCGAAGTAACCGAGCGTTTGAAAAAAGACTTCACGCGCTGAATAGACAAAAACTAGGTAAAGCAAAACGGGCACTATCAGTATCGATACCAATAATGCCCGTTTATAAAATCCTTTCATCAGCTTCTAACCTTTTGCACTAAAAAAAGAACAGACCTTTACGCAAAATGGTTTAAAAACCTATTTTGTACATGTAAGAACCTTCTGTGAGTACAATAAAGGTAATATATGGTATTAAAATAAAGGTGGGCAATGCTAAAGTCCACACCAGATTTTTCTTTTCATACTTCACGTGCATGAAGTAGGCTACGATGTAATATGCCTTCAGCAGGGTAAGTATGATGAAGATGTGGTTGAGCAAGCGTGTTCCCATCACTTCTACCATCAGAGGCTCGGGATGAATGATACCTAAAGCTACTTCGACTGCGGTGACGATCAGAAGGATGAAAAACACAATCCAGATTGTGCGGACCATTTTTTTGCTGTCGTGTTTGTGTGCCATTTTAACTTTAAGTTTATTATACAAGATAGAAGAATGTGAAAACAAATACCCAGACTAGGTCAACAAAGTGCCAGTACAAACCAACTTTTTCTACCATCTCGTAGTGCCCTCTGCGTTCATAAGTGCCAAGGAGCACATTTGCGAAAATCACAATGTTTAAAACTACACCTGAAAATACGTGGAAGCCGTGAAAACCGGTAATGAAGAAGAAAAAGTTGGCAAACAAGGTATTCCCGTATTCATTTTGTTTCATATTGGCACCTTGTACCACTTCTGCCTTTTTGATCATCGATTCAGATTCAGAGCGAGAGTAGATTTTACCAACTTTTCCCGGATCCATCAGGCGAGCTTCTTTATTTGCCAAGAAACCTGTTCGCACCTGTTCAGCAGTAAATTTTTCGTGGTGTTCGCCATGTGCATTATGTTCTTTACCATGAACAAGTTCAGCCAGCGAAATTCTGTTGCCTTTGTCGTCAGCGATGTAATACACAGTGTTTTCAACCTTCACTGAGCCATGCTCACCCATAATGAAGTGATACCACTCCCATGCCTGCGAACCCAGGAAAATCAAACCACCTACTATGGTAAGAAACAACCAGAGAGCTACCTTGTCCTTGTTTTTTTGATGGCCAGCGTTCACCGCTAAAACCATTGTAACAGAACTCATAATAAGTATGAAGGTCATCAGGGCCACATAGAGAAGAGGGTGATCGCCTTCTAAGTAAGGAAAGTGAGTAAAAACACTTTCGGGTACTGGCCATGTATCAGAAAACCGAAATCTTATTAAACCATAAGCGGTCAGAAATCCTGTAAAAGTAAGTGCATCGGAAAGCAGAAAGAACCACATCATTAGCTTGCCATAGCTGGCTGCAAATGGCTCATTTCCACCGCCCCAAACATTTTCGTTGTTTTCTGTAGTCACACTGTGCGTTGCCATGAAGGTAAACTGTTTAAAAATTTTGGCTGCAATTTTAGCGATAAAAAGTTAAAAAGGTGTACAAAAAAATCCACACAAAGCCCAGAAAGTGCCAAAAAGTAGAAGCTAGGGTGTAGCCCAAATGGTCATCTTCTGAGTAGCTGTGGCGTGCTGCCTTAACTGAAGCAACTGAAAGGGCTATTAAACCACCAAAGATGTGAAGTAAATGCAGAAAAGATATAGCATAAATCCAGCTGCCCGAAGTAAATGAACCTGGTCCTGTAAAGTAAATATTTCGGCTAATCAGATTTTGATAGGCAGCGATTTGAAAGTAACAGAAAAGTGCACCTAGAACCAACGTGGCCACCATGTACCAGCCTGCTCTTTCGATGTTTTTCTTAGCTTGCGCTTGGCCAATAAACAATACAATGGAGGAAACTATGATTATAATGGTGCTAAAAATAAACTGGTTAGGCAATTTAAACTCTACCCACTGACCCTTCTCCAGCAGAAACCCCCGGCTCACGATGTAACCACTTACTAAACCGGCAAAAGCCATAAAAATGCTTCCCATCGATACCCAAAGAAGGGGTTTTGCCGCACGTTTGCGCTGTTGTTTAAGTAAAAGCTTATCGTCTTGCATACCTTGTGTGCCAGAATTGTTATATTGTTTTACTGCCATATGTATTTGTCTATTACATAAATCACTTGCATTAATGTGAGATAGATAATGCTTGTTCGCATCACCTTGCGGGCATTGTATTTAGAGGGCTTTTTATGAAGCTCAAAAGCTGACCGAATAAAATAAAAGCCAACTATGAGTATTCCAACTGTGGAATAAAAAGATAGATGTAGTTTGCCAGTAAAATGAAAGACGGGTAAAACACTTGCAAGTACGGCTGCGATCGAATACATGAGTATTTGAAAAGAACTCCTCACATCCGGATTGCCGCTAGGCAAAAGGATGTACTTCACTTTCAGATAGTCGTCATGCAAAATCCACGCAATGGCCCAGAAATGTGCAAACTGCCACAAAAATTGAATAGCGAATAAGGTGCCTGGCTCAATTCCAAACCGGCCGGTGGCAGCTACCCAGCCAAGCATAAAGGGCATGGCGCCGGGTATGGCTCCTACAAAAACGGCAAAAGGAGTAATGCCCTTCAAAGGAGTGTATGCAAAAACATATAGCAACAATGAAGCTACACCAAAAGTGGCTGTCAGAATGTTGACCTTTAGTAGGTAATATACTCCTGCCATCGTCAGAAAAATGGCAGCCAAATAAGCTTCAGCCAATGTCAGTCGTCCTGCTGGCAGAGGCCGATTGCTGGTGCGCGCCATTTGTGCGTCTATGTCTTTTTCAATAATTTGATTGAAAGCATTGGCAGCCATAGTTATCAGCAAACCGCCCAGTACTAAGCTCAGGAAAGTCTTCCATTCAAAAACTGAGGTTGCTACCAAATAACCCGCTCCCGCTGAAAATACTACACTGAACGATAGGCGGATTTTACCCAAAAGCAACAGGTCTTTCCACTTAGATAGCGTGAGATAACTCTGTAAAAGTGCTGACATCAACCAGTTCTCTGAAAAAAGTGCACAAAGGTAAGACGTATTAAGCTGGATGTTGGTTGCTTGAAACTCAGATTTTTGGAGATTTTTGGAATCGTTTAAGACCTTAATTTTTGCTTAACCATTTTTGCATTTGTTCGTTCAGTACCTTTGTTTATAAGCGATTTATACTTTTTGTTATTGAATGTACGTTGAAGATCTGATGAATACTGTTAGAGACCGTCATTGGATAAAGATTTTACTCTTTGCATTTACTGGCATTGCGGCTAACAGCCAAACCAGATTTACAAAAGACATAAACATCGAGTGGATTTTTAAACAAGAGCGATTTGGCAGTGAGATAACTGCTATGCTACCGACTACTACAGAAAAAAATGTTTATTTCAGTGAGCAAAGATTGCCTTTTTACAAATTTTCCCTTAATAATTCTGCAGCTGTAGTTGACACTGTTATACTCACTGGCGATGTGTGGGTCGAATGGAGAGAGCCTCTAATAGCTGAAAATGTTCCGGATGCCGGGCTATCGCGTACAGCCTCTTACCTGATTCAAAAAAATGGCACATCTGAGCTAGTGGTGACTATGCCGCTGTTCAAACTATCAAATGGAAAAATCTTTCTACTTGAATCTGGCCGAATTGAGGTAATTACCCAATCCACTGCAGCACTTGCACAGCGCAAACGAACTGCCCAGTTTGCCAATACATCCGTTTTAAGTACAGGAAGATGGCTCAAAGTGTCGGTCGATAAGGACGGCATCTACAAAATCACACCGCAGTTTCTTTCGTCAAATGGTGTGACTGGTGAAATACGCATCAATGAAATAGCAGTATATGGCAATGCAGAAGGATTGTTGCCTGAAACTGCGGGTGCTCGCAAGACAGACGACTTGATCGAAAATGCAGTTTTGGCTGTAGATGCAAACAATGACGGTATTTTTAATGGAAACGACTACATACTTTTCTTCGCAAAAACAGCTCATCGATGGGATTACAATGCATCTACAGGCACTTTTCAGCACGTATACCACTGGTATGCTGATCGCGGGGTTTATTTTATTCGGGTCGATAAACCTGACGCACTGCGAATCACTATGCGTCCGGAAGCTACAGGTACCCAAACACATCTGTGCACGTCGTTTGACGATTACGCTTTTGTAGAAGAAAGCAAGTTTAATCTGCTTCGCACTGGTCGTCAGTGGTTTGGTGATGTGTTTGACTTCAGATTGTCGTATTTATATTCCTTTAATTTTCCGAACCCTGTACCAGGTGAGCCTTATACACTTACTGTAAGAGCTATAGCGCGCTCGACTATCTCTGGTACTTTTATGGAAGCGCGCAGTGGTACAACCCCGATTGTGCAGCTCAATTTTCCGGCAGTTGCTCAGGGGGATTTTTCGGATAGATACACTGCAGTAATACAATCTGGCAACCTGAATCCGGGCAATGGTGCCATATCCATCAATTTGGTATTCAACAACTCTGCTAACCCTGGGGCAACAGCCTGGCTCGATTGGATACGGATTGCCGGTCGACGTCAGCTTTCAATGCCTGGCAATCAATTGATATTCAGAGATCTAAGAACAGTGGGATCAGGCTACGTCACGCGCTTTCAGATTCAAAATGCTACACCTGGCCTGATGGTTTGGGATGTATCTCATCCAGCTAATTACCATGCATTGACTGGTACACTTTCGGGAAATGTCTGGCAATCGCTGCAACATACCGATACGCTTAGAGAATTTGTTGCAATTTCAGGTTCTAATTTTCCTACACCCACCTTCATTGGTCAGGTGCCTAATCAGAACTTACACGCCGAGCAACCAGCTGACTACATTATCGTTACACATCCTTCATTTTTAGCGGCATCAAACAAATTAGCTGAATACCGCGCCCAAAAGAATGGATATAAAACACTTGTAGTCACCACTGAGCAGATTTACAACGAGTACAGCTCAGGCATTCAGGACATTGCAGCCATACGCGACTTTTTAAGACATCAGTACCTCAAAGCTCCTGCAGGTCAGGGATTGAAATATGTAGCTCTAATGGGTACGGCCTCTTATGACTACAGAGACGTACTAATAGGTAACACCAATTTTGTTCCGGCATATCAATCCGTTCCTTCTTTTAATCTTTATACCTCTTTTGTTACAGACGATTTTTATGCGCAGCTCGATGCCGGCGAAGGGGGCAATCTGATGGCTGGTGATTTAGACATAGCCATCGGCCGATTTACTGTACGTACGCCAGCCGAAGCCATGGCAGTCGTTAACAAAGTAATTCACTACGAAACCTCTCAAAGCGCAAAAGGCAGTTGGCGAAGCAATCTACTCTGGGTCACTGACGACGTAGATGCTGCCTGGGAGCGCTCTTTTATGGAAGCCTCAGAACAAATATCCGGCGACGTAAAGGCACGTTATCCGTTCTTTAATCACCAGAAAGTGTATGCCGATGCCTATGTACAGGTATCAACAAGTGGTACTCAGCTTTATCCCGAGGCCAGAGAAGATATTTTCAGAAGTGTACAACGCGGCAACCTCATTACCAATTACATAGGCCACGGAGGTGAAGTTGGCTGGGGCTATGAACAGTATCTGCGCATCGAAGACATTGAGGCATGGAATAATTTGGACAACATGCCCCTCTTTGTCACAATCACCTGCGAGTTTACCCGTTTCGACGAAGTATGGCGAGTATCAGCCGGAGAGAAAGTGTTGACCAATCCAAAAGGTGCAGGCATAGCACTTATTTCTACTACTCGGGCTGTTGGAGCTTTCACAGGTATGCAGCTGAATGAGTTGATTTTCGATACCATTTTTACCAAAGACGCAAGTGGATATTTGCCACTGGGAATTGTAACCAAATACGCTAAAAATGGAACCGGTAGCAGCGATCGCCTGAGATTTTCTTACATAGGCGATCCGGCCCTGCGACTGCCGATACCCGTTAACAATACTACAATTACCCATATAAACTCGATTTCAGTTTCTCAATTTACCGATACGCTCAAAGCTTTAGATCGCGTAAAAATTCAAGCGAAAGTCACTAAACCAGATAATCAGTTGATTTCTGATTTTACAGGAGAATCTGAAATACGCGTATTTGATAAGCCTGTGAAACGAGTGACTTTGCTCAACGATGGTGCGGGGCTCCCCTTCGAATTCGAAACCCAAAATGCCTTAATCTACCGCGGTAGGGCTTCTGTAACAGGCGGACTTTACACCGCCGAATTTATTATACCAAAAGATATCAATCTCAGCTTTGGAAAAGGCAGATTTAGCCTATATGCTTTTAATCAAGATGTAGAGGCCATCGGATATAACGATCAGGTGACTGTTGGAGGGTTAAATGAAAATGCTCCTGAAGATCGGGTCGGGCCTCAAATAACAATCTACCTAAACGATGAAAACTTTGTAATGGGTGGAATCACTGGACCTAATCCTCTTTTGATTGTTAAGTTATCTGATTCTTCAGGTATAAACGCTTTGGGCAACAGCATTGGTCGCGATATCGTGGCAATACTCAACAACCGGGAGGATCAACCCTTAATTCTAAACGAATACTACAAGGCTGACTTAAATACCTTTAAAAGTGGAATAGTAAGATATCCTCTTTTCAATCTCAAAGAAGGAAATTACACACTCGCCGTGCGGGCATGGGATACCTACAACAATCCTAATACTGCCTTTACCGAATTCATAGTTACATCCAGCAGCGATCTGGTGATCCGTCATTTGTTGAATTACCCAAACCCTTTTACTACTCAAACTAAATTTCAGTTTGAACACAACAGACCAAATCAGCCCCTTGAAATAACAATACAAATATTTACAGTAACGGGTCGGTTGGTAAAAACTATTCATCAGTTTGTTCAATCACCTGGATCGCGGGTTACAGATATATATTGGGACGGTCTAGATGATTTTGGGGATAAAATCGGCAAAGGTGTCTATATTTACCGCCTCAAGGTGCGTTCAGCTCTTGATGATTCGAAAGCTGAGCAATACGAAAAACTTGTAATTCTTCGTTAAGATTAGTTGTGAAACAATCAATTAAAAATGAAACATTTTTTTGCCTTTGTTTTATTTTTCTCATTCGCAGGAGCAGTTAATGCTCAGCAGCCCAGACCAAGAGGATTTGACAGAAATGTAGTGACTACTAGTGTGCCTTTTTTAGCCATTTCACCGGATTCGCGAAGTGGTGCAATGGGCGATGTGGGTGTTTCTACTACAGTGGATGCATTTTCGATGTATTGGAATCCAGCAAAGCTTGCCTTTCTCGACGATGGTGATCAAATCCTAAGCATCTCGTACAATCCCCTACTAAGTCGCCTGGTGCCAGATATTAATATGACCTATGTGACATACAATCAGAAGCTTAGCAATAATCAAGCATTCGGTGTGGGTTTCAGATACTTCACGCTTGGAGAAATACAGTTTACTGATGAAAATAATCAAAACCTCTTTCTGGCAGAACCTAATGAATTTGCAATTGATGCTGGATATTCGCTGAAGTTCAGTGAAAATCTCTCAGGTGCAATAGCTCTCCGCTACATATATTCAAATCTCACACAAGGTCAACAGCTAGTAAATGGAATTCAAACTCAGCCGGGTCAGGCCTTTGCGGCTGATATAGCTGTTTATTACATGGGAAATGAATTTCCAATGGAAGGCGGACAAACGGGTCGTTTTACTGCAGGCGCCAACATCTCAAACATAGGGAATAAAATACGCTACACAGAAACAGGACGTGCTGACTTTATACCTACCAATTTGCGAATAGGCGGTGGATTTTTATGGGGTTTAGATCAATACAATCAACTGCGATTCCATTTAGAATTAAACAAATTGCTGGTGCCCACTCCACCTCAGCGTGATCAGAACGATAGCATAATTGCGGGCAAGGACGACGATGTAAACGTAATTCGAGGCATTTTCCAGTCATTCAACGATGCACCAGGAGGATTTAATGAAGAGCTAAGAGAGTTTCTTATTAACACTGGAGTTGAATTTCTGTATGACAACACATTTGCCCTGAGGGCCGGTTACCAGTTTGAGCACGAATCTAAGGGTGGTCGTAAATACTTCACAGTGGGCTTTGGACTGCGCTATTCAATGTTGTCTTTTGACTTTTCTTATTTGATTCCTCAATCAGCCATAGTGCGTAGTCCACTTGAAAATACGCTCAGATTTTCACTCGGATTCAATTTTAAATCAAAAAAATAATCAATTAAGCCTATACAACAAGTCTTTGTTTTTTTAACAATCGGTTTTAAAACTCTTTCTAATCTTAATGTATATATCCAGTTATGTAATAATCATCTTCGTGATCAAATAAATTTATAAAAAGCTATACTTTTTCGGATACTGGAATACGTTCAAGATTCACAAACATTTATTTATAAACCGTCGGCTTTTAACCAAACAAGATGTGTGATATAATACAAACTTCCGCTCTTTCTTTGCCGACTCGAAATCTGAATATATCAGTACTATGAACATCATTTTACGCGATGGCAATGCTTATGAACACCTCAAACCCTTCACATTTACAAGACCTGTAAGTGAAATTCGGATAGGCATACTGACCATTTCTGAAAAATATTCCAGGCGTGGCCTGGAAGTATCTTGGTACACGCAAGAGTACCTATCCGTGAAATATCCTATGGTGATAAAGGATGTAAATGTAGTAGTAGATGCATCCATATGCCCTACAGATATCTTCGTTGATGCACTTTCAAACCTCAAACCCGGCCAGGGAATAACCATACACGGAAGTCTTGTCGCTGGCTGCATCACTGCTGATCAGAACATATCCAATTTCGAAGAATCTGTTAAAGAGACCTTTGAATTCAAAGTTTCTCTCACACAGATAAACCGGCTTTGGCATATTTTCCAGTTTAACGGAACCGAACTAAACAACGATTTCGAACTCTTGACGCGCGGACGAACTTCTGCAGGACTAAGTAGTACCAACAAAATTATAGGGGATAAAATCTTTGTAGAAGAAGGTGTATGGGCTGAGTGCGCGGTATTTAATACCACCACAGGGCCGATCTATTTAGGCAAAGATGTAACTGTAATGGAGGGCGTGCTCGTGCGAGGTGCTCTCGCAATGGGTGAGCACTCACAACTGAACATGGGCGCCAAAATTTATGGACCTACAACATTAGGACCCTACTGCAAGGTGGGAGGAGAAGTCAATAATTCGGTACTTTTTGGATATTCTAACAAAGGACACGAAGGCTTTTTAGGTAACAGTGTTTTAGGCGAGTGGTGCAACATAGGCGCCGATACCAACAATAGCAATTTGAAAAACAACTACGACGAAGTAAAGCTATGGAACTACGCTCTTGGAAGTTTTGAGCGCACTGGCCTACAGTTTTGCGGCCTTTTTATGGGTGATCATTCCAAATGCGGTATCAATACCATGTTTAATACCGGCACAGTGGTAGGGGTGAGTGCTAACATTTTTGGTTCAGGATTTCCAAGAAATTTCATTCCTTCCTTTTCATGGGGCGGGGCACAGGGAATGACCGAATATAAGCTGGAAAAAGCTCTTGAAACTGCTTCGAGGGTGATGGCCCGGCGCAAAAAAGAACTCGATGGAATAGAGACCGACATTTTGACACGTGTTTACGAGCTCACTAAGGAATACAGGTAATTTGGCGTATTTCTTGCCCTCTTAATACCCCTTAAAACGCACTGAAGCTGACAGGCATGTTTGTAGAAGATTTTAGATTTGATAATCCCTTGAACCTTAGCTCGTTTGGGGGAGATGAGGCAGAATTCATCCCACTGATGACTCCTGAAGACGAGCAAGAGTTATCAGCTGAACAGGTGCCTGAAGACCTGCCAATTTTACCGCTTCGAAATACGGTACTATTTCCCGGCGTTGTTATTCCGATTACAGCCGGTAGAGATAAATCTATACGTCTTATAAACGATGCCTACAACGGCTCTAAAACCATAGGCGTAATTGCCCAAAAAGATAGCCACATTGAAGACCCAAAACCCAATGACTTGTACAAGGTGGGTACTGTGGCTCGCATCATTAGAATGTTTAAAATGCCGGATGGTAACATCACCATCATCATTCAAGGTAAAAAGCGCTTTGAGGTAAGCGAATGGCTTGAAACTGAACCTTACCTGAAAGCCCGCGTAATCGCTAAAGAAGAGGTGCTGCCCAAAAAGACTACTCAGCGCTTTAGAGCCTTGATCGACAGCATAAAGGAAACAGCCATTAAAATTATTCAGGAGTCGCCCAACCTGCCTTCTGAGGCTGCTTTTGCTGTAAAAAACATTGAAAGCGAAACGTTTTTGGTAAACTTCATCTCTTCAAACCTCAACATCGATGCTGCTCAAAAGCAGGACATCCTTGAAGAAGTGGACCTTTCAAAGCGGGCCAACATCGTGTTGAAGCATCTGATCAACGAGCAGCAGATGCTGGAGATGAAGAATCAGATCCAAAACAAGGTTAAAACCGAATTCGACCAGCAGCAGCGCGAGTACTTCCTCTACCAACAGATGAAGACCATACAGGAAGAGCTCGGCGGAGTGACCTCTGAAAAAGAAATAGAAGAATTTAAAGCTCGCGCTCAAAAAAAGAAATGGACTGAAGAAGTAGCTAAACACTTTGAAAAAGAGCTTACCAAGCTACAACGCGCCAATCCGCAAATGCCTGAATACAGCGTGCAGCGCAACTACATCGAGCTCCTGCTCGATTTGCCCTGGGGTGAAGTGTCGAAAGACAACTTCGACCTAAAAAGAGCGAGAAGAATTCTGGATCGCGACCACTATGGCCTGAATAAGGTAAAAGACAGAATCATTGAATACTTAGCTGTACTAAAGCTTAAAGGTGACTTGAAAGCGCCAATCCTTTGCTTCTACGGGCCTCCAGGTGTAGGTAAAACCTCCCTTGGCCGAAGCATAGCTGAGGCTCTTGGGCGTAAATACAGCCGAATTTCATTGGGTGGATTGCGAGATGAGGCAGAAATCAGAGGGCATCGCAAAACGTATATCGGAGCCATGCCTGGCCGCATTATCCAAAACTTAAAAAAAGCCGGGTATGACAATCCTGTCTTTGTGCTCGATGAGATTGATAAGCTCTCTTTCGGCATGCAGGGCGACCCATCATCGGCTATGCTCGAGGTACTTGACCCCGAACAGAATAAAGAATTCTACGACAATTACCTCGAGCTGGGCTATGACTTGTCGAAAGTACTCTTCATAGCCACGGCTAACGATCTCTCGACCATTCAGCCAGCCTTGCGCGATCGTATGGAGATCATAGAGCTGAATGGATATACCCTCGAAGAGAAATACGAAATAGCTCATCGACACCTCATTCCCAAACAACTAAAAGAACACGGACTTGAGAAAAACGACCTGAAACTTTCAAAACAGGTAATTGAAAAAATCATCGACTCGTACACCCGCGAATCAGGTGTACGCAATTTGGAAAAAACCATTGCCAAAATTGTGCGCAATGTGGCGCGTAAAAAAGCCGATCAACAGCCCTACGACGTGCGCATGAGTTGGGAAACTGTTCAAGAAATTTTAGGCCCAACGCGCTATGACCGCGATATGGCTGAAGACAACAGCGTAGCCGGCGTGGTTACCGGGCTGGCTTGGACACCGGTGGGTGGTGACATCCTCTTCATCGAGTCGACCATCTATCCTGGTTCCGGAAAATTAACAGTAACCGGTAATTTGGGCGAGGTGATGAAGGAGTCAGCCACAATTGCACTGGCGTGGATTAAGGCCAATGCTCGAAAATATGGCATCGATTATCGAATCTTCTCAAAATACGACATTCACATCCATGTGCCTGAGGGAGCTACTCCAAAAGACGGCCCATCGGCCGGTGTGACGATGCTTACAGCGCTTACATCGCTGCTTACCCAGCGCAAGGTGCGCAAAAAGCTCGCTATGACAGGCGAAATCACCTTAAGAGGAAAAGTTTTGCCCGTGGGCGGTATAAAAGAGAAGATTCTGGCAGCCAAGCGCTCGGGCATCAGCGATGTCATTCTTTGTAAAGACAATCAGAAGGACATCAACGAAATCGAAGATGAATACATCCAAGGTCTTACTTTTCACTACGTAACTACCATGGCAGAAGTGCTCTCGATAGCACTGACAGATGAGTACGTAGATGAGCCTATTGATTTCTCCGAAGTAATGGAATCGGAAGTGAAAGTTTAAGCTTAAGAAAGGCATCAGCTCAGTAGCACTACGCTACTGAGCTGCCGTTTTCTACCGGTTTAGATGGCTCCATGGTTACCAAACTACCGTCGCTGTTTTCTGCGAATAGGATCATTCCATGGCTTTCCACTCCACGGATTTTTCGCGGAGCCAAATTGGCTAACAGCAATATTTGTTTACCAATTAAATCTTCTGGATTGTAATGCTTAGCTACGCCCGATACCACTGTGCGACGATCAATCCCGGTATCAAGGGTCAGTTGAAGCAGCTTGTCTGCATTTGGCACGCGCTCAGCAGCTATTACTGTGGCTATGCGAAGGTCAAGTTTTTGAAAGTCGTCGAAGGTAATGGTATCTTTCATAGGAGCGGCTGTGGTATTATTAAGCAGAGTTTGCTGGGCTGATTGCTGGCGAATGGCTGCGAGTTTTTGGATTTGAGGTTCGAGTTCGGTGTCTTCCATTTTTCGGAAAAGCAAATCGGGTCTGGGCAGTTGTTCACCGGCTTGCCAGTGGATGCTGTCTTTAAGATTTGTAATCTTTTTATTGCCCAGCATGTAAAGGAGTTTATTGGCCGATTTAGGCATAAAGGGCATCATGAGTTTTGCCAGATGGCCAAGTAGAAAAAGACCATTGTTGAGAATTTTTAAGGTTTCTTCGGGCTTAGATTTGTGTAATTTCCAGGGTTCAGAATCGGTTAAGTATTTATTGCCTGCGCGTGCCAGATCCATCCAGGCCTGAAGGGCATTTCTGAACTTGAAGTGGCGTATGGCTTCGTCGATGGTGGCATAAGCTTCTTCTGTAGCTTTTTCGAGTACAGGAGCATCTGAAAAACCACTGACTTCGCTAGGTAGTTTGCCGTTGAAGTACTTCTGAATGAGTGTTAAGATGCGGTTTGCTAAGTTGCCAGGTATAGCTACCAGCTCGTTGTTGATGCGCGCCTGGTAGTCTCGCCAAGTGAATTCAGAGTCGGAGGTTTCAGGGGCGATAGAGGTGAGCACATAGCGCAGTTCGCTTTCGCGGTCGGGCATTTCGGCTAAGTACTCGTGCAACCAGATGGCCCAGTTGCGCGAGGTGGAGATTTTATCACCTTCGAGATTGAGAAACTCATTGGCCGGGACGTTAGCAGGTAAAACATATCCGCCGTGGGCCATGAGCATTGCAGGAAAGATGATGCAATGAAATACGATGTTGTCTTTGCCAATGAAGTGGATTAGTGCAGTTTCATCGCTTTGCCAGTAGGTTTGCCAGGTGTCCGGCAAGAGTTCCTTGGTGGCAGATATGTAGCCAATAGGTGCATCAAACCACACGTAGAGCACTTTGCCTTTAGCCCCTTCTACAGGCACAGGCACACCCCATTCGAGATCGCGGGTCATGGCTCTTGGAGCAAGGCCTTGCTGAAGCCACGATTTTACCTGGCCGTACACATTTGGTTTGAGGACGTCTCTGAGTGATTCTGTATATGCCTCGATGGCAGACTGATATTTGTCGAGAGGCAGATACCAGTTTTTTGTTTTGCGCAGTACAGGCTCAGCGCCTGATAAAGCTGAGCGCGGCTTAATCAGATCTGTAGGATTGAGCGATGATCCACAGTTCTCACACTGGTCGCCGTAGGCATTGGCAAATCCACATTTAGGACAGGTGCCTATTATGTAGCGATCAGCAAGAAACTGACCTGTTTGCTCGTCGTAGTACTGCTCAGTTTCCTCTTCAATAAAAACGCCTTTGTCGTAAAGCGTTTTAAAAAATTCGGAGGCTGTAGCGTAGTGATGTGGAGAGGAAGTACGTGAATAAATATCGAAGGAAATACCAAAATCGGCAAAGGCATTTTTCATGAGAGCGTGATACTTATCGACCACTTCCTGTGGTGTAATGCCTTCTTTGCGAGCTTTTATGGTGATAGGAACTCCGTGTTCGTCGGAGCCGCAGATGAATTTTACTTCTTCGCCCGCCAGGCGCAGGTAGCGTACATAAATATCAGCCGGCAAATAGCACCCTGCCAGATGGCCTATATGCACAGGGCCGTTGGCATAAGGAAGTGCAGCAGTGACGAGATAGCGTTTTGTTTGTTTCAAGGTTATTAATGGCTTTAAGAAGTTGCAAAGGTAGATAGCTTAAAGGGCTTGCTCTTTTGAAGCAAGTGATAAAGTTTTGGTGTATTTGTACTTTTCCGTGTTGCAATTAAGGGGGGTTATAACGATTTAACGCCTTTAAAATTTTTGTATTGCTCAAATGGTGAATCAGCTGATAGTGAAAAAATCTGTGTTGAGGGATTGAAATTGCTGGTTGCATTGGCTATGAAAAGAATTGGGTGGCACAAGTGCGCGTGAGGGATACGGCGGGCGCGCGGCAGCGCGGTGCGAAGGCAAAGCGTAGCGAGCCGAAGCACGGGAGCGAAGCGTACCCCAAAGTAGCCCGACCCAGCCAAGGCGCCAATGGCGCCATTGGCTGGGGCACGCCCTAATGATAAAAAATAAAAACAAAACATTCTCCCCCGAATTGGTGAAGTACCTTTACCTGAGTAATTGATATGTGATGGCTGAAGTAAAGGGAACACTACTAAGAGCTAAGAATGAACCTTAAACCGCTGATACTTATTGTAGAAGACGACGATCGCCTGATGCAGGTACTGGCTAAGCACCTGAGGGAGTACGACTTTGAGGTAGCAATGGCATACGACGGGCAATCGGCTGTGAAGTTGTTCCAGCAGTCGAATTTCGACCTGGTAATCACGGATGTGATGCTACCGCGCTTAAGCGGTATCGAAGTGAGTAGAGCGATCCGACAGATGAGTCCGGCGGTGCCAATTCTGATGCTGACGGCATTGGGCACTACGGATGATAAATTAGAGGGTTTTGACGCGGGGGCTGATGACTATCTTGTCAAGCCGTTTGAGATTCGCGAACTTGTGGCTCGCATCAAAGCACTTTTAAAACGAAGCAGAGCTCATGTGGGGGTAAGTGAAGTTCTTAAGTATGCTGACCTTGAGATGAATGTACGCACGAAGAAGGTAATGCGAGCCAATAAACCTCTACAACTAACGCCTAAGGAATTTAATTTGCTGGAATACATGCTACGCAACCCTGAGCGTGTACTCTCGCGCGGTGAAATTGCTGAGAAGGTGTGGAATACGCGATTTGATACAGGAACCAACTTTATCGATGTATATATTGCATATCTGAGAAAGAAGGTGGACAGGGATTTTGATCAAAAGTTGATTCATACGCGGCCGGGTGTAGGCTTCATTCTTTCGACAGAGTCTTAATTAAGGTAACTAGAAAATCTGCCACCAGCGCCTTTTGGGTTTGGTGATGACTTCGCCTGCATCATCAAAATCGGCCGGATTGAATGTTTTCTTTTGTCGTTGCTGGAGAATACCTTCGGCAAAGGCTTTTTGGAGGATGTTTTCGATGAATTTGTCTTCGGGGTCGTTGGTGGGATCGTATTGTTTTTTTAGGCTGATTTCGTAGAAGTTGGCCGTTACGTTGTACATAAATGCGCGCAGGCCGCCACGGTATTTGGTGATGAGGTCATAGGCAGTCATGCCTGTTTCGCGGTATATGAGTTTGCAAAGGATTTGGCCCTCTGAGCGGGTGAGTCTTTTGAGTTCTTCTTCAAATTCGCTTTCCAGGTAGTCTTGAAAATCCTTGATGAAGCGCTTTTTGTCGCGATCGCGCTTCAGGAGGGAGAGGCGGAATTCGAGGGAGTCGAGCTTATCGCCGGCAATTACGGCGTAGGGATAGACTTTGTACACCTTTCGCCTGAGGATGTAGTAGCGACGGCGCGCCTCTTCGCTGTCGAAGGCTGGTGTGCTGATGAAGAGTACCTCGTCGAGTATCCACACCGGTACAGTATCGCCATCGATGATGAGGGCGTGCTGGCGCTTGTCTTTGTTTTGGTAAATGTAATTGAGTATGCTGTCTTGCGTCTGTTTATGGTCATTCTGCGCCCAGGCAGTATAGGAGGACATGAACAGTGCTAATAACAGGATTTTAATAGACCTGACGGCGAATTTTCCAGAGAGAAATGTCACTTTGCTGGGAGGGTTGGCCATTAGGGTAAAAAAGGTCGTTTAGTCTTTTTTCTTGCATGAGAGCTGCGGCTGCGAGTGCTGCTGCTTCCACTTCATCAGCTGAGGGGCCTGGCAGGTATTCGGGTTTAAAGTGTTGTTTGACAAAGTTGGTGTCGAAGTCGCCACTTACGAAGGCAGGGTGCTGCATGACGAATTCTACGAAGGGCAGGGTAGTGTGAACACCGCCGATTTCATAGTCGCGACAGGCGCGAATCATGCGCTGTATGGCTTCGTCGCGGGTATGGCCATAAGTGATGAGCTTGGCAATCATCGGGTCGTAATAGATGGGGATGTCCATTCCCTGGCGATAGCCATCGTCAACTCGCACACCTGGTCCGGTGGGGCGGTTGTAAACGACTAACTTTCCGATATCTGGTGAAAAATTTTCCCACGGATTTTCAGCATAGACTCGGGCTTCGATGGCATGCCCGTGTATGCTGAGGTCTTTTTGAGTGTAACCTAATGGTTCGCCACGAGCGATGCGTATCTGTTCGCGCACCAGGTCGAGACCGGTGATCAGTTCTGTAACCGGATGCTCTACCTGAAGGCGTGTGTTCATCTCGAGAAAGTAGAAATTCCTATTGGCGTCAACGAGAAATTCTACCGTGCCTGCACCCACATATCCGCAGGAACGGGCTACGTTAACAGCAGCTTCGCCCATGGCACGGCGCATTTCGGGTGTCACGATAGCGCTGGGAGCTTCTTCGATCACCTTTTGGTGCCGGCGCTGAATGCTGCATTCGCGCTCGAAGAGGTAAACGATGTTGCCATACTTGTCGGCCAATATTTGAATTTCGATATGGCGCGGCTTGTCCACAAATTTTTCGATGAATACAGCACCGTTGCCAAAGGCTGAGGTGGCTTCGTTAATGGCCATTTGCATTTGCTCTTCGAGCAGGTGGATGTCTTCTACCAGGCGCATACCCTTACCACCACCGCCGGCTGATGCTTTGATGATGACAGGCAAGCCAATGGATTTGGCAACCTCGATGGCCATAGCGAAATCGCTTACTGCACCATCGGTGCCTGGTACCAGAGGTACGTTAAATTTTTTTACAGCGTTTTTTGCGGAGAGCTTATCTCCCATAATTTCCATGGCATCGGCTGATGGACCTATAAAAATGAGCCCGCTGGCCTCCACCAGGCGAGCGAAGGCTGCGTTTTCACTTAAAAACCCATATCCAGGATGAATGGCATCAGCTCCAGTAGTAAGGGCAGCATCTACGATCGCCTGACCTCGCAGATAGCTCTGCGCCGAGGGGGCCTGACCAATACAAACTGCCTCGTCGGCATAGTGTACGTGTGGGCTATCGGCATCGGCTTCACTGTAGATAGCTACTGTGCTTATGCCCATATCTCTTGCGGTTTTCATAATGCGGAGAGCGATCTCACCGCGATTGGCAACCAGTATTTTTTTCATTACGATTGTCTATTGTTTGTTATCGCCCAAAATGATCGGCAATCCATTTTTTGAATTTCCGATGATTACAATTTTTGAATTAGGACTTTCTGCCAATTTGAGCGTAGCCTCTATGCCTTTTTCCTGAAGGATTTTGTCAGTCAGAGAGCGGTTAATGATGTCATAGGCTTCGGCTTTACCTCGGGCTTCGATGCGCAGTCGTTCGGCCTCTTTTTGTGCAGCCTCGAGTCTAAATTCGTATTCGAGAGCAACCTGTTCTTGTTTTAGTTTTTTTTCTATAGCCTCTTGAAGTGAAGGAGGTAAGGTGACATCGCGTATCAAAACGTCGTCGAGCAGTATGTGTTTGTCTGCAATAGACTTGCGCGTGCGATTCATGATTTCGTCTTCAATTACCTCGCGTTTTGTGGAGTACAGCTCTTCGGGGAGGTATTTGCCGATTACTTCGCGCGTAGCTGAACGAATGGCCGGATTGACAATTTTTTCGTGATAATTAGGTCCCACCTCGTCGTGCAACAAGGGCAGTCTGTCTTCTTGTGGTTTGTACCAATAAGAAACATCTACTTTTATGGTCAATCCGTTTTTCGACAGAACTTCCATTGTGGTATTGTTTTCCTGAATTTTCACGTCATACTTGAAGATCTTATTCCAAGGTGCTATAAAGTGAAATCCTTGATTGAAAATTTTTTTCTTATCAACACCGCCTCCAAAAGTTCGGAAAATAACGCCTTTTTGGCCGAAATCGATCGTTGTAGTCATCGACCCCCAAAGGAGCACGATCAGCAAGACCACTAAAAAACCAGTAACTAACAAAAAGGGCAAACTGCGATTCATGGGAATTTAAATTTTGGCGTTAATAACTGCCCAAATATCGTCTAAGGAACCATTCGGCGGTCAGTAAGATTAGTACAATGGCGAAGAAAGGCCACCATTCGATCAGTCGTATTTTTTGCGTCTTTTCTCTGAGGAGAGGCAAATAATTTTGTGCAAGTAAATCTTTTTCAAGCTCATCCATTTTAGAGATTAAATAAAACTTACCTTCGGTGTTTTTTGCAATTTTTCTCAATTTATCGTGATTAGCTACCAGGTCAGAAATTTCCAGGTCATTCTCCTCAACGATCAGAATTCCGCTTTCTGTCTGTTTCTCGCCGGCCAATTCGGCTTCTGCTTTCCAACGGTAGGTACCTGGAGTGAAGTTATGAGCAGAAGCAGTGTACACAGAGCCTTCTCTTGCAAAAGAATATTCGAACTTCTTACCGGCAGAATCTGTAAAAATAATGGAAACCTTGGCATTTGATACGGGTAGATTCGTTTGATCGAATACGTAGGCTCTTACCAAAAGTTTGTCTTCGGGTTGAATTTTTTCGGGTAAGACGATTTCTAATGGCTTTTTCTTTTCTGATTGAATGAGCCAGCGCGTTACTTTCAAAAAAAACAGGTCAAGGCTATTGGAATCGCCCTCCATTTGCAGCTTGTTTTTCCATTTCCAAAGGCCTTCGCCGTGGAATAATGCGATTTTCCGATCTGTCTCAAGTAATGAAATTAAAGGCTTAGTGGTATTTATTCCGTTGATTTTTTGATAACACAGAACATCTTCTGCCTTCACATTAGGTATATAGTAAAACACATCCAAAGGCGGGAGTGGATAGATGGACAAAAAATTGACCGAAGAAATTTTGTAAAAGTTATCGTTAGCAATAGGGTAGGCCTTATCTTCTCTGCTAAATCGAGTCACATCTCTTCCGATAAGTTTAGATAGTCCGCCGGGATCAGTTCCAAAACCACTGATAAGCAATACAGGAAGTGCATTATTTTTTTGCAAAAAGGCAAACGTTTGTGGATGTGCAGGGCTGTGAACGATGACATAATCAAAATTCGAGTTCAAAAATCGAAGGCTGTCTGGCTTTACGCTTATAAGTTCGCATTGAGTGTTCTTTGAAAAATATTCTCGCAGTACACCCATATCGGGGTGCTTCATTTCCTCGATGATCAGCACTTTACTGCGTTCGTCGATTACTTCTACATAAAAGACATACGTGTTGTTACGCGTGTTTTTTTCTTTCGAAACAGGATCAATGGTAACAGAATATCGATGAATTCCGGGTTTGATGGATTTGATAAAAGTTTTAAAAGAACGGGATTCTGACGATGAAGTGGGTCTGAATGTAGCTATTTCTCTATTAGTTCCCTCACCTTTTAGGCGGATTTTTAAAGGAATATTTTCCAAATACAGAGCTTTGGCGATGATTTCGATTTCAAATTCAGTATTTGGCAAGACCTTTTTCGGATACACTACCGAATAAATCGAGGCATCGGGAAACTGAGTGGTGTCGCCCACAGCAACCACATGTATGGGCACTTTTAATTCATGTACAAAATACTCGGGTGAATAGCCGAAATTGAAAATGCCGTCGGAAACCAAGACTACAGCAGCTATCTCATTGTCAAAGCGCGTATCTTGTAAATGCTTGATCCAGGCGTATCCGTCAGTAAAGGGTTGATTAAAGTTAAAATCCGGATTTTCAGATACTTTTGAACCAAAAGAAATTACATCTACTTCGAGATTGCCTTTTACTCTGTCTGCTATTGTTTGGAGGAATGTAGGTAATTTCCCTACATCTGTTGAGTCTTTCGACATCACCATGCTTCGGGAGTGATCAACGGCCCAAACCAGTGTTCTGGGTTTTTCTTCCAGCTTTTTGATATATAATTCGGGCTTAAGGAGTAGAAAGAGAAGCAGTGCTAACGATACAATACGCAGAACTCTCAGTATTTCTGTACCCTTCCTTCCGAATACGGATTGCTGACTTTTGTAAATCCACATTACAAACCAGGCAACTGCTAAAACAGCAATCACCCACCAGAGCATCGAAAATTCTGTGGTAAACTCAAGCATCCGCAAAGTCCGTAATCAGCCGATTAAGTCAACATACCACCACACACGTTGAGCGTCTGTCCGGTGATGTATGCTGATAAGTCACTGGCTAAAAAGAGACAAGCATTAGCCACATCTTCTGGTGTACCACCGCGTTTCAGAGGTATGCTGTCGCGCCATCCTTGAACTGTTTTTTCGTCGAGCACTGCTGTCATTTCTGTTTCGATAAATCCAGGTGCGATGGCGTTGCAGCGAATGTTGCGCGAGCCAAGTTCGAGTGCCACAGATTTAGTAAATCCAATAACACCGGCTTTAGATGCGGCATAATTTGCCTGACCGGCATTGCCTTTTACACCTACTACGCTGCTGATGTTGATTATTGATCCGATTCGCGCTTTCATCATGGGTTTAATCACAGCTTTGGTCAGATTAAAAACTGAGTTGAGATTCACTCTAATCACTTGATTAAAGTCTTCTTCACTCATTCGCAAGAGCAGGTTGTCTTTTGTGATTCCGGCATTGTTCACCAGAATATCTATTTTTCCAAACTCAGCGAGCACATCGTTAACAAGCTTTTCAGCCTGTGCGAAGTCAGAAGCATCGCTGCGATACCCTTTTACTTTTACGCCATGTTGACTGAGTTCTGCCTCCAGAGCTTGGCCTTTTTCTACTGACGATAGATATGTAAATGCTACTTGACAACCATTTTTTACAAACACTTCTGCGATTCCACGGCCGATGCCCTTTGACGCGCCGGTGATGATAGCTACTTTATTATTAAGAAGTTTCATATTGATCTTTGAATTACGTACACTTTAATGCGCCAAATATAGGAGCAATCTGGCTGCATTCAGGATTTAATTAAAGGCTCTAGATTCAACTTACAGACTTTACTTTGCTTTTAATCAGGAGAATTTTCTGCTTTTTTTGTTCTAAAAAATTGAACAGTATCAAATTCCTGAATCTAATCCACTACATTCACCTCCGGCTGAAGCTCGATGCCAAACTTCTCTCTTACATCGTGCATTACTCTGAGAGCATGCGCCCATAATTCTGTGCCGGTGGCACCGCCGTAATTCACAAGCACTAAGGCCTGTCGCTCATGCATCCCCACATTTCCAATTCGCTTGCCTTTCCAACCGGCTTTTTCGATTAGCCACCCGGCGGGTATTTTCACCCCCTCTTCTGACGGATAGGAGGGCATTTCCGGATAGCGCTCTTTTAACTCTGAGGCTACATCATTAGTTACCACCGGATTTTTAAAAAAACTGCCGCAATTGCCCAGTACGGCCGGATCCGGTAGTTTGCTGCTTCGAATAGCTATCACTGCCCGGCTGATGTCATGTATAGTTGGGTGGGAGATACCAGCTTTTTGCAATTCTTCGGCTATAGTGCCATAATGGGTGCGCAAATTGTGATTTCTGCGCGTGAGGCGCAAGGCTATGGCAGTAATGGCAAAGCGGCCTTTTAATTCATGTTTAAATACCGAATCTCTGTAGCCGAAGGCACACGCATCTGTCGTTAAAACCTTTTTTGCACCGGTCATTAAATCAATACCTTGTACATGGTAGAGCACTTCACAGATTTCCACTCCATAGGCTCCTATGTTTTGTACCGGCGCTGTACCTGTATTTCCGGGTATCAGGCTAAGATTTTCAATGCCGCCAAGGTTTTGTTCCAATGCATACAGTACAGTTTGATGCCAGTTTTCGCCGGCAGCTGCGATGAGCCGGGCATAGTCTTCGTTTATATAGAGTACTTCTCGCCCTTTGAGGTCGAGGTGCACCACTGCACCATCAAAAAAATTTTTGACAAATAGCAGATTGCTGCCTCCGCCAAGCAGTAAAAATTTTTTGCCTGATGAAAACACGCCCTGTGCCACCAATGATTCCAGCTGAGCTTCCGATGTTACGCGATAATACGCTTTACAGCGCACGTCTAGCCCAAAAGTGTTAAGCCCTCGAAGTGAAAAATTGAGTACAGGCTTTATCTCTTCCATCACGCCCTACCCGGATACACGCTCAATGCTTTGCGCAGAATTTCAACCGAATGGTGCAGATCATCGGCTTTCAATACATAGGCCAGACGTACTTCGTTTTCGCCCTTGTGAGGCGTGGCATAAAATCCATTAGCCGGGGCAACCATCACAGTATGTCCTTCGTGTGAAAATTCTGCCAGTAGCCATCGCGCGAAATCTTCAGCGTTTCGTACAGGCAGGCGAGCTACACAATAAAAGGCTCCTTTTGGTTTCGGACAATACACTCCCTCAATACTGTTCAACCCATCTACCAGTATGTTGCGTCGTTCGGTGTATTCAGCGATTACCTGATCGAAATAGCTCTGTGGAGTATCCAGAGCGGCCTCTGCGGCCACCTGTCCGAGTGTGGGTGGACTCAGGCGCGCCTGAGCAAATTTCAGAGCTGTAGTCATCAGCTTTTTGTTTCGGCTGATGAGTGCACCAATACGCACTCCACACATTGAATACCGCTTCGATACCGAATCGATCACAATGGCATGCTCATCCATGCCATCCAGATTCAAAATTGACATCGGTTTTGCCCCGTCGTAGGCAAACTCGCGGTATACCTCATCAGCTATCAGAAAGAGGTCGTGCTTCAGGCAGAGGTCGCGCAACTTATTTAATTCTTCGCGGCTGTAAAGGTATCCGGTCGGATTGCCCGGATTGCAAATGATAATCGCGCGGGTGCGGGGCGTTATCCAGCTCTCAAATTCTTCGATGTCAGGCAGTGCAAAGCCTGTTTCAATGCTGCTGAATACCGGCACTACTTTGACCCCGGCCGATATGGCAAAGCCATTGTAATTCGCGTAAAAGGGTTCTGGTACGATCACCTCATCGCCCAAATCGCAGATGGAATTCAGCGCAAAGGTGATTGCCTCCGATCCTCCCGTAGTAATCATCAGGTCGGTGTACTCTATCCCAATACCGCGTACGGCATAGTAGTCAGCCAGTTTTCGACGATACGACTCATTACCGGCAGAGTGGCTGTACTCGATCACCTTGTGGTCAAAGTTTCGAATGGCCTGAAGCGCCACATCAGGCGTATGGATATCAGGCTGCCCGATGTTCAGGTGGTACACCTTCACCCCTTTGCGCTTTGCAGCTTCAGCAAAGGGCACCAGCTTTCTAATAGGAGATTCGGGCATCTGCATCCCTTTCTTTGAAATTGAAGGCATTGTATGCTTTTTTTTTATTTTTTGTTTCTTTTTGACGTGATCAAGGCAAAATGTCTTGCTGCATCTTAGCCTTTGCATCACGTTGGCTCATGCACGCCGGGCACCTTAGGGCGAGGCTCGCTTCTCCTCTGTTAATTAAAAGGCTGAATGAGAATCAGCTTTTAGGTGCTGCCGATGCTGCATAAAGCAATAAACCATATTAATATTTACTCAATGACCGGCTTTTTGCTAAAAAAAAGCCCGCCTCTGAGGGCGGGCGAAAATACGATGTAAAAGCTGTTTAGCGGTTCATTATCGGACTGGTTTCCTGATTTATCGGAGCTGATTGAGCTTGGGGCGCCTGTACATCGCCTTTTACAGTAAAGGACACAGTGCCATCCGGTCCATTATTGATAGCGTTAGAATAGATTTTTACAGTTTTGCTAAACGGTCCTATTCTCGAAGTGTCGTAGTTGATTCTAAGTACAGCTTTCTTCTTGGGCATTATAGGCTCTTTTGGCCACTCAGGTACGGTACAGCCGCAGCTGCCCACTGCATTTTGGATAATGAGCGGCTCATTGCCGGTGTTCACGATTACAAATTCGCGAACGCGCTCGCTGTTTTGCTGAATTTTTCCGTAGTCGAGTTCCGGTTTTTCGAAGGTAATGACGGGGCCATTTTGCTTTTGCCCGAAGGCTAATCCTGCAATGAAAACCAGTGCAAGGGTAGAGAGGATTTTTTTCATGATCTCTTGTTTTATTGCATTTTACCTACAAAATTACAAATACAATGCCGATTGTATGTGACGTGGGTTGATTTGTCTCAGCATCAAATTTCTTTTTTACCCATGCAATATAAGGTAAAGGCAAGCCTGTCAGTAGCTTCCTGAAGCACCATGCGTGTTGGCTTACCTGCTCCGTGACCTGCATTGGTCTCAATGCGTATGAGGGTCGGGTTCGGACCGTCGTTTACAGCCTGAAGCATTGCGGCAAACTTGAAGGAGTGTGCAGGCACTACGCGGTCGTCGTGGTCGGCTGTAGTAATGAGTGTAGCGGGATAGTTCATGCCCTTGCGCAGATTGTGATAGGGTGAGTAGCTTTTAAGGTACTCAAACATTTCTTTGCTGTCATCAGCAGTGCCGTAGTCATAGGCCCAGCCTGCACCCGCTGTAAACTTATGGTAGCGCAGCATGTCAAGTACACCTACAGCCGGCAGAGCCACTTTGAAAAGCTCCGGGCGTTGCGTCATTGTAGCGCCTACGAGCAATCCTCCGTTAGAACCTCCGGATATGGCTAGAAAGTCGGGTGAGGTGTACTTGTTTCCAATAAGCCATTCAGCTGCAGCGATGAAGTCGTCAAATACATTTTGTTTATTGAATTGGCGACCGGCATCATGCCATTTTTTGCCATATTCACCTCCACCTCGCAAGTTGGGCACTGCATACACACCGCCCATTTCCATCCATACAAGATTGGTCACGCTAAAGGAAGGTGTTAGGCTGATGTTGAATCCACCATAGCCATACAGAATTGTCGGATTATTACCGTTGAGCTTTAGGCCTTTTTTATGGGTGATGATCATCGGTATGCGCGTACCGTCTTTTGAGGTGTAAAAAATCTGCTTTGATTCGTAATCTTCGGGATTAAACTTTACATCCGGTTTGCGGTAGAGCTCTGATACACCTGTTTTTGGATGCAAGCGAAAGATGGTCGGCGGATATACGTAGTTGGTAAAGGTGTAATAGATTACGGTATCTTCCCACTTAGCCGAAAAGCCGGAGGCAGTACCCAGCGCAGGTAGATCAATGCTTCTAATTTTATTGCCTCTGAGGTCATACTGTTCGATGAGTGAGGTAGCATCCTTCAGGTAGGAGGCAAAGATGTACCCTGCACCAGTCGATATGTTCAAGGGCATATCGCGTTCTGGTATTACGTCCACCCAGTTTTCAGGCGTTGGGTTTTTAATGGAAACTTTCACCAGCCGTCGGTTGGGCGCATTCAAGTTGGTAAGGATATATAGTGTGTCGTTTTCGAAATGTACGGGCGAGTGGGAATTGTCAAAGTTGTTGACTATTGCGACAAGAGGCGATTTGGGATTTCTTAGGTCTTTGAAATATAGTTCGTTGCCTGTGGTGGTGTTGGCTGCTGTGATTATCAGCAGGCTGTTGTCTTCAGTCACATAGCCGCCCACATATCTGCGCTTAATGTCAGTGCCAAACACAGGAACGTCTGCTGATTGTGGTGTGCCAAGCTTGTGGTAGTAGAGCTTGTGCTGGTCAGTTTTAGCTGAGAGTTGGCTGCCTTCTATTGGTTTATCGTAGCTTGAATAGAAGAAGCCCTCGTTTTTATACCAGCTCAGGCCTGAGAATTTAACGTCGCGCAGAGTGTCTTCTATAATTTCTTTGGTTACTGCATTGATCACGATCACTTTGCGCCAGTCAGACCCTCCTTCAGAAATTTGATATACGGCTAACTTACCATCGTCGGTAAAGGAGATACCGGCCAGTGATGTGGTGCCATCGGGCGAAAAGGTATTGGGATCCAAGAAGACTTCTGTATTTCCTGACTTATCGGTGCGGTAGAGCACAGATTGATTTTGAAGGCCATCGTTTTTGTAGAAATAGGTGTAATCTCCTTCAGTAAAGGGCGCACTTACTTTTTCATAGTTCCAGAGCTCTTCGAGCCTTTTAAAAATTTTTTCCCTAAATGAAATTCGGTTAAGGAACTCCTGCGTTACTTCGTTCTGAGCTTTTACCCATTGGGCAGTTTTTTCACTCAGGTCATCTTCGAGCCAGCGATAGGGATCGGGTACCTTCACGCCAAAATACTCGTCAACTACATCTACAGTTTCGGTGACCGGGTAAGTTACCTTGAGGTTGTTTTTTTGCTCACACCCCATGATGGTAATGCCTACCATTACGACAAAAAAGTAGTATTTTCCCATACATTCGATGAATTTTCAGCAAATATTAAAAGAATATCGGGGTGATTTACACAAACTTAGTGTTAAAACCACCCACCGCCAAGCGCTTTATAGAGTTTAAGGCGTGCTACCTTGCGCTGTAAGGTAGCTTCTACAAAGTCGAGCTGCGTGCGCAATACCTCACGACGAACGGTGAGCAGATCGAGGTAAGAAGCATATCCGTTCAGAAAGAGCTGTGTGGCTACGGATTCAGCCACTTTTAGCGTACGGGCTTCGTTTTCTTTTAGGCGCGATATTTTCAGAAATTCGTCGAAGGCGACAAGGTGAGTATTGATCTCAGTCATAGCGTTTATTATGGTCTTATTGTATTCGAGTTGGGCTTCTTCGTAACGGGCTTTTTGCAGGCGAAGACCGGCTTTCAGCTGATTCTGCTGGAAGATGGGGGCTACCATATGCCCCATCACGCCGAAGGCAAGTGAAGCCGGATCGAGAAAGAGGCTCGATTTAAAGGCGTTGAGGCCTATGTAAGGATTTACCATTAACTGGGGAAAGTAGGCATATCGAGCGGCCATCACATCGGCACCGGCAGCATTCATCATTAATTCAGCCCGGCGGATGTCGGGTCTCGAAAAAAGTAAGTTTGCTGGTGTAGTGAGTACTATAATACTGTCCATCGATGGCATGAAAAAGTCAGACGAACGCTCTACTGCTTGATTTACCTGCATTTTCAGAGCGTTGATAGCGTTTTCGACAGCATTTATCTCGATAAGTATTCCACGAAGCATTGCTTCTGTATTGAGCACTTGTGATTCAAACTGCTTAACGGCTAATTCGGAAGTGCGGCCTGTTTCTTTTAAAATGAGGGTTTTTTCGAGGCCTTCGCGCTGAAGTTGAAGCTCTTTTTCAATGATTTCGCGCTCGTCGTCGAGTGCCTGGAGTGTGAAATAGAGCTCGGCCATGGTAGTGACGACCATCGTGGTGGCGAGCTTGTAGGCTTCTTCGGAGGCGAGATACTCAAGCCTACGGCCCTTGCGCTGCTGCCGTAGGCGTCCCCACACATCGATTTCCCATGAGCTCTCCAGGGCGAGATAGTATTCGGGAGTAAAGTTTTCATCGACGCGTTGCTTGTCGTTAATACGGTCTGAAAGGTTGGTGTCGAAGTTGCCTACGCCAGTCATAGTATAGCGGCCAAAGCGATCACCACCAGCGCGACCGCGCACTTGTAGGGAGGGCAAGAGTGCTCCACCGGCAGCAGTATAGGCAGCTTTAACCTGTCGGATGCGAGCACTGGCTTGCATAACGTCGGCATTGACGCGCAGAGCATCTTCGATATGGCGGATCAGTACAGGATCGAGGAAAAAGTCCTTCCAACTTACCTTGCCGGTGTGTTGAAGAGTATCTATTGGATAATTGGCTGAAAACTGATTGGGCAGTTGGGGAGTCTTGTGCTTAATAAGAGTTTCTGGGGAGCTGCACGAAGTGATTAGCACTAATCCACCAAAGAGCAGCCACGATAATGCATTTGCAAATGATGTATTAGATTGGCTCTCCATCGCGTGAGACATACGGAAGACGCTCTTAAGCGCGGTGAGATAGGTGTAGAGCAACGAAACCTTAAGTACTGCAGATAAGCGTGCTCTTGTGTATAACCTTTCAGACAAAACCAGCTTGTGCTGCCTTGTCTTAACAGGGACGGACGAAGATGCTGCTTGCATCTTGTCTTGACAAGTCAAAGTGAAGCTATTATTGTTCTTTGCCTGCTCTTGTCCAATAGACGGATCGTTGCTAAGGATGTGATGGCCACGCCCAAATAAAAAGAATAAAATTTCAGTAAGCCTTTTTGACATCATCCTACTATGGATTGGGAGATTTTTTGGGTTTTGAAAAGAGGACAAATAGTCCTGGAATGAGCAAAATACCGATGAGGGTACCGGTGATCATCCCGCCGGCGGCAGTGGTGCCAATGGTGCGGTTACCAATAGCACCTGCTCCGGTAGCAAGAGCCAGAGGTATAAGACCTGCTACAAAGGCAAATGAGGTCATCAGAATTGGGCGAAGACGTGCTACTGCCCCTTCAATAGCAGCTTGCAAGGGCTTCTTGCCGCTTTTGACGGCCTGGTTGGCGAACTCAACAATAAGGATGGCATTCTTGCCCAGCAGACCAATGAGCATAACGATAGAAACCTGGGCGTATATATTGTTTTCAAGTCCTGCAATCTTAAGGAACATGAACGATCCGAAAATACCAGCCGGCAGCGATAGCAGTACAGGCAGTGGCAATAGAAAACTCTCGTACTGAGCAGAGAGCAATAAATACACAAAGACGACCACAAGCATATAGATGAAAAGGGTTTGATTGCCAGCCAAGATTTCTTCGCGTGTTATGCCAGCCCATTCTATTGCGTAACCTTTTGGCAGTACACGTTTAGCTTCCTCCTGAATGGCGCGTATGGCATCGCCTGAGGAGTAGCCCTTAGCAGCTTCACCATTAAACATAGCTGCGGTGTACATGTTATAGCGAGTAAGCTGTTCGGGACCGAAGACTTTCTGTGCCTTGATGAAGGTGTTTAGTTGTACCATTTCACCGCGTTCGTTTTTCACATAGTGGCGTAGTACATCTTCGGGGGTTGTAATGTACTCGGGTGCTGCCTGGAGCATAACTTTGTACGTCATACCAAAGCGAATAAAGTTTGATGTGTAATAAGAGCCTACGAGTGTTTGTAGGGTACTCATGGCGTTGTCGATGGTTACCCCATTTTTAGCGGCAAGCTCCTGATCGACTACCAGGAGATATTGCGGGAAAGTGGGGTCGAAGCCAGTAAAAATGGAGCCGATTTCCGGCCGTTGTTTTAGTGCAATTAGGAAGGAATCTACTACGGCTTTGATGACCATTAGATCTTCCTCGCCAGCTTTTTCTACAAGTCTGAACTCAAATCCAGCAGCATTTCCAAAGCCCGGTACTGATGGAGGAGGTAGAAATTCAATACGTGCATCGGTAATTTGGTCAACGTCTTCTTCGAGCTCGGAAATGAGCTGAAAGATATCTTTCTTGCGCTTGTCCCAAGGTACGAGGTTGATGGTACCCATGCCGAAGGAGGCAGCATTGGATTCCGTGATCACGGAATATCCGGCCAGGGTAGAAAAGTTTTCGACTTCTGGGTATTTCTTAACGATTTCAGATAGCTCTTGGAGTACAGCCTGAGTACGATCGATGGTAGCGCCCGGCGGGGTTGTGACGTTTACGTATATCATACCTTGGTCTTCTGTGGGAATGAAGCCAGTGGGAAGAATGGAGTTGAATCCCCACGTAGCGATGAAAGAGGCTGCAAGTACTCCAAGTGTAATAACTCTGCGACCGGCTATAATACGCAAAAGCAGTCTGTAGCGCTCTGCAAGGCGATTGTAAAAGCGATTAAAGAGGAAGAAGAAGCGACCAAGAGGGCCTTTTGGCAAAGAATGGCCTGCATGAGCATGTGGTTTCAACAGTATGGCACATAAGGCAGGTGTAAGGGTAACAGCATTAATCCCCGAAATGATGATCGAAATGGCTAGCGTAACAGAGAACTGCCGATAAAAGATGCCGACCGGGCCTGATAAAAAGGCAACCGGCACAAATACGGCCGTCATTACAATGGTGATCGATATAAGTGCCCCGCGTATATCGCGCATAGCTTCGAAAGTGGCCTGGCGAGCGTCAATCTTTTTGACTTCCATATACGAGTGAACGGCCTCGACTACTACTATGGCATTGTCAACCACGATACCTATAGCCAGCACAAGGGCAAAGAGGGTAAGCAAATTGATCGAAAAGCCCAGGATAGACATGAAGGCAAATGTGCCGATTAGTGAAACGGGTACAGCCAATGCGGGAATAAGAGTAGAGCGGAAGTCTTGTAAAAAAATGAAAACGACCAATGATACCAGCACGAAAGCTTCGATGAGCGTCTTGATCACCTCTGCGATAGAGGCATCAAGAAATCGGCTTACATCATAAGCGATGTTGTATTGCATACCCTCGGGGAAGGTTTCAGCACTGAGCTCTGCCATGCGCTTTTTCACGTCTGTAATCACCTGGCGAGCGTTAGAGCCGGGACGCTGCTTGATCATAATGGTGGCTGACGGACGGCCGTCAGTGCGCGAGATGAGGCCATAGTCGAAGGCACCGAATTGGATGTCGGCCAGATCTTTAAGCCGAAGTATGGAGCCATCAGGCATGGCTCGAATAACGAGATTTTCGAATTGCTCAGGCTGATTAAACTTACCGGTATATTTTAGCACATACTCTTGCTGCTGTGGAAGCTTGCCGAGCGATTGGCCGGTTTTACCCGGTGCAGCTTCAATATTTTGCGCGCGAATGATAGAGATCAGTTCGTCGGTAGAAATTTTGTAATTCGCCAGCTTTTCGGGTTTCAGCCAGATGCGCATGGAGTAGTTTCGGTTTCCAAGAATTTCGCAAAATCCTACACCGTCAATGCGCTTAAGCTCGCGGATGAGGTTGATGCCGGCGAAGTTGTACACAAATTCCTCATCCATCGTGCTGTCGGTGCTAAATACATTGAGAAACATCAGGATGGTATTTACCTCTTTTTCAGAGGTTACGCCGGCTTTAACAACTTCTTCAGGCAACTCATCGAGCACGGTAGTCACCCGGTTTTGCACGTTAACCGCAGCCACATCTGGATCAGTACCTACTTTAAAAAATACTTGAATAAGGGTGGTGCCGTTATTTGCTGTCACCGTGTTCATGTAGGTCATGCCCGGCACACCGTTCACAGCCCGTTCTATAGGATTGGCCACTGCCTTGGCACACACTTCAGCGTTTGCACCGGTGTATTTTGCAGTGATTACTACTGAAGGTGGCACAATGTCAGGAAATTGCGTAATAGGCAGGGTAAAAATCGCCAAAACTCCAAGCAGTATAATGAATATGTTGATGACCGCCGAGAGAATGGGTCGTTTGATAAAGATGTCCAACATGGTGTACGGAGTATGTTATTTGTAGGTAACCAGGGTGTTGTTTTTGATCTTCTGAATGCCTTCAATTACGATAATATCACCGGCATTTAATCCACTCTGAATCCAGTACACATTCGTCAGCCTCTTCTTGGGAACGATGGGAATCATTTTAGCTCTGTTGTTTGAATCCACTTTGAAGACATAGTATTTATCTTGAAGTTCAATCACAGCCTTATGAGGCACAAAAATTCCGTCATTTACCTTCCGATTGAAAATAATTCTTCCGGAAGAGCCATGTTTGAGTATTTTTTTCTTATTCGGAAATTTCGCGCGTATCGAAATGTTACCAGTTGATGATTCAAACTCGCTTTCCATTGTTTCGATTACACCTTTTTCCGGATAGGTAGAGCCATCTACCAGCTGTAAACTCACTTCCTGACCTATAAAAGTGTTGTCATTAAATTCTTTTTTCAGCTCAAGGTATTCGCGTTCTGAGAGGTTAAAGTATGCATACACATTGTCGAGTTCACTTATGGTAGTGAGCAGGGTACCTTCATCAACAAGGCTGCCTCTGCGCTGCAAAATGCGGTCGATAGATCCGGAGAAAGGTGCTCTGACCAATGTGTAATTGAGCTGAACCATAGCCATATTTTCTTCGGCCTCGGCCTCTTCTACATTTGCTCGGGCAGCATTTAGGCGACTTTGGGCAAGCTCGAGCTCGCCGGGCGAAACGATGTTGTTTTCCGAAAGTTTTTTGGTGCGCTCGAGCTCTACTAATGCATTTTTTTCGGCAGCAATGGCATTTTTTACCTTGGCTCGCGCTTTACTCAGATTAAGGCGATATTCCTCATCGTTGATTTTAAAAAGCACTTGACCTTTGGTTACCGATTTCCCTTCATCTACATAGAGATCCTCCAGATAACCTTTTAGACGGCTTCTAATTTCTACATTTTGGAGTGCTCTAATTTCTGCAATAAAATCTTCTTTCAACAAAGTGTCAATTGCATTAAGTTTAATAACTTCTACAAATTCAGGATTCTCAGCTTTCTTTTCCCTATCTTTACAACTGCTTGTTACTGCCATTATAACGGCCGATAAAAGCCAAAATAGTATTCTCTTCAACACTTTAATTTTTACACAAAAATATTTTTTTGGGAGGTTATTAAATTTCTTATCGCATGGTTAATTATAAATGTTACTTTTGAACATTATTCACAGGGGGTGAAAAAAATTATTTTAATTTCATTAATATATCTGACTTTTAGCTCTCTTTGGATATTTATTACAGATATTATTGATCATACTTATTTCGGTTTTTCGGATTATTCTCGGTTTCAGACCTACAAGGGGATATTATTTGTGTCTCTTTCTACAATTGTAGTTTTGATAGCTACTTATACTTTTTACAAAAGAGAGATTTTAAATATAGAAAAAGTAAAAATACTTTCTAGGATTCAAGAAATGATCTTAAACAACTCTCAGTCTTTTTCTTGGATTTTCAATTTGAAAACAGGTGAAGTTTTTATTTATGGCCATACACCTTTTCTCTCAAAAAATAATGTTGTATTAGATATAAATGAAATAAAAAAAATCTATCATAAATATACCGATTTTACTTTTATACAAGATGTCATAGAAGATTTAAGAAGAAATAAGATCGATACTTTTGAATATGAGTACAAAATTCAGGTAGATAATGATATAAAACATTACAAAATATATTTTTTAAAACATATCATACTTAATAAGGAATCTTACATAATTGCTCACTCCAATAATATTACTAAGTATAAAAAATATCTTGAGGAAATAGAACATCAGAAAAAACTTCTAGATTCTGTAATTCGTAGTTTACCTGATATTTTGATTCTTGTAGATAACAAAACTTATATTGTAAAGTTTTTTTATTATAAAGATGAATCAGATATTTTAGTAAAAAAAGAATATTTGCTTGGGAAGGATATAAGGTATTTTGTTCCTTCGTTTATTGCGAATGAAATAGTAAAAAAAATTCAAGATGTTGAATATAAAAAGATTCCTTTTGTTTATGCCTTACCTATGCACGATAAATCTGAGCATTATGAAGCTAGATTTGTAGATTATGATAGTGATAATACAATGATTATTGTTCGAAATATCACTGAGCAATATGAAACAAACAGAGAGAAAGAAATTTACCTTCAGCAGCTACAGAACGCCGAAAGGATATTAAATTTTGCCTATTGGTCTTTCGATACAGAGGATAATAAGAAATTTATCTCTCCGAGAATTTCAACAATATTTGGCCTTACAATTGAATCTTTAGAAGATGCAAAAAACTTTTTGAATATATAGTTCCAGAGGATATGCCTTTTGTGCATGAGAACTATAAAAATATTTTGGATGGAAAAGAATTAAAAGATGGTACTATACGCTTTAAATTCCCTGACGGAAATGTAAAACATATTTTACAGAAAGTAGTTAATATCCGAAAAGGTAAATATATTAAATATCAAGGTGTACTTGTTGATATTACAAATGAAATTATCACAGCTATAAATTTAAAACAAAAGACCTTTTATCTAAATCTCTTATCTGAATTTACAGATGAAATACTTGTATTATATGACTTTGTCAATGATAAAATTGAGTATATCAATTCTACAGCTTTGAGATATATGCAAAAAGAGGATTATTATAATGCAAAAAATACTTTTTTTGAGGGATATTTTAATGAAAAAGATTTGATAAAAATTAAAGAGAAAATTCAAGTACTATATAATAATAAGGAATACAAATCAAGCGATAAAATTACTTTTGAAATACAATTTCTAAAAGAAAAAAATATACCAACTTGGGTTGAAATTTCAATTTATAAGATTACAGATGATGATTTGGAAAAGATTTTACTTTTAATCAAAGACATTCATGAAAAAAAGAAATATCTTGAGGAATTAGAAAATGCAAACTTACAATTCAGATACGCGGCTAAGGCAACTACCGATGCTATATGGGACTGGAATTATGAAACCGGTTCATTTTCTTGGACTGAAAATTTTGAGATATTTTTTGGACATAAATTAAAAAATATACCAAAAGATTTGAATGGATGGAAGGAATTTTGCCACCCGGACGACATCGATCGCGTAATAAACAGCATTAATAATGCAATTAATCACAAGCACGAATTTTGGCAAGAAGAATATCGATTGCGTGATTCAACGGGAGCCTACAAGGATGTTTTAAATAAAGCTGTGATAATTTATCAAGATGGCAAGCCAATAAGAATCATTGGTGCCATACATGATATTTCCAAAGAAAAAGATGCTCTAAGGAAACTGACCTTACAAAACCTAAAACTTCGAGAAATTGCGTGGACGCAATCTCATGTGGTGCGTGCACCATTAGCCAGACTGATGGGGTTAATTGAAATGTATGATTTATTGCGCGAATCTGAATACGATGATGTTTCTTTGCGCAAGCTTATTTATGATTCAGCAAAGGAGTTAGATGCTACCATACACCTCATTATTAAAAAAACAGAGAATCTCGACTAATGAGTAGAATTGTTGTACTAAACGTAGACGATGATGACGTGACGTTAATGCTTCATAAGATGCTTGTTAAGGCTACAGGGTTTTGTAATGAGGTAGAAAATTTTATAAGTGGTGAAAGCGCATTAGAGTACCTACAAAGTGCTACTTTTTCACCTGAAAACTGCTATATAATCTTATTAGACATCAATATGCCTGGTATAAGTGGATGGGATTTTTTAGATCGAATAGAGTATATACACGGTCTTAAGGCATATGTGGCTTTGGTTACTTCTTCTATCGACAGTCGCGACCAGGAGAAGGCAAAAAACTATCAAAAAGTGATCGATTTTTTTTATTAAACCCTTAAACAGGAATCAACTGTCAAGTTTTTTTCAAAAGGTCAAGTCGTTGCTTGAGCAGTAATAAAATTTCTTTTTTATCGGGTTTTGCTGCAACAATATAATTTTTAAAACCTAATTCTTCGCATTTTTGGGCAGTAGTATTTCCTATACAAATGATAATAACTTTTTTATCAAGTACTAAATTATGAATTGTTTGTAATCCTGACGGACTAAAGGCTAATAAAAAGTCAGGCTGTTCAATATTTTCTATTTTTTTGAGTAATTTTTTGTACGTAATCAGTTCAACAAATTTTATATGATTATTTTTTTGAAAAAAATTTGAAATATGCTTCATCCGATCATTGGCACAAATATGAACAAACTTTTTAGAGGTGTTGAACTTTTGAAGTTTCTGTATTAATTCTTCCGAAGTATAGCCTGTAAAAAGAATTCGATATCCGTTTTCTTCAGCTAATTTTTTTGTTTTACCATCTATGCAAATACAATTTACATTTTCAAAAAACTTTAAATTATCTTCTACCGAAAGAATAGCGTTTTGACTGGTGAAAATATAAATTTCATTACTTGGATTAAATGAATAATTTACTTCTAAAAACTCTATTTCGAAAGGTGAAATAGTTTGGAAAATAACATCGGGATAGGAAGAAAAAATGCTCAAATCATCTGCATTAAGTTCTTTCAAAGATATAACTCTAATCATAATTAAAAATCATGCGACCAACCCATTCTAATCCATCTGCCCGGCAAAAGTATTCCACCTCTGTCCATGTGTACCTGATCGAGTAAATTAGATATTTCGAGAAAAATTGTGTTTTTATATACAGAATAAGTAGTTTTGAAATTTACTAAAATAGTTTCAGGATATGCATTATTAGTATTATTAAAATCTCTGTAGGATCCTTTCCGATTCAAGTAAATAATTTGATAAGATAAGTCGAGATTTTTTTTCAATCGATGCGCTGCTGATAGTGCAACCTTGTATTTAAGAATATCTAAAGCGTAAAGAGAAGTAAAATTTTGATTAATGCGCGTAAAATCTGTGTAAGATGCATTCAGTTGTATCCAATTAATTCTCAGAGGATTTATATTAAAGAGTTTTTTATAATAACCCTCCAATCCGTAAAATAATACATGAGTAATATTGGCTGCATATACTTGATTTGAGTCTGGATAACGAATCCAATCAATTAATTGCTTAGAATCTCTTACAAAAAATGAAATACTACTGCCCGAAGATTGATTAAATTTTCGCATCCCTGCTTCGTAGTTAAAGGAAATTTCAGGCCTGAGATTTATACTGCCAATTGCGCCTCCTACATTGTAAAACAAATCTGTGTATGTAGGCATTCTAAAAGACTTATTAAATCCAATAAAAAAAGATTGGTTTTGGTTTTTTTTCCACAAAACATCTAAACCGTACATGGTATTTGATCCAAAAAAGCTATTAATATTTCTCCAAATACCATAATTAATCGACACCTTTTCGGTGATGGGAAGATAGTGATCAATACTAAGAGAATTATTTATTCTATTGTGATAGCGCGTTAGCAATATATTTTCTTCAAAAGGCATTTTAACTGATTCCAAAAGATTAAAGCCCAGTCTGTTACTCCATATCCATTCGCTTCTGAATTCGTATCCAAGATTTAAATTTCCGAAAAATCCCATATCAAGTGTGCTGTTCCAATCAATGGTACTGGTGCGAGTAAGGTGGAAATTGTGTCCACGATAGTACGTACCGTTTAAAAATTTTGCAGTATCCTCATTATCCTTTATGAAGTAATTTTCAGATGATCGGCTGTAAAAGTTTCTGTCTTCTCTAAATAGTTCAAAACGATCGTGATGCTCTCTGTAATATACATTCAATTTATGCGTCCACAAATCACCATAATATGTATAAGTAAAAGCTGTCAAAAGATGTTTAATAGATTCATGCTGTTCTGGATACAAAAAAGAATAAAAATTTTGAGCTCCAAATCTGCTTGTATTTATGCCTGTAAAAAGTGATATACTATATTTTTTAGATGATTTAGAAGCTTTTAAATTTAGGGAAAATCTTTCAGCGTCTGTGTTATAATTATACCCATCATGTCTTAGAAAATTAATGGAATTATAAAATATCCAATTATCATTTATTGTATTATTTAATTTAAAATTACCCTCTAACAACCTATATTGACCAGCAATAACACCTACTTGTTTTTGTTTTTCGTTTTGTGTTTTAGTTACTATATTAATAGCACCTGAAAAAGCTCCCTGACCAAATATTCTTGAGGCTCCTCCAGGTAGTATTTCTATACGTTCGATGTCTTGAGGCTGTATGGGTAAATTCATGGCATGATGTCCTGTTTGTGGATCTATCATTTTTATCCCGTCAATCATTATAAGTGTTTGATCAAAAGTTCCTCCTCTGATTCCGATATCTGTTTGTATTCCAAAAGGTCCTCTACTTCGAACATCTATTCCTGGTACGAGGTACAGTATGTCAGCTATTGAGCGCGCTGTAGATGTCTTGATTTCTTCAGAAGAGACTATGTGTATGTTTTTTGGAGCTTCCTTAAGAGTATAAGTTTGTCGGCTTGCTTTTACCACTACTTCTTTTAGGATGATAGATGTATCTTTTTGGGAGTAAGCATGAAGACAATTTATAGTTAAAAATAGTATGCTAATTTTTTTCATATTTCTATAGCTATTACACATACAATTTCTTCTCTTTCAAAATAGGTTAAATGAAAGGACTGCAAATTTTTTAAGTATTCAATAGTTCCCACGCCATGTCCTGTTTTTAACCAGCGAATTTTAACATTCGTTTTAAATTCTAATCCCTTAGTATGTCCTGCCTTATAAACAGCTTCTTTAGCGCACCAGAGCTTAAGTTTATCTTTATTTGTTTTTATATTTGAAAGTTCATCGTAGTTAGCAAATCTTTTTAAGATATTGTTTCTAATGTTTCTGTTTTGTCGTTCGATATCAATGCCTATTTTTTTTGTCTTATGGTATGCTGCAGCTGCATATCCATTTGTGTGTGCTAAACTTAAAAAACCACATTCAGCTTTGGGGGGGGTATTTTCAAAACATTCAAATTCAACTTTATACTCTGTTACCTCCCATGCACATGCTCTACCGGCTAAAAATTCAAGTTTCTTTTCTTTGTTAGAAAAGAATAATAATCTCTCTCGATCTATGGTATTTAAAGGATATTTTTCTAGATAAAAACTTTCATTAGGCTGAATTTGACAAATTTTTACATTAAGTTGATCGGTAACAAGAGAAAACACAAATTCCATGAAGTATTGTAATTTTATAAGTCCAAAGGTAGGCCTGGATGTTACATGTATATTTTTGCCATAGTGATATGAAGTCGCTTATTCTCACGGTTATTTTGTGTCAACTATGGATTGCCGTTCATCCTCAACCAATTTGGCAAGACGATTTTTCGGATGGCAATTTCACTGCGAATCCTCCATGGCAAGGAATGACTGCTCATTTCAGAGTACACAATGGCGAATTACAGCTTTATGATACTACATTAAGCGGTTCATCCTGGCTATCTACAGCAAGTACAGCAGCATTTAATGGTTTTTGGCAGTTTAAAGTTCGGCTCGAGTTCAACCCCTCTACTCAAAATTTTGCGCAGGTGTTTATTGTATCAAATGTGCCTGCTTTATCTGAAGCGGTGAATGGCTACTTCGTGCGCATTGGGGGTACTACAAATAGAAGAATTAGTCTCATTCGTCGAAATGGCACTACAAATACTATTCTGATAGAATCTGTAGACAATGTTGTAAATACAAATGTGGTAAATGCCCGGATTCGGGTTGAAAACAACAATGGAGTTTGGACGTTACTGTATGATACTTCAACGGCAACTACTCCAAATTATATCGTTGCAGGTACTGCCTTTGATACGACATTCAGGCGATCGTCTTTTTTTGGTGTGCTGTGTCGTTTCACTTCTACCCGCTTCGACAAAATGTTTTTCGACGACTTTGTGGTGCAAGCTGAAGAATTCAAAGACACAATACCCCCCTCGGTAACATCGGTAGTCGCCACTTCGCCTACGCAGGTAATGATTCGATATAGTGAACCAGTTTCAAATACTGCAGTTTTTCCCGGAAATTATTTCATTTCTGATGGTATAGGGGTACCCATTTCGGTTCAATTTTTACCTGGAAGCTCTAAAGAAGTTCTCTTATCGCTTAGTTCTCCTTTACAAGTTAATAAGTCGTATTCTATAACCATTGAAGAGGTTACAGATTTGGCTGGAAATGAAATGGTCAAGGTTATTTTACCATTAGCCTACACAGTTGTAAAAACTTTTGATGTAGTCATTAATGAAATTCTTGCTGATCCAACGCCGGTGGTGGGGCTTCCTGACGCGGAATACATTGAGCTTTATAACCGATTAAATGTGCCAGTATCTCTTTCTGGCTGGCGATTAATGGTAAACAACACCTCGATTGCTTTAAACGGCGTAATACCTGCAGATTCTTATGCTGTAATTACTCGTAATCAGGCAGTGGCTATGTTTCCCACTGACATTAATACAATTGGAGTAAATATGTCGAGCACTCAACTAACTAACTCCGGTGCTCGACTTCGGCTGCTTAATTCAAACAGTGAACTCATCCATTCGGTCACATATTCCGATCAGTGGTATGCTTCATCAGCAAAAAGAGAGGGTGGATGGTCTTTAGAACAAGTAGATCCAACTAACTTTTGTGGTCAGGAGCGAAATTGGCGTGAGTCCACGCATCCATCTGGAGGAACTCCAGGGCGAAAAAATTCTGTTTACTCGGCCAATCCGGATACCCTTCCCTTTCGGATTTTAAACATTTCAATACCAACCTCTACTCGAATCAAGCTGAATTTCAATAAATCTTTACACCCTTCACCTCCTGTATTACCGGATTTCACTATTAGGCCAGATCCTGGTATTTTATCGGTTACGTACGATTCAACAGCCGATAATTCTTTGATAATTGAATTAATTGAACCGCTAGTAGAAGGTACTTTATATGAATTGGAGGCAATAGTAAGACCAACAGATTGTCAATCGATGCCGGCAATTTCCGAAGTTTATTATTTTGGATTACCACTTTCCCCTAAGCCAGGTGATGTTATATTAAACGAATTGTTATTTAATCAGCCTACCAATGGAGCCAAGTTTATTGAAATTGTAAATATTTCTTCAAAAGTTTTAGACCTTTCAAAAATCAAATTAGCCAATTTAGTGGGAGGTCAAATTCAAAATGTACGAGATATAACAGCAGAATCTATTTTATTTCTTCCAGGTGCATATTTAGTGGTTACTAATTCAATATCTGGTGTTCTAAATTTTTACACAACAAAATGTCGAACGTGTTTTATTCAATCCTCGCTACCAACGATGAACATTGGGTCTGGCAGTATTGCCCTATTAAATGCTGATTTAGAAGTACTTGATCATTTTGAGTACGATGAAAAAATGCATTCGCCTTTGGTTCGAAATCCAAAAGGTGTTTCTTTAGAAAGAATTTCATACTCTGCTCCTAAGAATGACAGTAGATACTGGAAATCAGCCTCACAACAAGTAGGCTTTGCAACTCCAGGCTATAAAAATTCACAGCAAGTGGTCGATAGTAGTACGGATCAAGATCTAGAAGTTGTTCCAAAAACGTTTTCACCAAACAATGATGGATACAACGATTTTGTGCAGATACATTATCAATTAGACGACAATAATTACATTGGAACTTTACAGATTTCAGATGTAAATGGAAATCTAATTAAAACGGTAGCAACTTCTGAATTGCTTTCTGATAGAGGATTTTTCGTTTGGGATGGCACGGATGAAAAGGGCAGAAGGGTATCATTAGGCATTTATGTTGTAATCTTTGACCTGTTCCATCCTGAAAAAGGTAGAAGAATTTTAAAATCATCTGTAGGAGTAACTTATTAATACTAAAATGGTAGAATTCGATCCCAACGGGCCTGCTCTTCACGACGGCATTTTCGGGCTTCCTTTTGATGAACAAGATGCTGAGCTCATCATTTTACCGGTTCCATGGCAAGTAACGGTAAGTTACGGCGAAGGTACAGCTGATGCACCCGCTGCAATAAAAGAGGCATCAAAACAGGTTGATCTGTACCATCCATTGAATCCGGGAGCATGGAGAAAAGGAATTTATATGCCAGAGCCCTCAATTGAAATCTATGAAAAAAGCTCCTTTTGGCGAGAGAAAGTGGTAAACTATCTCGAAAATATTGCTTACGAAACGCCCGACCATGCCTTTTTCAAAGCTGTAGATGCTGCTTGTGAAGAAATGAATAAGTGGGTACAAGATCAGGCAACTCATTTTTTAGAACTGGGTAAAAAGGTAATTCTTCTTGGTGGCGATCACAGCACACCATTGGGATATCTTCGAGCATTAGCAAAAAAGCATGAGTCCTTTGGTGTGCTTCAGATAGATGCCCATATGGATTTTCGAAAGGCATACGAAGGATTTACGTATTCACATGCGTCTATCAGCTATAATTTTATGCAGCTTTCACAGGTTTCAAAGGTCGTTCAGGTGGGGATTCGGGACTATTGTGATGAAGAATTAGAATTCGCTAAGAGTCTTGGTACAAGAGCGGAAATATTCTTTAGTTTCGAAATGCAAAAGAGAAAATACAGAGGTGAGAGTTGGGATGCGATCAGTCATTCAATTATTGACAGTTTACCAGAAAAGGTATATATTTCATTTGACATCGATGGATTAGATCCTAAACTGTGTCCAAATACCGGTACTCCTGTTCCAGGCGGATTAGAATTCGAAGAAGTTCAATATTTATTAGAAAACATAAAAAATTCAGGTAAAAACATCATTGGAGCTGATCTAAATGAAGTCGGAGTGCATTACACAACCGATTGGAATCAAAACGTAGGAGCTCGGACACTTTATATGCTCTGTAACACTATTTTGTAAAATGTCCTATTTTTTAAAAAAAATGTGGTAACTTTTAGATAATTTTTTAAGCAATTCAGTAAGTTGTAAGAATTAATAAATTTTGTAAAGTATTGGAAGACAAAAAGATAAATAATTTAAACTGAAATTTAATGATTTAAAAATTTTCCTTTTATGCTTTAATTAATAAATGTATCTATAAATTTGCCACATAAATAAATATAGTATGAAAAAAGTTTCACTCCTTGGCTTCACTCTACTTACCTTACATGTTTTCAGTCAATCGAATTATTTGGATGAGTACAGAACATGGTCAATAGGAGGTGGAATAGGTCACACATATATGTTGGGTGATTTAAAAAGCTTTCAACAAGGTCGTGATCAATATACTAGGTCCAATGCTCGTGGAGGATTTACTGCTGCTGGTTATGGTCATATCACAAAATTTATTAATCCTTTTTTTGGTATCCAAGCAGCATTAACCGCTGGTAGAATTACTGGAACTCCTGGTTCTCAATCAGGGAATGTACCAGGACTTCACTTTATTGGCTCCGTAATTATACCTGAAATCAATGCTTCTATAAATTTTGTGAATGCTTTCAGAATGGGTGAGGTTCGTCCGACAAGACACGCATTTATAGGTTCTGTTGGTTATGGTTTTACTATTTATGACTTCGATGTATTCAAAAACAACCAACCATTTAAATACACATCCGGTTTTAATTGGAGACAAGCTGTAGCAGTACCTGTAGGTTTTATCTACAAGTACAAACTTTCTAATACTTGGGATTTTGATGCAGGGGTTAAAGGTTTTTTCTTTAATTCAGACCTAATCGACGGTACTGTATATGGATCAACCAATGATCAAGTAATATTCACCTCAGTAGGCGCTACATACAATTTTGGAACTAAGGCTGGTAAGAAAGAATCTGTAGTGTATCGCTCCGCGATGTCTGACATATATGATTTTGCTGCATCAGTGCGCAGAGATATGGATAAGATTACAAAAGATGACGATGGTGACGGAGTACCCAATATGTTTGATAAAGAACCTAATACTGCTAAAGGGGCTGTGGTTGATGGTGCGGGACGAGCTCTTGACATTGATGGTGACGGAATTCCTGATCATTTAGATGAGGATCCATTTACTCCAAAAGGAGCTAAAGTAGATAGCAGAGGTCGTGAACTTGATTCAGACGGTGATGGGGTACCCGATTCTCGTGATCTTGAACCTAATACACCCAAAGGATCCTTAGTAGATGTGAGAGGTCGAGCTATCAGTGTTGGTATTGGAGGTAGCATAAGTAATGCTTTTATACCTCAGATTTACTTTGCTACAAATTCAGCGGTAGTTACTTCTGCTAATGCCGATAGAATGGCAGTCATTGCTAGACTGTTGAATGCAAATCCGAATATGAAACTAACAGTTGTAGGTCACACCGATAAAACTGGTGGGGAGGAGTATAACAGACGTCTTGGACAGAGAAGAGCTGAAGCTGCTATTGAGTATCTTGTAAAGAATTTTGGCATCGATAGATCTCGCTTATCAGCTGAATCAGCAGGAAAATCTCAACCTCTATCACCAAGACTCTTAAATATCAATAGAAGAGTTGAATTCATTATTCAATAAAAATAAGGATAAAAATAAAGCCGGCCATTGGCCGGCTTTTTTATTATTGAATCCCTTATTTAATTTCAATCATTCTGGATGTTGAAACTTCGGCTTTTGCTTTTTTAGGCAAAGTGATGTTTAAGATACCATCCTTATAATCACCTCTAATCTTTTCTACATCGATTTCGTCTTCAGGTATAGTGAAAGATCTGCTGAAAGATTGATATACGAACTCTCTGCGAGTGTATTTATCCTTTTCTTCGTGTTCTTCTTTCTTTTCAAAACTAATAGTAAGAACACCTTTTTCAAGATTTACTTTTATATCTTCTTTTTTAAGGCCAGGAACAGCCATCTCTACTTTGTAATCTGTATCGCTTTCTTTAATATTAACCGCAGGATAAGCGGGAGCTTTCGGAAAAGCTACAGGAATTCTGAAGAAATCGTCGTTGAAGATTTCATCCAGAATTGAAGGGATCATTCCAAATCCCATTGCTGGTCTTTTCATCAGTGTGCTCATGGCTTTGAGGTTTTAGTTAGACTATACTTTACTTTCCAATCTTTATACCTGAGCTGTTTTTATGAATTTTTGCCAGTTTTATATTAAATTTTATTGAAAAAACTGAAAAAATGACCTACTTTATGTGTTGTTTTTCGGGTTATTCTGTCAAATATTCCGATTTAAGTAGAATTATACCTTCAGTTTAATGGATAATTTAGACAGCATTTCTGAAACCATGTTTTCTAAGGTAAAACGGGGTTTCCAGTTCCAGTCTTGTCGTGCTTGAGTATCGTCAATAGAATGGGGCCAGCTATCGGCAATATTCTGTCTGAAATCTGGTAAATAATGAATTTGAAAATCTGGTATATGTTTTTTTATTAAAGCGGCTAATTCAGAAGGTGTAAAATCGAAAGCAGAAACATTGTATGATGTTCGGGTTTTGATCGTTTCAGCATCAGCTGACATTAGTTGAATGGTCGCTTCAATTGCGTCGTCCATGTACATCATGGGCAAGCGGGTGTCTTCTTTAAGAAAACAGGTGTAAGACTTGTTTTTTAAAGCTTCATAAAAGATTTCTACCGCATAATCCGTGGTGCCCCCGCCTGGTTCAGCTTTCCAGCTTATCAAGCCAGGATATCGGACAGATCGAACATCAATATTATGCTTTTGATAATACCATTGGCACAATAACTCCCCTGCATACTTGCTAATGCCATAAATTGTAGTAGGTTCAATTATAGTCGATTGGGGCGTATTGATTTTTGGTGTTGTCGGGCCAAATACTGCAATGCTGCTCGGCCAAAAAATCTTTTTAATGTGACCCTCTTTTGCGAATTCCAAAATTGTAAAAAGAGTATCCATATTGAGCTTCCAGGCAAGTAGTGGATTTTTTTCGCCTGTGGCAGAAAGCATAGCAACAAGATGATAAACAGTGGTAATTTTTTCTTTTGTGATTACTTCTTTAATGGCTTTTTTATCTAAAGCATCAAGCTGCAAGAATTTACATTTTGGATTTTCAGGTATTTTAATGTCTGAGGCAATTACATTTTCAGGTCCAAATATTTCAACTAATTTTTCAGTTAAGTCAATACCAACCTGACCAGCTGCACCTAAGATCAAAATTTTTTCCATTGGCTTGTTGTTTTCCCGCATGCAAACCTACACATATACGCTCATATGTGTAGTTAGCTCACTTCCTTTTTCAAGAGTTTGGCATAAATAGGTATGCTCTGTGCTAACGGAGTGTATTGGAAGTTAGTTTTTTTCAGAATTTTTGTACCATCGTATAATGTTCGATTCACAGCACTTTTAGCAGTTTCCTTCGTAATAAGTGGTTTGGCTCCAGTGATTTTACTTCTTAAAAATTCAAAGCGCCAGAAAATTTCTGAGGCAATTTCTCCAATTTTAATGTTAGGTCTTTTCTTGCTTAATGCGTCACAAATAAGATTAAATATTTCTTTGTACGAATAATTATTTTCCACCAAAATAAATCTTTCGCTGAATAATGTATTTTCAGCGATTAATATCATAGCTTTTGCCACGTCATTTACATCGACAAAACCATTTACTCCTTCGGTGTAGAAGGGGAAACCTTTTAGATATGTGGTAAAAAGTTTACCGCTTCCTTCAGTCCAAAAGCCAGGACCAATGATGATGCCCGGATTTACAATACCTATGTTGAGCCCTTCTTCCACAGCCCTCCACACAACCAATTCCGATAAAAACTTACTTATGGCATAAGGTGAATTGTTAGGACTGTCGGTCCATTGAATGTTTTCATTGATGAGTCCAGTATAATTTGTTGGCTTTCCTAATGCTGCTATTGAACTGCAATGGATTAAGGATACTTGCTCGAGTTTTTCTTTTAATACGTTTACGAGATTATTGGTAATATCTTCATTGTAACGAATAATTTTTTCGGCATCATCGGGATCAAAAGAGACCATAGCCGCTGTGTGAAACACTATGTTAACACCTCTAATGGCTTCTTCAACATCATGAGTGTAAAGTAAATCTCCTTTTACCCATTCAATATCCGAAAAAAGAGTGTTTGTGGAGTCATAATAAGTAAAAACTTTATTGGTTAGAGCTTTTCTTTCTTCTCGTCTATAGAGCGCTTTAACTTTATAACCTTTTTGAAGCAAATGAAAACACAGGTGGGAACCGACAAGTCCTGTACCACCTGTCACGAGCGCTTTCACTGTTTGATTAAATCTTTTGTTTTACGAGCGTTTCTTCGTAAGCTTCAAGGATGTCTCCTACTTTTATGTCGTTGAAATTCTTAATGCTAAGACCACATTCGTAGCCTTTTGAAACTTCTTTAACATCGTCTTTAAATCTCTTCAGAGAAGCAAGTTCGCCTGTGTAAACTACCACTCCATCTCTTATGACACGTACTTTGCAACCTCGCTTGATGGTTCCGTCTAATACCATACAACCTGCAATGGTGCCTACTTTTGAAATTTTGAATGTCTCACGCACCTCGGCGTTAGCAATGATCATTTCTTTCGTTTCAGGGGCAAGCATACCCTCCATTGCAGCTTTAACATCGTCAATTGCGTCATAAATGATGGAGTAGTGGCGAATCTCCACCTGATCTCTTTCGGCGATTTTACGAGCATTGGCTGATGGACGTACGTTGAAGCCGATTACGATGGCATCGGAGGCAGCTGCAAGAAGTACGTCTGATTCTGTTATCTGTCCGACACCTTTGTGAAGTATGCGCACCTGGATTTTTTCTGTAGAAAGTTTTGAGAGCGCATCAGAGAGAGCTTCTACAGAGCCATCAACGTCGCACTTGAGAATGATGTTCAATTCCTTAAAGTCGCCGAGCGCAAGGCGTCTTCCGATTTCTTCGAGAGTGATCTTTCTGTGAGCACGAGCTGAAAGCTCTCTTTGAAGCTGCTGGCGCTTGTTAGCAAGTTGTTTTGCCTCTTTTTCATCAGCCATTACTACAAACTTGTCGCCAGCGGCTGGTGCGCCATCGAGTCCGAGCATAGCGGCTGGCATTGAAGGGCCTGCAGATTTAATGTTTTTGCCTCTTTCATCGAGCAGGGCGCGCACTTTACCAGCATACTGACCGGCAAGTACTATGTCTCCCACTTTGAGCGTACCGTTTTGTACTAATACTGTGCTTACATAGCCTCTTCCTTTATCAAGAGAGGCTTCTATTACCGTACCAGTTGCTCTTCGATTCGGATTAGCTTTCAAGTCGAGTAATTCAGCTTCAAGCAATACTTTTTCGAGCAACTCGTTAACGCCCTGGCCGGTTTTAGCAGAGATTTCTTGGCTTTGAATTTTACCACCCCAATCTTCGACCAAAAGATTCATATTGGCCAGTTGTTCTTTGATTTTTTCAGGGTTGGCGTTGGGTTTATCAATTTTATTGATAGCAAAAACGATGGGAACTCCTGCGGCTTGTGCGTGTGCTATGGCTTCTTTGGTTTGTGGCATCACATTGTCATCGGCAGCAATTACAATGATAGCTACATCTGTAATTTTAGCACCGCGCGCTCTCATTGCAGTAAATGCTTCGTGACCAGGGGTGTCGAGGAAGGTAATGTGTTGCCCATCAGGCATTTCTACTGAGTAGGCTCCGATATGCTGAGTTATACCTCCTGCTTCACCAGCAATTACGTTTGTTTTTCGGATGTAGTCGAGCAGCGATGTTTTACCGTGGTCCACGTGACCCATTACTGTTACGATAGGAGGCCGCTTAACAAGATCTGCTTCATCGTCTTCTTCATCTTCGATGAGCTCTTCGGTGCTCATCTCTGCATCGACAAACTGCACTTTGTATCCAAATTCGTCGGCAACGATGCTTAACGTTTCTGCATCGAGTCGTTGATTCATTGTAACCATTAATCCAAGCGACATACAGGTGGCAATCACTTTCGTAACTGGAACGTTCATCATGTTTGCCACTTCACCCACAGTGACGAATTCTGTAACCTTAAGAGTTCTACTTTCTTCTTCAGCTTGAAGTTCGTTGAGAGCCATCATTTCACGGCGCTCATCTCGCTTAAGTTTTTTAATCTTATTGAGTTTAGCCTTTTTGTTGCTCGTAAGCTTCTCGAGTGTTTCCTTTATTTGCTTTGAAATTTCTTCATCGCTCAGCTCTACGGATTCAACGGGCTCTTTTTTCTGGAATTTGAGATTTTTATCTTTTCTATCAACCTGTTTATCGAATTTTTTCTTGTCAGATTGGGGTTGACCTGTTTGTGTGCTCTGAGTAGAAATTTTATCTTGATCTACTTTATCTTTTACAATGCGTTTTCTCTTTTTTGTTTTTTTGTCTTCTTTATCAATTATCTGACCTTGTGGATTGGTAGCTATTACTTTTTTTGGCTTATCTTTTTCCTTTTTCTTCTCAAATTTAGAGAGGTCGATTTTTTCGCCTGTAAGCTTTGGGCCTTCAATCTTTTCAAATTTCGTTTCTATCTTATGTGTTACTGTAGTATCTGATGGTTTACTTTCTGCCGAAGAAGTTGTTTCTTCTTCCTCTTTATTAATTTTTTCTACTACTGTCTTAGATTCTAAAGTCGAAGTTTTCTTTGATTGGCTTATTTCTTCAATACGCTCTTCAGGTTGACTAATTTTTTTCTCAGTTGATTCTTTCTCTACATTATCTACATCCTCTAATTTTCCTACAATAGTTATTTTAATTTTCGGTGTTTCTTTTTCGACTAATTCTTGTTTTTCTTTTATGATTTGTGCTTCAGATTCTGTTGAGCTGATGATAGAACTAACTTCAGTAGGCTTTTCTACAACAGATGGTGTAAGTGTTTCAACTTTTTCTGCTGGTATTTGTGTACTTTCTACTGCTGTATTTTCTCTGTGTTTTACATCAGTTTCTGGTTCTGATTCTACTTTTACTTTTACAGGCTCAGCTTTTTTAGATTTTTCTGTAGCAAGTTCAATTTTTCCAATGGTTTTTGGACCCTCGATTTTTGGAACTTCAGTCTTAATTTTGTGAGTTGTTGCATCAGAAGTCTGTTGCTTTTGTAAATGTGATTCGCGCTCGAGGCGCATGGCTTCAATATCTTCTTTTAACTGCTGAACTTTTGACTCTGATTTTTTCTTTTGAGATAAATCTTGACTAAACTTAGAGATAAGTAATTGATATACCTCTTCTGTAATTTTAGCATTTGGGTTATCGACATGAATATCTTTTGTAGCCAGAAACTCTGCTACTCTGGCAAATCCAATGTTAATTTCATCTAAAACTGTTGATAATCTTCGCTTAGTACTACTCATGTGTTTTTAATCGGTGACAAAAATATAATGAATTTATTCAAATTCGGCAGAGAGTATTTTTCTTACTTCGATTATGGTTTCTTCTTCGAGGTCTGTTCTGTTTACCAAGTCTTCTACGCTGAGGGCCAATACGCTCTTAGCAGTATCACAGCCTATTTTCTTGAATTCCTCAATAATCCAGGGTTCAATTTCATCAGTAAATTCATCAAGTTCTACGTCTTCGTCATCTTCATCTGATTCTCGATACACATCTATTTCATAACCAACAAGCTGACTTGCTAATTTTATGTTTTGACCATTTTTTCCTATAGCCAGAGATACTTGATCGGGCTTGAGGAAAACCTCCACGCGCTTATTCTCTTCGTCGATGTTCATGTAACTAATTTTCGCAGGAGCTAAGGCACGGCTTATCAGCAGCTGAGTATTTTGTGTGTAATTGATTACATCGATGTTTTCATTGCCGAGTTCTTTTACAATACCATGGATGCGGCTGCCTTTCATTCCGACACAGGCTCCAACGGGATCGATGCGGTCGTCAAGTGATTCTACGGCTACTTTGGCCTTTTCGCCTGGTAGGCGCACTACTTTTTTGATGAGAATTAAGCCGTCAAATACTTCGGGTACTTCTTGCTCAAAGAGTTTCTCAAGAAAGCGCGGATCTGTACGCGAAATGGTTATGTGAGGCTTGTTGCCTTTTACTACTACTGAATGCACTACTGCTCTAACAGTATCACCCTTGCGAAAATAATCGCTGGGAATTTGATGTTCTTTTGGTAAAATGAGCTCGTTTCCATCGTCGTCAAGCGCGATAACAGCTTTAGGGCGCACGTGATGTACTTCGCCGGTTACAATTTCTCCAATAAGGTCTTTATATTTTTTAAAAATCTGTGAACTTTCGTGTTCCATGATTTTGGATGCCAATGTTTGTTTAAACGCCAAAACAAACCGGCGACCAAGGTCTTGAAGTCTTACTGCTTCAGTTAGTGATTCTCCAATTTCAAAGTCCGGCTGTACCTTAAGTGCTTCCGAAAGGGCAATTTCTAAATTAGGGTCCTGTACCTCGTCGTCAGCTACGATTATTCGTGTTTTCCAAATTTCTAAATCGCCTTTTTCAGGGTTTACAATAATTTTATAGTTTTGATCAGTACCGAATTTCTTTTTTAACTGGGCTTTAAAAGCTTCCTCAATAATACCTGCTAAGGTTGAGCGATCGATATTCTTTTCGTCTTTAAACTCGGTTAAAGATTCGATGATATTAATATTTTCCATAGACTTCATTATTTGAATTCTACTTTGATTTTCGTTTGTGATATGTTGATAAAGGGTATGGAACTTGGTGCTGTTGTTTTAGGTTTTGTACCTTTTTTAGTATTTTTTAAAACCTCTTCTACAATGAGGTGCGTTTCGTTTACATCGATTATACGTGCGGTCAGAGATTTACCATCTTTTAAGGTGATTTGAGCTAATCTACCAATATTCTTTTTATATTGGCGATGGACTTGCAGAGGTTCACCGACTCCCGGCGATGAAACCATAAGGCTCAATTTTTCAGAAATATCTGATGGCAGTTGTTGCTCTATATAGCGTGTTACTTGCACAATTTGATCTAAGCTTATGCCTTTATCAGTATCTACTAATACCTCTATGGCTTCATTATCAGTAATTTTTACTGATACAAGAAAGCCATCGACAGATGCTGCAGCGTCTTCAGCTATTTTATTTATTTGTTCTAGTTCAGACATTTTATAATAAAATAGGGGGATATATCCTCCCCCTCAAATTGCTTTGCAAATATAGGAATATTTGCCTCTATATCAAAAATTCTATCGCTTTACGACAGATGAAGTGCTTTTTATAGTTTCATAAGACTTCTCCAAGTTTTTAAACCTGCAGATGCACTTTGAGATATTTTTTTAAATCCTGGTACATGCATGTTTTCAGCATTTGGGTCAATAATCCATTTATCAGCATGTGCGGGGACATAATGCAGCAAACTGGCTGCTGGATACACTAGAAGGGAGGTACCAATAACCAAAAAAACATCGGCTTCACTTGCTAATTTGATCGCCTTGTTCATCATTGGGACCTCTTCGCCAAACCAAACCACGTGTGGTCGCAGTTGTGAACCCAATGGACATAGATCGCCAAGGTCGAGCCTCCAGCCTTCAATAGCAATAATCAAAGAATCGTTGGCAGTGCTGCGGGCTTTTCGAATTTCGCCGTGTAAGTGTATCACCTTGCTTCCCGCTCGTTCATGTAGGTCGTCGATGTTTTGGGTTATTACGGAAGTGGAGGGATATAATTTCTGTAGTTCTGCTAACAGGAAATGCGCTTCTGTGGGTGTTGTTTCGATTACTTGTTTACGCCGTTGATTGTAAAAGTCGAGTACTAATTTGGGATTTTTTTTCCAAGCATGGGGCGTAGCTACATCTTCAATGCGATATTTATCCCACAGTCCGTCAGAACCCCTAAAAGTACTGATGCCTGCTTCAGCACTTATGCCCGCTCCAGTGAAGACTACTATGTTCATTTTTTCCTATTTTTAGAATAAATTCCCAAAAAAGAACTTTTTGGGTTTTGAAACGATTTCTAATTACATTCTGATATTCAAGCAAATATAATTAGCGAGCTACACAAATATTTCTATGGACTTTTTTTTGTTAAACCTTAATTTAGCTAAAAAAAGTACAATGTCGAAAGCTAAAATACTTGTAGTAGATGATGATCATTTGATACGCCAGGCAATCTCCTTTAAACTGGAGAAAGAAGGCTACACCGTAAAAGTAGCTAACGACGGAGAAAGTGCCTTGAGCATGATAGAAAACGAAAAATTTGATATTATAATCTCTGATATTATGATGCCTTATATAAGCGGATTTGAGCTTCTTAAAATATTAAAAGAAAAAGGTTCGGAAGCACCCATCTTAATGCTTACAGCGTTGAATTCAGAAAATGCCGTAGTAAAAGCTTTTGATCTTGGAGCCGATGATTATTTGACCAAACCCTTCAGCCCAAACGAGCTGATAATGCGCATCAAAAAATTATTGGACAAGAAATAGTAAATGAATGAAAAAAAGGCTGATTCTCTTTATGGCATTCATAATATACACATACTCTTCAGCACAGGTCAAGAAAGTTGACCCTGATTCGCTATTAAAGGAATCAGCCACAGAAGCGAGACTCAGAAATTTTAAAGCTGCTCGAAATCTTATCAGAGAGGAGGTATTAAAATACCCAAATTATGTAGATCTCCAGTTTGCTTTTTTGAATTACTTGTATTGGGATGGGGAGGCTGATTCCACTTTCAGGATGCTCGATACACTTCTTACAAAATATCCCAAAGAATATCAATTGTATAAAATAGGTATAAACACCTGTTACGCTATAGACAGTACGTGTTATAATTATTACAATGCGTTAGCAATCAAACAATTTCCAGATAGTGCTACATCGCTCATCACGAATACGGCCAAATTTCTATACGAAAAAAGACGTTACAAGGCCAGTGTTGAGATGGCTGACTCAGCGCTTAAGATGCCTAACGCCGATTCTACGTTATTGAACGAAATTAAATTTCACTATAAAATCACTGACAATTACAAACTTGCTGGGATTGGCTACATGTATTTCTGGATCGGAGCAGACCCAACCTGGCCGAGACATCAGTTTTATCTGGAATATCAGTCAAAGTCTGATTTCGGAATTGTTATACCCCGAGCTCATTTGGCATCACGCTTTGGCATTCGCTCATGGATGGGCGAGGTGGAGTTTTATCCAAAATTCGGAAGAAACAATTACTTCTATGGATTGGTAAGCTTTTCGGATGGAGTGCTTTTCCCTTACTGGCGCATAGCGGCTGAACCATTTTTTGTAAATCCACAAAACATTGAACTATCTTTAGGCTGGAGATATGTGGATTTTGGTTCATTGAAGTTACATAGCATTACCGGTTCGGCCGGTCGATACTGGGGAAACAACTATGCAAGTGCTCGGCTTATTTATACTCCCTTCAGAAATGTTGGAGCAAATATTTCCGGGGTGGTTTCTTATAAATATTTTTTAAATAATCCACTTCACTTTATCGATCTTAAGGTGGGATATGGGGTATCGCCTGAAAGCGAATACCTCGACTTTAATCTGGCAGGTACAATTTTCACAAGGGCACTACGACTTTCGGCAGGTTATCAATTTTGGCTTGAAAATGCTCTTCTGATACGGGTAAATGGCTATTATGAGAGAGTAAATCCCTCTCCGCGTACACCCTTTGATGTTTATGGATTTATAGGAAGTTTATTGATTTTATTGTAATGGATGGTTTATTTAATTTTTTTGTTCGCCTTTATAATTATCAGCCTTTAAAATATAAATTTTTATTGTTGGCACTTTTCTTTTTAGTTATCATCGCTTTGATTTTATTATTTGTTGTAATAAAAACGCGAACCGAACGCGATTTACAAGAGAGACGTTACAAACGCATAAAGGCTACTCTTGAGAATATTATTTTGGATATTCTTTTTCAAACCGATCGAGAAAAGCGAAGTGAACAAATTAGTGGATTAAAAAAGCTAATTGACAATCCTAAAACCACAATAACACGCGATGCTACTCGCGAGATGCTTAACTCAATGGCTCTGCAGCTCGACGGCGATTCCCTGGCAGTGGTTACTCAAATCTATAGAGAAACAAATCTTAAGGACTTATTGGTAAAACAACTTCACGAAGGCGATTGGGATACTAAAGCCGCTGTGATTGAAGAAATTGGAAATGTACAACTGAAAGAGCTTCTCTTCGAAGTACTGAAATACACCGATTATGAAAATGAGTTGGTGCGCAATAAAGCACAGGTGGTCGTATTGAAATTAGGTGGTTTAAGGGGTTTACAATTTTTAGATACATTAAAAACACAGTTGTCAGAATGGCAGCAAATTCAGTTGCTCAACCAGCTGCTTAAAATGCAATATAGCTATTTTTCTCAGACCGAAAAATGGCTTAAATCGCCCAACGATAGCGTAGTTCTTTTTGGCCTGAAAGTGACACAAAACTTTATGCAATTTCAAGACAAAGACCACGTAACAAAATTGCTTGATCACAGCAATACTGAAATAGTAAAAAAAGCGCTTAAAACCATTAGTCACCTTGGCTTAAAAAGCGAGCTGGATGTGGTGAAAATGCACTATCCAAACTATCCGACTGAGCTGAAGGTAGAAGTGCTAAAGACAATTGGTGAGCTTGGCGATGAGTCAGACCAATTGTTTTTAATCGATTGTCTGATGTCTGATGATTATTTTATCGTAAAAGAAGCGTCGAATGCTCTTATTAAAATCGGGCAAAAAAATCTTTTATATCAAATTAAGGATTCTTTTCCCGATTATCAACGTGAAATTATAGAACACTCTTTAGATGAAAGAATTTGATACAGCACTAAGTACGCTCGACATACTTCTGGGTATTTTTAATATCCTAATTTATCTGTTTACCATATCGGTTATGCTTTCGTATTTGATTATTGCTTTTTTGTCGATACGTTATGCATTCCGGCATTTGAAATCTTCAAAAAGCATAAATTATCTCTCTATATTGCAGTCGCCTGAGGCTCCAATGATTAGCATCGTAGCACCTGCCTTTAACGAAGAGCGCACCATTGTGCAAAACATTCGTTCATTGCTTTCACTCGAATACCGCGATTACGAAGTAATTATTGTTAATGACGGTTCAACCGACAACACGCTGCAGCGCGTAATAGAAACGTACGACCTTGAGCCTGTGCGATTTTCTAGTCCTGATACACTTAAGACTCAGCCTATTCGGGCAATATACCGTTCTAGAAATCCTGTACTAAAAAATTTGTTGGTAATCGACAAAGAAAACGGTGGGAAGGCTGACGCTCTAAATGCTGGTATTAACTGTGCTTCAGGAGAGTACATTATGAACATCGATGTTGATTGTATCTTGGAGCGCGACTGCTTGTTGAAAATGATTCATCCAATCCTTGACGACCCGGAGAACTTCGCCATAGCATCGGGTGGGGTGGTGCGCATCGCAAATGATTGTGTGATCGACAAAGGCGTGATCAAAAAGGTAAACGTGCCGAGAAACTGGTTAGCCCGCTTTCAGACGGTTGAATATCTGCGTGCATTTCTACTTGGCCGCATTGCATGGCAAAAGCTCGACGGCTTACTTTTGATATCAGGCGCCCTCGGAATTTTTAACAAAAAAATCATGATAGCTGCGGGGGGCTATTCTACTAAAACGGTGGGTGAAGACATGGAAGTAGCCGTGCGCATGCGTCGGTACTGTCGCGAAAATGGAATTAAGTACAAAGTGTACTTCGTGCCTGAGCCCCTTGTATGGACTGAAGTACCTGAAAAGATTGGACAATTTCTGAGGCAGCGCAACCGCTGGACTAGAGGAAGCATCGAAACTATTCTCGCCCACAGAAAGCTTTTTTTAAATCCAAAATACAAGTCTTTGGGTATGATAGCTTATCCGTATTGGGTATTCTATGAATGGTTGGCACCTTTGGTTGAATTTTTTGGATTGACAACCCTTTTGCTATTGGCGATATTAGGACTATTCCCGGCTAATTATTTGTTTTTGTTTCTCAGTACGGTAATAGGCTTTGCAATTGTTTTCACCATCATTACTATATACGTAGAGGAAACTACTTATTTCCAATATAAGGACGCAAAAGGCCTAAGGCGATTGATTCTTACGGGTATTCTCGAGCCATTGTCCTTTCACTTTCTTGTAGTTTGGTCTGCTTTTAAAGGCAACTGGGACTACTTTATAGAGGGCAAGGTTACCTGGGGTAAGCAAGTGCGCAAGGGCTTCGATGACGCACCCACCCGCGAAAAGCAGATCAGAGTATCAGGCACTACTGGACGATTGACACCCGTAAATTAGTACTTCAGCAGTTTCTCTAATGCTGCCCTTACTTTGTTTGCATTAGGCAGCACATAGGCTTCTAGTTCAGAGTTTAGAGGAATAGCGGGAGTTTCTATGCTGCCTACTACTTGCACGGGGGCATCGAGGTATTCAAAGCATTTCTCAGAAACTCGCCCTGCCAAAGCTTGGGCAAAAGAGTTGTTTACAGCCTCTTCAGTTACAATCAAACAACGGCCGTGGAGCTGTACCCTTTCGCGAATTAATTCAAAATCTACTGGTACTATGCTTCTTAGATCTAAAATTTCCACCTGACCAGGAAAGGCTTTAGCTGCTTCTTTGCTCCAGTACACGCCCATTCCGTAAGTTACAACTACGCAGGTAGGTGCGTCAATAGTGGGTTCTACTGTATTTACCATTCGGCCCTGTCCGATGGGAATGACGTAGTGTTCGTCCGGTTCTACTGTTTTGGCATCTTCGGTACCTTTTACTTTGCTCCAGTACAAGCCTTTGTGTTCGAGTACTACTACCGGGTTAGGATCGTAAAAAGCTGATTTCAGCAGTCCCTTTAAATCAGCTCCTGTAGATGGATAAACGACCTTAATACCTCTGATGTTGGCTAAAACGCTCTCGACCGAAGAGCTGTGATATGGACCACCACTGCCATATGCTCCAATGGGCACTCGAATGACCGCACTAACCGGCCATTTGCCGTTACTTAAAAAGTACGACCTCGATAGCTCAGTAAAGAGCTGATTTAATCCTGGCCATATGTAATCGGCAAACTGAACTTCTACAATTGGCTTTAGCCCCACGGCAGACATGCCTACAGTGCTTCCGATGATAAATGCCTCTTGAATAGGCGTATTAAACACGCGCTCATCACCAAATTGCTGCGCTAATGTGGCAGCCTCACGAAACACACCGCCAAGTCGCCTTCCCACGTCTTGTCCGTAGAGCAGAGCTTCGGGATGTTTTGCCAGCAGTTCTCTCACGGCATAGAGTGCACTGTCAACCATCACTACTCTCTCTTTACCAGCTGGTGTGCGTTCACCTTCCTCTTTTGTAATGGGCGTAGGAGCATAATAGTGTTTGTGCAAATCTTCTGGATTGGGTTCTTCGGCCCGTAGTGCCATTTCAAAGGACTCTCTGACAATTCTATTGGCTTTAGAGTCAATGTCAGCAATTTCTTGCTCAGTAATTCCTGAAGCCATGAGGAAGTTTCGCAAATAGGGCAGAGGATCTCTCTGCTGATGGAGGTGTAGGTCGTCTCGATACATTTCACGGCGAACTCCGGAGGTATGATGGCCAAGTAGAGGCACATCTGTATGCAGTAAAACGGGCCGGCGTTCGTTTCGCACGATGTATACAGCGTGCTCCACGGCAGCATAAATTTCATCAAACTTACTACCGTCAGCAGTAATGCGCTCAAGGCCTTTGAAGCCTTGTGCGTATTCAAAGGCATTTTGTGCGCGTGTTTCGGCCGCGTTTGCTGAGATATCCCAGCCGTTGTCCTGCACAAAGTAGAGGATTGGCAGCTTTTTTAAAACAGCCATTTGTAGGGCTTCACTCACCTCACCTTCCGTCATTGCTGCATCGCCAATGCTACATACGGCTATTGCACCTCTTTCTTCATCGGTCAAAATTCCCGTTACTTCTTTGTAGTGCAGTCCCATAGCGCAGCCAGTGATGGGAATGGCCTGCATACCTGTAGCCGAGCTTTGGTGGGGTATTTTGGGTTTATCCGGATCTTTAAGGCTCGGATGGCTGTAATAAGTGCGCCCTCCGGAGAAGGGGTCATCTTTTTTAGCGAGTAATTGCAACATTAATTCGTATGGCGACATCCCAATGGTGAGCAGCACGCTATCGTCGCGATAATAGAGGCTTAAATAATCTTTTGGCAGCAAGTGCATACCGAGTGCTATCTGGGCTGCCTCGTGCCCACGGCTTGTAGCGTGTACATATTTGCTTGTAATGTCGCGCTTCTCTTCAAACAGATCGCTCATGGCTCTTGCAGTGGCCATGATTTTGTAGGCATTTAGCAAAACTTTTTTCGTAAGACTCATGATTGTGGTTGCTCACTTCGGCAACAAATATCCGACGTGTATATTGCTTGATTTTATTTAATTTTCATTTTAAATGATTTGTAGCTAAAAAATAGACATCCTCTCAACAATTTGGTAGAAGCGCTTTTTGTTTTATTGTTCTTGATAATTTTAATTTTGCTATAAATGAAGCTTTATCTGGAGTATTTGACTGATTATTTAAAATTTAAATCAGACTCTCTATTTATTGAGATCCAAATGGTTTAAAATTTACTAATGTTCTAATAATCCAAAGCTTTCACTTCCTTAACTTTAAGGGAGTAGATATTGTGAGTTAGATATTGAAAAGAATTCTTTTTTATTCTCAGGAAAGTATTTTATAAACAATTAGATAGCCTCAACTCTGAAAGAAGTGAATATTGGTAAAATACTTGTTTGTCATTTTAAGCTGTCCACTCTGTCAAGCCCAGCTTTGGCTTTCTGATGAAGCCCCTCTTGATACGGAAAGTTTTTCATAGCCAAGCATTTCTGAAAGTTCATCTTGGCCTTGTCTCGTCGTCCGATTTTTTCGTAAAGCAGTGCCGCTTGTAAGGCTGCATTTGCTCTGTTAAAGCTAGTAGCTGAGTTGGCTTCTACAGCTTTTTCAAAGGCATCAATGGCAAGATAGATCAAGCCTTGCTTTTGATAGATCCTGCCTAATCTGTAAAAGTACTCTGCTTTTTCAGCATCTGTCTGACAGCAATCTAATGCTGTATCAGCCTGCAGCACCTCGAGTGCTTCCGACAGATATCCACCGTCAAAGAGCACTCTTGCTTTTATAAGTGTCTTATTGAGCGGGTCTTTCGCCTCGCGTTCAGCCTGCTGATCAGGGCCTATTACTGCCTGACCCACCTGAGGTATTAGTTGCATAAGCGAATCGGCTTTTTCTGCTTCATCTTTGAGCAAATAGTACCAGGCCAACAATTTGTATGTAGCCTTAATATGATGTTTTCCTCGATAGTCTTTTAAATAGGTGACAAAACTTTGCTCTGCATCGTTCCTACCGGCAGCAAGTCGTGCTTTGCCGAGCAGAAAATGGTAATAATGCAATTTTGCTTGTCCTGGTTTAGGCTTATTGGTCTCGAGCAGGGTTAAAGCGGCTTCGTTATAGCCTTGTTCCATGAGTACTTTAGCGCATACCACTGCTGTACAAAAGTTCTCATTAAGATAAATGCCTTCGGTTTGAGGTAAAACTTCCTCATTATCAACCAGTTGTTTAGCTGTAATCAGGTAGAGGAGATTTGCTTTAGTGAGGTAAGGTTTATATTCTCGTTGTTGCACTATGGTGCGATGAGCCGATTTCATAAGTTGAAGGCCTTTATGCACATCGCCTGTATAGCCAATAATGGATAGATACCTGCGCAACTCAGGTGGTAAACTGCCAATGGTGGCCATCATATTGCCCCAAACTAAGCGAACTACAGCGTCTTTTGGGTGCTGGTTGTAAGCTGTTTTAGCGAGGTTGTAAGCTGAAAGAAAGTCGGAAGCTGCTCTTAACCGATTGTCTAATCGCACTTGCAGCATTCCGGAATAAATGTAGATCTCTATTCGCGCAAGAAGATGATGTACAGATTGCTCGCGATCAGATTCGATGTCTTTAAGCAGCTTTTTCAGATGACCGATATTCTTTCGTGTTATTTCGTCCACATCTGCTGCCGTAGCTTCGGCGAAAAACAGAGCAGCTCTCGCGGAATAAATCGCTCGATTACCTGGTGCAGAAACAGCTTCTTCGTCCAGTATTCTCCTAGCATCTCGCAAAAACAAATTGTACGTCTGTTGCTGGGCAGTGAGTACTTGAGGAGTAAAGTCAAAACTTGCCTTCGAAATACTGATATGTAGTGACAACAGTAAAGAAAACAGGGATTTCAACGCGAAATCCCTGTTTTCAAAAATCATTTTGTTTAAGATATTATCGAATTGATTCAATCAATTTGTTGATTTTTTCTTCTTCTTCTCGAGCTAATTCAGAATCCACTAAAATTCGCCCGCTGTGCTCATCGATGATGATTTTTTTACGCGACTGAATTTCGAGCTGGCGCTGGGGGGGGATAGTGAAGAATGACCCCATTGAAGCACCACGCTCCACTGGTACTACAGCAAGGCCGTTTTTCATGCGCTCGCGAATGCGCTTGTAAGCAGCCAGCAAACGAGGCTCAATCATCTGAGCAAATTCTTCTGATTTTTTAAGGAGAATATCTTCTTCCTTGGATGTTTCTTCTAAAATTGACTCGAGCTCTTGTTTTTTGTATTCGAGGTGTGAAGTGAGCTCAGCTATTTTTTCCTGAGCAGCTTGTATTTGAGTGTTTTTACTTTCGATACGGGCTTTAGCCTCATTCATGCGCTTTTCAGCTAGTTTGATGTCAAGTTCCTGATATTCGATTTCTTTTGATAGTGCTTCGAACTCGCGGTTGTTGCGCACGTTTTTTTGCTGCTCTTTGTATTTGTTGATTTTGTCAAGACAGCTTTTAATGAAAATCTTTTTAGACTTTATATCGTTTTCGAGCTCTGCAATTTCTTGATTCAACTTTTCTACACGTGTGTTGAGTCCTTCGATTTCATCTTCCAGGTCTTGTACTTCGAGGGGTAGATCTCCACGTATGGCTTTAATCTTGTCAATTCTTGAATCAATCAGTTGTAAATCATACAGTGCGCGAAGCTTCATTTCAACTGTAACTTCTTGGCTCATAGCGTCTTATAGGGTGATTATAGGATTTGTTTTAACATTTGAAATTCGGACTGCGAATGTATTGAATTTTTTCTTTAAAAATTCTGCAAATTCATTGATTATCATTAATTCCGTCTCATAGTGTCCGGCGTCAAGGATGCCAAATGAGCCATCGGCTAAAAAGAAATCGTGGTATTTTACATCGCCGGTTATAAATACATCTGCACCGATCTTTCGAGCATCAGGTATGAGAAAAGCACCTGATCCTCCGCAAAAAGCCACTTTTTTTACAACTGGGGGGTGCTGCTTCGACGAACGGATGAAGTTCAGCCCTAAGGCATGTTTTACAAAATATACAAAGGCCTCATACTCCATTGGCTCTGGCAATAGTCCGATGCCTCCGGCACCAGATTCGGGGTCAACATTTTGAAGGGGAATAATAAAATGAGCGACTTCTTCATACGGATGAGCTTCGAGCATGGATGTTATTACCTGTTTGAGCCTTCGGCCTGGCACAATTACTTCTAAACGCCTTTCGTTAACGCGCTCGAGGCGGTGTTTTTCGCCTATGGCCGGCTTAGCGTTTTCTAATGGCAAAAAGCTACCCGTACCCGATAGGGAATATCCGCAATGAGAGTAGTTGCCGATGTTTCCGGCGCCGGCTTCAAACATGGCTGCTTCTACGCGCTCAAAGGCATCATCAGGAATAAAAACCACCACGCTGTACAGGCGATCTTTACCTGGTTTTAAAATTTTAAAATCTTGTAGTCCTAATTTTTTTGCCAATTGCTTATTTACTCCGTTAACAATGTTGTCGGCATTGGTATGCAGCGCAATGTGAGAAATTCCATGGCGAATGAGGTCGGCCACCAATCGCTGATCAGCTACTTGTCTGCTTATCTTTTTTAATGGCTTGAAGATGAGTGGATGGTGTGTAATAATCAGTTGACAATCATTGTTTATTGCCTCTTGAATTACCTCATCAGTAATTTCAAAAGCTATCAATGCATTTTTTACCTCCTGAGAGGGATCACCTATTAAAAGGCCTGTATTATCGTATTCTTCACTCAGGTGATTAGAGGCAAGAGTTTCGAGGTATTTTGCTATATTTTCTAAAGTTTCCATATTTTGCCTGTTTTATTTCAAAGTCATTATATTATTTCGTGTTACTGATCATTATTTTTCATGCTTAACAAATAAAAAATTTTGCGAAAGTTGCAGAAATCTTTTTAAAGAATTTATTTTGTAGCATAAAAATAAATAACATGATCATCAAGAAAAGCAAATCTATCCTTTTTGAATATGTGTTCGAAAGTCTGGCTCTTGCTTTTCTGATCATGTCGTTCTTCATTGTTGCCCTTTCTTATTCAAAATTGCCTGCTTCTATTAACCTAAACTTCGGTTTTGCGGGATCGCTGGAAAAAGAAGGTCATAAGTTAAATTTATTCTTTTTGCCTTCCATTAGCGCTATTTTATATTTTCTTCTTTCTGCATTACAAAAAAATCCGGAGCATTTGGTTTCTCTTTTAAAAAAAGACGAAAAGAGAAACAGTGAAGAGGTGCTACGAGTTAGCATTCGATTTTTAATACTTGTTAAATTTATCATTAACCTGTCGGGTTTTCTGATTACGTATCAAACCATTTACAATCCCCTTCAGGACAATTTTATACTTTCGAAATTCATGCTGCCGATTGTTCTGGTAGTTTTACTTTTTCCATTGGTTTTACTTATTTACCGCTTCGCTAGCGAGCTGCGCAAGATGGTGAAATGATTTACACATCTCGCACTGCCAGCTGATAGACCATGGGTGTAGTTTGCTGAAGAAGAGGTTCCTTATTCTTGAGAAAATTTTTGATATCCGAATCAGAGTAATGCCTTATTGTGTAGAGAACAAGACCTTCTGAATAATCGATCTCAAAGGATTTTCTGAGGGAGTCGAGCAGTAAGGGTACGTTTACAGGGTCGTGATTAATTATAAAGGTTGAGCTCGTGGCTGTGTTTTGAGCCAAATTTACTCTAATGCCATATCGGTGAAACATTGCGTAGATTTGACTTAAATGCTCTTCAACAATGAAGGCTAAGTCAGTAGTACGTACATTTAGCAGCGCCTGATTTGCCTTTCGGATATAACAAGGCACCATCGGAACAAGCGGGCTGCCATTTTCTATCACGGTACCTTGCGATTGTGGATCGACAAAAGACTTTACCATTAAAGAAATTCCCTTTTGCTTTAGGGGCTGAATGGTTTTAGGGTGAATGACCGAGGCACCGTAGTAGGCTAATTCTATAGCCTCAGAGAAGCTAATCTTGTTTAGCAGCACGGTGTTATCAAAAACTTTAGGGTCGCCATTGAGCACGCCGGGAACGTCTTTCCAAATGGTTACGCTTTCAGCATCGAGGCAGTAGGCTACTATGGCTGCAGTGTAGTCGCTGCCCTCGCGACCGAGTGTGGTGGCGTGATAGTTGTCGTCGCTGCCAATAAACCCTTGAATCACATATCTGCCCTCAGGGTTGCGGATGGCCTGGCGAAGTAAAATTTCAGTGAAATTCCAGTTTACTCGAGCAAATCGGTAGTTTTGATCGGTTTTAATGAGCTTACGGGCATCGAGCCATGTGTTTTCTACCCCTACATCGCTTAAATATGCACTTACGATACGCGTGCTGATAATCTCACCATAACTTACGATTCTGTCGTAAACAAGGTTGTAATCGGATTCAGGCTTTGTCTGACAGATAAGGCGCAGTTGGTAGAAAGTATGCTCTACCTCTTCGTAAACGATGTGTTGAGGATTTGGAAAAAGATCGTGCATAATGGACAGATGATAAGCCCTGATTTCATCGAGCTTTGTTTGCCAATCGCCTTGACCGTAGTAATGGGATCTAACTACTTCCTCTAAGGCGTTGGTGGTTTTTCCCATTGCTGATACCACAATGATTAACCCATCGTTTTCAAATAGCTGTATAATGCGAGCTATGTTTTTTACGCCTTGAGCGTCTTTTACCGATGCTCCTCCAAATTTGAAAACTTTCATTGATCTGTTTGATTTTGATTCACGATTAATTTACCGTTCCACCATTCTTTGTCGATTTCTGCATTCCACTTTTGATAGAAGTTCAACGCAGGCTCGTTCCAGGTAAGAACTTGCCAGTTGATGCTGTAGTACTGATGTTTCTTTGCATAATCTACAAGGGCTTTCATTAGGGCACTGCCGGCTCCAATACGGCGATGTGATTGTTTTACTACGATGTCTTCTAAATATAGACAGCGCCCTTTCCAGGTGCTGTAGCGGTCATAGCAAAGCGCCATTCCAATGGTCTGGCCATTTAGCTGAGCCACCCAGGCTTTAAAGCAGCCGTCTTGCCAATCTTTTTGTAGCTGATGGGGAGTATTGATAACTTCATCAGCAGCACGTTCGTATTCAGCCAGTTCCGCGATTAGCTCATATATATCTGCTAAGTCGCCCTCATTGGCCATCCTTACAGTAATGTCTTTATTATCAGCCATTTTAATTTTCGCTTCAAAATTCCACATCGCTTATCACTACTGCCGCCAGTAGATCATCCAGGGTTTGTCGCCGGCTGATGAGGTAATCCTGGCCATGGTGCAGGAGAACTTCAGCAGGTCTTAACCGAGCATTGTAATTGCTCGACATGCTGTAGAGATAAGCCCCGGCATTTAAAAAGCAAAGAATATCCCCTTCGCGTACTTCGGGTAAGGGTCTATCCCAGGCAAAAGTATCAGTTTCGCAGATATACCCCACTACTGTGTAGATGCGTTCTATTCCATTAGGATTGCTCAGGTTCAGGATGTGGTGATATGCATCGTAAAGCATAGGCCGAATAAAGTGATTGAAACCTGAATTCACCCCGGCAAATACAGTAGCCGTGGTTTGTTTTACCACATTAACCCGCACTAAAAAGTACCCTGCTTCACTCACCAGCCATTTGCCAGGCTCAAATACGAGAGATAGTTCACGCCCATAATTCTTACAGAATCCGGAAAACATTTCACCCATTTTCTCTCCAAGTTCTTCCACATTTGTTCCCTTTTCACCTGGTTTGTATGGAACTTTAAAACCGCTTCCAAAGTCGACGTATTCCAAATCGGGAAAGTCAAAGGCCAGATCGAGCAGTACCTGCGCTCCGCGCAGAAAGACGTCAACATCTAAAATGTCGCTACCTGTGTGCATGTGTAGCCCGTTCACTTTAATTCCGTAGTGTTTTACAATGCGCTGCAAGTGGCGGCTTTGGTGAATAGAAATTCCAAACTTTGAATCGATATGTCCGGTCGAAATCTTGTGATGCCCGCCAGCCAGTATGTGTGGATTGATGCGTATACACACAGGTACTGAGCTTCCGTAGCGATTCCCAAATTGCTCGAGAATTGATAGATTGTCAATATTTACTTTTACACCTAATTGTACTGCCTGAATGATTTCGTTTAAATCCACGCAATTGGGTGTAAAAAGGATGTCTTCAGGCTGAAATCCAGACATAAGTCCGATTTGTACCTCTTCGATCGAGACAGTGTCGAGCCCTGTGCCGAGCGACTTGAAAAACCGAAGGACGTTGGGATTGCAAAGAGCTTTGCATGCGTAATTAAACTTAACGCGCTGCCCTTCAAAAGCCCTTGTAAGTCGGCGATATTGCTGCTCCATCACAGCGGTGTCGTACACAAATACGGGCGTACCGTATTTTTCAGCCAGTTGTAGAAGATGTTCAGTGGCGGTCGATTCTAAAGTTAATCTACTCATTTTCTGTTAGTTAATTTAATTTAATGAAAACACAATAAAAAAGCCGGAAATTCCCATCAGGAATGTCCGGCTTTTGCCCCGTTCTTCGTCGGGGCTCTAGCGTTTCTTCAGTTCAGCGGTCACGTTGTCTATTGAGCTTCCGTCGTTTACACTAAACTGAAGATTAATCATTGTATAATCTGCATTGGCAGTGCCGCTGCCGCTTATGGTCAGGCCGGTACGCGTTTGAACGGGTATTTCCAGATTTCGGCCATTGGCTATAGCAGTGGTTATGAATGTAGGTCCTTGTGCATACAATCCTCTAATAGTGAGGTTTGAAGCCAATTCGCCAAGGTCGATTGAAACGGTGTACGATTGCGGAGCAAAGTCTCCAGTCTTTTCAGTTACATCCCAGGTGCCGACGTAGTTGAGTCGAGGATCGTTTACGTTAAAATCGTCAGGTTCGCAACTGTACACAGTTGCAATCAGCAGTGCTCCCAAGAGTACGTAACTGACCCTCCTCATTTAGATTCGACTTGCGTATTGCAAAGGTATAAAACTACTTTTTACGGCTGGCAGCGTAACGATCATTTAACCTTTTCACAACTTCAGCTGTAATGTCATAATCGGCTTTTCCGTACAAAATGGTGCCAGCTGCATCGTAGGTGAACACCAGGTCGAGGCCGAATTCTTTGGCTAAATCGTCAATTACTTCGTCTAAGTCTTTCTTAATTATGGCATTCAACTTAGCCTCTTCAGCCAGCAGTTCTTGAGCGCGGCTATCGCGATAGCGCACCAGCTCTTGCTGTTTAGCCATCAGTTCGGCCTCAGCAGCCTGCAATTCTCTTGGGCTCAGATTTTTAGCTTCTTTTTCCAGCTCTCGGTAGTTTTCTTCGAATATTTTGGTGCGACGGGCCATATCGGCTTCCATCGATTTGTACTTCTGTTCGAGTTGCTTTTTCAGCTCTTTGTGGTGTTCGTAGTTGGCTACAAGTGAATCCATGCGTACGTAGGCAATTTTCAGCCCACTGCTCGTTGTACCATCTCCATCTTTCTGAAGAATGGCACCTGAGTTATCGGTTTTTTCTGAAGTTTTCGCTGCTGATTGGTTACCTCTGAGCGCAAAGAGCAGTATAACGCCTGCCAGAGCAAGGACGCTGATTCCTTTAAACACGTTGTCCATCGTTTCCAATTTTTCGGTGGGGCGCAAACCTACTACATTTCGCTTTGGATTTTTCCAAAAATTTTAGCTTTTTCGGTGTGACAGATAAAAATGTATGAGTCCAAGCGTTGAACTATCGTGCGGTTGCGTGATTTTTCCGGTTTCAAGTTCAGGCAAAATTTTACTGGCTAGTTGTTTGCCAAGCTCTACTCCCCATTGGTCGTAAGAGTAAATGTTCCACACCACCCCTTGCAAGAAGATTTTATGCTCGTAAACAGCTATCAGGCTGCCTAACGCTCTTGGAGTCAGCCTGGGATACAAAATACTTGTGGTCGGTTTATTTCCTTCAAACACTTTATAAGGTGCGAGTTGCTCAGCTTCTTCTTTTGGCATACCATCTTTTATCAATTCTTCGAGAGCTTCCTCTTTAGTCTTGCCCTTCATAAGTGCTTCCGTCTGAGCAAAGAAGTTGGAAAGCAATTTCAAGTGATGGTCGGGAAAGGGAGCCAGAGGTTGGATGCTTGCAAGAAAATCGCAGGGAATCAATCTCGTACCCTGATGTATGAGCTGATAGAAGGCGTGCTGACCATTGGTGCCGGGCTCTCCCCAGATGATGGGCCCTGTGTGGTAGGTGACGCGCTGTCCGTTTCTGTCAACCGATTTGCCGTTGCTTTCCATATTTCCTTGCTGAAAGTAGGCCGGCAGTCGATATAAATATTGGTCGTATGGCAGTATAGCTTCGGTTTCGGCTCCTAAAAAGTTCACATACCAAATACCTATGGCAGCCATCAGCGCCGGAATGTTTTCGCGAAACGGGGCTTGTAGCAGGTGTTCATCCATTAGCCATGCTCCGTGTAAAAAATCCATAAAACCTTCGTAACCAATGCTCATCATCACGGGCAGGCCTATAGCACTCCATACAGAAAAGCGACCACCCACCCAATCCCAGAATTCAAACATGTTTGATGTATCGATGCCAAACTCTGCCACCTTCTTGGCATTGGTCGATACAGCTACGAAGTGCTTGGCCACATCGGCAGGCGTGCCACCTTGGCTGTAAAACCATTGCCGTGCAGTCAGCGCATTGGCCATGGTCTCCTGAGTTGTAAAAGTCTTTGAAGCAATAATGAAAAGCGTTGTTTCGGCATTTAATTCTTTAATCGTTTCCCAAATATGAGCCCCATCGACATTCGATACAAAGTGGAAACGCAAGCGCTCATGTCTGTATGCCTTTAGTGCCTCCGTTACCATAAGCGGCCCAAGGTCAGAACCGCCAATGCCAATGTTTACCACATCAGTAATCTCCAAACCCGAAAAACCCTTCCACTGGCCTGAGCGCACCTCTTCGGTAAAAGTTTTCATACGTTCGAGCACTGCCCGTACATCCGCCCGCACGTCCTTACCACCAGTCAACGAAGGCCGATCACCCCAATGATTTCTGAGCGCTGTGTGAAATACCGCCCGTTTCTCCGTGCGATTGATCAGCTCTCCGCTGAATTGCGCATTTATGGCATCTTTCCATCCCACTTCTTCGAAGAGCTGCTCAAGTAGGCCTAACGTAGTATCTGTGATTAAATTTTTGGAAAAATCAAACAACCAGCCATTCCATCGAATGCTAAATCGTTCAAACCGTTTCGCATCCTCCTCAAAGAGTTTCCGAAGGTGCCACTTTTTAGCATCTTTCACATGCTGTTCAAGCGCTTTCCATGCTTGCGTAGTGGTAGGATTAATATTTTTCATTCAAGTATATTTTTTCGATTATCTTCCTATTAAATTCTCCCGCAAAGAAATACTCAACCATTCATCAGCCCATCCATTTTTACAAAATCTCAAACGCACTGTTTTTGGTGTATATTTTTTCTTTTTGTGAGTATCCCTCACTTCCTTCGCTTTGCTCAGTTGTTCGGATTTACCTACTTAAGGGGGCTGAAGAAACACATTTGCCTGAGCTTTAAAGAAATAACCCCTATCTGATTTCGTTTTTGAATATCTGTTTTTTTACCTTACGCAATATGCGGCAAAGAACCTTTTCTTAACGGAAACTTTTACTACACCCTGATTCCCTCTCTAAATCTAAGGGGCGGTTTTAAAGAGGGACTTTCTCCCCCTTTTTGTGTCCACTTTAGGTAGAGATCCGAAAGTATTGACAAACATAAGAAATAGACTAAAACTCAAACCGAAACCTTCACTGCAACAATCTGTAATTTCAGCGGGAACAATACACTCTGTTTTAAGTCTAGTGGGTTTAGAAGCGAATATTGGGAGTGACTATAAAAAAAGCCTATAATGGAAAGGATGGGGGAAGGTCATACTTTATTTAAATGAGGGTAAAAACTCAATTGATTTTTAACAAAAAACAACAAGCCGAAGCTGTACTTCACAATGCGCTCCAGCCTTTTGCATCACAATCGGATTAATTCTTCAAATACTCATTGATGGCGCCGAGTACATGGCACCCTTTGTAAGGGTCTTTTTTGATATTTACTACCAAATGATTAAGTGCATTCTGCACCTTTTTCTCTTTTGGCACAGTCGATTCAGCACAATCCAACTCGTATAAAAGGTCTTTTACTCTGTAAATCAACCAACGCTGTAGATACACCTTGTGCCACTCTACGAATTCTTTGATGTGGTACTGGATGATTTCCAAGGCCTTTGGCACTTCAGCTTGCCGGGCTTCAAGAGTTTTATTGAGTATAGCTGAAATGTGATCTATGTTGTAATACGTGCAACCGAGCTGTTGCACTTCAGGTGCTATGCCACCTGGCACACTCATGTCGAGAAAGGCAATACAATCTCTCTGCACGTGCTCGGGTTTGATAAAAGGAGCCTCTATGGCGGCTGTATTTATTACCACATCATAGTCGTTTACGATGCTGGCCACTTTTTCAAAAGAAAGGAATGAGCAGCGGTGGTGGTGTGCAAACATTTCAGCCTTCATCAGTGTGCGATTAGCCACCGTAAGTCGGGCATTTGGCAAGTAGTGGCGAATGTTTTTGCCTACATTCTCCCCAAATGACCCTAACCCGATGAGCAATATCTTAATTCCATATGCCTGCGGGAAAATCTCTTGAATCAATTCAATTGCAGCATAGGATGCCGATACGGTACCCTTTGAGAGTTGAGTTTTAGATTTGACTTCCTTAGACGCTTGCAAAGCGAAGTTTACAAGGCGTTCGGTCAGGTTACTGAGCCTACCGTACTTTTTAGAAAATTTGGCGGCTTGTTTCAGCTGACCAGCGATTTCGAAGTCGCCAAGAATTTGTGAGTCAAGTCCTGCAGCTACTTTAAAGAGGTGAAAGACTGCTGCTTTAGCCTTGAGCTTGTATCCATATTTGTCAAATGAATAAGCAGGCTGACCGATTATTTCTGATACTTTTTGAATAACAGCCTCCATGTTTCCAAGTCCATACACCTCAGTGCGGTTACAGGTACTTAGAATGATGAGGTCTGTAGCATCTAAGGTAAAGCCGGCACTTAAAATTGTTTCAGCCGTTGTTGCATCTATGGCATATTGCCCTCTTATCTCTGCAGAAGCTTTATTGTAGTTTATGCCAAAAACAAAGAAATCGTTTAAACCCTGACATTCCTTCTCTTCGGCCAGATACTTCATGCTCCAATCAGGTTTCATTGATATTTAACGCGGCAAAGCTAAAAGCCTTCCATTTTTTAATTTTCTAACATTTATCACAAAAATTGATGAATTATGTTATTTAAAATTATTCTAATTAATGCTTATTACTTGCACTACATTTTTTGATGTACAGTCGTCTATTTTTGCAGGCTTAAAAATTTATAGCTCAAAATGTCTGTAGCACTTAAGACACTAGGTAAATTTGAATATGCTGAAGGTGGCGAAGGTCACCCGCTCGTGCTGCTTCACGGACTAATGGGTGGTCTGAGTAACTTTGATGAAGTTTTTAATTATTTCAGCAAAAAAGGATATAGAGTCTTAATACCCAAACTACCTCTTTATTCACTTCCGCTTATTTCAACGAATGTTACTTCTTTAGCCGAGCACGTTATAAAGTTTATCAAGAAAATTGGCATAGGACCGGCTACTTTAATCGGCAATTCACTAGGCGGACACATCAGTTTGATTATTACTAAAAATCATCCAGAGCTCGTGCACTCATTAGTACTTACCGGTAGTTCGGGCCTGTATGAAAATGCTATGGGCGATACTTTTCCTCGAAGAGGCGATTACGAATACGTGGCCAACAAAACTCGTGACGTATTTTATAATAAAGAAGTAGCCACTAAAGAGCTCATCGACGAGGTCTTTGCCATCGTTAATGACAGAAATAAGGTATTAAGAACGCTTTCCATCTCCAAATCTGCTATCCGCCACAACATGGCTAAGGACCTCGAGCACATGCATCTGCCGGTGTGTATTATTTGGGGCGAAAACGACCAGGTAACACCGCCCGATGTAGCCCGTAAATTTCACGAGCTCCTGCCAAACAGCGAACTCTATTGGATTCCTGAGTGCGGACACGCGGCTATGATGGAGCGCCCTGCCGAATTTAATAAAATACTCGACGGCTGGCTTCAGAAGGTCGTAAAAAAAGATGGAAACCACTAAAATCACATCGGCTGTATTTGTAAAAAGCAGCGAAAGCCTCAAACAACTCCCCAAGCCGGATAAGCCCGAATATGCCTTCATTGGCCGCAGCAATGTGGGTAAATCATCGCTCATCAATACCTTGTGCCAGCGCAAGAACCTGGCAAAAACCTCTGCTACTCCAGGAAAAACACGCTTAATCAACCACTTTCTTATTAACGATAGCTGGTACCTTGTCGATCTGCCTGGATACGGCTATGCAAGGGTATCGTTTTCGATGAGGGAGAAATTTTCTGACTTTGTCCGTGAGTATCTGCTCAAGCGCGAATCGTTGGTCAATACGTTTGTCTTGATCGATTCAAGATTAAAACCGCAGAAGATCGACCTTGAATTTATGGAGTGGATGGCCATAAATAACTTGCCATTTACGATGGTCTTTACCAAAACCGATAAACTCAGCAACAATGAGCTCACGGCTAACCTCATCCAATACCGCACAGCCATGTTGGCCTTCTGGGAATCAATGCCTCCTCAGGTAATTACATCATCGGTCAGCGGTAGGGGGCGTGAGGAAATACTGTCGCAGATTGCCCAATATAACCAGCTTTATAAAAGTCAGAAATGAGTATCAGAGCCGCAATAGCAACAATCTATTTGCTGCTGTTGGCTCAGGGGGCTAAACCGGTTTTGGTTAAAAAATTTCAATCAGGTCTTTTGATAAATTGGGCAGGGTATGAATGGCAAGTCAAAGTAAAAGAGCAACCGGCTGGACCTGGGCCCAATTATTTCGGACTAAGTGTTGAAAATGTTTTAATTACCAAATCGAATGCTTTAAAACTGACAGTAATGCCTGTATCTGATTCCTGGAGCTGTGCAGAGCTCTACACTACTCAAATGTTAAGAAATGGGCTCTATCTCTTTGAACTAGAGGGAAGTGTGCGCAATCTCCATCCCCAACTGGTAGCAGGTATGTTTACTTACAATGAAAAGCGCAATCATCACTACAATGAATCGGACGTAGAAATTTCGCGTTGGGGAGATGTGTCGAATCTAAATGCCCAATTTGCGCATTACGCTGTAAATGAAGAGCCTGAAGTACATCGATTTGAACTGTCAGAAACAAGCCGCGTGCATACCTTCATCATACACAAGAGCCGAGGTGAGGTTGCATTTTACTATCTAGACAGAAAATTTTCAGGAAAAATTCCTGCAATTCAGCAAGCACGTGCATTTCAGCGCTTTTCAAACATCACTCATCAGCCCGATTACTTTCAGCTTCATATTAATTTATGGCTTTTTAAAGGTCAGGAACCAATATTAAGATCTGCTGACGATCGATATAGCATTACTGTTAATCGCTTTGAGTATCTTCCTGAATAACGGGTAAATCAATTTCTTCTGCTTCGCCCGTAAAGCGTGTTTCTACTTGGCGAGCATCGTAGCCCTGTTCGCACAAGAAGCGTGCGAAAATGTCGGAGTAGCCATGTGTGACATAGATTCGATGCGCTCCGGTTTCTTGTATGGTACTTAAAAGGCCGGACCAATCAGCGTGATCCGAAAGCACAAAACCTACATCGGCTGCTCTTCGTCGCCGTATGCCTCTTATGGCCATCCAACCCGAAGCAATACCTAATGAATAGGGCTGAAATCTCTTTAACCATGGAGTGCCGATAGCAGAGGGCGGTGCTACTACCAGCATGCCTTTAAAATCTTTTTTATTGGTGACTTCCGAAATGCGTTCACCAAGCGGCACCTGAACACCTGCGTTACTCAGGGCTTGGTTCATTGAATACACCGCTCCGTGAACAATGATTCTGCCATTTTCTGAAAGGGGTTTTATAAGTCGCTGTGCTTTTCCAAGAGCATAGGCAATAAGCACACTGTTTTTTTCAACCTCAGCATTGGCTTGCCACCATTTTATAATGTCAGTAAGCACTTCATCTTGAGCTGCCCACCGAAAACTTGGCAAACCAAAAGTACTCTCCGTTACAAATTCATGACATCGAATAGGCTCAAGAGGCGTAGAGATGCCGTCAGCCTGCACTTTATAATCGCCACTTGCTACAGCTACATAACCATTTTTCTCGATTCGCACCTGGGCACTGCCTGGTATGTGCCCTGCAGGATGTAGGCTTACTCGTAAACCATTGATTAATATAGATTCTCCATATTCCAAGGGATGTACATTAATATCAGCAGAAATACGCGCGCGCATCAGCGCAGCGGTGATAGGTGTGCTGATGTAGCTGGTCATACCTCGGCGTGCATGGTCGCTGTGCGCGTGAGTGATAATGGCTTTATCAACCGGCCACCAAGGATCGATGTAGAAGTCGCCCTCAGGACAGTATATGCCTTTTGGGGTGAATTGCAATAAGCTCTTTTCCAAATTAGAGAGAAAAGGATTAGATGTAAATGAAAACAGAATAAAAATTTAATTGTTGCAACTGCCATGCGCTAGCTGTGATACTACAGCAACAGGTTCAAACGTTTCATTACCGGGTCATCAACCTATTTTTGGCAAAAATTTTTAGTTGGGCAAAGTCAGAGCGAATTATCTCCTTTTTTTAGTCAGCAGTATTGCGCTTCTGGTGGCATGCAGCCGCACGCGCGATACTTGGGCAAGCAGAACCTACCATCAAATTACGGCAAAATACAATCCGCTTTTTAACGCCGAACAGGCACTGCTAAAAGCTAAAACAACGGTAAAGCAACAAAGCAAACTATCGTTTGATACCCTTGTGCCTCTCTATTTGGTTACACCCGAGCAGATGGTGGCGGTAATAGATGCGGATATTAAACGCGCAAATGAAAAAGCAACCAAAACCATCCGAGAACACACAATGGTAATAGCTGGTAAACAAAAAAATAAAACCATTAAAAATGCCTACTTTGTTCTGGGAGAAGCGTATTACGTTTCGAGAGATTTTTATAAGGCTATAGAAATTTTCAACTTCATTGCTCGCGAATACGCTGATCATCCTTTAGCCATTGATGCTGAAATTTATTCTATTAAATCACAAACCCAATTGGGCAACTACTATGCAGCTCGAGAAATAGCCAACAAATACTACAAATCGAAAAACCTGAAAAAAAAGCAACAAATCGAGCTGCTCAAGGCAATGGCTGCCAATGAAATTCCTGAGAAAAAATTCGAACTAGCCCGACGATATGTGCAAGAGGCACTCATGTTTAAACCGTCGAAAACAGATCGCGTCAACCTGATGTACCTGATAGCTCAGCTCTATGAATTAGAAGGCAATTACTATGAAGCAAACAAAATTTTTCGAAAGATTATCAAAGGCAACCCTCCTTATATCTACCAAATCAACGCCCATCTGCGAATGGCCGCCAACTACGATCCTAACCTAATGCAATCGGCCGAAATACTCTCTGACTTGTACAAGCTCACTAAAAGAGACAAAAACCGCGACTACCTCGATGCAATCTATTATCAAATTGCTGACATCTATATAAAAGACGAAAATTTTGACAAAGCTTTTGAAGCCCTTCAAAAATCCATAAATTATAGTACTGAAAACAACCTTCAGAAAGGTTTGAGCTACATCAAAAGGGGTGATTTGCACTTCGACTTCCGCGAATACGTGCCGGCTGAAGCTAATTACGACAGCGCGTTGACCGTCTTGCCTAAGACACATTTTCGCTATTCAGCTATTGAAAAAAAGAAAAAAAGCCTGACTGAGTTAGTGCAACACCTAAATGTAATAGCCTATGAAGATTCAGTACTCAGGCTTGCTGCATTGGATAAAAAAGAGCTCGACAAAGTCATTGACCGCATCATTCAGCAGGCGAAGAAAGCAGATGAAGAAGCTCAGCGAGAGCGCCAAGAAGATCGCGATCAGCCTATTACGGCCGCAAGAAATTCTCCTCCTGTTACACCTGCACCAGCTGCGGGTGGTATGATGGGATTAAACGCACCGGGGGCTCCTCCTGCTTTTTATTTTTACAATCAAGCTCTTGTAAATCAAGGTTTTACAGAATTCACAAATCGTTGGGGCAATCGAAAACTCGAAGACAATTGGCGCAGGAAAAATAAGGAAATAACTGCCATAGGTCAGTCATCATCTACAAGTGAAGGAGATACCGATAAGAACACCCAGGAAGCTGAGTCAAATAGAGGTAGCGATAACCCTAAATACACGCGAGCGTATTACTATGCCCGGATACCAGGCACACCTGATTCGGTAGAAGCTGCTCACAAGCGCATCAAAAATGCGCATGAGGCTGCTGCACGCATCTACAAAGATGTGCTGAACGACCCGAAAGAGGCAATCAAAATGCTTGAGAATCTGCTAAAGCGCTATCCTGATTGCGACTGTACACCTCGTGTGTACTACACACTTTGTTTAATAGCACAAAATCAAAGTCTTACCTTAAAAAAAGAAGCCTATTGCGATGGGCTAATCAAAAAATTTCCTGAATCATCGTTTGCAGCTTTACTTACTGGAAAAGGCCAGGATACCCTATCAACCCAAAAAGCCAACGCACTGGAACTTCAGGAGTATAAAGCAGCCTATCAAGCTTTTAAAACATCAAAATATTCTTCCGCAGCTCAGCTCGTTAAGGATGCTCTCAAAAAATACCCGAATTCTGAAATGACCCCTAAATGGTGGTTGCTCGATGCTTTGGTTACTGCCAAAACGGCCTCTAAAGACACATTAAAAGCCAAATTAGAAAGAATCGTAACTACATATCCCCAAAGCCCGGAAGCTACTGAAGCCCAAAACATTTTGAAACATCTATCTGGTGAGGGTCCTGCCGCATCTGGCACATCCGCTGCGGCAGCTGAATTTACAGACGTAAAATCAGCACCTCATCAATACATGCTTGTGCTTGAAAATAAAGGAATTGACCTTAACACCATAAGAAGTACAATCAGTAACTTCAACATCTCAAAATATCCCAACAGCCGCTTACAGCTACGAAACATTCTGATGGGGCGTGAGTATCAACTCATATTGGTATCAGGATTTAACAACCAGGCTGAAGCAATGCAGTATCTTAAAGAGATCAATAAAGACATGGACTTTATCGCCTATATACCCAAGCCCAATCATCAGGTAGTAATAACATCCGACAACTTTAGGAAATTTTACCAAAAACAATTGTTGAAAGAATACATCGCATTTTACGAAAAATACATTAATTTGCCATCAAATCCCGAGAAAAAGTGATGTTTAAGAAAGAATCACAACCTATCACCATCAGTAACAGAATTCTGCAAGGTACTGTTGTAAGGGGCACTATCGAATCGGAAGGCGACCTAAGAATAGATGGAGAAATTCTGGGCGACATTACTATAAAAGGAAAAATGGTGATCGGGGCCGATGGCAAAATAGTTGGCAACATCAAATGCGCTTCAGCCAAAATCGAAGGCAGATTAATTGGCGATATTGAGGCTGACGAGGCAGTACATCTGCTATCACAGTGTTTTGTAGAAGGCAATATACACACACGTCGATTGGTTGTGGATGAAGGTGGTGTTTTTAACGGTAGCTGTTTTATGACAAACGAGAAAGTTAGCAGCTCCAAAGAATCTGAAAATGTATCTGTGTGAATACTTACCTGAAATTTTCGACGCTTGCGTTTCAGATGGCAGCCATCATTGGTCTTTTGACCTATACAGGAGTAAAGCTCGATAAGCGATTTGAAAATCCATACAATCTTTTCACCATCATCGGAGCTCTACTCGGAATCGGTATTTCCTTTTACTTCGTTTTTAAGGAGCTAAAAAATTTAAAATGAAAGAACGAAGTGCTCTGTTGTATCTATCAGCTTTTACAGCATCGTTACTATTTATTCACTTCGCTTTGTCTTATGCCTTTAACAGTACTTATCCGAAATTTTTGACGTTTTCTTATTTGTTGATTTATTCCATATCTTTTTTTGAAATACTCTCATTGAGAGTGCGCAATACAACCTATTCTAACACTGTACCTTATGTAGTGCTTGGCATGTCACTGTTAAAAATGCTTATAAGCATCTTATGGATATTTTTTGCTATCAGCAAAGGTTGGATACCTACTGGTGCAGTAATGGTGCACTTTTTTGTTCCTTATTTTTTAATGTTGGCTATTACTTCCTTGTTAATGATTCGAATTTTGCGGTGAATTTTTTGATTTTACAACTTCTTTAAAAAACTTTTGTGCCTACTTTTGCCCGACCAAAAAAGTTGATTAGCACATCATCTCCGACCTTCCGATGAAAGTTGAAACCACTTTTCGCAATTTTCTGATTTCCTCTATTTTAAGTATTTCTTGTATTTCTACTCTGCATGCTTCAGACCCTCAACAAGAGCATGAAACTCATGAGCATCATTCAGTAGATGAGCAAGAGGAAAATCTGAACGACGTTATTATGCATCACATCTTTGATGCGCATGATTTTCACATTTTAGATTGGAAAGGTCATCCCGTTTCAATTCCTTTACCGGTTATCCTTTATAGTGATAACGGATTGGTCACTTTCATGTCGTCAGCCTTTCATCATGACGATCACGGGCATGTAAAAGTGGAAGCAGGAGGACAGGCATTTACACGTTATCACGGAAAAATTTATTATGCCAATGACGAGGCTGATGAACAGGGGCGATACGTAACAGTAGGTGAAAATGGTGAAGTGCTCAATATAAAGCCTTTGGACTTTAGCATCACTAAAAACGTTTTCTCCTTATTTCTATCCGCTTTATTATTGATTTTCATAGGTTTTAAAACCTCTTCCTTCTACAAATCAGGCAGCACTGCCCCCAAAGGTTTAGCTTCATTCATTGAGCCGATAATTTTATTTATTCGCGATGAAATTGCTCTGCCAAACATTGGCGATAAATACTATCAGCGTTTTGTGCCCTACCTGATTACCTTATTCTTTTTCATCTGGATCGCCAATATGCTTGGACTGGTGCCTGTATTTCCGGGAGGGGCCAATCTTAGCGGGAATATCGCATTCACAATGGCGTTGGCAGTGCTTACGCTTATCCTCATGATCGCGAATGCCTCTAAAGACTTCTGGAAGCACACTTTCTGGATGCCAGGTGTACCTGTGCCTATGAAACTGCTCCTGGCTCCCATTGAATTGATTGGAATTTTCACGAAGCCCTTTGCGCTCATGATACGTCTTTTTGCTAATATGACTGCAGGTCATATTGTAATCCTGAGCCTTATTGGTTTAATATTCATTTTTAAGTCAGTGGCTGTAGCACCAGCATCAATTCTGCTTACGCTGTTTATATATTTAATTAAAGTTTTTATATCACTTCTACAGGCTTACATTTTTACTCTATTGTCGGCTTTGTTCATCGGTCAGACAATGGCTACTCATGAACATGATGATCACCACTAATCAGAAATGTTTAATTTTTAATCTCTATACACTATGGTAGGTAGTATCGCTGCTATCGGGGCCGGACTGGCCGTTTTGGGAGTTGGTTTAGGTATTGGCCGCATTGGTGGCTCTGCTATGGAGGCCATTGCTCGTCAGCCTGAAGCTTCAGGTAAGATTCAGACAGCTATGCTTATTGCAGCCGCATTCATTGAGGGTGTTGGTCTGTTTGGTATAGTAGCTGCAATCCTTGGCAACAATCCCAAGTAAAAAGAAAAAAGGACCAAACGGTGGGTTTGGTCCTTTATCTTGTGATTTTAATTTATAAATTTAAACATATGGAACTAGTTACTCCGGGTTTAGGTTTGTTTTTCTGGACGCTCATTACTTTCCTGCTACTGGTTTATATACTTGGCAAATTTGCCTGGAAACCCATATTAAACAGTGTAAAAGAAAGGGAGAAAAACATCGAAGAATCTCTGAAAGCTGCTGAGAGAGCAAAAGAAGAGCTTAAAAACCTTACTTCAGAGAATGAAAGAATTCTTAAAGAGGCTCGAGCTGAAAGAGATGCAATTTTAAAAGAAGCACGGGAACTTAAGGAAAAAATTCTATCAGAAGCACGTGAATCGGCTAAAGTTCAAGGTGAAAAAATCATCGCGGATGCACGCTTACAGATAGAAAATGAAAAAATGGCTGCCTTAAACGAGTTAAAAAATCAAGTTGCATCGCTATCTATCGAAATTGCTGAAAAAATCTTGCAGAAAGAACTGGAAGATTCAAAAAAACACGAAGAGTACGCTGCACGTGTCATTGAAAAAGTGATGCTGAACTAAACTAAGTATCCACCTGATGAAGATCCCCAAATTAGCCAATAGATATGCAAAGGCACTGCTTGAGCTGGCGCATGAGCGAAATGCCGTAGAGCAGGTACGCGATGATATGAAATTTTTACTCGATACCATCACCAATACTACTGAGCTGCAGATTCTACTAAAAAGTCCGGTGATCAAGACTGATCAGAAAAAAAAGGTGATGGATGAGATCGGGAAGCACTTGCATGAAATTACTGCTTCATTTGTTCGCTTGTTAATTCATCATCGCAGAGAGAGCAGCATCCAGGAAATTGCATTTCAGTTTCTTCAACAGTACCGTATTTTTAAAGGGATTCATCTCATACAGGTTATTTCTGCTCACCCTCTGTCACCTACGCTTAAGGAGAACTTAATTAAAAAATTGAAATCTCATATAGGAGGCATAATCGAATTGGAAGAGGTGGTGTCTCCCGATCTGATCGGAGGTCTAATCATCCGAATCAACGATAAAGAATTTAATGCCTCTGTCAAAAATCAACTCAACGAATTCAAAAAGTCTTTTGCTACCAATCTTTACAAACCCTCTTTTTAATTTAAAACTTTTTCAAAATGGCAGATATTAAACCATCTGAAGTAACAGCAATATTAAGACAACAGCTTGCCGGCGTAAGTACCGAAGCTGAGCTTCAGGAAGTAGGTACTGTAATACAAGTAGGTGATGGTATTGCCCGTGCCTATGGGCTCACAGGTGTTCAGGCGGGTGAGCTTGTGGAATTTGAAAACGGCATAAAGGGCATCGTGCTCAACCTCGAAGAAGACAATGTGGGTATTGTGTTGCTGGGTGCCTCCACAAAGATTAAGGAAGGCTCCAGTGTAAAAAGAACTCGCCGTATTGCATCTATTAAGGTAGGCGAAGGCATGCTTGGCCGTGTAGTTAATACACTCGGTGAACCCATCGATGGAAAAGGCCCGATCACCGGTGAACTCTATGAAATGCCGCTCGAGCGTAAGGCTCCGGGTGTTATTTATCGTCAGCCTGTAAATGAGCCTTTGCAAACAGGTATTAAGGCAATCGACGCCATGATTCCCATCGGTCGCGGTCAGCGTGAGCTAATCATTGGCGACCGTCAGACTGGTAAAACATCCGTAGCAATCGATACTATTATCAACCAAAAAGAATACTTCGACGCCGGCAACCCGGTTTACTGTATCTATGTAGCTATTGGTCAGAAAGGTAGTACTGTAGCGCAAATCGTTAAAACTCTCGAAGACCGTGGCGCTATGCAATACTCCATCGTTGTAGCGGCTAATGCCTCTGATCCAGCTCCCATGCAATTCTACGCGCCATTTGCCGGTGCAGCCATCGGAGAATACTTCAGAGACACCGGTCGCCCGGCGTTGATCATTTACGACGACCTCTCAAAGCAGGCTGTTGCATATCGCGAGGTATCGCTTCTGCTCCGCCGTCCTCCCGGCCGCGAAGCATATCCCGGTGATATCTTTTACCTGCACTCTCGCTTACTGGAGCGCGCTGCTAAAATCATCAACGACGACAATGTAGCAGCTCAAATGAACGACCTCCCCGAATCACTTAAAGGCAGAGTAAAGGGTGGAGGCTCACTCACAGCTCTTCCCATTATCGAAACACAAGCGGGTGACGTATCAGCATACATTCCTACAAACGTAATTTCAATTACCGACGGCCAAATCTTCCTCGAAGCAGATCTTTTCAACTCTGGAGTGCGCCCGGCTATCAACGTAGGTATTTCTGTATCGCGCGTGGGGGGTAACGCCCAGATCAAATCTATGAAAAAGGTAGCCGGAACCCTAAAGCTCGACCAAGCTCAGTACCGCGAGCTCGAAGCCTTTGCCAAGTTTGGTTCTGATCTCGATGCTGCAACCATGGCAGTAATCAACAAGGGCCGTAGAAACGTTGAAATTCTGAAGCAAAATGTAAACAGCCCTGTACCGGTAGAAAAGCAAATTGCTATCATCTACGCCGGTACAAGAAACCTCTTAGCTAAGGTGCCGGTAGAAAAAGTAAAAGAATTTGAAGCGGAATATCTTGACTACCTAGACAATAAGCACAGAGATGTGCTCGACAAACTGAAGGCCGGACAACTTACCGATGAAATTACTTCAGTACTCGAGAAGGTAGCCCTCGAATTGGCAGCCAAGTACTAATTTCAAACCACTCAAGCATCAGGAGCAATGGCAAACCTGAAAGAACTCAGAAAACGCATTCAGTCAGTATCGAGCACCATGCAGATTACCTCTGCTATGAAGATGGTATCTGCCGCCAAACTTAAAAAGGCTCAGGACAGCATCGTTCAGATGCGCCCATACGCCAATAAACTCAAGGAGATACTGCAAAATCTGAATGCTACCTTAGAGAGAAGTGAGGGCGCATATACTGCAAGAGCAGAGGTAAAAAATGTTCTGCTCGTCGTGTTTTCTTCCAACAGAGGTTTGTGCGGAGCATTTAATTCCAACATCAACAAACTTGCCCGCAAAACTGCTGATGAATTTGCAGCTGCAGGAAAAAAGGTTTCTGTTCTTTGTGTAGGCAAAAAAGCATACGATTATTTCAAGCGACTTGATTATCTGATCGTTGGCAATGAAGGGCATATTTTTGATCAAATAAAATATGCTACTGTTGAGGCACTTGCCGAGCGCCTTATGGACCAATTCCGAAACGGCGAATATGACGAAATCCATCTGATATACAATCAGTTTAAAAACGCTGCAGTTCAATACAGCATTGTCGAGCAATTTCTGCCTGTTCAAAAACCAGAGTTTAAAGAGGCTTCGTCAATCGATTACATTTACGAACCTCAAAAAGAAGAACTTGTGCAACTTCTTATTCCAAAATCTCTTAAAATTCAAATCTACAAAGCCGTTCTTGACTCTAATGCCAGTGAACACGGTGCTCGAATGACGGCCATGCACAAAGCTACTGATAATGCAAAAGAACTTCAGCGCACCCTTAAATTGGAATACAATAAAGCTCGTCAGGCTTCTATTACAAATGAAATACTTGAAATTGTATCTGGTGCTGCTGCACTGAATGGATAGTCTTCCATTTTTCTGTTTGAAATCTTTGAAAAAAACCGGCTTCAACAATAAAGCCGGTTTTTTTAGTTTCGATTAACAAATTATGTTAATTTTTATTTTTTTTAGAGAAATACACCTGTATAATTTTGCCAAAAAATTTAAAAAAGTCATGAAACGTACACTTTTATTTGTGAGCCTGATATTGATAGGTGCAGCTTGTGGTTCGAAGAAAAAATATGCTGAACTTCTGGAAAAATACAATAAGCTCGACAATGAACTTGGAAAAACACGTCTTGAACTAGCTGCATGTCTCGATGAGCGCAAGAAAACCTCAAGCGAAGTAGAATACCTTAGAAGCGTTAACTACAAGCTTCTCAATAATATTGGTGACTTGAGTGTGCTTACTAAAAAGGAAGCAGAAAATCTGGAGCGTTCGCTCGAATCCCTTAAAGAACGCGATCTGCAAATCCGTACTTTGCGCGAGGCTCTCAATAAGAAAGACAGTGTACTTCTCGCTTTGGTTACTTCCGTTAAAGGTGCTCTTGGCAATATGGACGACGAAGACATCCAGGTAAATGTAGAAAAAGGCGTTGTATTTATTTCTATTTCTGATCGTTTCCTTTTCAAGAGCGGATCCTATGAGCTTAACCAAAAGGCGAAGGAAGTATTAGCGAAAGTGGCTAAAATTGCAAATGCACGTCAAGAGCTCGAGCTCATGGTAGAAGGTCATACCGACAACGTTCCCTTCAGAAGAGGTTTGCTGCTTGACAACTGGGATCTCTCAGTAAAACGCGCAACCGAAATTGTACGGGTACTTCAGAACGAACATGGCATAAATCCAGCTCGTATTACAGCTGCCGGCCGTGGTGAATATATTCCGGTTGCAACAAACGAAACTGCTGAAGGCCGTGCTGCTAACCGTCGTACACGCATTATCCTCCTTCCGAAAATTGATCAGTTCTACAACATGATCGAAGAAGGAATGAAAGCTTTGAAATAATTTAAAAACATTAATGAATTATGAACCGCTTGTTAAACAAGCGGTTTTTTTTATTATTTCATATTACTCAAAAGTCGCATTTAATCCTTACAAGTTGTCAGGGAAATTCCAAAAGCTGGCCGAATATTGCAGTATTAACTTTAAGGTTGCTTAGAGATGAATATGAATTTGCGCTTTGCACTTTTTGCTTGTATGATGGTGGTCGGCTTCTCTGGCCACAGTCAGAAAAACTCAAAGCAAAACAAGCCAACTAACGCTGATAATAAAGAGAAAACCATTGCGCTATCTGGATTAAAATGGCGCTCCATCGGCCCGGCTACATTTGGCGGACGCATTGCAGATATTGCTGTCAATCCTGGTGACTTTAAGGAATACTACTTGGCCATCGCTTCGGGCGGAATTTTTAAAACGACCAATGGCGGGGTTACATTTACACCCATCTTCGAAAATCAGGCCTCTTATTCCATCGGCTGTTTGGCTATTGATCCGAAAAATCCAAAAACCGTCTGGGCCGGCTCTGGCGAAAACAACAACCAGCGCTCCGTAGGCTACGGCGATGGAGTGTATCGCTCTGACGACGGTGGCCGCACCTGGCGAAATCTGGGCCTAAAGACAAGCGAACACATTGGCATGATTGCCATTGACCCCCGCAACAGCGACCATGTGTATGTGGCTGCATATGGCCCCCTATGGTCAAAGGGCGGTGAGCGAGGCATTTATAAAACGACTGACGGCGGCCAAACCTGGCAACGACTGCTACATGTGAGCGATCATACAGGTTTTAGCGAAATTCACATCGATCGCACAAATCCCGATCGGCTCTATGCTACTGCACATCAGCGTCGTAGGCACACCTTTACTTATATATCAGGCGGCCCTGAAAGCGCTCTCTATGTAAGCAACGACGCAGGTCGCACATGGGATAAAGTGACCAACGGCTTGCCTAAAGATGCCGACCTCGGTCGCATTTCATTAGCTCAAAGTCCGGCCAATCCACAGCGTATCTATCTGATGGTTGAAGGCCACGGAATTTATGTTTCTACCGACCGGGGAAATTCCTTCCAAAAAACCAATGATTACTACACTTCGGGCAACTATTATGTAAAACTCATCGCACATCCCACCGATGAACTTGTGTGCTTCAGCATGGATACCTACACCCACATTACTCGCGATGGTGGCAAGACCTGGGTGCGCTGGACCGAAGACAAAAAACACGTGGACAACCACGCCCTCTGGATCAATCCAAAAAATCCCCACCACATGCTTAACGGCAACGACGGGGGACTATACGAAACCTACGACGGCGGTCAATCATGGCGCTTTATTGATAATCTACCGATACTTCAGCTCTATCGCGTAAGCGTCGATAACGAAGGCCCCTTTTACAATGTGTACGGTGGCACTCAAGATAATAGCTCAGTAGGTGGCCCCTCCCGCACCCGCTTTGTACAAGGCATCACCAATGCAGACTGGTTCGTAACCCAGGGTGGTGACGGCTTTAAGACCCAAATCGACCCACAGAATCCCAACATCGTATATGCCCAATATCAATATGGCGGATTAGCTCGTTATGACCGAGCCACTGGCGAGCGTGTGATGATACGCCCAATCGAAGAGCCGGATAGCCCTGCCTATCGCTTCAATTGGGACGCCCCACTAATTCTATCTCATCACCAGCCCGGTACCTTATACTTTGCCGCACAAAAGGTGCTTAAATCTACCGATTACGGTAGTACTTGGAAAGAGATCAGCCCCGACCTAAGCCGCCAAATCGACCGCAACACCCTCAAGGTGATGGACCGTTACTGGGGCGTCGACGCAATTGCCCGTCACCGAAGCACAACTCCTTATGGAAATGTTCTTCAGCTCACTGAATCACCGTTAAAAGCTGGGAGGCTGGCAGCAGGTACCGACGATGGCCTCATCCACATTACTGACGACGACGGCCGCACCTGGCGACAGGCGGCAGCTCTGCCTGGCGTGCCTGAACGCGCCTTTATCAGTGCCCTCCAATGGTCATCACATAGTGAAAACACCCTCTACGCTGCTGCCAACAATCATCAGGACGGCGACTTTCGTCCCTACCTATTTCGGTCGACCGATGCCGGTCGTACATGGCAAGCAATCACCACAGGCCTGCCCGATCGCGGCTCGGTATGGTGTATTGCAGAGGACCCTGTAGAACCCAATCTCCTCTTCACCGGCACCGAGTTTTCTATTTATACCAGCCTAAATGGCGGTCAAAAATGGCAACCCCTCAACGGAGGCCTACCTACTATACCTGTGCGCGATATTGCCATTCAAGCCACTCATCACGACCTTGTCATTGCCACCTTTGGTCGCGGATTCTACATACTCGACGACTATTCTGTGCTTCGTGATATGGTTCGTCGTGACTGGAGCCAACTGCCATTTGCCATTGCCTCCGATCGTCCGGGTCTTCTCTATCAAGAAGCCAATAAATACGGCTACAGCCGTGCCGGATTTTTAGGCGATGGTTTCTTTATGGCCGACAATCCGCCTGTAGGTAAAACTTTTACGTTTTATTTAAAAGAAGCCCCAAAAACCTTGCGGGACCTTCGAAAAGAGAAAGAAAAGAAAGCCAATCCGATCACCGATCCGCTTCCAAATCCCACCCTCGCTGAGCTGAGAGCCGAAAAAGAAGAAGAAAAACCCTATCTCATCTTTGCCATTTCCGACCAATCAGGCCAGGAAATTGCGCGTTTTACCACAGATGCCTCTGCAGGCTTACGCCGTGTTACTTGGGACGGTCGCTACACCGCGCGCCACACCTTTCCTACCGGCCAACACACCGAACTAAAAGCCTCTGCCCACAAGGCTCCTGCCGGTAGCTATAGTCTTTCTGTCTTTTTACACACCCGCGATACACTCCAAACCCTTGTCAGCAATCACTCCTTTGAACTCATGACACTCGATGCCGAAGTATTCCCCGCCAAGGACAATAGCATTCTTTTAGCCCAACGTCGGCGCACAGAAGACCTTCGACGTCAACTCACTGCTGCCGGCAATCAGCTCGACGAGCTTACTGCTGAAGTCCGCTCCGTCAAGAATGCTCTGCGCATCTTTCCGGGTTCCGATCCTCAGCGTCTAAAGGATGCAACTGACATCGAGCGACTGCTCGGCGATATTTCCATCGCTCTGCGCGGCAATAAAATCCTCGGCAACGACGAAATACCCATGCCCACCCCTCTCGCCGATCGCCTTAATACCGCTATATACGCACTTTATTACTACTCCGGTGAACCAACCGGTACAGCCCTTCGACAGCTCGACATCGTTGCAGACCAGTTGCCTACCATAATTCGTCAGTTGCGCGAAGCACGTCAGCGAATTGAATTCCTGACCACTTACCTCATCGATATTGGAGGACCCTACTGGAAAACTCGATTGCCTGAAAATCAGAGATAATTACTCAAATTCAGCAATATACTATTATTCTCTGTCTATTCAATTGGATAACTCTGATGGGGTCGAAAATTGCTGATAAAGCTGAAAGTTTACTTTAATATGCGCTTAGCTCACTGCTCCAGAATCGCAAAGCGCTGCCTACCAAACGAGCTTAAATGCAACTTCTTTATATATACACGAAAGCGGCCAGCGGCCGCTTTTGTTTAAAAACTTTTACTATATCGAAAATTGAAAATACAGATTTACGTTGAATTAGCTACAGATTTTCGAGGATTCATTTTATTTACCCTAATCCTTTTTATAAAGACCGGATTTTAAGAGAAACTTTCCTCTTCCACTCCTTGTCGTCGAATGGAAGAGAGCACTGTAGGTGCCGACAAAGCTTGTCAGAGTTTTCGTCTTTAAGGCTCAGGAGGTGTGTGTTTTTATGAGTTAAGATTCATGGATTTTAACTATAACAAAAACTTTTACCAAACCTTTTCTGAGCCTATCTATGAGCTCTGTGTGAGAATTATGTGAAGGGATAAGCAAAAAGGGCTCTAAAATTTTAATATTAATAAAAAACAAAACCTCACAAAATTAACTGTAATAGGTTCAATTAAAACTCTTTCAAATCGCATTGTGAATTAACTTAATTTTTAATCTGCAGGTACTCCTACTCTCTTTTCCATCGTATCAAGTCAAAACCCAATTTTAACCAAATCTTTTTGTCTCTCATGTTCTATCTCTCAATTCAGCCTACCAGATTTTTCTACTTTTGCTCGTCTTAAAATTATTACATGTATAGAACACACACCTGTGGAGAGCTGCGTTTAGACGATAAAGGCCTGCAAGTAACATTGGCCGGTTGGGTACAACGCATCCGCAAGCTCGGGGCCATCACCTTTGTAGATGTTCGCGATCGCTATGGCATTACACAGCTTGCCTTCTACGAAGATTCAAATAAAGAAAATTTCGATAAAGCCAATGAGTTGGGCCGGGAATACGTCATACAAGTCACTGGCATAGTGCGTGAGCGCGACAGCAAGAATCCAAACCTGCCGACAGGCGACATTGAAGTAGTCCCTCATACCCTTAGGGTACTCAATGCCAGTAAAATACCACCCTTTACGATAGAAGACGAAACCGACGGTGGCGACGAGCTGCGCATGAAGTACAGATACCTCGACCTGCGTCGCAATCCACTGAAAAACAACCTCCTGCTGCGCTACCGCATCGGTATGGAAGTGCGCAGATATCTCGATTCACTCGGTTTTATCGATATAGAGACTCCTTTTCTCATCAAATCAACCCCTGAAGGTGCCCGCGACTTTGTGGTGCCCTCGCGCATCCATCCCGGTCACTTTTACGCCCTACCACAAAGTCCACAAACTTTCAAACAACTCCTGATGGTAGCTGGCTTCGACCGCTATTATCAAATTGTTCGCTGCTTCCGCGACGAAGACCTCCGCGCCGACCGCCAGCCGGAGTTTACTCAGATCGACTGCGAAATGGCCTTTGTGGAGCAAGAAGACATACTCCAGACCTTCGAAGGCCTTGTGCGTCAATTGCTTAAAGAAATCAAGGGCATCGAAGTAGGTCCCTTTCATAGAATGAGCTATTCCGATGCTATGCGTCTCTATGGCTGCGACAAGCCCGACATCCGCTTTGGCATGCAGTTCGTCGAATTAAATGACGTGGCAAAGGGTTTTGGATTTAAAGTTTTTGATGAGGCTGAATTGGTCGTTGCCATCAATGCCCAGGGCTGTGCCCACTACAGCCGTAAACAGATCGAAGAACTCACGGAGTACGTCCGACGTCCGCAGATCGGTGCCGGTGGCCTTGCGTGGATGAAGAGAGATGAAAACGGCCTGAAGTCATCGTTTGATAAGTTTTATACCCCCTCACAACTCGAGGCCATTGCAGAAAAAGCTAAGGTAGCCAATGGTGATCTTTTGCTTATCCTCGCCGGTGTAGAGGCGAAAACGCGCAAGGCCTTACACGAGCTGCGCATGTACTTAGGCGAAAAGCTCGGCCTGCGCAAGCCCAACGAGTTTGCTCCCCTTTGGATAATCGATTTTCCATTGCTCGAGTGGGATGAAGAGACCGGTCGCTGGCATGCCATGCATCATCCATTCACTTCGCCAAAGCCTGAAGACATTCATTTGCTTGAAACCGATCCTGGCAGTGTCCGTGCTAATGCATACGATATGGTGCTCAATGGAAATGAAATCGGTGGTGGCTCGATCCGAATCTTTGATCGCGCCCTACAGAAAAAAATGTTTCAGCTCCTTGGCTTTACCGATGAGAAAGCCCAGGAACAGTTTGGTTTTCTGATGAATGCCTTCGAATACGGCGCACCACCACACGGAGGTATTGCCTTCGGATTTGACAGACTTGTTGCACTTTTGGGTGGCCAGGAAACTATACGGGATTTTATTGCTTTTCCGAAAAATAATGCCGGACGCGACCTCATGATAGATGCACCTTCACCCATCGATGCTGAGCAGCTCCAGGAATTGCATATTGCAACTGTAAACCCACATGTATGAAAATAAAAAAGTTTTTCTTTTTATTGCCCGCTTTTCTTATTCTAAATGGATGTGATGTGCTCACACAGGTAGGTGGTCTTCCGGGAATCAATCCCCTACCTCCAAGTGAAGCTGAAGTAACTTCAGGTCTTAAAAGTGCTCTTGAAGTAGGCATAACCAATGCCGTGAAGCTCACTTCAGAAAATGGCGGTTTTTTCAATAACAGCTTGATTCGAATTCCTTTTCCGCCTGAAGCAGCTCGTATGGAACGCACCTTGCGCGACATGGGTCTGGGTGCTCAAGTCGATCAGTTTGTGCGCACCATGAATGCAGCAGCTGAAGAAGCCTCTAAAAAAGCAACCCCAATTTTCGTTAATGCTATTCGCCAAATGACTTTTACAGACGTAGTGAATATTTGGAGAGGCGATAGTACGGCTGCTACACAATATCTGCAGCGCACTACATCCGATCAGCTTCGCCAAGCTTTTACTCCGGTTATTAAAGAAGCAATCGACAAGGTGGAACTCACAGCGCTTTGGAATCCCTTAGCCAAAGCTTACAACAACATTCCTTTTGTAACTCCTGTTAATCCAAATCTCGAAAACTTCATCACCGATCGCGCACTCGAAGGCTTGTTTACAATGGTGGCTCGCGAAGAGGCTGCTATTCGTCGCGACCCTGCCGCTCGTGTCAACGACATTCTGAAGCGCGTCTTTGGCTGGCTCGATAATGAGAAAAAACAATAATTCTTCAAAAAAGCCGCCTTATAATGGATGGAAGTGGTTTTGGCTTCCCTTTCGCCTTTTATGGCGGGCATGGTTTTACATCAGCATTTTTATTGCTATTATTTTAGTGTTTCCTTTTATTACAATATTTTCACTAAAACCGGAGTGGTATAAGTATTTCTTTCGGTTTGAGCGCATCTGGGCATATGTGGTTACGATTCTCACAGGATTTATTCCAGTCGTAAAAAACAGACATCTGATCGATCGCAAAAAGCAGTACATTATCACGGCAAACCATACCAGCATGATGGACATCATGATGACCCTGATAGCTGTACCTAATACATTTTTGTTTATTGGAAAAAAAGAATTGGCAAAATATCCCCTTTTTGGATATTACTACCGTCGCACCAATATTTTAGTCGATCGCCAAAGCTTGAGCAGCAAAAAAAATGTGTATTGGAAAGCTGCTGAAAAAATCGCGCAAGGGTATTCGGTCTGTATTTATCCCGAAGGGGGTGTGCCCAAGGAGTCCATTGAGCTCGCACCTTTTAAAATGGGCGCATTTAAACTCGCCGTTGAAACTTCTACGGACATTTTACCGATTAGTTTTCCTCGCACAAAGAAACAGTTTCCTTATAGCGTTTTCAAAGGTCGTCCGGGTGTTCTTACGGCCATTATACATCCGCCCATCGAAGTATCAAAACTTCGACACGTGGAAGAAACCGAATTGCGCGATAAAACCTATCAAATCATCCTCTCCGGCCTGCAAAGCAAATCGTGATTTGTTTTTTGAAAAAAAGGAAAAATTTTTTTTTAATGCTCTAAATCCAAATATCAACATCAATTTCTCTTAGTACACTCATTGCTTTTAACAAGCCCTACAACCGAATGCTCGTTTACTTTGCAGAACAAATTTTCCTTATGACCCGCGAAAAAAGAGTTTATAACAGTATAATCGAAGCTATAGGCAATACGCCCTTGATTCGCCTTAATCGCATAGCTCAGGACATCCCTTGCCCAGTATATGCAAAAGTAGAATATTTCAATCCTGGCCATAGCACAAAAGACCGTATGGCGCTTAAAATGATTGAAGATGCGGAGCGCGATGGTCGTTTAAAACCAGGAGGCACCATCATCGAGTGTACCAGTGGTAATACAGGGATGGGCCTGGCACTCGCTGCCGCTGTAAAGGGCTACAAGCTCATCTGCACAATGAACGACAAGCAAAGCAAGGAGAAGATGGACATCCTCCGCGCTATGGGAGCAGAGGTGTATGTATGCCCTACCAATGTTGCACCAGACCATCCGGATTCTTACTACTCCGTAGCCCGCCGATTAAATCAAGAAATTCCAAACTCCTTTTTTCCCAATCAATACGATAACCTTTCAAACCGTCAGGCCCACTACGAAACCACCGGCCCCGAAATCTGGGAGCAGACCGAAGGGCGGATTACCCACTTCGTAGTAGGAGTGGGTACCGGTGGTACTATTTCAGGCGTAGCGCGTTATTTGAAGGAAAAAAATCCCAACATCCAAATCTGGGGGGCTGATACATACGGATCAGTTTTCAAAAAATACCACGAAACAGGCATCTTCGACGAAAACGAAATTTACTCCTATATCACCGAAGGCATTGGCGAAGACATTCTGCCCGCCAATGTGGATTTTTCTCTAATCGATCGCTTTGAAAAAGTAACCGACAAAGACGGTGCGCTCATCGCACGCGAATTGGCCAAGAAAGAAGGGCTCTTTCTAGGATACTCTGCCGGCAGCGCCTTTGGCGTGGTGCGCCAGCTCAGGCACATGCTCAAGCCTACTGATTTCGTTGTGGTGCTCTTTCACGACCACGGCAGCCGGTATGTGGGCAAGATTTACAACGACGATTGGATGCGCGAGCGCGGCTTTTTGCCACAAAACAACAAGGTGGCAAAAGACTTTGTGGACAAGCACAGTCGTTTGCCGCTTTTGCACATCGGAGTAGGGGAGCCTGTCAGCAATGCCATTCGCCTGATGCGCAAACATTCCATCTCGCAGCTGCCCGTAACGCGGGATGGCCAATTCGTTGGTTCTCTTGACGAACGCACGCTCTTCAATGCCGTAATCGAAGATCCGGCAGCCGTGAATAAACTTGCCGGCGAACTGATGCGTGGTCCATTTCCCATTGTTGAAGCTACTACTCCTGTAGAAGAGTTTCGACACTATTTTACCGAAGACAATGGCGCAGTACTCGTGCACCTTGGGGGCAATGACTATCACATCATTACACGCAACGACCTGATAGCCTTGCTTAGTTAGGCTTGTATTTTTTGTCACAAGAATTTACAACTTTTCTTCCCTATCAGTCGCTTGGCACTGTTTACATTTGCCATAAAACAAAACCCATTGGCTATGTCGCGTCCAGTTACCCTCGGCGAGTTTATCATCGAAAAGCAGAAAGATTTTCCTTACGCTTCCGGTGAGCTCACGCAGTTATTGAGTTCCATTCGTCTCGCGTCTAAAATTGTGAACCGAGAGATCAATCGCGCAGGTTTAGCTGATATTCTTGGTTCAGTAGGTCATCAGAATGTGCAAGGCGAAACTCAAATGAAACTCGACGTATATGCCAATGAAGTATTTACCAATGCATTGAAAGCCAGGGGTTTGGTATGCGGATTAGCCTCTGAAGAAAACGACGACTTCATCGCATTCGATGAAGAGCTTCACAAAGACAGCAAGTATGTGGTACTTATTGACCCGCTCGATGGCTCGTCAAACATTGATGTGAACGTTTCTGTCGGCACAATCTTTTCCATTTACCGCCGACTTTCAGCACCCGGCACTAAAGTGACGCTTGAAGATTTTTTGCAGCCTGGCCACAAGCAGGTAGCAGCCGGATATGTGGTGTATGGCAGTTCTACTATGCTGGTGTACACCACAGGTCACGGTGTGAATGGATTTACGCTCGACCCTTCATTGGGCGTATTTCTCCTTTCTCATGAAAATATTAAAATGCCCAAATCAGGAGTGATATATTCCATCAACGAGGGCAACTACGTAAAATTTCCGGAAGGTGTTAAAAAATACATCAAATACTGTCAAGAAAGCGATCCCGCTACAAAGCGTCCATATACCAGTCGCTACATCGGTTCGCTAGTGAGCGACTTCCACCGCAATATGCTCAAAGGCGGCATTTATATCTATCCGCAGGGCACCAACGCGCCCAATGGAAAACTTCGCTTGCTCTACGAATGCAATCCCCTTGCCTTTCTGGCCGAGCAAGCCGGCGGTATGGCCACCGACGGTTATAGAAGAATACTCGACATTCAGCCCACTGAATTACATCAGCGCGTTCCCTACTTTGTGGGTAGCTCCGACATGGTCACTAAAGCCATGGAATTTATGAACATGTACAAGGATTAAACGTATAAAAAGAAAAAATCACTGACGTCTTGAAAAGAGAATGGAAAACAATTAAAGAGTACGACGAAATCCTTTTTGACTTCTACAACGGCATAGCTCGTATTACCATCAATCGTCCTCGTTATCGCAATGCCTTCACCCCAAAAACCGTGAAGGAAATGATTGATGCCATGCACATATGCCGCGAAAATCCAGAAATCTACGTAGTAGTATTAACCGGAGCCGGCGATAAGGCTTTTTGTGCCGGTGGCGATCAGAACGTAAAAGGCATTGGTGGCTATGTGGATGAACATGGCGTGCCCCGTCTCAATGTGCTTGACCTGCAAAAACTCATTCGAAGCATTCCAAAACCCGTAATTGCAATGGTAAATGGCTATGCCATTGGTGGAGGTCATGTACTTCACGTGGTGTGCGATCTTACCATAGCCAGCGAAAATGCCATTTTCGGACAAACAGGACCTAAAGTAGGTAGTTTCGACGGTGGATTTGGCTCCTCTTATTTGGCTCGAATCGTAGGACAGAAAAAAGCCCGTGAAATTTGGTACCTCTGCCGTCAATACTCAGCTAAGGAAGCCCTCGAAATGGGACTTGTTAATTGCGTAGTGCCACTCGATCAGCTGGAAGATGAAACTGTAAAGTGGTGCGAAGAAATTATGGAAAAAAGTCCGATTGCCCTGCGAATGATCAAAGCCGGATTGAATGCCGAACTCGATGGTCAAGCTGGCATTCAGGAGCTTGCAGGCAATGCCACACTGCTTTATTATTTTACTGAAGAATCCCAAGAAGGCCGCAAAGCTTTTCTTGAAAAGCGGAAACCTGATTTTAAGAAGTTTCCAAAGTTTCCATAGAATTATCAGACTTTTCTAAGATATCCTTATCTTCACATGGCAGCTCGATAATAAACGTGCTGCCTTTTCCTTCTTCTGATTGTATCCTGAGCTTTCCGTTATGTAGGTCCACTATTTGTTTACAGATTTTTAGACCAATGCCAAACGATTCTTCGCCTTCTGTTCCTTGTCTGCCTTCGATCAGGTCGTCATTTAAAATTTTGTCTATAAGCGATTGAGGCATACCGATTCCATTGTCTTTTATTGAGATGGAAACATGACTATCAGATTTTGTTGCATTTATTACAACAGATGAATCCCTAGGACTAAATTTTATGGCATTACTTATCAAGTTGTTTAATAAACTCCAAATCTTATAGTAATCAAAATAACAAAAGATGGGTTCATTAACTTTATTAGCAATGAAAACATTTTTCTTTCTTGCTGATTGAGAAGTAGTTTGAATGGAACTTTCAATCACTTCATTGAGTGAATTATTCTTTTTGTGAAGTGATGTAGAGGATGAATGAAGTAAATATGTAATAAATTCAAGGGATGTAGAAGCTTGTGATTCTATTAAATTTAAATAAGTGTCCAAATCTTTATTGTCATCTTCTAAGCGAATGATATCTACTAAACCCTTAATGCTTGATAGTGGATTTCTCAAATCATGAGCGAGGTATTTTAGAAGAAATTTGTTGTATAATTCTGATTGATAGAGCATGCTATTCGTTCGCTTCAATTCTTCGTTTATTTTCTTAAGCTCATTCGACAAATAACGTTCGTGTTTTAAATGCTTTTTGTTTTCATTGGATCTAACATACAATATTGTTACAATAAAAATCAGAGTTAAAGATATGATCAAAAATAAAATGAATAAAAACTTGTTTTTCTGAATGTTTTTTTGGAGTCTTTCTTCCGATATTTTATTGTTCAAATGCAGATACTCCCTTGTAATGTTATCAGAATTTGATAAGATTGTTACTACTTGAATGCTATCATTTATTTCAGCAGATTTTTTTCTAAATAAATAGGCATTTTTAAAGTCATTCAATGATTCATAAATACGGGAAATTATCCTGAATATTTCAGAACTATATTTATCATTATGCAAATATATTTGTTGTATAGACTGCAAACTATCCAACAGTTGATAGGCTTGTTTTATTTTCCCTTGCTTTGCATTTGAAAGTGCCAGAAGATATGAAGCTTTATAAATATTTTTCTTTACTTTTTCATATTTGTATGGTTGATTAACCAAAATATTCAAGATACTATCTGCCTGTAGGAATTGCTTTTTTTTTAAGAAGTATATACGAATGCAAATATTTTAATTCTGCACTTACTGCCTTTGTAAATTCAATACTCTCTTTGTCTATTTGCAATATTGAGTCTTCCAATTGGTATGCATAATTAATTGTATTGAGAGCTTTATCATAAAGCCAGATATTGAATAAAGCACTAGCCTGAAGTTTTTTGATGTGAAATTTAAGAAATAAAGTTTCGTATAATTCATCATTCGTATTGGGCTTGTATGTTTGAAGTATTCTAAACGATTCCCTCAAAAAATCAATACTTCCGATATAATCTCCTTTGTTGTAAAGAATATTTGCTAATTGATAAATTCTTGATGCTTTTTTAAATTGATTTGTATCTTTTATCTGTTCAGCAAAGTAGATCATTTCAAATATGTATGATGTTGCCTCATCATACTTGTATAGTTTTTGCGATATTTCAGACACATTATTTAATACAGTTTCATAAAATAAAGGAAACTGTTTTTTATAAATTCTCGCAATATCTAAAGCATTGTCAAAATATTTTTCTGATTCTTCATAGTGTCCTTGTACAAAATGGTGATGGCCGAAAATTTTATATTTTAATGCTTCAAAAATGGGGTGTTCTGGATATTCAGATTTTACACTATCAACTATTTGGAGCATTTTATCCAAATCATTGTAATAATTATTGAAATAAATTTCTTCTGATATATTGGACAGAATGGAATCATTGACTGAGTACTTTGATGATGTAAAAAATGTATTATTTTTTACATTGTTGCAGGCAAGATTTGAAAGGAAAATTCCCAAAAACAGTAATCGAATAATTTTTGTCAGTATTCCTGGCATACCAACTATGGCTGATTTCAGTATTATTTTTCGCAGGTATTCAGCCTACTTTTGCAACAAATAAAATAATAAAAATCAGAATTTCAAAACAACATCGATTTGTGGTTAAATTAAAAAAAGTTAAAAAAGTAATATTTTTTGTTTTTGTCAAACTGCTATTAATCAGTGATTTATATGCTCAGAATGAAACAGATGAACGTGCCCTGGTAAGAATTCAGGACGGAATAAGCCTACAAAGGGATACTCTATTTCTCCTAAACCTTCGCTTAAGAATTCAAAATCGCTTTGGAATAATCCTAAATGATCAAACCAATACCCCAGAATTTGATGCTCGCGTCCGAAGGCTGAGACTACGTTTGGATGGTTATGTTTTGAGTCCCAGAGTGCAGTATTACGTACAATTGTCGTTTTCACAGGCTGATCAGGAGCTCGACCGCAGTAATACGCCACAAATCATTCGCGATGCCATTTTGTACTATGTGTTTTCAGATAAATTCTACATGGGATTCGGCCAATCAAAGCTGCCAGGTAACCGACAGCGTGTAATTTCATCAGGTAGTTTACAGTTTGTTGATAGGTCACTGGCCAATGCAACTTTTAATCTAGACCGCGACTTTGGATTTTTTTTCTATTATAACGAACACTTTAGCACACAAAAAATTAATGTAAAAGCCGCAATCACTACCGGAGAAGGTCGTAATGCTCAAATAACCTCTGCAGGGCTATGTTATACGGGTAGAATAGAGTGGCTGCCTTTTGGCAAATTTTTAAATGCAGGTGATTTTACCGAAGGCGATTTGGAGATAGAAAAATATTTTAAGCTCTCACTTGCCGCGGGTTACTCTTTTAATAAAAATGCGAGTCGTACCGGTGGTCAGATCGGCGGACAGCTCTTCGAACACAGAAATTTTTCAACATTCATAGCCGATGGCATTGCGAAATATTACGGGTGGGCTTTGCAAGCGGAATATTTTCGAAGACACACTATCAACCCGATTACACAAAACACCGATGGTCAAATTGCCTTTGTGTACAATGGCTCTGGCTATGCTGCTCAGCTGAGTAAATTTTTTTCACCGGGTTGGGAAGTGGCACTGCGTTTGGCCACTACCGTGCCTGATGAAGACATTAAAGCTGTAGCTACACGCTTCGATGAATATTTAACTGGAGTATCTCGATATCTGCGAGGCCATCGCATAAAAGCACAATTGAACGTAGGGTACACTGACCGTTTTCAGCCTTCTGGCCGACAAAGAGATGCATTGCTTACCTTTCAGGTAGAATTTGGCTTTTAAATACTTGGTGGAATGCCCGGTTTGTACGTTCATATACCTTTTTGTCACAAGGCTTGCCACTATTGCAACTTTCATTTCTCTACCAATCTTAAAACCATACACAGGACGCTGGGTGCCATTCGAAAGGAAGCTGAGCTACAGGCTGAGAAATTTCAAGACGTTTCATTCACTACCTTATACTTTGGTGGAGGTACTCCTTCGCTCTTAGATCTTAGTGATTTATCAGAACTATTTTCTGTACTTCGGAATTTATACGTGATATACTCGGTTGAGAGTACTCTGGAAGCCAATCCTGAAGATATCTCTTCCGAAAAACTCGAAGGCTGGCTTGAAATGGGCATCGACAGACTGAGTATCGGCATACAGACTTTTAACGATGCACAGCTGAAAATATTCAATCGAAACCACACAGCTGCTCAGGCCAGACAATGCATTGACTTAGCAAAAAGTGCCGGCTTCTCCCATTTCAATTTGGATTTGATTTTTGGATTTCCCGGACAAACGCTGAAACAGTGGGACGATGATCTTCAGAAAATGCTTGAAATCGGTCCTGAACACATCAGTGTATATGCACTTACACGTGAAGAAGGTACAGCATACGATCAATTATACAAAAAGGGAATACTCGATGAAGTGAATGAATCCCTTGTTTCAGATATGTTTTATCTGGCGCGCGAGCGTCTCACTCACGCAGGCTATTTGCACTACGAAGTCTCAAATTATGCTTTGCCAGGCCATGAGGCTCGCCACAACAGCGGTTACTGGTCTGGTGATTTATATCTGGGTTTAGGGCCTTCGGCGCACAGCTATGCACACGACAAACGATGGTGGAATTTTTCAAACAATGCTCTATATGAAAAAACTCTTTTTTTAAACAAAAAATGGTATGAAGAAGAAATACTGACGAACAAAAATCGCTTCAACGAAATCATTATTACCGGAATTCGGACTTCAAAAGGTATTTCCATTGAAAAATGCAAAAAATTTTTAGACGACGAAGAATTTTCTGATTGGTATAAAAAAGTGGAAGATTTAGTAAAAAAAGGAATTTTTAATCTCAAAGCTGATCACTTAATTATAAATCCTGAATACTTATTTATTTCCGATACATTTGCTTTACAACTTCTGATTTAAGAATTAAGTTTCGAAACAGATTTTTTTGAAAAAAAAGCCAAAAATGGCATAAGAAATGAAAACAGAAAAACACCTGCCTGTCGCTGAAGAATCGACTCAGTAAACATTGAGAATACAAAAATTAATACAATGTAATTTGAAGCAGGATGAGATGAAAAAACCATTACTATCGTTAACGTGCCTATGAGTAAAATAATTCCTATTCCACGCTCAGCTAAAGCTTGTAAAAATTGATTGTGATAATTGTATGAGCCATCCCGAAGGTAATATACTTTTTCACCGTCCCAAAACTCGGCATTCACATGCTCAAGTTTGGCCATAAGCAAAGAATCAGCAATTCCAGGTTTAAATCCGGTAATGGGAAGATTTCTGCAGGTATTTATGGCTTCCTTCCAAATGAAAACTCGATGGTTGGTTTGTTTGTCGTTTTTTTTTGATTTTATACTTCTGAACTCGTCGATGGTTTCTTGAATTCGGCGGTGCACTTCAGATGAAAATAGTACAGTTACTACAAAGGCAATAGTTCCAAATGCTAAATAAAAAAACTTGCTTTTTGTCACGGATTTCTTTATGTGAAAAAAGGTGTAGGCCGAAAGAAGCATTGTGAGTATAATCCATTGCATGCGTACAGAGAGCAATACAATAGACAAAATCAAAATACTACATGAAAAAATGGCAAATATTCTACTTTTAAAAGTATTCCCAAATAACAAAAAAGCTAAGGCTACATTATAATACATGCCTAAATAGTGGACAGGCAAAAAGAAGTAGGGAGATCTTTTGGAATATTCTAATGGGATATTTTCTATTTCGATTTGAATAAAATTTACTAAAAAAAATAGTGCTGAAAATATACTAGAGACTACAAAGATTTTTTCTAAAAGCTTAAAAAGAGAATTTTCAAGTTCTTTGTAATACAGCACAAATGGAAGCCCCCAAAAAAGCATGGGAATTTGTACGGATAGAATTTCAGATGTTTGTTTTGATTTTAAAGAGAAATCAATACCCAGCAAATAGTAAAAGACTAAAAATGCCACAACCCATGCAGCATGCTTATTAAATGTAATTAAATGACGGTGAAAGGGAAACATCATAAGCCAACCGACACCAGCTATCATAATGCCAAGCGATGCCGGAAGAAAAGTGGGCTGGAACGGTAAAAGAGCAGTGAAGTAGCACAAGCCAACTTGAATCAAATACTTGCTTGTGCTATACCATCCGTTGCTGAAAGACATCAGAGTTTTAATATTTTTCTATACTGCTCCGGATCTGATAAAACTTTGATGGCTTCGGCTACCTCGTTATCGGCTGTAAGCGATTTTTGAATGCGGCCCTCCTGATAAGCCACGCGCGACACGATCTCTTCTTCTATGTATCGCTTTATTTCAGCCTTATTGTTTTCGATATCGTCTTCTTTTGAGCGCTGGAAGCGTTTTTTAAGCTTGAGTAATTCGCTTTCAATTTCGCTGAAATATTGTTCATCTTTGGTGGTTTCCATGATTTCCTGTAGGAGCTTTTCGGTGCGGGTTTGGTAGCTGAGGTCCTTGTCTTTTAGCCATAGTTTAAAGGCATTCCAATCGCTCTCTGACAGTTGAAACTTAACGTCGATGGTGTTTCTGCCTTTTTTTGCCACATATTCGGTGGCCCAATCGAAGATTAAATTGTTCTGAATTAATGCAGTAAGTACTGGACTATACTTGCGAGGTTCAGTTACAATATCTGGGTCGATTCCACCCCCGTCGTACACTGTGCGACCATTACGCGTTGTAAAGCTTCTACGCAGCGAATCGGGTATAGATGATACGGAGCCATCTTCGTTTCGCTGGGAGTAATTGATAGCCTGAATGCAACGGCCTGAAGGCGTGTAATATTTACTCACTGTCACCTTTAGCTGTGCGCCATAGGAGAGTTTGCGCGTTTGCTGTACCAAACCTTTTCCAAAAGAGCGCTGGCCTATGATGACACCTCTGTCGAGGTCTTGTATGGCTCCTGATACGATCTCTGATGCAGAGGCCGAACCTCTGTTGATTAATACAACAATTGGTAAGTCAGTAGTTACGGGATTATCGAGTGTTTTATACGAGCGTTCCCATTCTTTTATTTTCCCCCGTGTACTTACGATTTCCTGTCCTTTTGGGAGAAAGATGTTTGAAACATTTACAGCTTCGCTCAGAAGTCCACCGGGATTTCCTCGTAAGTCGAGAATCAAACCTTTAAGGTCAGCATTTTTTTGAAGGTCAGTGAGTGCTTCTTTGATTTCTTTTGAGGCTTTGTCGGTGAAGTTTGTGAGATTGATGTATCCGATACCCGGGGCAACATAGCCGCAGTAGGGCACAGATTTTAGTTGAATTTCTTCGCGCACAATTTTCAGATCCAAAGTTTGGTCACCACGCTTGACTTTGAGCGTAAAGCTTGTGCCAGGGCTGCCTTTCAATAGAGCACTTACTTCGCTGTCGCTGAATCCCTTGAGCGATTTGCCGTCGATAGCGAGTAGAAGGTCGCCGGGTCGCAAGCCGGCCTTGTCGGCTGGTGCATCTTTGTACACGCTCACTACCATTACATAGTCATCGCGCTTTCTGATACTGGCTCCAATGCCGCCGTATTGGCCTGTTGTCTGTATTCGAAAGTTTTCGATTTCTGATTCTTTGATGTAAGTAGTGTATGGATCTAAAGAACTCAGCATAGAATTGATGGCTTTGTCCATCAACTTTGTTGGATCGGTCTCATCTACATAATACAGGTTGATTTCCTTAAAAATATGAGAGAATATATCCAGCTGCTTGTGGATCTCAAAGTAGTTGAGCGTGGTAGCTGAAATCAGCAGGAGTGAGACAAGAGCTATTTTTATGCTGAAAGACTTTTTCATATCTGTGTTTCTTCGATTTTTGAAGGTAATTCTTGAACTATTTTTTTAAAAGCCTGGTCTATTTCAGACCAACGAGGCAATTTTTTTCCAATGTAAATAAACAACACAGCAATATTCTTATTGTGCAAGTTCAAGAGATTTTTGTGTAAGCGATAGCCCTCGCGCAAAAGTCGCTTGATGCGGTTGCGGTCATGAGCTTTTTTGAAAGCTTTTCGAGGGGCAATAAAAGCTACACCAAACGATTGATTTTCAGTCCAAAGAATTTTAATTGGAAAGAAAACTACAGACTTGCCGTTTGTAAAAAGCGAATCAAAAACCGCTTTTTTTTTGAGAATTTCAGATTTGGGAAGCCTAAAATCGGCCACGGAGTTGTATGTAGGATCTACCAAAGTACCCGGGGCGGGACTTGAACCCGCACCCACATTTCTGCGGACAGGATTTTAAGTCCTGCGTGTCTACCGATTCCACCACCCGGGCTAAATGAAAAACCCTCCGATTACCGGAGGGAAAACTCAGAGCGAGAAACGGGACTCGAACCCGCGACCCCGACCTTGGCAAGGTCGTGCTCTACCAACTGAGCTATTCTCGCATTCGGGCCGCAAAGATATACATGCCTTCTTTGTTTGTACAAGGGGGCAAATAAATTTTTCAACCCGATTTTAAATTTTGTTTTGATTTGTTGATAATTACTTGTTTTTAAAGCGTTTTTATACAAGTTATCACCTTACTACCTCTGCTATCCGATACATTTCTACTTCACAGCTCTTGTTGTTACGCATGTAGTAGCGCAGCGTAATACGAAGTCGCTCCTGACAGGTGCCGGATTGCTTCTCAGGCACACCCCTGAACTGCAAATAATGTTCAACACTGCTGTTGGCCTGCTGTTTCGGACTATTGGGTGGTATATTGAATTGAATTGGCTATAGGAGTATTCACGACACTAGCCGAATTCGAGACTTCTACGCAGGCATTGGTCAGACCTGCAGGTTGAATTACCGGCGGATTTTGCATTAGGCTTTGCCAGGGTGTGGGATTGGTATTGGGACATTCAGTTCTTCTTTCAAAATTTACAAGAGAAATGGTAAGTTGAGTAAAAAATGTTTCACTAAGTGGAGTTGTAGTAGCAATGCCTGAGAGCACAAAACCGGGAACTTGTGGAATGGCGGGGTTTGAGAAGGTAATGTTCACTTTATTGCATCGATTGCTGCTGCCGCAGAGCGAAGGGTAGGGTCTAATGTCTTGACGGCTTGCGCACAGGGTTTGTCCATTGGCTGATTTGAATTCAAAGGTTAGTTGTGGAGTGCCACTCGCTGGATTGTGCTGAAGGTCATATTCGAAGTTAAAAGTGCCTCCGGCCGGATTGCCGACTGAAAATGTGAGTTGGTTAGGATTGTTGAGTGTGCCACCTGCTGAGGGGGCTGAAAAGGTGGCTCCGGTAGCGGTAATCACTAAAGTACCGTTTACGCTATTTCCACTAATTCCGTCAAGAGAGTGTGACATGCGAAGCTTTGCGCCGGGCTGGCATGTCATGGCATTGGTACGCAGACGGAAGCACTCCGGTATTGGTTGTGGGAAAGATACAGACAGCGTACTGGCACATCCTCTGGCGCCTACAGAAAAAGAGGTGCTTATCGGGGTGTTGACTGGAATGGGTGAGGTAGCCACTACTTTAATGGACTGCTGATGTGTGCCCGCTCCTACGTTTATGGGTGTGGCAAGTGGTGATGAAGTAATGTTTCCGCCGTTGGGGTTCACTGCCATTATAGTGATCGATCCGTTGTGGGGTTGATTGGTGGTCAGAGTAAAATTAATTGTTTACTCAAGCGGGTTACCAGGTACGGGTGTCACGGATTGAACAGCAAATTGACAGGTCAGTTGAGCTTTTAGATTAAAAGCAAGAATTGTAACAACAAATGCTAAAGAGGTTGAAGTTGTTCTCATGAGTTGTGATTATTTGTAACACAAAGATTTTATTAAATAAGATTGTGATTTAAGTTACACTTTCAAACAGTTACAAAAATTGCCTCGAACAATTCATTTTTTCCACGAAGGATAAATATCTTACTTTTTTTATCATGATTAAATATCTGATTGAATGATAGGTAGATTTGTCACCATTGTTGAGCCGTCAAATGATTGAACTTACTAACGTCACTAAATCTTTTAAAAAAGGAGAATTTGCAATAAAAGAACTCACGTTTACGCTTGAAGCAGGGCAGACTGCCGGGCTAATTGGCCCAAATGGCGCTGGTAAGAGCACTACGATTAAGTGTATTGCCGGCCTTTTAAGGCTCGATTCTGGTCAAATAAAGATCGCAGGCCACCCTCATACATCAATTGAGGCGAAGCGCCGAATGGCTTATGTTCCAGAGATGCCCGAGCCATATCCGCTACTCACTGCCTGGGAACATATGCAGTTTGTGGCTCAGGCTTATGGTTTACGCTATTGGAAATCGCGTGCCGAAGAACTTTTTGATCGCTTTGAAATGACAGAACATCGTAATAAGCTCGGCCGAGAACTCTCTAAAGGCATGCGGCAAAAGGTGAGCATATGTGCGGCCTTCTTGCACGATCCGGATTTTATCATGCTCGATGAACCCCTTATGGGTCTTGATCCGAAAGCCATCCGCGAGGTAAAAATTTTGATCGAGGAAGAAAAGGCAAAAGGCAAAACTTTATTGATTTCTACCCATATACTTGATACCGTGGAGCGATTTGCAGATCGACTTCTCATTATGCGTGCTGGTAAGTTGATTTGGAACCATTCTCCACTGGCTTTGCGCAAGCAATTTGGTGATGAGGTTCAAACCTTAGAAGATATTTTTTTCAATCTTACTCAAAAGTCAGCTGACGATGCATGCAATTAGAGCCTTGTTGTTAAAAGATCTTTTGTCCTTAAAAAACATTTTTCTTTTGGCGCTTCGCAAACCCTTGCGGTGGCTTTTCATCCTTGCTTTTATTGCCTTTTTTGTATATCGACGTTTCTCGATCACTACAGGTGAAGTAGCTGTGTATCCTGAAGCTGATGAATTTTCTATAATCATTGCTAAAGAACAAGAAAAAGTACATGTGTTTTTTGCAGCTTTTACAGGTTTAATTATTTCCGCTGTTTATATAATCATTATAACCCGCGCTATAAAGCGCAACACCTCATTTTTTGTCAATGCTGATACCCATTTTCTGTTTTCGGGGCCTTTTAATCCAAGGGTACTGCTTATGTATCAGTTGGGAAAGAGTCTGATTCCATCTTTTTTTTCATCACTGATTTTAATTTTCTACTTCTTTTTGTTTATTAGTCCAGAGAGCATTTCTTTTTCGACGAAACAAGTCTTTCTCGTGGCTATTCCGTTTACGCTTTTTGTTTTTAGCCTTAAACCTCTACAATTTCTAATTTTTAGTTACGTAGCAAGGGGTAATGGTGAGGAGCGTGTTAAACACGTTCGTCACTTGCGAAACTTTATTTTGGCAGCTGTACTTATTTCTTTTTTGCTTAACTTTCAACAATATGGTTTTATTAATGTATTAAAAGCTGTTTTTAACAATGGCTCATTTCAGTTAGTTCCAGTTATAGGATGGTTTCATGCCAGCATAATGGGTATAATGTCAGGTGAAGCGGTTTGGTGGGCAATCGCGTTAGTTGCACTTTATATAGTAGCTCTGCCATTGGGCGTATATAGGTTTGGAAATCAATACTACGAAGACATTCTTGCATCTACCGAATTAAAAACGCGCGCAGAGCAGTTTCGATCTAGTGAAGCTCAGCTGAGTGACGAGGTTGAATACAGTTGGGCCATCAACACAAAAAAAATTAGAGAGCATACCAATTTTGGAAAAGGGGCTGTAGTGCTGTTTTGGAAAAACTGGGTTATGGCATATCGTCAAACTGGTATCCCTGTTTTAGATCCAAGCTCTTTTTTTGCCGCTTTGCTCGGTATTATTATAGGTGTAACAATTCACTTTACCCCATTTGACCGTGAAGATTTCAATGGAATCATCGTTTTAAGTTTTTTGTTTTTAGCTTTTTTGTCGTATAGTGCTGGGTATATGCGGGTACGCATTGGCGATTTAACTCGCCCTCAATTTGCCTTAATCCCTGATACAGTTCCTCGTAAATTGTTTTATTTCCTTCTGCTCGATCTTTTACAAGTGGGGGCATATACCCTATTGTTTTATGCCCCTGTTGTAATTTCATATGGTGATCATTTTGACTTACTTCCTACAACGGTTATTGCTTCAATTGCCCTTTATCTTTTGGGTTTTTTATTTCAATTAAATGCTCGATTGAGAATTAGGAATGTAGTTGATCGCTATCTCTTTTTGCCTCTTGCTTTTCTGGTTCTCATGCTCTTTGCTCAGTTGCCATCGGTCTTCCTTGCGATTGCTGCATTCGGATTTTTTAAGTCATACGGTGCTTCGTTTATGACTGTTGCTTTTTACATAGGTGTGTGGAGTGCTTTGTTGTACATTTTTGCAATGGAAGAGATTGATCGGTTGGAATATTGAGTACTTGTTGAAATATGCCATTCGTTAATAAAAATTTTTTTTGGATTCAAAAGTTTAAGATAAGGATTACCATAAGCAAACGTCAAAACATCAAATTCTTTTAATCGATTTTAAGCATTGAAAAATCAGTTTGATTAATTGATATTGTGTTGGCAGAATATTTTAAAAGTGGAGGATAATGTGATTTGAATGGCAAATAAAAGAAGAACCGGCATGTGTGTGTGTACTGCATGCCGGTCATCTACCTGCTATGAAAAAAAACCTACTTGTTACTGAGCTGACTGATTAGCTTGCTCGTTGGTCGAAGCTTCAGCCTCTTCATATAATGTTCCCTGTGGTTCTTTCGGATTGGCGGGTGTAGTTCCTCTGAGCGATTTCACATAGCTTGCTACATCCTGCATTTGTGCGGGCGACAGCATGTCTTTCCAGGCGAGCATACCTTTTTCGAGTACACCGTACTTGATTACTTTGAAAATGTCTTGTATGCTACCGCCGTGGATGTAGTAATTGTCGGTAAGATTTGGACCTACCAATCCACCACCGTCGGGTGCATGGCACGAAGCGCAATTTTGTTCGAAGATCTTTTTACCGGCTGCCAGATTGGCCTCAGCAGTGAGGTATTGTACGGTGTTTTCGTCGATGAGGTTAGCAGCGGTTTTGAGGTACTCTTCCTTCTGTTTCTCAGCTAAGGCAAGTTCTCTTTCAAGCTCTTCGACACTTGACGGGCCAGTGCCAAGTACGTGGAAATGGATGAGGTAAATGATAGAGTAAATGATGGTGATATAGAAGCCCCATACCCACCAAGGCGGTAAGGAGTTATCAAGCTCTTTGATCCCGTCATAATCGTGATCGAGCATGATGTCGGCCTCTTTTTCGATCGGCTTGGCTTTGGTAAGCGCTTGCATAATGCGCTGGTATAGAGAGGGTTTTACAACTTCTTCAGCTTCTTCTGTTTCTGCTGCCACTGCCGGTGATGCAGGTGCCGCTACAGCCTTTTTCTGAGCGATCATCAGTTCTTTGATGGCATTAAACGCCTTATTTACAGTGACAAGCGTAACGATCAGAAGAACGAAGGTGACGAAAAACATCCAGAAGAAAACATCATTCAGAAGCCCATACCAGTCGAAGCCAGTAGAAGCTGCCGGCTGCTGTTCTTGAGCCATCAGTGCAACACCGGCTATAGAAAATAGGAGGGTTGATACTTTTTTCATACGATTAGTTTTGAGGGTTTGAATTTGGGTCATCGTTCAGAGGCATCTGGCTAAGCTGTTTCATCGTGTTCTTATCGGCCAGGAATGTTTTGATCAGTATGGCAATAAAAACCAACCCAAACAGTATCAGAGAGATGATGGGATAGATATCCACATTATCGATGGTTGCCAGATGATGTTTTACAAACTTTAGCATGGCTGCTTATTTTTGAGCTGTTTGATTTTTAACCTTAATGTCGGTGCCCAGACGCTGCAGATATGCAATCAGCGCTATGATTTCCTCATTTGGTTTTACGCTGATGTTGGGGTCTTTATTCAGCTCGTCAGCAATCATTTGGGCTTGAACTTCCAGATCTATCAGAGCATTGTCAATTTGCTCTTGTGTATAGGGCACACCCAGCTTGGCCAATTGCTTCATTTTCTTTTGGGTGTAAGCCGTATTGAGGGTAGCGTCGTTTTTATCGGTAGTAAAGAGCCATGGATAGCGCGGCATGATAGAGCCTGGGCTCATTGAAGTAGGATCCCACATGTGGTTGTAGTGCCAGCTGTGCGGATATTTACCACCTACACGATGCAAGTCGGGCCCGGTGCGCTTGCTGCCCCATAAGAACGGGAAGTCATATACATACTCACCGGCCTTAGAGTACTCGCCATAGCGGGCTATTTCGCTGCGGAACGGACGCACCAGTTGAGAGTGACAAGCGTTGCAACCTTCGCGGATGTAAATATCGCGACCTTCAAGTTCCAGTGGTGTGTAGGGCTTTACAGAAGCGATTTTTGGAATGTTGCTGTCCACCATTAATGTGGGTACAATCTCTACAACTCCACCAATAAGAACTGCGATGAAAACTAGTACAGTGAAGAGAACGGGCTTTCTCTCAAGAGCTCGGTGGAAGGATTCATGACCATGAACCCCTTGAGCAGCCAATGCCGGAGCTTCTGCTGGTTCTTCGGCCAGGAGTTTACCCTTGAGCATTGTTTTGGCGAGGTTATAGGTCATTATTATGATACCTGTCACATATAGAAGTCCACCAAAGGCGCGCAGTGCATACATCGGGATAATTTGTGTCACTGTTTCGAGGAAGTTGCCGTATACAAGTGTGCCATCGGGGTTGAACTGTTTCCACATCAAGCTCTGAGTAAAGCCGCTGATATACATAGGCAATGCCCAGAAGAGAATACCTATGGTGCCAATCCAAAAGTGAATGTTGGCTAACTTATCAGAATAGAGCTTGGTCTGATATATACGTGGTGTAAGCCAATAGAACATACCGAAGGCAAGGAAGCCGTTCCAACCGAGGGCGCCGATGTGTACGTGAGCTGGTACCCAGTCAGTGAAGTGAGCTATGGCATTTACACTTTTAGTTGAGAGCATCGGGCCTTCGAAGGTAGCCATACCATAAGCTGTGACAGCTACTACAAAGAACTTCAGTACCGCACTTTCGCGTACCTTATCCCAAGCTCCGCGCAGCGTGAGCAGACCGTTGATCATACCACCCCAAGAAGGTGCGATCAGCATCACTGAGAATACTGTACCTAGTGACTGAGCCCAGTCGGGCAAAGCAGAGTAGAGCAGGTGGTGCGGACCAGCCCATATATAAATGAAGATTAGCGCCCAGAAGTGAATGATTGAGAGTTTGTATGAATACACAGGGCGGTTAGCCGCTTTCGGCATAAAATAGTACATCAAACCCAAAATTGGTGTGGTGAGGAAAAACGCTACAGCATTATGACCATACCACCATTGCACCAATGCATCCTGAACACCTGAATAAATAGAGTAGCTCTTCAGGGCATGTACGGGTATTTCAAGGTTATTGAAGATGTGTAAAAGGGCTACAGTAACGAATGTGGCGATGTAGAACCAAATCGCTACATAAAGATGGCGTTCTCTGCGGATCAGAATAGTCCAAATCATGTTAACACCAAAAGCTACCCACACGATGGCTATGGCAATGTCGATTGGCCACTCCAGCTCAGCATATTCCTTGCTCGAAGTATAGCCAAGCGGCAGAGTGATGGCAGCAGCTAAAATGATCAATTGCCAGCCCCAGAAGTGAAAGCGGCTGAGAAAATCGCTGGCCATTCGTGTTTTAAGCAGCCGTTGCAGGGAGTAGTAAACACCAGCAAACATTGCATTTCCCACAAAAGCAAAGATCACTGCATTTGTGTGCAGTGCCCTTATGCGACCGAATGTAAGGAAGGATGTGTCAAAATTCAGGGCAGGAAAAACCAGTTGAAGCGCCACTGTAAGGCCTACCAGCATTCCAATGATACCGAATACAATGGCGGCAAGCATAAAGTCCTTGACCGTCCGGTTGTCGTAATTGAACTTTTCCATTTCCATAGTTTAGAACGTATTAGGTTTATTGATGGGGTTTCTTGTTTTCTTGATCAGCGTTTTCTAATGTTTTCACTTCATTGTCAAAGAGCATTCGAATGGCCGGGGTTACGTCGTCGTCGTACTGCCCAGAGTTAACACTCCACACAAAGGCGATTAGAAAACCCGAGGCGATTAGTACGCTTATAAAAATTAACAAGTAAATAATTTCCATAGAATCTTCTTGATTTGGTGACAAAAGTGAAATCCGCACTTCTTACCATCTATGATAGCTCTCAATTCATAAAGTGATTTTTGTCATACACATCAATCTTTGCAGAATTTCACATGTACAGGCACGTTAATTGAAGAAGTTTTACGAAATGAAAAGGATAAAAACTCTCAACTGGCTTATCATTTATGTAATCTTTTTTGCCCGCAGTCTTTCAGCACAAGTTGTTACCGAAGAAAAACCTGATCTTGACGAACTTGAAGATCACATCATCGACAGTACCTACATAGCCGAATACGAATCATTTCAGGGTAAGCCAAAAGTATTGCACGCTGAACCACTTTTTATAGACTTGATCCGCGACCTCGGTGCCCGCAGAGGAGAGGCCGAATGGAATGTGGGTTTGGGACTTTTTAATAAAAAGAAGTACGACGAAATACTTCTTTTTGTTGAGTACGAATGGGCTGTTATCGATCGTTTGGGGCTGGAAATTGAAATACCAGTTAACTTTTTTACCCCTCATCTGGGAACAAGCCCAAATGAAAGACCTCAAAATCAAATCGAAAGCCTAAAACTTGCTGCCCAATGGACATTTTATGTCAACACCGAGACCTCCACTTCACTTGCTCTGGGATATTTAAATGAGACCTTCCTCTCGCCTCCCAATTCTTTTAAAAGACGCGTTTTTGCTGAAAATAAATTTAATCCTTTCCTTGTAGCGGCTAAACGATGGGGGAATAACTGGCATTCACTGATCTACGCCGGGCCACAAATATTTAGAACATTTGACTCTTCGCCATCACATACTCGTTTAGAATGGAATTCAAACATTCATTACATGCTGCCCGGTACAAGAAATTTTATAGGTATTGAAATCAATAAATACGCCTCGCGAAACGATTTTTTTGCTGTGTTTAGGCCTCAAATGCGCCTACAGATCAAAGACAATTTTCTTATCGGAATTGTCACCGGAATTCCTATATCGTATTCCAATCAAAATTTGAGTACTTTTTTTCGAATTATTTGGGAACCAAGCCATATTTAAACTTTTTTAAATTCTACATATTTCAACAAAATATTTTATTAAAAATCTCTCAAAAACTCACTTTACTAATGCCTTGCATCGTTCGATGATCTCATTCATATAATCAGCAATGAATTGCAATTTTTTCTGTAAGGTAATAAAACCAGGAATTTTAGGATCTATGACAATTTTATTAAGTGTTTTTTTATTCGAAGCCAGTTGTATAATTTCTTCTCCTCCGTAGATTAAATCTTCAAAAACCTTTTGTGCGTTGAGCTGTACTCCTGGATTTGAAACACTTACCGGTATAAATATTTTAAAAAATATTTCTTTTTCTTTTTTTCGCAGTAAATACGAGTAGGAAAGTTTATCCACTGCGGTTCTTATTATCTTTGGAAGTAGAATTCCTTTCGACGAATTTTCAACAGATTTCATTACTTCTATCTGATGATAGATAATCAAATTAAAGTGCTCAATATACTCTACGGAATTCCATCCTCTTTGATCTGTATTTTTCAATTGATTCTCTTCATGATAATAGAAAAAATTTTGTGCTGAACGAAGGCACTTTTGTATACTTTGTATTGTATCTTGTACTTCAGAATTTCTCACTTTATTCATCGTAAAATTTTTTCATCCAAACATTTTGCCTTACCTCTTCAGGAAAACGTACGCTCCTCACATTTGGTTTTGATGCCAAATGATCGATGTATTTTTTTAAAAAGACCTTTAGAAAATTTTCTAATCGGCTTATTTCTTCAGAATTTTTCTTCATCAGATCTTCGTACTTAACATGGTGAATATTTGAATATTCGTACGAAAAAGCTTTTGTGATGTAGATGTTCCAAAGGTTAAATCCTGCCAAAGGATTATCAAATTCAGCCTTATAAACCTCACCTAACTTTTGATTGCGCTTTTGTAAAGAGAGTGCTACATCCCATCCGTTTCGAATTAGGTGGATCACCTTTGCTTGTGGAAACTGATTCAGCCAGAAGGGAAGAGTAAAAGTGTTCCTGGGGTCTTTCCAGCCCCAGCGCTTATTAATCAGTTTGTAAAGTATGTATTTGCCGTTTCCTTTCAGACCAAAATGTATTTTAAAGAGTTCCTCGGCAGTCCATTTGTCAAAGTGTTCAGATGCTGGCACTACAGGCTTATACCAATCGCCACCGGCCTGCCACATCGCGCGCTGATTAATGCTTAAAAAGTGAAATGCCTCAAAATTGTGATCGCGCTTCACCCCCATATGAATACCTGCTCTGTGTAAGACCTCAGCCAAAAAAGACGTGCCTGATCGATGCATACCCATGATAATAACAGGCTTGTATAATTCCGGATGAAGAGGATCGAGCACTCGAGCAATCTGACGTAACATAAAGTGGCTACTAAAAAGCAAAGTAAATAAAAGGCGTAAGCTCGGCTGAAACTGCCTGATAGACAATTAATACAGTAAGTACAAAGCTGCTCAGTTGTACAGGCTTGGGGGCTTGACAAAACCATTTGCGATAAGAAATCTTCCAACGCTCTGGCAGCCAGTGCAATACAAATCCGATGCCCATAAACCAAAAAACACTTGCGTAGCCTGTAAGTACTTGTGGAGCCACGTCCAAATCGAAATGATAAGCGATTTGACGGAGCATAGTTACGGCCTTATCCCAATCTTCGCCTCTAAACCAGGTGCGCGTAAAGGTGATGAAGTGGAAAGTGATAAAAATGCCCAGCAATTTCACCAAGGGATGATTGGGGTTTTTCCACGGTCGAATTTTTTTCCACTGTTTAAAGATGACCAATCCCAATCCATTCAGACCGCCCCATGTCACAAAGTTCCAGCTGGCGCCATGCCACAAGCCGCCAAGCAGCATGGTCATCATTAGATTGATGTTTGTATCGACTTCTTTTTTAAAAGGTGGATACAATTTGCCAATCAGCCAAACTATGAGTGCAAGCACTGCAAAACCTACAAAGACCCACAGACTTTTCGCCAAAAAGCTAATAAAGATCAAAATGCTAAACATCGAAAAATAACTGAAAAACGACCCTGTGCGATTGCCCCCCATCGGAATGTACAGGTAATCTTTCAGCCAACTAGATAGGCTCATGTGCCAGCGCTTCCAAAATTCTCCGACGTTCTGCGACTTGTAGGGCGACCAGAAATTCTGCGGCAAATAAAAACCCATTAGCAGCGCTACTCCGATAGCGATATCGGTATATCCAGAAAAGTCGGCATATACCTGAAGAGTATATCCATACAGCGCCATTAAATTTTCGAAACCTCCCCATCGCTCAGGATCAGCAAATACGCGGTCAATAAAATTTACGGCTATATAATCGGCCAACACAATTTTTTTCACCAATCCGTTGATGATCCAGAAAATTCCTAGTCCAAACTCCTCGCGAGTGATGTTGTAGGGCTTGTAAAGCTGTGGGATAAATTCTGAAGCCCGCACAATAGGGCCTGCCACCAGCTGTGGAAAGAAGCTTACATAAAAGCCAAAATCCAATAAATTTTTTACCGGTCTGATTTGATTGCGATAAATATCTACAGAGTAACTAATGGTCTGAAACGTGTAAAAAGAAATGCCTACAGGCAATAGAATTTTATCTACCCTAAAACCTGTACCAAAAACGGAATTACTAAATTGAGCAAAGTGATTAATAACCTCATATTTGGTATTAAATAATGCGTTGAAATTTTCCGTAAAAAAGTATGCGTATTTAAAATAAGCTAAAACAAAAAGATTCAAAAATACACTTAAGCCTACCCACACTTTTTTGAGTATAGGATGCTTAGTTTCATAGATTTTTTTGCCGATAAAAAAATCTGAAATAGTAGAAAATATCAGGATAAGAATACTCAGCCCTGATGACTTGTAATAAAAGAATAAAGACACAAAAAACAAGTATGCATTTCGCAATAATCGCTTCGGATAAACAATGGAATAAAATCCTAAAACTACCAAATAAAATCCCCAAAAAAAGAACCTCGAAAAGATGAGTGGTTGATCGGGTTTGTAAGTAAAAATATCAATGAACCAACTCCACATTTTTTAGTACATTAAAAGATGTAGAACGATGCAAATGATTGGCAACTGCATCAATTATAGCCGCACTTATAGCGTGGCCAAGAAGTTCATACCCCTTGGGAGTAAAATGCACTAAATCGGCTGACATCATCCCAGATTGTCGCCAACGTGTGGACGAGCCTAACCCGCCCATGATTTCAAATACATCGATTACTCCGGCTTTGTGTTTTAATGCCAGTTCAAAAACAGCCTCACGAGCTAAAAGGGCATTTTTATTTGGATGTTTTTTTTGATAATAACTATCTGTATTTGTCAGGAAAACGAAGAATACATCTCTATTGCCTTTTCCGAATACATCCATCAGTTTCTCATAGTTTGACTTAAACTGTTCTTTGTCAAATTTTCCAAAAGGAACATTTGCATCGTTGATACCAATGCCAAAAATCACCACATCAGCGCGTAATAGTCGAACCTGACGAGCGAATTCAGGTTCGCGCAAATAAGAAGAAGTATTGGCACCGTTTACTCCAATGGCATGATATACGAGTGAGGGTTTATCTAAAAAAAATTGTATGCCTTGTAAAACGAATTTTTGAGCAGAATCGACGTAGCTTCTCAATGCAAATTGGTTTGTAGTTGTGGCATTTTCGAGTACAAATTCTGTATATCCGATTGTGGGATTTTCCCAGGTGATTACAACATCTTCCTGTCCCGTCCATACGGGTTTCATGTACTCTGGACCGAATGGGTGATAAATTCTGACGCGGTCGTAGTAGTATTCTCTGCCGTTAAGCGGGTAGAGCTGAATGGAAAATGTAGCCTCGGGATCATACGTAGTTGCTGTAATCCCACAAATGCCAAATTCAGCATAATGGCTGGATACCGACGACCGATGGCCGTGCCACTCACCGCTAAAGGTTGTTTTAAAGTCAGCCGGATTATTGGTGCCGGCCATTTTGTAAGGAAAAAGTAAACCCCTTTCTCCGAAAAATTGGGGATGAAGATGTACAAGGTTGTTTCTAATGGTATTTGGAAGAGTTCCGCCTTGTACGTGTGAACCGCCAATGTGTACGACGTTAATTTTTCCAACTTTACCAAGGCTGAGCTTCTCCAATTTTTGAATAAAGGCGTTGAAAGTAACATCACCGCCCGGTAGATGCAGATGTATCTTCTCGGCGTCTAAAAGGGAATTTTTCTGCACCTGGCTGTACATCTCAGTGATGGGCTGTGTCAGTACATGCCAGGGTAGAATGATAGATGTGATGAACAACCAAAGACTAAGGTGAAGCCGAAGCTTGTGTTTTTTCTTGATTCTTCTCATGAGCGGGGTGATGCTTATAGAGGTGGGCTTTTAGGTCTTTTTCAAGTTCGTCAAACAGTCGTTCTGCAGCTAAACGAGCGCCTGCCGGTGTAAAGTGTATGTAATCGGTTGTGGCCAGTGGAGGCTGTGCCTGTACCCATTCTACCATGCTCCCCTCTCCGCCCATAGCTTCAAGCAAATCGTAGTAGGCTGCACCTGCGAGGGTTACATGGTGCAGAAGTGAGTCTCTGAAGTCTGAAAGCAATGGATGGGTCACAAATTGGTCTTTTACCTTGATAGCCATATCACTTGGGCCAATGAACAAAACGGGTGCATCTCCTGAGAGCCTTTTCAGCAATTGTATTTGTCTTGCGATGTTTTGAGCAGCTTTTCCAGCATGTTCGTTATCGCGCAAGTAGGGCAGAGCGTTGCCTCCAAACTGCATGATGATCAGACCTGTATTTTCTCGCTGCATGTATCGGCTTATTTGAGAAGCATCACACCGGCTAAATGTGGTGCCATCGGCCCCGCGCATAGGCACATTGTCGAGCACTATACCCACATCCTGCTCCAGACTAAGGCCATAAACATCTGGGCTATGCCGTGCTAAAAATTCAATTCTGATTTGACTGCCTGTCGACTGAAGTTTTATTGTGAGTAAGGTATCTTTTTCAGGCAGAGCAAGAATTTTTTCTTTTTTTAGAACTGACCCATTTTCCAAAACTGTCAATTCGAAGGGCCTGTAATTGTTTCCGAGCAGAATTTTAAGTAGCGAATATTTGCGAGATCTTGAAAAGCCTTTTTTAGAAGCACTCACTTCTATCCATGCGTTTACCTCTTCGGTGCATTCAGCAGTATCAACTGGTGTAAAGCGAGCGAAACTAAGATAAGGACCAAATCTGCGATGAGTGATCTCGGCGTTTGGTGTACCAAAGGCCGTGTACCTCATCCAGTTCGGGCTATTACGGTGTTCGGCTGATAGATGTGGAACCCATGCATTGGCTGGCAGATATCCCATTCCACCACCACCGTACATTGCCTGCCAGCGTTCGCGTAGAAAAGAGGAGATGCGATCGTTTTCTATTTGTGAGTCGCCAAAGTGAAAAATTCGAATTTTTTCTTCTTTATTGCTATGTAATGCATCGTAAAAAGGAGCTAAGGGACTTATTTCACCTATGTAGTTAAGAATTTTTCTCTTTTGATATACACTGGATTTGGGCATCTCTCGATCTTGAAGCCATAATGAGTCGGAGATATTGTTTGTAAGTACTACGTTTTCTTTTGTCTTTGTAGACTTTTGGGGTAAAAAATCAGATATCTGCGCGAAGTGTACTTTAATTCCAAAAAACTTAAAACCCTCTGCTGGAAAGAGGATCATAAGTACAAACAGAACTAAACCCGCAGTTAAAAAAAAGAAAAAAACGTCTTTTGGTTTTACATCAGCGTCCATCGGGAGTAGAGCTGCAAAATACAATTTGGTAAAGTTAAAAATATGTTTGGTAAAAAATTTTTATAAACCGATTTTTTAAAACAAATTCATACGATTCAAATTGATAAAAATACTAAATCAATTTTTTCCAGAATTTATAATCAGAAGATAAACAGGTTATGTCACTACCAATTTCAGTAAGCTTAAATTGTATTTTTTTCTCAAAAGTGCATGATGGAATTTTAGTGTATTTTGCATCGAAATTTAGACATGCTTCCATTGAAGTTATTTCATCTTCCTCATCTTACAAAGGGCATATTTTTACTTTTCAGATTTCACAAGTTTTTTTCGTTTTTAAAAAATCCTTTTTTGTGGACAGCATATATGGTTGATGTCGGGCGATTCGCCTACGCCCACCGCAAAACCGATTTTAACGACTTTTTTAATCCCTACCGCAAATATGAGGCTCGATATCTGTTGTACAATTATATCATTGATATTGAGAGGCTTGATAAGCAAAAAGTCGTATATCTTGAATTTGGCGTTTCCAAGGGCTTTAGTCTGAAACATTGGAGTGAGCGGTTGAAAAACGAAGAGAGTCGTTTATACGGCTTTGATACCTTTAAGGGCTTACCTGAAGCATGGGGCAGCTACAAGGTAGGCGATATGAGCGCGGGTATGAAAGAAATCTCAACGGAGGATGCGCGAGTACACCTCATAAAAGGCCTGTTTCAGGAAACTTTGGCAAGTTGGCTTATACAACACGACATCTCTACGTATGATCGAAGGGTGATACACCTCGATGCCGACTTGTATTCTTCGACTTTGTATGTACTTACCCTGATTTTTCCCTATTTAAAGGTTGGTGATATTCTTTTCTTTGATGAATTTAATGTTCCTCTACACGAGTTTAAGGCTTTTGACGATTTTTGTAAAGCCTATTATACAGAATTTGAACTACTTGGGGCTGTGAATAACTATTTTCAGGTAGCTATGAAATACAAAGGACAAAAACTTCCTGAGATTTAATTTTTTCTAAAATTAAAGAAAACAAAAAAACCCTTGTCCAAAAACGAAAGGGACAAGGGTTTTTTAAAGTTGATTTACTAAAACTTATCTCTTGTGTATGTGTGCGTATGTGTCGGCAGGGATGCCTCTCAGTTCACAGAATTTTCTCACAGTTTCGGCATAGGTTACTACCTTGTCTTTGTAGTAGTTTATGAAGAAATTCTTTTCCTCTTCAGTGGCTTCCAACTGATTGAGAATATTGAGCAAGTGCATTTTCATATGGCCTTTTTGAATGCCTGAAGTTACCAGAGCGCGGAGGGCTGCAAAATTCTGGGCAAGGCCTGAGGCTGCTACGATGCCCATCAGTTCGGTGGCTGATGGTTTGCCGAGCAGCGCGAGTGAAAAGCGCACCATTGGGTGCAATGAAGTCAAACCACCTACTACGCCAAGTGCAAGAGGGAGCTCGATCCAGAAGCGGAAAGTGCCATCTGAAATATCACAGTGTGTGAGTGAACGGTATTGACCATCGCGAGCAGCATAGGTGTGACCTGCAGCTTCTACGGCTCTGAAGTCGTTGCCAGTAGCGATTACCACGGCATCAATGCCGTTAAATATACCTTTGTTGTGCGTGGTGGCACGATATGGCTCAATCTCAGCTATGCGCACAGCGCGGTAAAACTTTTCAGCAAACTCTCGTGGGCTGATTTCATCGTCGGCATTAAGCTGATCGATAGGGCAAGTCACTTCAGCGCGCACAATGCATTCAGGGGTGTAGTTCGAAAGAATGCGCATCACAACCTGAATTTGCCTTTCAGACTCAGTGAATTCATCTGATTCAGCTATCAGTATGGTGAGGGTTTTGGCCATTTGTTCGAGGCAGGAATTGATGAAGTTGGCACCCATTGAATCACAGGTTTCAAAGCGCGCTTCGAGCTGATAGTAGCCGTCGAGTTTATCGGTTTTATTTTTCAACTCAATGCTCAAAATGCCGCCTCCACGGGCCTGCATATTGGCGGTAATATGGTGGGTGTCTTCGTAAAATTTTTGTTTGTTTTTTTCGATAAAACGAGCCAGCTTCTCCCCATCGCCAAAGTACATAAAGTGTACATGACCAATTTTAACAGTAGAAATTACTGTCGCTGTAAATCCTCCGCGTTCAAGCCAAAAGTTCGCTGATTTAGCTGCCGCAGCTACTACCGAACTTTCTTCGATGGCCATAGGCAAGGCATAGATTCGGCCGTTGATAAGAAAGTTAGGAGCTATGCCAAGGGGCAAATAATAATTGGTTATGGTGTTTTCAATAAACTCATCGTGGAGCTTTTGCACCTTTGGATCAGGGTGAAGATAGCTGTTCAGAAAGTCGATATACGACTCGTCACCGTTGAGGTATTCGTTCACCAGCCATTGAATTTTAGCTTCTTTACTGAGTTTCGAAAATCCTTTGATGGCGCTTCCTTTAGTCATGTTGCTTTTTTGAATGATTACTTTGTAACGATTAGTGCGTCAGATTGTTTTAAACGGCCACGTTGTATTCGCGCAAGGCGTCGTTTAAAGAGGTTTTAAGGTCTGTACTCGGTTTGCGCTGTCCAATGATGAGGGCACACGGCACGTGATATGTGCCGGCGGAAAATTCTTTCGGCATGCTGCCAGGTATCACTACAGAGCGCGGAGGTACATATCCGCGATATTCCACGGGTGTTGAACCAGTTACATCGATTATACGCGTGCTTGCAGTGAGCACTACGTTGGCTCCGAGCACAGCTTCTTTACCAACGCGTACCCCTTCTACCACGATGCAGCGCGAGCCGATGAAACATCCATCTTCTACAATTACCGGACTTGCTTGTACGGGCTCAAGTACTCCTCCAATGCCTACTCCTCCTGAGAGGTGTACTTCTCTGCCTATCTGGGCACAGGAACCAACTGTAGCCCAGGTATCTACCATAGTGCCACTGTCTACATAGGCGCCTATGTTTACATACGAAGGCATGAGAATTACGCCGGGTGCTATATATGCACCATAACGTGCTACTGCGTGGGGTACTACACGTACGCCGAGCTCTTTATAATTTCGTTTTAAGGGTATTTTATCGTGAAATTCAAGAGGACCGGCCTCAAGGGTTTCCATCGAGCGGGTGGGGAAGTAAAGAATGACAGCTTTTTTGACCCATTCGTTCACCTTCCAGCTTTCGCCGTGTGGTTCTGCTACTCTCAGTTTCCCTTTGTCGAGAAGGTCGATTACCTCTTCGATAGCAGCTACAGTTTCTGAAGAATTTAACAATGAACGGTCATCCCAGGCTTTTTCAATGATGTGTTGGAATTCAGTCATTTACTTAACTTAAAACAAGGTGCAAAAGTAGGCTTTACTCATCTAAAGGGGCGTGAAAAAAGGCACATGCCTATGAAATCTTTTGTTGAAATCCGTATTCTTTTAATTTGATGTGAATAATTTTTGCTCAATACCGTTATCAAGTGTTGATATTTTCAGGATTTTCGCTTCCATGAAAATTTTCAGAGCTCTCTTTAGCAGCTTTATTTCCTTTCACTGTTTTTTCACAATTCAGGCCCAGGTAGAAATTAAGTTACCAGATTACTTCGGGCCCCCTCTCGATATTCCACTTCAGCTTTCAGGTTCCTTTGGTGAACTTAGAACCAACCACTTTCACGGCGGGCTCGATTTGAGAACAGGTGGAGTAGAAGGCAAACGCGTTTTAGCCGCAGCCGACGGATATGTGGCCAGAATCAATATTAGCCCTTATGGATACGGTAAGGCATTGTACATACAACATCCCAATGGTTTTATGACCGTGTACGCGCATTTGCAGCGATTTAGTCCGGCAATCGAACAATATGTCCGACAAGAGCAGTACAAAAGAGAGTCATTTGAGGTGGATATCTATCCTCAGCCTGGAGTATTAACAGTTAAGAAAGGCGAATTAATTGCTCTATCTGGCAACACAGGTAGTTCCGGTGGCCCTCATTTGCACTTCGAGATTCGCGACCAGGGCGGTGAAAGGGCTTTGAACCCATTATCCTTTGGACTTCAGGTGCCTGACACGCGGCACCCTGAAATCACCCAACTACTTGCATATGCTGTTGACGATGATTTTTTGGAGGTTAAGAGAACTGTGTATCCGGTGCGAAAGTTAGGTGGAGGTATTTATAAACTCGATCGTGATACCATCCTTGTTTCACCCCAAACTGGATTTGCAGTTGAAGCATTTGATTATCAAGATGCTGCTTCCTTCAGAAACGGGGTGTACTGGTTAGAAAAATTTATTGAAGACGTACCCGTCTATCGTTTTGTAGCTGAAGGCATTCGCTTTGACCAAACACGCTATTTAAACGCTCATATTGATTATGAATTGAAATATAGTCAGGGAAAAAATGTTCATAGGCTTTTTGTGCTACCGGGCAATCAATTGGATGCTTATCCGTTGGTAATTAATCGTGGATTGCTAAAAATTCCTCAAGATAGTATTATAAAGGTTCGTATTGTAGTAAAAGATATCGCTGGCAATAGTTCTGAGCTCACTTTTTGGGCTAAGGGAACAGCAGGCGTTTTGCCGGCGGGTGTGCGCGACCGTGCCGGCCTTTTTGGTTTTAACGAAGACATTGTGATTCGAGATGAGAGCTTTATCTTTTTGGCGGAGAGTGGCACTTTTTATCGCCCCCAAAAGATCTCTTTTTCCACCGTACCACTTATGCCTGGTACCTCATCGGCCGTTGTAAATTTTGGAATGGAAAGCGTGCCTTTTCACAAATTCGCTACACTTAAGCTTCGAGTTGATAAAAATCATCCGAATGCTTCCAAATTTGTACTGGTGAATGTGGTCGGCAGTAAACGCAGCGCCATCACTGGCACACTCGAGGGAGAATGGTTTACAGCCAGAATTCGATCGTTCGGCAGATTTTCGGTAGAACCCGACATTACTCCACCAAGTATTACATCCGTTAATATTCCGGCAAACGGTAATATGCAAAAAGTGCCCGTTATCCGCTTTCGAATTGTTGACGACCTGAGCGGTATTAAGAGCTATCGAATGGAAATCGACGGCAAATGGGTTTTGGCTGAGTTTGACGGTAAAACAGGATTGCTATTTTTCCCGTTTGAACATGCTGCTTCAGGTAAAAAACACGAAATAAATGTGCGTGTGACAGATGCCGTAGGCAATACAAGCGAATACAAAACCACTATTTTCAGATAAATATTTCAGCAGAAAAAGGAAGGATGAAAAAATCACTGATTGTTGTTTTTGCCTTTTCGTTCTCAATGCTTAAAGCGCAAAGTGATGAGTTGGCCGAGGATATTAAAAAAATCTTTTATCACGCGCTTACCACTGAGCAAAGTTATGAATGGCTCAGAAGCCTGTGTAAGGATGTTGGCCCCCGAATGGCAGGTTCGCCAGGCGATCGCAAGGCTGTAGAATGGAGTGTGGCATTGATGAAAAAATTGAACTTTGACACTGTATATACTTTGCCCGTAAATGTGCGTCACTGGGAGCGAGGCAGAGAGTCAGCCATCGTAAGGATAAGTGGAAAAAAAATTCCCTTAAATGTTACTGCCCTTGGAGGATCCGTATCTACAGGAAAAAGACCGCTTCGCGCAGAGGTAATAGAGGTACGAGACTTTGACCATCTGAAAGAACTCGGTGAGCGCGTTCGAGGTAAGATCGTTTTTTACAACTACAGAATGCGAAAAGACTATATATCTACTGGTGCCGGTTATGGTGATGCAGTGAAGTATCGCTGGTCTGGAGCTGTAGAAGCTTCAAAATACGGTGCAGTGGCCGTTCTAATTCGCTCGGTCACAACTCGAGCCGACGACTATACCCATACCGGTGTGATGACTTATGAAGGCGCCGATGTGAAAATTCCAGCCGGTGCCTTGAGTTATGTTGCGGCTGATAGACTGGAACAAATCCTGCGACAGCATCAGACTGTTTCAATTGATTTAACTCTTGAGAGCTTTGATAGGGGACGTACCACCTCTCATAATGTAATCGGCGAAATTTATGGCACAGATCGACCGAATGAGGTATTAATCGCAGGCGGGCATCTCGACTCATGGGATCTCGGTGAAGGTGCTCACGACGATGGGGCAGGAGTAGTGCATAGCATAGCTGCTGCAGCTTACTTGCGCCAACTTGGCATACCTACCCGACGCACTGTGCGCGTTGTGCTCTTTGCCAATGAGGAATTTGGCCTCGACGGAGCCAAGCAATATGCAAGTTGGGTGAAAGACCATGATACTAAAATCATACGCCTCGCTGTAGAAAGCGATGGGGGAGGGCTGTCGCCTCGCGGATTTACCCTAGATGCTCCTGATTCAATAATTCAAAAAGTTCGCAGTTACAGAGAATTGTTTTATCCCTATGGAATGTATGAGATGGGCAGGGGTGGCTCAGGAGCAGATGTAAATCAATTAAAATCAACCGGCGCAGTGTTAGCTGGGCTTAGGGTTGATGGGCATCGGTATTTCGATTTACATCACACAAGTCGAGATGTTTTTGAAGAAGTCAATCCACGTGAACTCGAAATGGGCTCTGCAGCAATGGCAGCTTTTGTTTTGCTTTTCGATAAATTGATTTTTTAATAAGGACGATTTCTGAACGGAAGAAATCGTCCTAAATTTCATTTGCGAATATTTCTAAATCAAGTAAACAGTCGGTGATTTCATCTATATCCAATCCGCCGTAATAAGTACCCCACTTTCGAAGTCCATTAAAGATAAATTTAACAATAATTCCCTATTAGTTGGCTAAACAAAGAGGATTTACAGAATTATTTGGAAGATGAGAATCAGGGGTAGCTTTGTGAGTAGTGCTTAATGACTAGCCTGTAAATCAAATATTACCTAATCCATTTACAGAAATTCCTCCTAAAACATAGTAACGTTCTCTTTCAAAGCGATTTCTTTTTCTGTTTTGGTCGCTGGCCGATACATCGTTAGTCAACAGATAATGCAATGCTATTAAAACATTTTAAAATGAAGGTACCTTGGGTTATATAAAGCTGATTATTTCCAAAAATCCAAAGCGTAATGTGTTCAATTCGTCAAGCTGTGGCGGATTGTGGACCAATAGGTATTATAGGGTCAGATTTGAATTAATAATAAAATTTTGCTCAAGGATACCATTACCAGCGCCCACCGGCACCACCACCGCCAAAGCCACCGCCACCGAATCCACCCCAGCCACCTGAGCTGCCACCCCAGCCTGAGAAGCCACCTCCTCCGCGACCAACAGGTGGAAAAATTACGGGACCGCCACCGCTGATGCCACCTCCACGGCCAGGATTTCTGGCTACGAGGTACAAAACCACAAGGATTATCAAGATGATGACCCAACCAGGAATTTCGTCTTCTCCTTTTTTGTTGCCGATTTTAGGAAAGTTTTCTTCGGCCCCTCGCGTTTTTATGGCTTCGATGGCCAATCGGAGCCCCTCGTAGAAGCGCCCTTGCTGGAAGTAGGGCTTCATGATTTGCTCTACGATGCGTTTGGCAATGGCATCGGGTAAAAATCCTTCAGCTCCATAGCCAGTTTGAATAAAAATGGCTCTATCTTCTAGAGCAATGTAAATGAGAATACCACTATTGGCTTCCTTGCTGCCAGGGCCCCAAGCGCGCGCTATAGCTAATGAGCGATCGAATGCGCTCTCTCCCTCGAGTGAGGGTTCGATACACACGGCAATTTGTATCCCGGTACTGTCTTCAAAGGCTATTAGCTCCTGACTAAGACGCTGAGCTTCTTTAGGCGCGAGAAAGGCACCGGTAAAGTCATTCACCGGAGCTCTGTACTTCGGTATAGGTCTTTTACTCGCCGAAAGCGAAAGTGCACTGAATATTAGTAAAAGCGAAGCGATCCAAAACTTTCGCCAATTAGTCATACGAAATGTGATTTGGCAGCTCGTTTACGCCTGACTTTTTGCCTGGGAAGAACTTGGCCAGGGATTCACCGGCTTGTTTAACTCCTCTAATGATTCCATCGGCAAAGCGGCCTTTTTTAAATTCAGCAAGCATCACATCGCGCGTAGCATCCCAAAAATCTTGTCCCACAACGCGGTTGATACCTTCGTCGCCAATGATGGCAAATTCTTTCCGAACCGGACATATGAAAATTAAAACCCCGTTGCGCTCCTGGGTATTGTCCATACCGAGTTCAGCAAACTTATCAACAGCTGCCAACAGGATTTCGTCATAGTCTTGCTTTGAAGTAATGTGTATGCGAATCTCACCGCTGGTTACGCGCTCGGCCTCTTCTATGGCCTTTTCGATGCGCTCTACCTCTTCGGGGCTGAGAAAATCAGAAAGCATAGTTTACTATTTGAAATCAAACTGCACATTCGGAGCTTTTTCAGCACCAGCTTCGCTTTTGAACATCGCTTTCGGCTCAAAATCAAAAAGAGATGCCCAGATTTTACCGGGGAAACGCTTGACTGCCTTGTTATATACGGCTACTACTTCGTTGTAGTCGTTGCGCGCCGTTGCTATTCGATTTTCGGTACCTTCGAGTTGAGCTTGTAGTTCGAGGAAGTTCTGGTTTGCCTTTAGCTCAGGATATTGCTCTACGACCACCAGCAGTCGGCTCAGAGCTGAGCGCATTTGATCTTGAGCGGCTTGAAATTCGGCGAGTTTTTCTTCAGTCAGCTCATTGGCGTTTAATTGAATGCTGCCTACGCGCGAGCGAGCTTCTACGATTTCGGTCAAAGTAGATTTTTCAAAGTCAGCGGCACCTTGAACGGTTTGTACCAGGTTTCCGATAAGGTCGTATCTGCGTTGGTACTGGGTTTGAACGTTGGCCCATGCTTTTTCTGCATTTTCATTGAGATCTACAAATGTGTTGTATGTACTACAGCCGTTGGCAGCTATTAGCAGCACGATTACTACAATCGAGAGCAGAATAACAGTTCCTTTTTTCATGACAGTTTTAAAAAATTTTCTTGCGAAGGTAGGAGTCAGAGCCTTTTTAACGAGCTCAGTGTTTCGAATTAAAAGCTTTTTAATCTTCGTTAGGGAGTTGATCCACTGAATGTGATTCACCTAAGGTAAGTGACTCGTCTGAGCCTGGAAACGGAGCAACCGAATTGGGATACTTATGTATCCATGTGATTATCTGACCGATCACAAAGGCATCATTTGGCAGAGGCGTAAGGGTTTTTCGAAAGGCTTTGAATCGCTGGAGCTCGTGATGGAGTCGATAGTATCCATAGCCGAGCACAGTGAAATTTTCAATGGCGATAACAGCAGTTTCATCTAAAGTGCGTCCAGGCAGTTTAAGCAGAAAATTCTCGCCCGGATACATGATTTTTTTTACCAATTGAACGGCAGCCTCATGTGTATCAGGTCTGGGAAATTTCATCAGTTTTCTGAGCAGTACATTGGCTTTGTGTCTTTTTTCGAAAGCCACAACACTATCCGGTAAAAGGAAGTCGCTGTCTTTTAGAGCAAATTTTCCATTTTTCCATACTATTTGCCAATTCGACATATATAAATGATCAACTTGGAATTCCGCTGGATTTGCATGTGACTGGGTGTAGAGTTTTAATTTAGAAATAAGGTCATTTCCAGTTAGTTCTGTTTGGATATCAACAACTTGATTTTTTAGTGAAAAGTCGAGTAAAAAAATGTTGTTCAGCTCTGAAAAGAGATTTTTTGCAAATCCGGTTTTTAAGATTTTTCCGTCGGAATCGCGCAAGTAATAAATTCCTGCTTCAGGTTGTACCATATCGAGCAGACGGGCCAGTTTACCGGCATCGTGATAGCGATTTAAGTCTTGATTTTGAGGCTTGACGCGTGTTAATATGTCTTTTTGCCGGTCTTTTTCCAGCAATATTTTAAAAAGCTCGAGTGTAACTCGTGCATCGCCGGCGGCTCGATGTCGCTGAGGATTGAAGATGTTTAGTTCTTTTGAGATATTTTCAAGCCCATAAGATTTTAAACCTGGGATTAGTTTTTGGGTCAATTTGATGGTATCGAGTGTTTCACGTCGGTAATCGTAACCAAGTGAGGCAAATTCCTGTTCGAGCATTCGATAGTCAAATGCAACATTATGACCAACCAAAACGGCTCCATCAGTGATTTGAATAATGCGCTTGGCCAGTTCGTGAAATTTGGGAGCACGCCTAAGCATATTGGGTGTAATACCGGTGAGCTTTTGCACATACGGATGAATAGCTCCATCAGTATTTACAAGGCTGATCAATTGATCTACCACTTCGCTTCCATCGAAACGAAAAATAGCGATTTCGATAATCTTCTCTTGTCCGCGTTTGCCCCCGGAACTTTCTATATCGAGCACAGCATACATCGCCACAAAGTAACTGACCTTTGGAACAAATCCATGGCAAAAGAGCCGAAAAAAAATCGGATTTGAGGAATTTTATATAGGAAAAAAGATCACATAGCCTGTAATTTCGCCCATATTTCTCACGCTAATTCGAATACCTATGAAAATAATTGTACCGATGGCTGGCAGAGGCACGCGCTTGCGCCCACATACACTTACTACCCCCAAACCCCTCATCCCAATTGCCGGTAAGCCGGTAGTACAGCGATTGATGGAAGACATCGTAAAAATTTGCGGTCAGAAGGTAGAAGAAATTGCTTACGTAATCGGCGACTTCGGCAAAGAAGTGGAAAAAATGCTCGTTGATGTAGCTGAACGCCTTGGCGCCAAAGGAAGTATTTACTATCAAGATCAGCCACTAGGTACGGCTCATGCCATACTCTGTGCTGCGCCATCGCTGTCGGGGCCGGTGGTCATTGCGTTTGCCGATACTCTTTTCAGGGCTGACTTCGTACTCGATAGTAGCCTCGATGGGGTGATATGGACTAAGCGCGTGGAGAATCCCCGCCAATTTGGGGTGGTAAAAAAAGATGAAAATGGATTTATTACCGAATTTGTCGAAAAACCCGAACACTTTGTCTCTGACGAGGCCATCATTGGTATTTACTTCTTCAAAGACGGAGAATATCTGAAACAAGAACTCCAATATTTGATTGATAACGATATAAAAGACAAAGGCGAGTACCAGCTCACCAATGCAATGGAAAACATGAAGAATAAAGGCTCAAAGTTTAAAACGGGCACTGTAATCGAATGGATGGACTGCGGAAACAAAAATGTGGTACTCGAAACCAACATGAAAATCCTCGACTTCGTAAAAAACGAGGAACAATTGGTCAGTGCCGATTCGGCAATTGAAAATAGCACCGTTATAGAGCCTTGCTTTATTGGTGCCGGAGCAAAAATAGTGAATTCAAAAATAGGACCTTATGTTTCCGTTGGAGAAGGAACTACCGTTGAAAATTCCGAACTCACACAAACCATTGTGGGCCAAAATACCGTTATTAAAAACGTGAACCTCACCAACTCCATGATTGGAAACAAGGTTTTCTTCAACGGAAACTATCGTGAGGTAAGCATTGGAGATTACAGTACATTGGAATAACATTGAAAATCATCATTCGTCATATCATTGTTGCACTGTTTTTGGCGCTTATCGCATTAGGGCCAAAACCTGGATCTGCTCAGCAAACTGACGAAGGCGTAGATCTCGCTGCGGCCCATTCTGCATCTCTGCCGTTTGACAACAATTTTATGGAGGCCAATAGGGCGATGATGATTGCCAATTATACCGAAGCACTTGGCTATTTGCGTCAGTGCCTATCCCTAAGGCCAAATGAAGCTTCCGTTCATCACTTGATGGCTAAAGCATACAAAGAGCTTGAGCGACCTGATGAGGCAATTTTTCACGCCGGAGAGGCCGTGCGGCTTAACCCTCAGAACCACTGGTACTATGTATCTCAGGCTGAGATTTACGAAAAGTACAACTACTTCCGCCAAGCAGCAGATGCGCTTATGTCGGCGTCAAATCTTGTAACCAAAGGTTCAGAAGGGCTTCAGCTTCAGGCTGTTGATCTGTACATACAAGGCATGGAGTATAAAAATGCCTTGAAAGTGCTCGACCAGCTCGAGAAAAAAGTGGGCTATGACGACGACATTACCCGCCGGCGCTACAATGTGCTCATTAAGATGGGCAAGCGCAAAAAAGCTGAAAAATTGCTCGAGCGATTGAAAGAAGAGAATCCTGAATCTGACATGCTGCGCGGTGCGCTGCTGAATCACTACAAATACTTCAAACAGGTTAAAAAAACAGAAAAGCTCCTGCTCGAATGGACAGCATTTGATCCAACCAACGGAGAAGTATGGATCGAACTTGGGAATCTGTACGCACAAAAGCAACAACCAACCAAAGCCGTTGAGGCCTACAAAAAAGCCATTAGAGCAACTAATCTCGATGCCCGCAAACGGGTTGAAATTTTGCTTTTTATGAGCAGTCGCTATGATTTAATATCTTTCTATGAAATTAAGGAATTAAGTATATTCATATCGAAAAAGCATCCTTATGCGCCTGAGCCACAAGCCCTGTTAGGCGATGTGCTGGCCAAGGAGGGAAACCGCACTGAAGCCATCAACGCCTATAAAAGAACACTTCGGAACGGCGGTGATAAAGAGTCAGTATATCAACAGCTGATTCTCTTGCTGAGCGAAGAGGGTAGAAATGCCGAAGCACTGGAGTACGCCCAAGAGTGCATACAGAAGTATCCGGAAAATCTGCTTGGATATGCGATTGGGGCTATGTCAGCCTATCAAATTTTGGATTTTGCAAGAGCAATTGAATTGGCAGAAACGGGTCTTCCGAAAACCATAGGAAATAAACCTGTGAAGTTTCAACTCACCTATGTATTGGCTGAAAGCTATCACAAACTCGGAAACTATCCAGTGAGCGACGAATATTTTGAAAAAGCATTGAACATTGACCCCAACAACATCTCTGCCCTGAACAATTATGCCTACTATCTGGCAGAAAGGGGTGAGAAACTCGAAAAAGCAATCGTGCTCATTGCTCGGGCGAATAAACTTCAACCATCCAACCCCACATTGCTCGACACTTGGGCATGGGTGCACTATAAAAGAGGGGAATACACTGATGCGCTTGAAAAAATTCAAAAAGCCATAGAGAGTGGTGGCTCTGAGGTATCAGTGATACAAGAGCACTATGGCGATATCCTTCACAAGTTGGGTTTATACTCTCAAGCTCTTGCGGCCTATTCTGCCGCTTTAGAAACAGCCAAAGACAAGAATCAACTTCTGTTAAAAATTCAAAATACGCCTAACCGTTGAAATATTTCATCACAGCCATATTAGTCTTAACCTTTTCTGTGGGGTGCAAGAGTAAAAAAACCATAGCCACGATGCCCCCACTACCACCTGAGCCATCAATAGCTGAAAGCATTCTTTCGCGCATCACTTCACAGCCTTATCTGACATTGAGAGGCAAGGGGCAATACCAAGACAATTCATCAAGTCAAAACTTCAGATACGAAATACGCATACAGAACGAAGACAGGATTGTGGTCGAATTATCAGATCCAATATTGGGATTGCGCATCGCACGCCTCTATGCTGATAGGGATACCATCGTTTTCATCAATCGGGCGCAAAAACAATTTGCTTCCGGTGGCCGCTCGACTCTGCAACAGATTGTGGGTCTTGAAGTAGAAACTGACGATCTCATCCGACTGCTTAAGGCATTACCCGTGCGCTGGAATGCTCCTTGGGAAGGTAAGCAACGCGAGCCTGACATGATTCATCTGTACTCTATTATTCCTATCAATGCTTTCGATAACGTAACGGGAGAACTGCACATCACGGGTTTTGATTTCAAGATACGCAAGCAAATTCTCTCCAACATCCCCTACCGCCTTATTGCAGAGTATGAATATGCTGGTGAAGCAGACCCATTTGCTCCCAAACAGATTGCGCTACATCTGACCGCTAACGGCAATTTTCTAAAATTACAGCTAGTAAACGACCGCATTCAGACGGATTCGTTTGACATTAAAATCCCGGAAGTGCCTAATGGATATGCTCCGGTTCCTTTCTAAAATCCTTCTATTACTCCTTTGCTGGAATCTTACAGCTCAGCCCGTTTCACAGCGCGAAAAACTCCAGCAGCAGCGCGTCAAGCTGATGGATGAAATCAAGCTTGCCAACTATCTGCTGCAGGAAAATCGCACCAACCGCGCCAACAGCTTGACCATCATCGAAACCCTGACGCAAAAAATTCGCATCCGTGAACAGCTTATCGACAATCTGCAAGCAGAGCTCGAATATATTCAGCGCGAAATCGATGAGTCGAGCGCTGAGATTCAAAATCTGGAAGAGGAGGTGAGGCTTCAACGTGAGCGCTATGCACAGATGATCCGCAAAGCTTACAACAGCCGTAGCCCAAACATGCGCCTACTCTTTATACTTTCGAGTCAAGACCTTTGGCAGGCCGTTCGGCGTATGCAGTACCTCAATCAGCTGGCGAAGGCTCGGCGAAGGCAAGTAGAACTTACCAAAGAAAAAGAAAAACAGCTTCAAGAGTATCTGAACGAGCTGAACGCCAAGAGGATAAATCAGCAGCACTTACTTGCCAATCAGACCGAAGAGCGCAACCAACTCGCAGCTGAAAAGCGCATGCTCGAAGAGCTGGTGCAGACTCTGAACATCCAAAGCCGTCAACTTGAACGGCAAATAGCTGAAAAACAACAACAAAGTCGTGACTTAGAGCGCGAAATCCAACGCCTCATTGCATTGGAAATAAAGCGAGCCCGCGAAGCTGCCGAGCGAAAAGCCCTCGAAGAGCGCGCAGCAACAGTAGGCCTGGCGAAAAACAAAGATTATACTTCCAAAACCACAAATGCTGAACTCGAGCGCCTGATCGCGCGCAAAAAGGCGGAACTCGATGCTGCTGCACGTCGTGCTTCTCAAACTGCATCATCTACTCCACGCCCTGAAACTCCAACGGCTACAAAACCCACTGAAACCCCCACTGCTGCTGACGATGCTCTGCGTTCTACCCCAGAAGCCCGCCAACTGGCGGCCAATTTTGCTGCTAATCGCACACGTCTGCCCTGGCCGGTAGAAAAGGGCATCATCGTGCAGCGTTACGGCAAGCAACAGCACGAGGTGGCCAAATATGTCGTGGTGGATAATCCGGGCATCAATATCGCAACTGAGCGCGGTGCTAAAGCGCGAGCTGTATTCGATGGCGAAGTGAGCGGAGTGCTTCAAATGCCGGATGGCTCAATGGCAGTACTTATAAAGCATGGCAACTTCTTCACTGTATATGCAAATATGACCAACATACTGGTAAAAGCCGGTGACCGCGTACGCACCAAACAGGAAATCGGAACCGTGTTTACAGATTTTAAAGAGGGTAAGACGATCTTGCACTTCGAGGTATGGGAAGGCTCGCGCCACATGGACCCTCTGCTGTGGTTACAGCGCTGAAGGGAAGGGAGGCTTATGTCTGATTTTTTTTGGAGTTAATCTCTTTTCATTACAAAATCAAATGGGGAGTGACCTTTTGCAATAAACTCAGGAGTTTATCTATGTATTAGAATCACAACTTCAGAAGTGCATACTAACGTTAAGAAAAAATGGCTCGCTTGTAACTGAAAATTTGAATAAAGTTATATCAACTTATAGATAAGACCGGATAGCGACAGATGAAGCCAGCTGTCGCTAAATTGTCCCGACAAGCGAAGGCAGATGCCCTTTAAGGCATAGCTGCAAGGGGGCATGCCAAAACAAAAAAATTAAAGAATCATAGCTGAGGCAGCAAAGGCCAAACCGCCACCTGAGCCGATGAGCATGATGAGGTCGCCGGTTTTCACCTTGCCTTCAGTAACGGCGTGGTGTAGGGCAGTGGGAATGGCGGCTGAGCCCGTGTAGCCGTAATGGTGCATGATGGTAATGGCGCGATCGTGCGGCAGGGAGAGGTTGTCCATCGTTTCACGCAGGGAGTTGATGTTGATCTGCGTCATGAAAAACATACGGACATCTTCGGGAGTACGGCCAATGTGGTTGAGAACCTTGTGCGTCATCATGGTCCACATTTGGGGATTGAGCTCTTTAGGGAATTTTCGGACAAACTTCAGGTAGTGATCGCCCTGTTCTACTACTTCGGGTGTAACGGGCTGGGCAGTACCGCCGGCATAGATGCCCATCCAGTCGTAGTATTGCCCTTGTGTGATCTGAATGCCGTGTAGATAGCCGCGGTCTGAATGCTCTTCGGCCTTAAGAACTGCTGCCCCGGCACCATCGGCAAAAAGGGTGACGGTTTTTTTGTCTATAGGATTGAGGTATCGGCTCATGGCGTAGGCGCCTATTACGAGTACGTAGCGGTACTGCGGGTCGGCAGCAATATACTTAGCCGCTGTATCGAGCGCCGATACAAAGCCTGCACAAGCCGTATTGACATCGAAAGTGGCTGCATTCACAGCGCCGAGCTTGTACTGAACGACCGAGGCTGTGGAGGGAGAGATGTATTCAGGCGTATCAGTGGCGATGATGATGAGGTTGAGGTCTTCAGGGCCGATGTCGGCATTGTTAAGGGCCATCTTGGCTGCATCAAGGCACAGGGACACGGTCGATTGGTTAGGGTCGCACCAGCGCCTTTCGTAGATTTCGACGTTTTGGCGCAGCCAGGTATCTACGTCTTCGCCGAGGGTTTCGTTGAAATAAGAGTTGGGTAAAATTCTGTTGGCGAGGCCTATGCCCGTGCCTGCTAATATGGCTCTTCTCATGCGCCTAGATTGTGATTCCACCATCTACGCTGAGACAAGTGCCAGTGATGAAGGAGGCATCGTCGCTGGCGAGAAACAGGTAGGCAGCTGCGATGTCTTCGGGCTTGCCCAGTCGCTGCAGGGGTGTGCGTTCCAGCAGGGCGTTAATGATTTTTTCAGGTACTGTGGTAATCATTTCGGTGGCGATGAAGCCAGGAGCTACGGCATTGACGCGAATTCCCTTGCGTCCGAGTTCTTTGGCCCACACTTTCGTCATACCGATTAAGCCGCTTTTAGTGGCTACATAGTTGCTTTGGCCAAAGTTTCCATACAGGGCTACGACTGATGAGGTATTAATGATGACCCCACTGCCGCGCTCGGCCATGTGTGCTGCCACAGCCCGGCCGCAGTTAAATACGCCGGTTAGGTTGACATCGAGCACCTGTTGCCATTGTTCGTCGGTCATCTTCAGCAATGTGGCATCGCGCGTGATGCCAGCATTGTTTATGAGTACATCCACTTTGCCGACGCGCTCGAGCGTTTTACTCAGAGCGTCTTTAACGGCGGTGGAGTCGGCAGTATTAACAGTGAGGAAATATGCAGGTGAGATTACTGAAAGTTCTTCTATTGCTTTATGCCCCTTATCTTGGTTGATGTCCCAAATGACTACGGTAGCGCCTTCATGGGCAAAGGCTTTTGCTGAAGTAAATCCAATACCGGCTGCACCGCCAGTGATGACCACGGTTTTGCCTTCAAATCTTTTCATAAAGATCTTTTTTATTGTAGCAAAAGTCTCAAACGAGCGCTCGAACGCTCCGAGATGGATGATGTAAGGCTTTTGGACTTATTTGAAATAGGCTTTATAAAATAATTAAAGGCTTTGAAAATCAATTATGTATATTTTAAAATAATTTTCTGACTTTTGACCACTCACGCTGTTTGCAGAAACTCTTGTATGGAAGAGGCGATTTTTTCAGAAGCATCTCCCTGGCCGTAGAGGTTTTTGTTAAAATCAGGCTTATACAATAAGCTCTTTTCAAAAGCATCCTGAATTCTATGTGGCTGCCAACCGGCCAGGGTGTTGTAGCCGCCTTCGACCAGTTCGACCCACTCTGTTTCGTCGCGCAGAGTGATGCAGGGTTTTTTGAAAAAGAAAGCTTCTTTCTGAAGTCCACCGCTGTCGGTCAGCACTATACTGCAGCTGTCAAGCAGCATGAGCATATCAAAGTATCCAACTGGATCGATGATGTGAAAATTGACAGTATAGTTAAGGTTTTCAAGCGTTTTTCGGGTGCGCGGATGCAGAGGTACCACCACGGGTGTGTGTTTGTTAATCTGATTTAGCCCTTCGACAATACCTTTCAAGCGCTCGGGATTGTCGGTATTCTCCTGACGATGTAGCGTGGCGAGGGCAAATTTTCCCGGTTCGGGGCGGAGTATTTGCAGAATGGTTGAATGGTGTTTGGCTTTTTGGAAGTAATAAAGGGCAGCGTCGTACATCACGTCGCCGGTGCGGACGATTTTAATCGGGAAGTGTTCAAAGCCTTCGTTTTTAAGGTTTTGCACAGCTGTATCGGTCGGGCAAAAGAGCAGTGAGGATACTCGGTCTGTGAGCACGCGATTTACCTCTTCGGGCATGTGCATGTTGAAGGACCGAAGCCCGGCCTCAACGTGGATGACTGGCACGTGTTGCTTTACGGCTGCCAGGGCACCTGCGAGAGTAGAATTGGTGTCGCCATAAACCATGACGGCGGAGGGTTTTTCGGCAAAAAGGATGTTTTCGATGCCCTCGATCATGCGGCCGGTCATAGCTCCATGTGGTAGCGAATGAATCTCGAGTCTGTGCGTCGGCTTAGGTATTTCCATTTCGCGGAAGAAGACTTCCGACATCTTTTCATCAAAGTGCTGGCCGGTATGCACGATGATTTCTTGCAAATCTGTGCGCTGAAGAGCGCGGCTCACAGCTGCTGCTTTTATGAATTGCGGCCTAGCACCAAGGATAGTTAGGATCTTGTGATTTTTCATGAAAGTTTATTAATAATTTCTGATATCTCTTTTGCGAGAAAGGAGCGAGAATATTTTTGAATAGAATCGGTCTGTACGGTGATTTTGCCGTTTTTGTAGCTTTTATAGAGCTCTGCCAATATTTCAATTCCTTTGTCCACATTTTCAAAGCCAATGGTCATTCCGGCTTTGGTTTCATTGAGCACACGGCTCATATCGCCGTCTTCAGGTCCAATTCCCAGGATAAAGCGGCCGGCAGCCAAATATTCGAAAAGTTTACCGGTCATGATTCCGGCTGAATTGGGCGTATTGTTTACAATGAGCAAATTGATTTGAGTAGATTTTTGAAATTTTAAAGCCTCTTTTCTCGGGACAAAAGAAATTAACTCAAGCTGTTTTTCCAACCCAAATTCTTTAACACTTTTAAGAATTTCTGAATCAACTTTGCCGACCAATCGTATGATTAAATCATTTCTAAAATTGGGTATATTTTCACATAGATGTTGTAAACATTTCCAAAGCACGATCGGATTGCGCGAAGGTGGCAAAGTGCCTACATGTGTAAGAACAAATTTTTCGTCAATATCCACGTGTATCTCTTCAAATTCTTCGGGGTCAAAACCATTGGTAATTATATAGACCGGCTTTGTCGTTTTTGCTTCAAATTCCTTTTTTATGTCAGTAGATACTACAAGTACGGCATCAGCCGTCTGCAACACGCGCTTTTCTAACCTATGGTGTCTATCATCAGCCCATTTTGTCAGTTTCAATTCCCGATAGAAATCAATGTTGGTCCAGGGATCTCTGAAATCAGCAATCCATCTCAGTCCAAGGTTATTTTTCAATTTCAAGCCTATCAAATGCATCGAATGTGGAGGCCCGGTAGTGATTACAGCTTTTACAGGATTTTTCTTGAGATATTCTGTTAAAAATCGAACGGAAGGACGTATCCAAAACATGCGGGCATCAGGTATGAAAAAATTGCCCCGAATCCACACAAAAAGTTCATGAAAAAATGACTTTTTTTTACTCTGTTGGGCAAAACCAAATCCCGTCTCTTTTTTTCTATTTCCGGTAAAAAATTGATAGAAAGTATAGGGTTCGAAAATGGGCTTTTTAATAATCTCAATTCCTTCGGGGATTTCCTTTAGGGTGGTTGGGTCTTCGTATTGAAGTTCGGGATTTGAAGGGGTGTACACAATAGGTTCCCAACCTAACTGTTTGAGATGTTTGGTGAATTTCAGCCAGCGCTGCACAGCAATTCCGCCAGAGGGCGGCCAGTAATAGGTGATGATGAGCAGTTTTTTGTTTTGTTGTTCCAAATTGACTCCTAAATGCAGCAAATGTAAAAGGTTGGTTTATTAAAATTCGTTTATACTTGTTTTTTAAAAATCATCGCTCAAAATACTTTATAGGTAATTCGCTGGAATGAGGATTGGATAATACAGAAGTTATAGGCATTTAATTAGCTTTTCTGTAAATAACAACGACTAGAAAATTTGTTTTTTGGGGATTAATTAAGTGCTTTGAAATGTGTAAGTCGAGAGAAAATTTGTTTGATTTGCCAAAAAATCCTCATTAATGTGCGGAATTTCAGGGTTTGTAGATAAAGCACTTTCTAAGGATGATGCGCAGGCAATAATAGCGCGCATGGTAGGCAGTCAACTGCACAGAGGCCCTGATTATCAGGGTATCGATAGTCCTTCAGAGGGCGTGTGGCTTGGACATAATCGACTGGCTATCATCGATCTTACGCCCGACGGGCATCAGCCTATGGCGCGCGGGCATTTGACAATTTCTTACAATGGCGAAATCTACAATTACATCGAAATCCGCACTGAGCTCGAAAAAGCCGGTTACCACTTCACAAGTCATTCTGATACAGAAGTTATTTTAAAAGCCTATGAGCATTGGGGGGCTGATTGTGTGCAGCACTTCCGCGGCATGTGGGCATTTGCTCTTTGGGATGCACAAAAAAATCGGCTTTTCTGCAGCCGCGATCGCTTTGGCATCAAACCCTTTCACTACATCCACAAGGGAGAGGCTTTTTATTTCGCAAGCGAAATTAAGGCTTTGAAGCACAGTCGGCTTTATTCGGGCCGACTCAACAGCTTTCAACTGATGCGCGATGTACAGCTGGGGTGGTCGGTGTACTCCAACGAAACGCACTTCCACGAAATCAAACAACTTAGACCGGGAGAAAATTTGATTTTCGACGGGCAATGGGCGTTTATTTATCCCTACTACTGTCTCGAATATGTGCACCTAGACCCAACGAGCCAGCCAGCGGAAGAGTTCAGAGCTCGATTCTTTGAGAGCATCCGTCTGCACATGCGGGCGGATGTAGAGGTGGGTAGTACCTTCAGTGGGGGGCTCGACAGTTCAGCAGTTGTTAGTGCGGTGCAGCATCTCTTTTCTCCCGAGAAATTCCAGACCTTCACGGTGTGGTACGAAGGTGCCGACGAGCGACCCTTCGCGCGGCAGGTGTGGAAAAAATATCCGGTCATTACGCCCCATACCCTTCAACCTAACCCCAATGAAATATCTGAGGCCTTTGTGCGTGCCACCAGGCAGTTCGATATACCAGTGTCGGGCAGTTCGTACCTCTCCCAATACTTTGTAATGAAGCTGGCCAATGAGCAGGGCATCAAGGTGCTGCTCGACGGACAAGGCAGCGATGAATATCTAATGGGCTACCACCATTCACTCTACAGACTCTTTGCTACCTATATTCGGCAGGGAAGGCTTTTGGCATTTATCAGAGAGCTTTCCACCTTCAGCCAAATGCAGCAATGGGGATTGGGCAAGGTGGTTGATGTTTTTCTGAAATCGATGCTCAGTTCTTTATTGACCGAGCAGCATCTTTACAGATTAGAATATCATCACTTTTATCCCAATGCCTTTGGCCGACTGTTAAAAACCAACTTCTTCTTCAAGACCATCGACGCCGAGCCTCTGCGAAATTTCTCCTGGCATCTGCTGTACACGTCTATTTTGCAAACGTTGCTGCTGCACGAAGACCGCAACTCCATGGCCTTCAGCATCGAAGCTCGGGTGCCATTCCTCGATCACCACTTAGTCGAATACACCTATTCGCTACCTCCTCACTGGAAAATATACAAAGGCTACACTAAGTACGTATTGCGTAAGGCCTTAGCAGACATTATGCCCGAAGGCATAACCTGGCGGGTGGATAAAAAAGGCTTTGTAACGCCGGGTGAAATCCTTTGGTTGCGCAATCAACTGCGTTGGTTGCTCGATGAAGATATGCACCTACCTCTCATTGAACGCGCGATTTGGGAGCGCGAAAAAGTGAAATTCCTGATAGGCGACAACAAAAATGCCCGTTGGATTTGGCGTGTGGCGTCGTTGAATTATTGGTACAAAAATTTGAAATAGAATTCCATCTTCTATTTACATAAAATGAATTTCATGCTGATTTTCAGCCTTACGACTTCAGTGATAGTGAAAATCCTACCGTAGATAGGTACCTTTGCAGCATGAAACCTGATCTGCGCTCTCTCAGTCATGAAAAGCTCGTGCAATACATTACATCACTGGGTGAAAAGCCCTTCAGAGCCAAGCAGATAGAGACGTGGCTTTGGCAAAAGAGCTGCACTGACTTTGACCAGATGAGCGACCTTCCAAAGTCGCTTCGAGAACGCATAGCAGCTGACTTTCAGATTCACCCGGTGAAGGTAGATCAAATTCAGCGCAGTGCCGACGGCACTATAAAGAATGCCGTGCGCCTACGCGACGGAATGGTGGTTGAGAGCGTGTTAATACCTACAGAAAAGCGCATTACCGCCTGCATCTCAAGCCAGGTCGGTTGCAGCCTTGACTGTCGCTTTTGCGCCACTGCCCGACTGAAGCGCATGCGAAACCTCGATGCACAGGAAATCTATGACCAGGTGGTGGCCATCAGAGAACAGGCGGAATATTACTACGGTCGCAAATTGACAAACATCGTCTATATGGGTATGGGCGAGCCACTGCTCAACTATGCCAACGTGATGCGATCGATCGAAAAAATCACTTCGCCCTCAGGCCTTGGCATGTCAGCTAAGCGCATTACCCTCAGCACCGTAGGCATCGCCAAAATGATCAAAACGCTGGCAGACGACAATCCTGGAGTGAAACTGGCCGTATCACTGCACTCAGCGATCGACGAAGTGCGTTCACGCATTATGCCCATCAATCAAACCAATAACATTGCTACCCTCACAGAAGCTCTAGAGTATTGGTATACCCGTACCCGCAGCAGAATCACCTTCGAGTACGTAGTATGGAAGGGTATCAACGACCGAGATGAAGACATCAGTGCCTTAGTAAAACTCTGCAAGCGCATCCCGACAAAAGTCAACCTGATCGAATACAACTCCATTGGCGACCCCAACTTCGAGCAGGCTGACCCTGAACGCATTGAAGCCTACAAACATGCTTTGGAAAGAATCGGGGTAGTGGCCAAAATACGCAGAAGCCGTGGCAAAGACATAGATGCTGCCTGCGGCCAGCTGGCCAATAAAAATGACGTAGCTCCCGAGATTCCAAAAAAAGAACTTCCAAAAACCCTGTAAGAATTTTTAATAATAAAAAAAGCCGCTCATCGAGCGGCTTTTTTCTATGCAAAAATTATTATTACTGTAATCTGGCGTTTACAGGAATTGTGAACGACATGCGCACAGGCTTACCCCTTTGTTTGGCAGGTTGAATTTTGGGATTCAAATTATTTAAGCTCTTAACAGCATCGAGAGCAGCCTGGTCGAGGTTGGGATCTACTCCCCGTGCCACAGTTACATTCGATACTGAACCGTCTTTGTCAATGATAAAACTGATGTATACCTTACCTTGAATACCGAGCTGGCGAGCGATTTCAGGATATTTAAAGTTGCGGGCGATGTGCTGCTGAATTTTCAGCTGAAAGCACTGTGAACGGGCCTCTTCATCTTTTTCTTTTTCACAACCGGGGAAAACAGGTTTGTTTTCAACGATAGCAAAGCTGAACACTTCTTCTACTTCCTCCTCTACCACCTCAATGGGCTTAACCTCTTCTTTCTGCGAAGTTTCTGTAGACTCCATCACCAACTCTTCCTTAAGCTCAACTTTGTCTTCCACTACGTTGATGATGTCCTGAGGCGGAGGTGGGGGAGGTGGTTTTTGCTCGCGTTGAGTTACTATTACCTCTTCTTCGTCAATAACAGTTTCAAGCTCACCAAGGTCGGCTATCACGCGATCATATGTCTTCCACTCGATGGCGATGTACACGACAATGAGCGCAATAAACAGACCTGCCAAAAAGAAAGTGCTCTTCTTGTTTTCCAGGTCTGCTTCGGGAGATTTTTTTAGTTCCATCGTGTGAACATTTATGGCGGCTAAAATAAAAGATTTTTTGGTTTTTTTGAAGAAATAAAAATTTAATTGAATTCTGAGTTCCGCATTTTCTCTCGAGGGTTATGCACTTCAAAAAAAGAAAACCTTTTACCTTTGATGACAAAAAGTACAATTCAGCTTTTGGTAATGTCTTTTTGGCATAGTGGATTTTTAAGGAGTTTTACTGCGTGGGCGTTCATCTTGGCCTTGCTGTTCCCCACGTTTGGTCCGATGGCTGTATATCACTTTCAAAAAAAATTAATTAGGCAAGAGGTTAAAAAACAGATTCTTTCAACTTCATCGATCCACGAACTTGTTGTTTTTTCAAAAAAAGTGCTTTTATCGAGTCAAATTCGCTGGATAGATGACCAGGAGTTTGTGCTAAACGGTTTCTACTATGATGTGGTGAGATGGCAAGACACTGACAGTGGAAGCATTGTACTTTGCTGGCCAGATTATGCCGAGTCAGCTCTTGAAAGACTCCGTACAGAAACTGCTCTTTCAATTTTACTAACTCAAAAACGCGATAAGCCAGCAGAGTTTATCGGATATTTAATGTTCATTAAAGGTTTTTTTAAAAGTGCTTTTTCGTTCATATATCTGATGAACTCGACTCAAGTGCGAAATTTTCAGTATTATCCCAATCAAATTCAATCCTTTTCACGGGTTATTTATCATCCGCCGGAAGTTTTTTAAGATTTCACTTTTCAAATTAGCATTTCATAGTATCATTATGCAGTTCGTTTTTGCATCAAGGTGCATGACAAGTGGAATGCCGATCTGCAATTAGTTCATACTATGTACGGCTATCAAGCTATTATATGTGAATTGCTTAATGAAACAATTCATGTAATTCTTCTCATTCGATAATTCTAAAGCATCAAAACTTTACAAAACATTGTTTTGCGATGAAAAAACTCATTTTTCTTGTATCGTTATGCCTATTTGGCACCTCATTCATCTACGGCCAGATCCTCACCATCACCGATGCGGTGACAGGTGAGCCCATAGAGCGCGCTACTATTACTAGCCGTGAACCTAAACTATTTACTTACACCAATGCACGCGGACAGGCCGATATATCTGATTTTCAATCAACCGCAAGTATTGAAATTCGCTCCATTGGTTATGAAACCCAATACCTGACCTATGATCAGTTGTCTAAACTTAACTTCAAACTGAGGCTGCGTCAGACCAACATAAACCTCGACCAGGTAACGGTCTCAGCTTCGCGCTATACAGAAGAGAGTCGAAATATACCCCAGCGCACCGTGAGCCTCACACAAAAAGATGTAATGCTCCTGCAACCTCAAACGGCCGCTGACCTACTGGGTCAAACTGGTGAGGTATTCATTCAGAAAAGCCAACAAGCCGGTGGCAGCCCGATGATTCGTGGCTTTGCCACAAACCGACTGATGTACACCGTCGATGGAGTGCGCTTTAATACTGCCATCTTTCGCGGGGGCAACATTCAAAACGTCATCAACATCGATCCTTTCGTTATCGAGCAAGCCGAAGTGATCTTTGGTCCGGGCTCTATCATCTATGGCTCAGATGCTATTGGAGGTGTAATGACCTTCCATATTCAAAATCCAGAGCTCTCCCTCAACGACCAGGTACTAATAAGCGGCAAAGCCATTGCGCGCTACAGTTCGGCCAACCGCGAGAACACAGCGCATTTCGCTCTCAATGCAGGAGGGCGCAAGTTTGCTTCACTTACTGCGGTGAGTTTCTTTAAATTCGACGATCTGCGTATGGGAAGCCATGGTCCGGAGGAGTATCTGCGTCGAATCTACGCTACACGCATCGACTCGGTCGACCGCATTCTTTACAATGCCGATCCACGTGTGCAAATCCCAAGCGGCTATGATCAGTTTAATATCCTCCAAAAGCTTCGCTATAAGCCCTCTGCCCATTGGGACATCAAGTACGGCTTTCACTACAGCGAAACTTCACCTTACGCCCGCTACGACCGCCTACATCGCTACCGCAGCAATGGCTTGCCTGCCAGCGCCGAGTGGAATTATGGACCCCAAATCTGGATGATGAACCACCTTAGCGCCATTCACAAGGGTCAAAATGCAGTTTACGATCAGCTGACGCTAAGTTTTGCTACTCAATATTTTGAAGAAAGCCGCATCGACCGCAGCTACGGGCAGAATCGCCGTCGTACACGCATCGAGCGTGTAATGGCACATTCCTTCAATGCCGATCTCCAAAAGAGCATCGGCCGTAGCTCATCGCTTTACTACGGTCTTGAATACGTGTGGAATCAGGTAACCTCCACAGGTACAGATACGCGCATCAATACCGGAATGGTGGAGCGCGCCAGCTCGCGCTACCCAAATGCTGACTGGAGCACCTATGCTGCCTATGCCAAATATCAGTGGCGTATATCCGAAAAATTACTCCTCGAAGCCGGCTCCCGCTACACCAGTTTCAATACCACAGCCGATTTCCGGCAGAATCTTGACTTCTTCCCTTTTCCATTCGAAGAAGCAAAACTGAACTTCACCAATCTAGTGGGCAACGTTGGCCTTGCGTACACTCCCGATCGCAATACAAAGATTAGCGCTGTCGTGAGTACCGGTTTCCGTGCTCCAAATGTCGACGACATTGGCAAGGTCTTCGACTCTGAGCCCGGCTCTGTCACCGTTCCAAATCCCAACCTCAAAAGCGAATACGCATACAACGGGGAGCTCTCTGTAATGAAAACCATAGCCGACCAGCTCAAGGTAAGTGTTACTGGCTATTACACACTTTTACAGAATGCACTGGTCCGCCGAAACTTCCAACTTAACGGTCAAGATTCCATCATGTACGATGGACAGCTAAGCCGCGTTCAAGCCATCCAAAATGCAGCAAAGGCTAACGTTTTTGGCCTCCAAGCATTGGTGGAGTACGACTTTGGCAACGGCCTTTCCGCCTCTACCCAGGCTAACTACCAAAAAGGCGAAGAAGAAATGGACGATGGCACCCTAAGCCCTGCGCGCCATGCTGCACCCTGGTTTGGCATCACCCGCCTTACTTACCGCATGAATCGGCTGAACTTTCAAGTGTATGCCATGTACAGTGGTGGTTTTACCTTCGACATGCTCAATGTTGAAGAGCGTGGCAAGCCCGAAATCTACGCCCTCGACCCCCTTGGCCGTCCGTACTCACCCGGCTGGTACACCCTCAATGCTAAGGCTTACTACCAGCTCACTGGTCAAGTAGGCCTCACCTTCGGGCTTGAAAACATCACCGATCAGCGTTACCGACCTTACAGCTCAGGCATCGTAGCACCCGGCCGGAATTTTGTAATGGCCATCCGGGCTACGTTTTAGCACACCCATTTACCTCACATTTGATAAAGCCGCCCTTCTAAGCTAGAAGGGCGGTTTTTTATTTTTTATTCTTGATGATAGTCGTGTCCCTTGCAAAGTGCCACAAAAACTCCGTGTAATGCATGCTCTCAAGTTCCCTCCAGCCAATGAAGTTTCGGCTGAATTCTGTAACTGAACTGAGAACAAAGATTTGCGCTGATTTAGCAACGGATTTTCGCGGATTCATCTTTACTTACCCTTTATCCCTCTCTGAAATCCGGCAAGCGGATATAGAGCCGGGATTTCTCCAACCGTCCATACGTCAGCAGGATGTAATGAGGGGTATATAGTGGTGCGTAAAAGAAAACAAAACTTTTTTCTGCGCTTATATGTGAGTTCTGCGGAGGAAAAACCCACTTTTTTATAATTTAACAGATTTTAATAGCCGAAGGTGCGGGTAAAAGTAGTCAGGGCTCTGTTTAGAAGAGGGGCTAGTAAGTATTCTGGCAGAGGCTTTTTTGGCTCAAACTTTTACTATATCAAATACATATTTTGAAAAACAGATGTTTCCCGAAAATCTATTTGAAATCACCAATGACTTTGTTAATGCTTACTTTCAGGCTTATAAAATATGAAGATTTTTACGTCTGTTTTTTCTTTTTTCAGTCGAAGAAAACGGAGTTATAATTTTAGATTTTTGATATTTAGAAAAGGTATAAATCTTTTTTTGAGACAAACCAAAACTTTTTAGCACTTTACTGAAGCGTTACATTTAAAAATTTCCTTCAATGTCTGGCCTATATCAGATTACTATTTAAAAAGTGGGAAACATTAAATTGTATTGAACCATGCAAGGAAAATGCAGAGTTTTGTGACAGAATGTCTAACAAGTCGTTAGCTTATTTGCCGTTTTCTTTTAGTTGGTATTGGGTAGGTTAAAACAGTATGAACACAAAATTGAGAGCCATAATCCTATCGTCCGTTACAGCTTCCGGTGGAGCGGTTATAATCACTGCACTTACCGATGTGTATGGAAAAATTTCTTTTATCACAAAGGGAATATACAGTAAAAAAGCCGTTGTTAAGCCCGCCTATTTAATGCCTTTAAATATTCTTGAACTTCAGATTGAATATCGGCAAAACAAAGATTTGCACTTTATACGCGAAGCAAAGCCTTTATTTATCCCATCATCTTTGGAGGCCCAACCAACAAAACGAGCAATCTCCTTCTTTGTAGCAGAGGTGATACTGCGCTGTATTCACGAGCATCAGCCATTGCCCGCAGTGTTTGAATTTGTTTTTCGATGGATTGAGGCATTTGATGAGTCAGAACATTCTGCAGGACTTATTGTGCATTGGCTTTTAGCTCATTTAATTAAAATGCTAGGTATCGAACCCAATCTTTTACCCGGGAATCACTGGCTTGATTTAGTCGAAGGAAAGTCTGTGGCCGAAGAGCCACACCATCCTCAAAAGGCGAGGCCTGATTTGGCTACTCAGCTCTATTTGCTGTTTAATCAGACAGATATGTATAATCCAGACAGTGTTGGTAAGTCAGCAAAATCTGAACTGCTCGATGTATTGCTGCTGTATCTTCGCCTGCACATTCCCGAATTTGGCACACCTAAAACTTTATCTGTTTTAAAAGAACTTTTTGAATAAATCATGCAAAAGGAAGAATTTGATAATACTTTGCCGCCGGTGCGGCCTCTTTGGCTTGATTTACTGACGCTTACAGCAAGCGTCTTTATGGGCATCATTGTAGGCTCTTTAGTTGCCTCATTCACTATTCCATTGGTATTTCAGATACCGGTTGAGCAAATCCCCGACGTATTGATGGGTAGCCATTCACATCCTAAAACAGGAGGTGTACTCCGCTACATTCAGTTCTGGACTTCGGGATTGGGATTTTTGGGTGGCGGTTGGTTTTTTCTGGCCAAAGTGGTGCGGTCGATACACCAAATAGGTTTAGACGTAAAATCATTGCCCAAACCGCTGTGGTTATCGCTTGCATTGGGTTCGATGGTCATGTTGCTTCCAGCTACTGAGTGGCTGCAATGGCTGAACAATCAAATTGTGTTTCCCGATGCACTTTCGGCAGTCGAGGCTAATCTTCGCTTTTTACAGAAAACAAATTTGGACCAAATCAAACTCATGATTGAGCCAAATAATCCCAATTTATGGCCGTACACATTGGTTACAATTGCTATCCTGCCGGCTATTGGTGAAGAATTGGTATTCAGAGGAGCCTTGCAAAACTTAATGATTCGAAAATTTGGTGTGAAACCAGGTATTATTCTTACTGCCTTGACTTTTACCCTAATACATAGGCAATTTTATAACATATTGCCTATGTTAGCGCTTTCACTTTTGCTCGGATATGTGTATTACCTCACTGGTTCACTGCTCACCACCATTGCTATGCATTTGATCAACAATGCCTTATCTCTTTTTTTGGTATATTACTTTGGTTGGACCGATGAAATTACTACGCCGGAATTTTCATTGCCCATCTCTCTGTTAACCGCTGCATTAGGTATTTACATGCTATTTCTATTGCAAAAACTTATTGATTCTGAACATATCAAATGAAAAAAATTCTCATTATAGGAGCAGGCCGTTCCACGCTAAGCCTTATCAACTACATGCTTCAGTTGGCCGATGTACGTGATTGGATGGTAGTTGTGGCCGATAAAGACCTTCATTTGGTAACCGAAAAAATTGCCGGTAATCCTCGCGCTCGGGCTATGAAAATGGATGTAACCGACGAAATCAGTCGGGTACGTGCCATCTCAGAAGCTGATTTGGTGATAAGCATGCTTCCGGCTGATATGCACGTGCCGGTGGCAGTTGACTGCGTAGCCCTTCGAAAGCATCTGGTAACAGCTTCATACGTTTCAGAAGGCATGCAAATGCTGCACGAAAGGGCTGTAGAGGCTGATGTAATTCTGATGAATGAAGTTGGTGTAGATCCGGGCATTGACCACATAAGTGCTAAAAAAGTAATCGACGAAATCCATGCTAAGGGAGGCAAAATGCTGATATTCGAGAGCTTTACCGGCGGGCTGCCTGCTCCCGAGAGCGACGACAACCCTTGGCATTACAAATTCTCCTGGAATCCGCGCAACGTGGTACTCGCTGGAGCAGGAGGGGCTGTAAAATTTATTCAAGAGGGTCAGTACAAATACATTCCGTACCACATGGTCTTTCGTCGTACGGAATTCATTGATATCGAGGGATATGGTCGTTTTGAAGGATATGCAAATCGCGACAGCCTGCGCTACAGATCGGTCTACGGTTTACACAACATACCCACCATTTATAGAGGTACCCTTCGCCGGCCGGGTTTCTGCAGAGCCTGGGATATATTCGTAAAACTCGGCATGACCGACGACAGCTATGAGATGGAAAATGCTCATAAGCTCACCAAAAGGCAGTTTTTCAATTCCTTTTTAGCATACCATCCGACTGATTCGGTAGAACTTAAGCTAATGCACTATATGGATATTCCTCAGGATCAGAGCGATCTGTTAGAAAAATTTTCTTTTCTCGGACTTTTTGACGAGGAACCTCTGCCGCTGGAGAACGTCAGTAAGCACACGCCAGCCCGCATTTTGCAAGCGATTTTAGAAGAAAAATGGCAAATGAAACCCGGCGACCGGGACATGATTGTGATGTGGCATAAATTCGGCTACGAGCTCGATGGCCAAAAGAAAATGTGTACTTCGCACATGATATTTAAAGGAGTTGATCACCGAAACACAGCTATGGCCCATACAGTGGGAATACCGGTAGCCATCGCAGCGCGATTGATTTTAGAAGGAAAAATTACCAGCAGAGGGGTTCAGATCCCTATTACTCCCGAGATTTACTTACCCATGCTTGAAGAGCTCAATCAGTACGGGGTACACTTTGTAGAAAAAGAAATCCCCTACAAAAATTATTGATCCCATGTCAGACGCTCGGTCTTCAACTAGTGTCAAAAGCTTATTTTTTAAACATCTGGGACAAACTTCACAATTTCCAGTTGCTTTACACATTATCAAGGCTGAGGGGCATTACTTGATTGATTCTGAGGGAAAAAGGTACCTTGATCTCATAAGCGGTATATCCGTTAGCAATATCGGCCACTGTCACCCTCGTGTTGTAGAAGCCGTTAAGAAACAGGCAGAGACCTATATGCACACGATGGTTTATGGGGAGTACATTCAAAATCCACAGGTAGATCTGGCACATTACCTACACCGGGCCACACATCCCTCTCTGGAGATGGCCTATCTAGTGAATTCAGGGGCTGAAGCCATCGAAGGTGCCATGAAACTGGCTAAGCGCTACACTGGCCGGCCCGAAATCATCTATTGTCGCCATTCGTACCACGGCAGCACCCAAGGTGCCCTAAGTATAATGGGTGGAGAGGAATTTAAGCAAGCCTTTAGGCCACTTATTCCCGGGTGTAGGATGATTGAATTTAACAATTTTGACGATTTAAAGCATATAACAAAAAGAACAGCAGCTATCATCACCGAAATAGTACAAAGTGAATCAGGGTATGTACCGGCTGATGTGGCCTGGCTCACTGAATTAAGAAATCGCTGTGATCTTACAGGTACTTTATTAGTGTTAGATGAAATTCAGACAGGATTTGGTCGTACAGGAGCGCTTTTTGGCTTTCAAAAGGTGGGTATAGTTCCCGATATCCTGGTTTTGGCTAAAGGCATGGGAGGTGGCATGCCAATTGGCGCTTTTATGGCAAGTCGAAAGCTTATGATGTCGCTCACTGAAAATCCCATCTTAGGCCACATCACCACATTTGGTGGGCATCCGGTATCGGCGGCAGCTGCCTTGGCCACCCTACAGGTCGTTGTAGAGAATCGACTGTGGGAAAATGCGCTCCACATCGAAAAGACCTTTAGATCGCTGCTTCATCATCCCATGATACAGAAAATTTCTGGAGTTGGTGCCATGCTTGCTCTTGAACTCAGCGATTTTGATACGGTGTTAAAGATCATTAATATTTGTATGAAAGAAGGGCTATTAATCGATTGGTTTTTGTTTAACAACAGAAGTTTAAGGATATCTCCCCCCCTTACGCTGAAGGATGACGAAATGAAGCGCGCAGCTGAAATACTGTTGCATGCCCTTGATACTGTGCAGACTGCTCTATGACAGTAGATAACTGTAACATTTAAAACACCTTAAGACTCAAAATTTTGTCCAATCGATGCATTGTTTATTTATTTGCACCCGCTAATCACTAAATCACTCAAACAATGTCAGACATCGCTTCACGTGTTAAGGCCATCATAGTGGACAAACTGGGCGTAGATGAAAACGAAGTAACCATGGAAGCCAGCTTTACCAACGACCTTGGTGCTGACTCACTGGATACCGTAGAGCTCATCATGGAATTTGAAAAAGAATTCGACATTCAGATTCCAGACGACCAGGCTGAAAACATCTCAACGGTAGGCCAAGCCATCGAATACATTGAGAAGGCTGTAAAATCCTAAGTTTTACTTTAACACCCAAACTTTTTAGTATTTATGACACAGGCAAGGCGTGTAGTAATTACCGGTGTTGGTGCCATTACCCCCATTGGCAATACTGCCCAGGAATATCTGGAAGGATTGAAAAACGGGAAAAGTGGTGCAGCGATGATTACTTCGTTTGATACCGAAAAATTCAAAACACGTTTTGCCTGTGAAGTAAAAAATTTCGACGTAAATCAGTTCATCGACCGCAAAGAAGCCCGTCGTATGGACCGATTTACACACTTTGCTCTGGTGTGCGCTGATGAAGCAATGAAAGACGCCGGCCTCGATAAAGAAGGTAGCGTAGATCCCGACAGAGCAGGTGTAATTTGGGGTTCGGGCATTGGTGGACTCGATACCTTTTTAAAAGAATCAATCGATTACGCGAAAGGCGATGGCACCCCCCGTTTTAATCCGTTTTTCATCCCAAAGATGATAGCGGATATTGCCCCGGGCCACATTTCAATCAAATACGGTTTCAGAGGGCCTAATTTTTCTACGGTTTCGGCTTGTGCCTCTTCCACCAACGCACTTATCGATGCCTACATTATGATTAAACTCGGCAAAGCCGACGTAATCATTAGTGGAGGTTCAGAAGCAGCCATTACTGAAGCGGGCATCGGAGGTTTTAACGCCATGCAAGCCCTTTCAACTCGAAACGATTCGCCCGAGACAGCCTCTCGTCCATTCGATAAAGATCGAGATGGATTTGTGATGGGCGAGGGTGGTGCATGCCTTATACTCGAAGAGTTAGAGCACGCCCTTGCAAGAGGTGCAAAAATTTACGCCGAGGTAGCAGGCTTTGGCCTTTCTGCCGATGCGCATCACATTACTGCCCCACATCCCGACGGCCTTGGAGCAGCTAATGTAATGCGCTATGCCATACAGGAAGCCGGTCTGAAGCCTGAAGACATCGATTACATCAACGTACATGGAACATCCACTCCACTGGGCGACATTGCTGAAGTAAAAGCCATCCAAAAAGTTTTTGGTGATCACGTTTACAAGCTCAACATTAGCTCTACAAAATCGATGACAGGTCACCTCTTGGGAGGAGCTGGTGCTGTAGAGGCACTCGCCACAGTGTTTGCCATTTACCACGACTTTATTCCGCCGACAATCAACCATTTCACCGACGATCCTGAACTCGATCCGAACATCAACTTTACATTTAATAAAGCACAGTTTCGCACTGTGAATGCGGCTATAAGCAATACTTTTGGATTCGGTGGTCACAATGCGAGCATACTATTGAAAAAATACCGATAATGACTTTAAAAAACTGGATATCAAAACTTTCCAGTTTTTCCATTTCAGCTGATGAAAAAAAACTTCGCAAGTCGCTGAAAAAAATTATCGGTATTTCGCCCAAAAACATTACGCACTACAAAATCGCCTTACATCATCGAAGTTTTATTCAGGCCAATAAATCAGTAGAAGACTATGAAAGGCTTGAGTTTCTGGGCGATGCCATTCTGGGAGCTGTAGTAGCAGGTTATCTCTACACCACTTTTCCTAAACAGAAAGAAGGATTTCTTTCTGAAGTGCGATCAAAAATTGTGAATCGCTCTCAGTTGCACACCATCTCTCAAAAGCTGGGGATCCCGCAACTGATCAAAAACAAGAAAGACAGTGCTAACCTGCCAAAATCTTTTTACGGAGATGTACTCGAAGCCTTGATAGGAGCGATTTATCTCGACAAAGGATATAAAAAAGCAGAAAAATTTATCCTGAAAAAAATAATTCAGCCCCATGTTCAGCTCGATGAGGTGGTGAATCGCATCTATAGCTATAAGGCATTTTTACACGAGTGGGCACAAAAAAATAAAAAATCTTTGCAATTCCGAGTAATTGACTCCTGGGGAAGCAGTCATAATATCGTCTTCGAAATCGGATGTTTTATAAATGACCAGTTGATAAGTTCTGCCACCGGTTACACCAAAAAAGCAGCAGAAGAAGAAGCTTCTAAGCAAGCAATCGAAATTCTTAAACTGGCGTGAAGAAGCACATCCTTACTCTTGAAGAGACTCATCGAAGTTTTCAGTGTTTTGCCATTCAATCTGAATTGGCAGACTATGAATTGGCATTTTGCATCAATGCACACTTGAGCATCAGCTTAGAGCGCATTCCCGACCACAAATTGCGCTACAAAGACAGAGTCGATTACAGCTTTACGGCTTTTGTGTACGATGATGAAGGTCGCATGGCGATTTGGTCGTTGATCAGCAATGTTTCACATCCCCAAATAGGGGCGTCACTTCAGCCAGATCAAAGTGCACTCTTTGAAAATGAGGAAATCATCCATCGTACGCGCCTGTTACCCGATTTCAAAAGTATCGATTATTGGCTCTTAATCGATTGCGATGAGCTGGATCTGTCAGAAGAAGTTAAAAAACTTCGTATGCAAGCAGGCATCACATCCATTTTGAAGATAGATATTCATAGCTCTAAATATTGGTCTAATTTATTGCTCTTTTAAGACCTACCTTTGGGCAGCAACTACCTTTGCGTACAATATACACTAAGTAACTTTTTTCCTATGCATTACAACAAAACCAAAATAGTAGCAACACTCGGGCCGGCTTCAGCCAATATCGAAACCATGTACGAAATGGTAAAAGCCGGCGTAAGTGTATTTAGAATTAACTGTTCACACGGAAAACCAGAAGATACCCGAAACTACATTCGCCTGGTAAAGGAACTGAACGAACGCTATCGCCTCTATGTTGCTTCATTAGCCGATTTACAAGGGCCAAAGCTCCGCATCGGTGAAGTAGAAGAAGGCGTTGAACTAAAACCCGGAGACGTATTGACCTTTACTAATCACTACTGCGTGGGCAACGCGCAGCGCGTATATATGACCTATAAGCAGTTTCCACAAGATGTAAAAGTGGGCGAGAAGGTGCTTCTCGACGATGGAAAGCTTATCTTAGAGGTAATCAGTACGAATAGCATCGATGAGGTCCAAGCACGCGTAATACAGGGGGGGCAATTAAAGTCAAAAAAAGGAGTAAATCTGCCAAGTACCAAAATTTCATTGCCTTGCCTCACCGAAAAAGACCTGGAAGACCTTAAAGTTGCACTCGAAGAACACGTGGACTGGATTGGGTTATCCTTTGTACGCAATGCTACAGATGTAATGGAATTGCGCCGAATCATCGAGCACAACAAGAGCCATGCGCGCATTGTCTCAAAAATTGAAAAGCCTGAAGCTGTTGTCGATATTGACAACATCATCGATCAAACCGATGCATTAATGGTGGCTCGAGGAGACCTTGGCGTAGAGGTACCAATGCAAGGCGTGCCTCTCATTCAAAAATTGATTGTAAAAAAAGCCCTTGCTAAGGCCAAACCTGTAATCATCGCCACGCAAATGATGGAGTCGATGATGAATAGCCTCTCTCCCACCCGTGCCGAAGTGAACGATGTGGCCAACTCAGTGCTCGACGGAGCCGACGCCGTAATGCTCAGTGGTGAAACGTCAGTGGGCAAATATCCCGTTCAGGTAGTACAGGCTATGTCAAAAATCATTAAGCATGTAGAGGATTCAACCCTGAGACCTCAACTCGACGAAAACATTCCTGTATACCATAGCCAGCGCTTTATTACTGATTCTATTTGTTACAACGCATCAAAAATCAGCAATCAAATCGGTGCAATGGGAATACTCACCATGACGCACTCAGGCTACACGGCTTATAAAATCTCTTCTCACAGACCTGATACTTACATTTTGGTTTTCACAGCCAATAAAAACATTCTAACCCAACTCAGCTTAGTTTGGGGGGTCAAAGCTTTTTACTACGACAAGATGACAACCACCGACGAATCGCTGGCTGATATTGCACAGATCTGTATCGACAATGGATTGATCAACCGCGGTGACTACATTATTCAAATCGCCAGCATGCCTATTTATGAAAAGGGAATGACAAATACTCTGAAAATTACTCAAGTGTAAATTTTCTCTTCCGAACTTACCATCAAAGTCAATTGAATATGAGAAAAAATGGGTCGATTATGTGACCCATTTTTTATTCTCTACGTAAAAGATTGAGAAGAAAAAATTTCAATGACGTCAAGACAGCTTGTAATTACCGATGCGAGCTCATTAAGACAGAGATGGTCAAAGATGTTTTTAATGTTTAAAATACTAATTGTAGTTAATTCGTCATCATAGTTTCCATTACCCAAAACCAACCAGCCGAAGTAATGAGTGAAAGCAAGATTCCTATGCCTACAATGTAACCTGCCAGGCCTGAGTTCAGCCGAAACTGTGAAGCCACCACATAAGAAGTAACCATAGGAGCCATTGCCACTTCAAATACAGTGATTTTGAAATACATCGATGGCAGATTAGCTAGTAGATTAAGAAAAATCAATATGACAGCAGGCGCTAGTAAGAGCTTCACCATCAAGGCGTAGGCCAGTTCACCCCACCTGTCAAAGGGCTCTCCAAACGAAATTTGAAGCGAAACAGAAACAAGAGCAAGTGGAACCAGAGGAGCTGAGAGTTTTTCCATCAATGAATTCCACCATTCAGGCAATGGCATGCGCGAGATGGATATGGCTATTAAAAAAGCTATAAATGGAGGGAAGGTGACTATGCGCCTTATGAGATATCGTGCACTCACATACCCCTCAGCATACCACGTGGCATATCCTATACCCAAAATGCTCAATACAAAAAAAGCCCCTTGGTCGCTTAGCAAGGCAATTTTAATAGCGTCAGATCCATACCAGGTCTCCACCAATGGAAAACCCACAAAAGATGTATTGCTCAGTCCCATCGTGAGCAGCAACGCACCTCGGGTAGTTGTATCTATGGTCTTAATTTTTGAAAAAATCCAAACAGCAATGAGCGCGATTCCAAACACTAAAAACTGTGACAAAAATGGCCAAACTATTGAGGCACTCCATTCAATTAGAGGCACATAGCGAAAAGCAACTGCCGGTAGTGAGATGTAAATTATAAAAGTGTTTAAAGCCTTGTGACCATCTTTGGGAAAGTGAGATACTTTCCTCAGTAGCTGCCCGGCTAATAAGCAAATAAGTATGAGAATAAAGTTAGCCAATCACTTTCGAAATGAGGCCGCAAAAGTATTTTTAGAAATGATAGAGACTTGAAAAGGAAAAAAAAACCGCTACAGTGCAATTGCAGCGGTTTTACTTTTCAAAGGATTTTAGAAAATTACTGACCTTGACCGAGTGAGAAGGCGCGCTCACCGTTGAAGTAATAGAGGTTTTCTGTTTTTATTACATCTATACCGTGAGCTTCGGCTTTTGTAAGCAGATCAATGATTTGCTGCTTGGTGAGATTTTTACCGTCGTTGGTTTTAAAACGGCAGCGCCAGTGATCTGTACAGAAGGTGGCTTCGAATCCGTCCGGATAAACTTTTACACCACGATTCGTTATCATGTCCAGATATACGTTGTCGTGGTTGAGAGCTTCCATCATTTTGCCGATTTCATTCGGATTGAATCCTGACCAGTGCACAAAGAGGTCAACTCCTACCAGATCTTTTTTAGCCGGAGCTTTACGCTCGTATTTCGGAAGCTTAAAAGCAGTACCTGCTTTGAAGCTCACAGGTTTAAGTGTTTTTGGTACTTGTCCGAGACGAGCAATTACGGCATCAGCAAATTCACTAGTGCCCACTTTCTGCTTGCTCACACCCTCCTTGTAAATGTCGTAGGTGTGGATGCCGTCTTCCAGAGTCTTTAGCCATGCATTTTGCACGCGTTCGGCTACATCTCCCTGTCCGATGTGAATCAGCATGAGAATAGCTCCTTGCAACAAGCCTGAAGGGTTGGCTAAATTCTGACCTGCCCGCCGAGGTGCTGAACCGTGTATGGCCTCAAACATGGCATATTCATCTCCAATATTTGCTGAACCTGCTAAACCTACAGAGCCAGTGATTTGTGCAGCTACATCGCTGAGTACATCACCATAGAGGTTAGGCATCACAATCACGTCAAAAGCTTCAGGTGTATCTGCGAGTTTGGCAGCACCGATATCGACGATCCAATGTTCCTTTTCAATGTCGGGATATTCGGCGCCAATTTCATCAAAGATTTTGTGAAAAAGTCCGTCCGTCTGCTTCATAATGTTGTCTTTCGTGAAACAGGTCACCTTTTTTCTGTTGTACGCACGAGCGTATTCAAAGGCATAGCGGATTATTTTTTCACTTCCGGGACGACTGATGAGCTTGAGGCACTGTACTACTTCATCGGTTTGCTGATGCTCGATACCTGCATAGAGGTCCTCTTCGTTTTCGCGAATTATGACCACATCCATTACTGGATGTTTAGTTTCTACAAAAGGATGCAAGCTTCTGCAGGGACGCACATTGGCGTAGAGAGCAAGGGTCTTGCGAGTGGTTACGTTGAGTGACTTATAACCTCCACCTTGAGGGGTGGTAATGGGAGCTTTAAGAAATATTTTGTTTTTGATTATGGTATCCCAGGCTTCTTTTGAAATTCCTGCGGTATTACCTGCTAGATAAACTTTTTCTCCGACTTCGATCTCATCTATTTCAATTTGTGCTCCGGCAGCAAGAATGATTCTGAGCGTTGCATCCATTATCTCAGGGCCTATTCCGTCGCCCTTGGCTACTGTTATTCGTGTTTTTGACATTTCCATCGATGTTTTAAACGATTATTAATGTGGCAAATATCACTTCCAAGGAGTTATTGACCATAAAAATGACCTAAAAATTTTATTCTCAGGCAATTACTTTGGGTGTATTTAATACACGGTGTCGGTGCTAAAAAGGTATCTGATCGATGGTGTGATAGGTGTAGTTATACCCCTATATATATTTCCTTAAAGAATTTTTTACTGAGAATTACTCTCACAGCGGTACTTCCACCTAACGTGTCTGGGAGTAATAGTTGATACTGATTTTGTGGAGGTGTTTGCCGTAGTTTTTCCAGTGGTCGAAGTAGCCACTTTGGTCGATTTGTAAGAGGGCTCCTTTGGCTAAGCCTTCGAGCTTAAGCTCAAGGCAGTACACATTATCGCCCAGCATAAAGACGCTGTCAGCTCTGCCGCGACTGGTGTGTACTTCGCTTAGAAAGTACACTTCGGCAAGGGTAAAGATCAAATGCACCAAGGCATAAAACTTCTCTTTATTTTTTTCCACTGGTATTGTATAGAAGATTAATCAGATAGCCAAACTTTACCGATGGACTCTGACCAGTAAGAGAATGACCAAAGCTCAGAGCTAAGCGGTCAAGTTCGTCGTTCAGTGCTTTTGAGAGCGAAATCTTGCGATAGCCAATGTTGGCAAAGGGAATTTTGTGCCCTGATACTCCTGAATGTCCTATTTTTCGCAGATGAAGAGGCCTTCGAATAGATCTCTTTTGCCCAATAGAAATACACCTTGGTGTTGACCAGCAATGACCTGCCAAACCTACGAAGACCAGAGTGGAAGTAATACCCTCCTCTGTTAACGAGCTAATAAATAAATTCCGTTTTATCCATGTATACAATACCTTGTTGCCAGATTTTGGCAACGTTTTGATGACCGGATTGGATAAAGGGCGAGGTTCATTTCAGGAGGGTCTTTGAAAAAGGTAGTTTATCGTTTCTCAGTTTAAAGGGTTAAAAGTTAAGCAAAGGATTAATCATATTTTCACCAAATTCCAAATACCGCTTTGCGGATATTTGCACTGATCAAAATCTCAAACAATGAAGCCAAAAAATCCATCCGAATCTCTAACGATCATGACTGAAATGGTGCTTCCTAACGACACAAATAATTTGAAAAATCTCTTCGGGGGGCAATTGCTGAGCTGGATGGATAGATGTGCTGCCATAGCTGCACATAGGCATTGCAGGCGCATTGTAGTTACGGCCTCAGTAAATCATGTCTCATTTCAACATCCTATACCAGAAGGAAGTATTGTGACCTTAGAGGCTAAGGTAAGTCGCTCTTTTTACTCTTCTATGGAGGTTTTTGTGGATGTTTACATCGAGGAGAAAGTAGGTGGTGAACGCATTAAAGCAAATGAAGCCATTTACACATTTGTTGCAGTTGATCAATTGGGAAACCCCATACAGGTGCCACCAGTAGAGCCTGTCACTGAGCTGGAGAAGAAAAGATACGAAGGAGCACTCCGTCGGCGTCAGTTAGCTCTGATACTCAGCGGTAAAATGAAACCTGAAGAAGCTACTGAATTAAAAGCACTATTTGTAAAAGATTGAAATTGCGTTTTTATGAAAAAAATTTTACTGCTGGGTAGTGGAGGTCGAGAATACACAATGGCGTGGAAAATTTCAAAAAGCCTCATTCCACATCACTTATTTATCGCTCCAGGAAACGGAGGAACCGATGCTTACGGAAAGAACTTGCCATTTGGTTACAACGATTTTGAGTCTATTATCCACTTTGTAACATCGGAAAAAATTGATTTAGTCATCGTAGGGCCTGAAGAACCACTTGTAAATGGATTAGCTGATGAATTATCGCATATTGGTGTACCTGTATGTGGTCCAAATAAGGCCGGAGCTATACTGGAGGGTAGTAAGGTGTATGCAAAACAATTTATGAGCGAATCGGGAATCCCTACCGCAGCATACCGATCTTTTTCGGCCAATCAGATAGACGAGGCTAAAGAATTTTTAAAACAAATAGATCCACCTTATGTAATTAAAGCGGATGGTTTAGCTGCTGGTAAGGGTGTACTCATTTGTCAATCGCTAGAAGAAGCCTTTTCTGCACTTGATGATGTAATAAAAATAAAAAAATTTGGAAGTGCTGGAAATCAAGTAGTTATTGAGCAATTTCTCAGGGGAACCGAATTTTCCGTATTCATTGCTACTGATGGAGATCGCTATGTTTTATTGCCTGAAGCAAAAGACTACAAAAGGGTAGGCGAGGGAGATACGGGACTAAATACTGGCGGCATGGGTGCTGTAAGCCCGGTACCTTTTTTTGATGAGGAGTTAAGGACGAAAGTAATTCAACGGATTATTGAGCCAACGCTTGCCGGATTAAAACAAAGAGGGGTTACCTATCGGGGGTTTATCTTTTTTGGACTAATGAACGTCGATGGTAATCCTTACGTGATTGAATACAATTGTCGTCTCGGTGATCCTGAAACGGAAGTGATTCTACCTCGATTGGACGAAGACTTTTTACAGTTGTGTTTTGATGTAGCTTTAGGAAATATTGTTGAAAATAGGCAAGCTCACGTTTTACAAAAACACGCTGCTACAGTGATGTTGGTTTCCGGTGGATATCCGGAAGCTTATGCTAAAGGATTCCCAATTACCTTACCCGAGGTCTTGGAAGAAAATATCCTTTTAATCCATGCAGGTACACTGAGAAAAGACAATCAAATTTTGACCAACGGAGGAAGAGTGCTTAGCGTAACTGCTTTCGATCATTCTCTTCAGGAGGCTCTAAACAAAAGTTATAATACAATCGAAAAAATTCACTTTCAACAGATGTATTTCAGAAGGGACATCGGTTACGAGTTCATGTAAAAACAAAGTCCCGGACTTTTAATGTTTTAGCCGGGACCTTTTTTCTTTATTGTAAATACGAGGATTAAGAAACAGCTTCTTTAGCTTTCTTATAGCGCTCGCGATCTGAAGCTCTTAGGTGTATTTTACGGAGTCTTATAGATTTTGGTGTTACCTCTACATACTCATCGTCTTGAATGTATTCTAAAGCTTCTTCCAGACTTAGCTTCTTGGCCGGTGCGATGCGCATTTTTTCATCGGCACCACTGGAGCGCATATTGGTGAGTTTCTTGGTTTTAGTTACGTTTACGGCAAGGTCTCCGGGACGGTTGTTTTCGCCGATTACTTGCCCCTCATATACCTCTTCGCCGGGTTCGATAAAGAATATTCCGCGGTCTTGAAGGTTATTTATTGAATAGGGAATGGCTGTACCGGTTTCAAGAGAGATGATGGCTCCGTTGGAGCGCCCGGTAATTGGCCCTTTGTAGGGTTGGAATTCTAAAAACCTGTGCGCCATAACAGCTTCGCCCTGTGTGGCTGTGAGCATATAGTTGCGCAAACCTATGAGACCACGTGATGGAATGAGAAACTCCAGGTGCATGCGATCGCCTTTAGGTTCCATTTTTAACAACTCACCTTTGCGAAGAGTTACAGCCTCTACAGCTTTTCCGGAGAACTCTTCCGGAAGGTCGATTGTGAGCTCTTCTACTGGTTCGTAGCGCTTGCCGTCGATCTCTTTTATGATCACCTGTGGCTGGCCGATCTGAAGCTCAAAGCCTTCGCGTCGCATATTTTCAATGAGGATACTAAGGTGCAGTACTCCGCGGCCGAAGACCATGAAGGTGTCTGATGAGCCGGTCTCTTTAACACGCAGTGCCAGGTTGCGCTCAAGTTCTTTGTCGAGCCTTTCTTTTATTTTTTGTGATGTTACAAACTTGCCTTCTTTTCCAAAAAAGGGTGAGTCATTTATGGTGAAGAGCATGCTCATGGTAGGCTCTTCGATGGCTATACCAGGCAGTGCTTCCGGATTTTCGGCATCGGCGATGGTATCACCTATTTCAAAGCCTTCAATGCCCGTAACGGCCACAATTTCGCCGGCATCTACCGATTCAACCTTAGCGCGTTGAAAGCCCTCAAATACAAATACTTCTTTAACCTTTGATTTTAGAACCGTACCATCGCGCTTTATAAGGCTGACGGGGGTGTTGGGCGTCAATTTACCGCGTTGGAGTCTACCAATAGCGATGCGGCCCGTATAGCTGGAGTAATCGAGCGATGTAACGAGCATTTGCAAACTTCCGTCTTCTACTTTTGGCGGTGGTATGTGTTCGATGATTTGGTCGAATAGGTAAGTGACATCGGAAGTCGGATTTTTGTAATCAGGGCCCATCCAGCCGTTTTTGGCAGAGCCATATACTACCGGGAAGTCGAGCTGCTCTTCGGTGGCATCGAGCGAAAACATTAGGTCGAACACTTGCTCATACACTTCTTCAGGGCGGCAGTTTGGCTTATCTACTTTGTTAATGACGACGATGGGTTTTAGTCTGAGTTGTAAGGCTTTTTGAAGTACAAAGCGCGTTTGTGGCATCGGGCCTTCAAAGGCATCGACAAGAAGAAGCACGCCATCGGCCATGTTAAGAACGCGCTCTACCTCTCCGCCAAAGTCTGCATGGCCCGGGGTATCGATAATGTTGATTTTGTAGTCTTTGTATCGTACTGATACGTTCTTAGCAATGATCGTGATACCCCGCTCGCGCTCCAGGTCGTTGTTGTCGAGAATGAGTTCGCCTGGCAGTTCGTGGTCTTTAAAGAGTTTGCCGGCGATTAGCATTTTGTCCACAAGGGTTGTTTTGCCGTGATCGACGTGGGCGATGATGGCTATATTTCTGTGATTGAGCATTCTGAAGGTAAATCAGGGCGCAAAAATAGGCTTTGAGGGCGGGCTGAATCTGCTAAATATTGTTGAATTTAAATCTTTAGATGAAGTGAATATGACATAAATAGGGTATATGCTGGTTGATAACGGTCTACATTTAAGCATTGACAAACACAAACCCTTAACCTTTAATCCACATGTTTCTTCTCCCGAAGAATTCGCAAATAGGCTAAGAAGAGATTTTGGTTTTAGTATCAGTAAAAGTTTAAAGCCAAAACTTAACCCATAAATTATTCACTCTCTGACGCCTACCAGCAAAAGCTCAGAGGAGCTTTGTCGGCACCTTCGGCTCTCTGTTGAATTTGGCAACAATGAAGAGGGAATCAGGGTGTGTAAAAATGAATCTGCGAAAATTCATGGATAAATCTGTTTTATAAGAGAATTATTAGTTTTTTAGTTACAAACGCATGAGGAGACCGCTTCGAGTTTTAAACGCATAAAAAAAAATCCCGAAGACAGAATAATGAACCTTCGGGAATGAAAGCCAGCTTTTGAAAAAAAGAAGATTTATTAGAATGTGTAGCTTACAGAAACGGTGGGAAGAATAGGTAATTGGTCGACCCGACGGGCGCGAAGGCGGTCGTAGTAGAAAATGTTGTTTCGATTGAGCAGATTTGTGGCACCGGCGCTGATATCTAGCCTTTGGTTTTCGGCTATCTGGAAGGTGCGCTTGAGGCTGATATCGAATCGATGATAGTTGGGCAAGCGGGCAGAGTTGAGCTCGCCGTAGTAGTAACCTATTACACCATTTTCTTTTACGAAGTTGTAATTAGCAAAAGGTTGGTTGAATTGATTCGTAAAGTTGAGCTGCACGAAGTTGCCTTGTGTAGGGGTAAAGGGGAAGCCGGTGCCGAAGTTGTATCGGGCATTAAATTCCCATTCTTTGTTTTTGCCGGCAGAGTAGGTATACACAAGGTTGAGATTATGCCGACGGTCAAAAACGGGAAAGTATTCGATCTGGCCGTCGAAACGGGTAATGCGTGCCAGTGAGTAGGCAAGCCAGAGGTAGTGGCGTTTTTCTTCGTATTTGAGGAGGAAGTCGATGCCTGAGGCCATACCGGTCTCTATGATGAAGTCTTTTGAGAGTTCATCAGGCTGGCCGGGAGTGCCTTCTTCATAGATTTTATTGCGATTGAGATTGTAGTTGATGGCAAAATCTTTCAGGTAGCCTTCGATAGTCAGGGTAGTTTTGCGGGTGATGTCGTATTCGAAGCCGGCGATGTAGTGGTAGGCTGTCTGCGAGCTGAGGAAGAAGTTGCGGCCTTTGAAGGTAGAGGGTATACTGGTCGGCCCTCCGAGGAATCCATAGAAGAGGTTTACAACGTCGCGGTCAGAGTTGGCTGCTACGAGGTTTTGGGAATATACGCCGGCAGAGGCTTTGATGCGCATGTCTTCGTTGAGGTTATACTTAGCACCAAGGCGAGGCTCGAAGGAGAGGTCACTAAGGCTGGCGTAGTAGTGAAGTCGGAGGCCGGGCTCTATGAGGAAGCGACCGGTATTGAGCCGGTACGATACATAACCGGCAAGCTCTGTTGAGTTGTCGTCGCTAAAGATGCGTTGGCCTACAGGATTGGTGAGCAATAGCTCAGTGCGGTAGCCGATGGCCTGAACGCCAAACTTGAGCTCGTCGCTCTTGCGCATGAGGTAGGTGAAATTGATGCCTGCATTGAAACCACCTACTTCGCTGCGACGGGGCTGTCCATCGCTAAAGTCGGCGTTGATGTTGTAGTTGGTATAGCCAAAATTTCCATCAATAATCACAGTGGTGCCTTCCGGCACGATGGTAAAGTCAGCTCCACCACCCGTCTGAGTCCAGTTGATGGTGCTGGTTTGGTCAAAGGTTACCGCGTCGTCAAAAGAAAAGCCAAAGGCATTAAAACCGGCGCCTGTACCGGTAGAAAAAGAAACTTTGCCATAATAATCGTTAAACTCGAAGGGAAGGCCGCCGAATTGAGACTCGATATATGGGTAGAAGAGTCGATCGGTGCGATTCAAAAAGCTGTTTTTAGCAGAAAGTATGAAGGAGACCGATTCGTTAGACTCAGGATTTCTCCAAATGGGGCCTTCAAGTAGTACTTTAGAAGTAAAGGTACTCAAAGAGAGTTTTCCGGTGAGTCGGTCGCTATTGCCGTTTCGTGTTTTGAAATCCATCACCGATGAATTGCGGCTGCCATAGGTTGCGCCGAATCCGGCAGTGTAGATATCAGCCGAGCGTATAATATCGGGGTCGAATACAGAGTAAAAACCTATGCTGTGAAAAGGGTTGTAAAGAATCATATTGTCGAGCAATACGAGGTTTTGAATGGGAGCACCACCTCGAATGAAAATCTGGCCGCCCTGGTCGCCCGTGGATACTACACCTGGCAGAACCTGAATGGCGCGCATAATGTCGGCATCGCCACCTGCCGAGAAGCTTTCAATTTTTTTAGGATTGAGAGATATTACGCCAGTTTGAATTTTGGTTTGGGCTTCAATTTTCTGGGCGTTGATCTCTACCTCGCCCAAAAATTGCGTAGAGGTTTTCAAGCTGATGCGCTCATTAATAACGCGATTGGCCACCACGGTCACTTGCTTTGTGAAGGTTTCGTATCCAATTAAGCTCACTTTCAGCGTATATGTTCCTGGATTTACATTTGGCAATACGAAGAATCCATCCTCATTTGTAATGGCTCCGACCTTTTTATCACCTTCTAAAACGACGTTTACAAAAGGCAGGGGTTCCTTGGTTTGGGCATCGAATACGTAACCGCGAACACGACCCTGCGTGGCCGTTTGAGGAAATGCGAAAAAGGGAATAAAAAGCACAAAAATTAACAATCTCAACCGCATGCTTTAATGACTTTTAAAGCAAATGTAAAGGGAATAAAAAGTCGAATTTGTAACGCATAATATTTCACAGATTATTTAGAAAAATGCCAAAAAACAAGCCTCGCCATTCTCATTTTAAAACCATGAATCTGTTACGAATAGTACTTAAATTAGGTGTACTGAACCTGTGATGGCTACCAATTTACCTTCGGAATCAACAAGTAAGCCCCTTTGGAACAGCTGAAAGGGAACTTCATCGAAAAATGTGAATTCTAAAACAGCTGATACAAATTTTGGGTATTCAGTACCTTGAGTGCTTTGAGGCTGACTGATGGATGTTTTAATGATTCGGATTGGATAAGTTCCAAGGGGCGTGATCCAATGATATTTCAGGTGAGATGTGAAAGGAAGTAGCTGAAGCCCATCGGTTTGCACTCTGATCACTGCAGGCTTAAGTGGTGTGTCAATTAATATCCAATCAGGCTTAAGCGACACCTGTGCTTCAGTAGTTAAAACTGCTGACTGACCCGGACCCAGGGTTTTTACAGGATTGCCTATATAATGAATTTCTTTGACCCTCACTTTCTGGTTGTTTTTGTTAGGGATGTAATAGTCATTTTCTGTCTCGATCTTACCGGTGATGACTTTAATACCTGCCCGAGGTGGGAATCGGGAAGCCCAGAAAATTTTGGCAATAGAAAGGGATGATGATTCCGTTTTGAAAATAGAAGAAGCACCTGTATCGGCGAGGTGCTGTAAATACTCTAATAAAGTAGGTCCTTTATACCAAGGCGTTAGATTATGATTTTTAACCACATTATGGCCATGAAGTGCTGATACCGGGATAATGAGAACGGAGTCAGGCATAAGAGAGCTGGCAAAATTTCGGAATCTGGAAACACAGACCTCGAAACTTTGACACGAGTAATCAACGGTATCCATCTTATTGACTACTATGGCAATGTGTGAAATGGCAAACATTTTAGCCAGCTGCAAGTGGCGAAGTGTTTGAACCGTGAAGTCCCGGGAAACGTCTAACAGCAATACCAAGGCGTCTGCCTGACTTAATCCGGTGGCAGTATTCTGGAGATATTCGAGATGGCCTGGTGTATCGATAAGCTGCATACGCCAGCCTTTCCAACGGATGGTGCGATATGCTACATCGATGGTAATGAGTTTGGCTTGTTCAGTGCTGAGGCCGTCGGTGAGCCAGGCAATTTCGGGCATAGGTCGGCCGAGACGTTGGCTCTCAGCAGATATGGCCTCAAGTTGATCGTGCGGTACATTATCGGAGTCAATGAGCAGACGGCCAAGCAGAGTACTCTTGCCGTCGTCAGTACTACCGGCTATGGCTACTTTAAAAGTTTTTAGATGTTCGGTGGTCAATGCCTCTACCTGGTTGGATTTATGAAATCATTCGCCATATTCAACGGATATTCAGGGATTTGATGGTTGTTGATTGTCGTTTTCCAACTCATCGAAGATCGAGATTTGGCGCACAGTTTTGTCGCCGATTTCAAATTCCAGAGTAAAAGGTTTTTCGCTTTCAAGCGTGGGATTTTCACTTGGCTCTTCTTCAGGTGATTCTTCATCGTCGGGGCTAATGAGAGCAATCTGCTTCACTGGGTAGGTAGTGAGCTGATTTCCCTGAGCTTTCATGCCTTTAATGGTAATAAATTCTGCTAAATTGACTTCTTCAGAAGGACGTTGTTTACCTTTTACCTCTTCGAAGTCGATGCGAATGATTGGATTTTTCTGAAAAGTTATTACCTCTGCAAAGTTGCCATCTCCGTCGGGGATGAAGGTTTCGCGCTTCTCTGACTTCTCGGGATGGAAGCGCTTAACGAAGTACCGCTGTTTGCCGGCATCCCAGTACACGCAAGTTACGACGTCCTCTGGATTAAACTTGCGGATAAAGAGGTAGTCGTCGTCGAAATGTGTGCTAAGGTCAGTGCCGGTGAGTCGATAGCTGCCGTTTTTGCTGATTTCGATGATTTTATCCTCACCTCCAAAATAGCCCAGAAGTCGGCCGCGACCGTCAGTATTAAGGCGTATTACACTCTCATCAAGCCAGATTTTGCGTGGAGCGAGTGTGCTAATGCCCTTTTCTTTCAGCTCTATTTTTTTGATCGGATATTTTGTTACCAGATTGCCCCGTGCACTTCGGCCTTTTATGGAAAGGGAGGCAAAATCGATATCAAAGCGCAATTTTTTGATGTTGCTTATGGGTTTTAAATACACTGAAACAATTTCAGCTTCTCCATTCGGATTGGCCGAAAAATGCAGAATCTCGCTGCCTGGTTTGCCTTGTGTTATGTCGTATTCATTGCCGCGAATTACGCCATCTACATAAAATCGCTTCATGTAGGACGGTCCTTTGGTGCCATCGCGATAAATGACGTTGTAAATGGTGCGCTTATCGCCTTTTTTAAAAACGGCTACATGTAGGATGTCTTTACCGACGTACACTTTTTGGTCCACCTTTACCACAAGCATTTTGCCGTCGCGACGGAAAACGATGACATCGTCTAAATCTGAGCAATCGCATACATATTCGTCTTTTTTCATTCCAATGCCTACGAAACCCTCTTCGCGATTTACATAGAGCTTTTCGTTGGCAATGGCGACGGTTTGTGCCTGGATTTCATCGAAAAGTCTCAATTCGGTCTTGCGCTCACGGCCTTTGCCATATTTTTCTTTAAGATATTGAAACCACTTGATGGTGTATTCGGTCAGATGAGTGAGGTTGAATTCCACTTCGGCGATTTCACCTTCGAGAGCTTTTATGTGGTCGTCGGCTTTATTGGCGTCGTATTTAGAAATGCGCTTTATTTTGATTTCTGTTAGGCGCACAATGTCATCGTCGGTTACAGGTCGCAGCAGGTGGCCGATGTGAGGTTCTAACCCTTTTCGGATGTAGCTGATTACTTGTTCCCAGGTTTCAGCCTCTTCGATGTCGCGGTAAATTTTGTTTTCAATAAATATGCGTTCAAGCGAAGCGAAGTGCCAGGCCTCGCGCAGCTCGTTGAGTTTTACTTCGAGTTCGGCTTTTAAAAGATTTCGGGTTAGAAAAGCCGATTCGCGCAGCATCTCACTTACGCCCATAAAGAGAGGCTTGTCTTCATAAATCACGCATGCCATTGGCGAAATGCTCACCTCGCAATCGGTGAAAGCGTAGAGCGCATCGATGGTCTTATCGGGAGAAATGCCCGGGTGAAGATGAATGAGAATTTCGACGTTTTCGGCGGTGTTGTCTTCTATTTTGCGGATTTTGATTTTGCCTTTTTCATTGGCTTTCAGAATGCTTTCGATCAGTGAGCCTGTAGTAGTACCGTAGGGTATTTCGGTGATGACAAGGGTCTTTTTATCCAGCGCTGAAATTTTTGCGCGTACGCGTACACGCCCTCCGCGTTGGCCGTCGTTGTAATTGCTTACATCGGCTACTCCGCCTGTAGGGAAGTCTGGATATATCCCCACCTGCTTACCATGGAGCACATTAATGCAGCCATCGATAAGCTCGTTGAAATTGTGTGGTAAAATCTTGGTACTGAGACCTACTGCTATACCTTCTACCCCCTGTGCAAGCAGTAGCGGAAATTTTACGGGAAAGAAGATCGGCTCTTTTGCCCGTCCGTCGTAGCTGGCTTGCCATTGGGTGATTTTTGGCGAAAAGACTACGTCAAGGGCAAACTTGGTAAGACGAGCTTCTATGTATCGGGGAGCAGCTGCTCCATCGCCGGTTAGGATGTTTCCCCAGTTTCCTTGGCAGTCGATCAGCAGGTCTTTTTGGCCGAGCTGTACTAAAGCGTCGCCTATCGATGCATCGCCATGCGGGTGGTATTTCATCGTATTTCCGATGATGTTTGCCACCTTGTGATAGCGGCCGTCGTGCATCTCGTACATTGAGTGCAGTATGCGTCGCTGCACAGGCTTCAAGCCATCGTACATAGCAGGCACAGCGCGTTCCAGAATTACATAGGAGGCGTAATCCAAAAAATATTCGCGATACATGCCCGACACCTTATTCAGATGGGCAACATGACCCTCACCTATGCCTTCAGGTACGGGGTCAGGCTCGCCGATGAGTTCCTCTTCGTCTGCCATTTATACGAATGATTGCTTAGAACTTAATCGAGCCGTAAAGGTAGGAAAAGCGGTTTTTTACCTCAGAAGGCTGAATCGAAAACTTTTCATTTTCCGTTACATTTTACAGCTTTTGATAGTTAAATAAGTTTTTAGTGGGTAAATAAATGAATTTTGTATCGCTGTCAGGCACAAAAAACAAAAACCGCCCAACTATTGCCCGAAGGCTTCGAAGGGCGGCTTTTTCCCCTTGACTTCAGTTGAAACTTATTAGTAGTAGCTCTTTCTACGCACTTTAGCCAGGTATTTACTCAGGCGTATTACTTGACGGGTATATCCATATTCATTGTCGTACCATACATACAGCACTACCGACTTTCCATCGGGATGCACAATAGTGGCTTTGCTGTCGAACACCGATGGACATGGATTGCCAATAATGTCAGAGCTCACAAGCTCATCTGAAATGTGATACATGATCTGCTCCACCAAATCTCCCTGCAGCGCGGCCCGGCGCATGGTCTGATTGATATCTTCTACCGAGGTTGATTTTGAAAGCGTAAGATGTAAAATGGCCAATGATCCGTCGGGTACAGGTACCCGAATGGCGTTGGAGGTTAGCTTTGGTCCGAGTCCGGGAATGGCCTTATCAACTGCGCTGCCGGCACCTGTTTCGGTAATCACCATGTTGAGCGCTGCAGCGCGGCCACGGCGGTACTTCGGGTGCATGTTGTCCACCAGATTCTGGTCATTGGTATAGGCGTGGATAGTTTCGATATGACCTTTTTCAATTCCATAAGCATCGTTGATCACTTTCAACACTGGCACGATGGCGTTTGTAGTACATGAAGCTGCTGAGAAGATACTTTCTTCGTCAGGATTTACACTGCGCTGATTCACGCCGTGTACCAGGTTAGGCACGCCCTTGCCAGGCGCGGTGAGGAGTACTTTTGAAACACCTTTGCTTTGTAAGTGACGAGATAAGGCAGCCCGATCGCGATAGGCACCTGTATTGTCAATCACAAGGGCATCGTTTATACCATATTGAGTATAATCTACCTCTTCTGGCTTTGAGGCGGCTATCATGGCTATCTTTCGGCCATTGATGATAAGGGCTTTGTTTTCGTAGTCTTCAATCACAGTGCCCGGAAAGGCCCCATGCACAGAATCTACGCGTAGGAGCGATGCGCGCTTTTTGATGGAAAGGTCGTCGTTTTCTCGAGTCACAATAGCACGCAGGCGAAGTTGTTCGCCTCTGCCCTCCTGGGCAATCAATTCTCTGGCTACTAATCGGCCAATTCGTCCAAATCCATAAAGTACTACGTCTTTTGGCTGAATCGCAATGCGATTTTCGGGACCTATGAAATCGCGCAATTGATGGTGAATAAATGCCGAACGATCGGAAAACTGGTGGCCAATTTCTAAAAATTCTTTTGTAAGCCTTCCCAGGTCCATTCGAGCAGGGCAAATGTCTTCCTGTAGCAGGGCTTGTGCCATTGCCAGGGTGTCTTCTACCTTCAGAGGTACACCTACCACCTGCTCAGCGTAATGGTGTAAATTAAGGATCTCGCCCGGACGACGATCGATGAGTTGATTTCGAAAAAGAACGGTTTCTACTCCTTTGTCGTACCAGAGGTCATTGATCGCTTTTATGAGGCAAACAGCGTTTTTTTCGTTTTTGATGCGGTTTTCTACCGCTTGTTGATAATCTTCTAATCGAATCATGTAAATGAGGTAGAAATACGTGTCAAAAGTAGAAAGAGGCGGATGTGTTACAAAGTGTTGTTGAAAATATTAACTTGCTGAATAATAATTTTATATGCAGTTTTTTTGGTGTGTATTTTTTACACTTACCTTAAAAAAATTTCTTATAATGTCGCTTCTTTCAACTAAACAATTTTTCCGGTAATTCAGCATGCTTTCATAAAAGTTTTGATCGCAAATGGATGTTTGTATAAGCAATTATTTGGTATAATTCTTTTTAGCGTATGAGTGAAAAATATTTAGGCTCTTAACCCATTTTTAACTGTCAAGTGCCTTGGATTTAGTAGATATGTTTAGCAAGTATAAAGTTTTTAAAGTTGTCGGCCTCCGGCTTTTTTGAGTTGTCGCTTTACGTATTCGTACAGTTCTATCTGAGCTCTGATTTTCGGACCCGGAGTCTTGCGATAGGCATTTTTTACCTCCCAGCCGTGAAGGCGCGCTTTGCAATTGTCTTTCCAAAGGATGTCGAGGTGGTCTTGAATTTCGCGCTGTATTTTAGGGTCGTACACAGGGCAGGTCACCTCCACGCGGTATTCGATGTTTCGGGTCATCATGTCGGCTGAGGAAATGTAATACTTCGGTTCTCCTCCGTTGGCAAATACATATACGCGACTGTGTTCTAAAAAGCGATCTACAATGCTGATGGCCTCTATATTTTCGCTGAGTCCGGGTTTGCCGGGGATGAGCGAACATATACCTCGAACAATCAACCGAATTTTTACACCCGCCTGCGAGGCTTGATAGAGCTTTTCGATTATGCCTGTATCTGATAGCGAATTCAGTTTCCAGAAAATATAAGCCTCTTTACCAGCCTTAGCATTTTTTATTTCGCTGTCGATCAGTTCGTTGATTTTTAAACGTTGATAGTGGGGAGAAACGATCAAGTGCTGGTATTGAAAGACTTTGTAATTCGTCTTGAAAAATTCAAAAATTTTGGCAATGTCACGTGTAATGCGGGGGTCAGCAGTCAACAACACGTAGTCGGTGTAGATGCGCGCTGTACTTTCATTAAAATTACCTGTGCTAACTATGGCGAAGTGCTCAACTTTCTCATTGCGCAAGCGAGTAATGTGTACCAGCTTGCAGTGTACCTTCAAGCCAGTCACGCCGAAGATCACCTCTACCTCTTCATTTTTTAGCTCCTCAGTCCATTTAATATTAGCCTCTTCGTCGAAGCGGGCCTGAAGCTCGATTACCACTACTACCTTTTTACCGTTTCGGGCAGCATTTTTGATGGCTGAGATTACCCGCGATTTTTCGGCCAGACGATAGAGCGTGATCTGAATACTTGTTACATCTGGATCGATGGCTGCCTCGCGCAGCATGCGAATCACGAATGAGAAGGAGTGGTAGGGCTGAAAGAGCAAAACATCCTTCCGCGCCACTACATCCATGATGCTTTTGTTAAGGTCAAGATCAGGATGATTCAATGGCGGAAGCGGCTCATATACCGACGGAAATTCGTCTATGGCAGGAAACTTCATCAGGTCCTTCTTATTGTGGTATCGTCCGCCTGAGGCCAGACTGTCGTAATTGTCGAGCTGCATCCTGCTCATCAGGTAAGAGAGCAAATCAGCTGGTATTTCGCGGTCGTACACAAAGCGCACCGGGTCACCTGTCTTTCGCATTTCTAAACTTTCACTTACCTTGTCGATGAAGCTCTTAGAAATGTCGTTTTCGATGTCAAGTTCGGCATCGCGAGTTATTTTAATTGTGTAAGCTTCAAACTTGTAATTGTTGAATATGAAGAAAATATAATTTAGATTGTATCGAATCAAATCATCTAAATACATAAAAAAGCGCTTGCCGTACTTCGGCAGCTCTACAAAGCGACCCACATAGTCGGTCGGCAGCTCTATGAGGGCATAGAAATTTTTTGATGCATCTAACTGATTTTCAGCTTTTATTGCAAGATAAATAGATTTATCGGTCAATTGCGGAAAAGGCCGCTTCGGATTTAATATCAAAGTGAAAACAGCAGGGCTAACCTTGTCGATGAAAAACTGCCGAATAAACTCCTTTTGTCCTGTAGTCAGGTTTTTTTCATCAACGATTACTATGCCCTTCGCGTAGAGTTCGCTGATAAGTGCTTCATAAATCTCCTCAGCCTCCTGCTGCTGCTCGTTGGCTATATGACTTATCGTTTGAAGCAATTTATCGGGTGAAAAGCCCCCGAGTTCACGGCTTGCCTTTTTACCAAACATACTCATGCGTTTGATTGTAGCATACCGCACCCTGAAAAACTCATCGAGGTTATTAGAGAAAATTCCGATGAACCTTAACCTTTCAACAAGTGGCACTGTCGGGTCTGCAGCCTCCTGAAGTACTCGCGCATTGAAGTCGAGCCAACTAACATCGCGCGGTATATATCGGTCTATTTGTAGCAGTTCCTTTTTCTTCTTTTTGTTCATTTAGTACACTTAAGATTTTCGGCGCTTTTTAGGATAATCAAAAAATCGAAGCTCAGCCTTTGTGTCGATTTTTGACCAGTCGTCGGTATTGTATACAAGGCAAGCAATTCCCGTGGTTGGAACATTGTCGATGTGATGATTGATGGCGTGATTAACAAAATCAGTAATACCCGGATTATGAGCAAATACCATGATTTTATTGCATGAATTCGGTATGCGCCGAATCACCTCGCGAATCTGCCAATCGGGGGCATCATACAACTGACTTTCAATTTGAATTTTTGAAAACGGAATACCAAAAGAGCGGGCAAAGATGAGCGCAGTATGTAATGCTCTGGTAGCAGGGCTACTTACGATAAGGTCAGGAACTTCGCCATTTTCTCTCAGATACCTGGCCGATTCATAAGCATCGTTCACTCCGCGACCATTCAACGGCCGGTCAAGGTCAGGAATGTTGTCGAAGTCCCAGCTCGACTTGGCATGCCGAATTAAGTAAAGTGTTTTCATGCTGCAGTATTTATTTCAAACCTTAACGTGGGGTTTGTATAATCTGTTGTACAAAAGTCTGTTATATCCTATTAATCTAAACAGTTTTACGAGAAATTAATGGTTAAATAACATTCCTTTCGCTAATAATTTTAGCAAAAAAATTTTGAAAAGTTATTTAGTTGATTTCAGGTATGGGATCTTTAAAATCCTTCATTTTGGCCAGTCAGCTTCGTTTTTGTAAAGCATTAGAACACTCGCCTGCAGATTAAGCGGGAATTATTCCTTGCTCTGCAGCGGCCTCCGGCCGTTTGTAAAAACATTAACCTTAACGAAAACTAAAACTTAGAACACGGATATATACAAATACAAATTTTGATGGAATCATTTATACTCACCCTTAATTCCTCTTTAAATCCTGCAAGCTGAATTAGAGATAGACCGTCCTCCCTCTTTGCGTCCGCAGGAAGCAGAATGCCAAAGTTACCGACAAAGCTCCCTTGAGCTTTCGTCGGAAGGAAAGTTTGGGGGTGAGTAAAATTTTCTACAACATTTAATAAAAATTACCAGAAGCTTGGTATTTTTTAGAGGGGGTCTCTTTTAAAATATGCTATTTTTCCACTAATACCCCTATAAAATTTATACTCCTACACAAAAAATAAATAAAAAATTTTGTCAGATACCATTTAGCTTCGTTGCTTTGTACGCAAAATTCAATCGTATATGATGACATCCATCCGTTTCACCGCACTCTTTGAAAGCATTAAGCGAAAACCTGTTGAATTCTCGCTGCCAACCAATAAGGTTAGCGACGTATTCGGAAGCCATGTATTCAACGACCGCGCTATGCGCGAATTCCTTACCTCCGAGGCCTATCAGGCTGTACGCGATGCCATCGAAAACGGAAGCCAAATCACTCGCGAAAAGGCTGACCAAATAGCTGCTGGTATGAAGGCATGGGCTACTAGCCTCGGAGCTACTCACTACACGCATTGGTTTCAGCCCCTTACAGGAGCTACCGCTGAAAAACACGATTCCTTCTTTGAACCTACAGGCGAAGGCCGAGCCATCGAGAAGTTTAACGGCAGCCAACTCGTACAGCAAGAACCCGACGCTTCATCATTTCCCTCCGGAGGTATTCGAAACACCTTCGAAGCCCGCGGTTACACGGCCTGGGACCCTACTTCTCCCGCTTTTGTAATGGGTAACACGCTCTGTATTCCCACCGTATTTGTTTCGTACACCGGCGAAGCACTCGACTACAAAACTCCCCTTCTGAAGTCGATGAACGCCCTCGACAAGGCTGCTACTGCCGTGTGCCAGTACTTCGACAAGAACATCACAAAAGTTTACTCTACCCTAGGCTGGGAACAAGAATACTTCCTCATCGACACAGCTCTCTTCAACGCCCGTCCTGACCTGGCTATGACCGGTCGAACCCTCCTGGGCCACGCCCCCGCCAAAGGACAACAGCTGGAAGATCACTACTTCGGATCCATTCCCGAGCGCGTTATGAAGTTTATGCAAGAGCTCGAATACGAGTGCTATAAATTAGGAATACCCGTTAAAACCCGCCACAACGAAGTTGCGCCCAGCCAGTACGAATTGGCACCCATTTTCGAAGAGATCAACATCGCCGTTGATCACAATACCCTCTTGATGGATCTGATGGACAAGGTTGCCCGTCGTCACAATTTCCGCGTATTGCTACACGAAAAGCCCTTTGCCGGCATCAATGGCAGCGGCAAGCACAACAACTGGAGTATGGCGACCAACACCGGTAAAAATCTCCTCTCACCGGGCCGCACTCCAAAGAGCAACTTAATGTTCCTCACTTTTTTCATCAACACTATCAAGGCTGTACACGATTACGCCGACCTGCTAAGAGCTTCCATTGCCTCTGCTCAAAACGATCACCGTTTAGGTGCTAACGAGGCTCCGCCTGCCATTATATCTGTTTTTATCGGCGATTTTCTAACCTCAGTGCTTCATGAACTCGAAAAGGTTGAAGACGGAAAACTCAGCCCTGAGCAGAAAACAGAGCTTAAACTCAACGTAGTAGGGCGTATTCCTGAGATTTTGCTCGACAATACCGATCGTAACCGCACTTCGCCTTTCGCCTTCACAGGCAATAAGTTCGAATTCCGCGCCGTCGGTTCTTCGGCCAACTGTGCCGGCCCCATGACCGTGCTCAACTCCATCATGGCCGAGCAACTCACGAAGTTCAAAACCGAGGTAGATGCCCTTATCGAAGGTGGCATGAAAAAGGACGACGCCATCTTCAACGTGCTCAAAAACTACATCATCGCTTCTAAAAATATCCTCTTCGAAGGTGATGGCTACAGCGAAGAGTGGGTGCAGGAGGCTGCCCGTCGCGGATTGAACAACATCAAAACTACACCTCATGCCTTGAAAGCCTTCGTCGATAAAAAGGCCATCGAACTGTTCGAAAAACACCGTATTATGAACGAGCGTGAGGTACATGCCCGCTACGAAATCATGCAGGAGATGTATTTCAAAAAAATTCAGATTGAAAGCCGTGTACTGGGCGATATGGCAGGTAACCACATTGTGCCCGTGGCCATTAAGTATCAAAATACCTTGATCGAAAATGTGCGCTCTCTTAAGGAAATACTATCACCTGAAGAGTTTGAAGTAGTCGCAAAAGAGCAGCTCGACATGATCAAGGAAATCTCAAAACGCGTATCTACCATCATTGCTTTAAAAGACGAAATGATTGAAACTCGCAAGGTGTGCAATAAGATCGAAGATGCAGAGGCTCGCGCCATAGCCTACTGCGAAAAAGTGCTCCCCTTCTTCCAGAAGATACGCTACGAGGTCGATAAGCTTGAGCTCATGATCGACGATCAGCTTTGGCCTCTGCCGAAGTATAGAGAACTTCTATTCTCTAAATAATCTTTTATTTTATCATTCTCAAGCCGTTTCAGTCTTCTGAGACGGCTTTTTTCTTATTTCGTAGCGAGTTGCCAGCTATTGCGGTTTTTAATTCCAACTTTTGATTAAATGGGTTGGCTTTAAGCACTTTATCAAAGACTGCTACTGGAGGCTCTCATCACTATCCAAAATAGATTTCAGTACCTTGTTGTGTGATAAAAATTACCTTATAAGCTAAGCTATGTCTTTGTTTTTCAGAGATCTATTAAAGAACATTTGAATCTAATTCCAATCACAATGAAAACCGTAATAATCGGGGGGAATTTCGCCGGTCTCACCACCGCCCTCGAGCTCAAGCGAAAACTGAAGGACCAAGTAGATGTTTTGGTAATCGACAAGTCTCCTGTTTTCACCTTCATTCCATCCCTCATTTGGGTACCCTTCAAAAGACGCGATATTAAAGATATAACCCTCGATCGAAAAAAAATTCTCCATAAAAAAAGAATTGATTTTCTACAAGCTGAAGCCCTGAAGATTGACCCCAAAAGACAAGTTGTATCTACCACCGAAGGTGAAATCTCTTACGACCAACTCGTAATAGCTACCGGTCCGAAAGTGGACTTCGATGTAGCACCTGGTGTACGCGAGAATGCCTACTACGTGGGCTCACACGAAGGGGCTATGAAAATCCGCAAGCGACTCGAAGAGTTTGCAAAAAATCCGGGTCCGATCGTTGTAGGTGCTACTCAATATGCCGGCTGTATGGGTGCAGGATATGAATTTCTCTTTAACCTCGACCACTGGCTGAGAAAAAACAACATCCGCGACCGCGTAAAACTCACCTGGATAACTCCTGAGCCCTACCTTGGCCACTTTGGCATCGAAGGCATGACGGGTGCCGAAGCTATGCTCAAAGGCTTCTTTAAAATGTTCGACGTCGATTTTCGTACAGAGGCTGCCATTAAAGAGGTGACACCCACCGATGTAATCCTGGAAAGCGGTGAGGTTATATCATCTGTCTTTACTATGGTAATGCCTCCGTTTGTAGGAGTTGATCTGATAAAAAACTCTCAGGAACTGGAGTCTACTCCCACAGGATATCTTCAGGTGGACGATACCTACCGCCATAAGAAATATCCGAATATTTGGGCTGCAGGAATTGCTGTCAATGTGGTTCCACCTTTTAAGCCCGGCAAAGTACCTTTCAGCAGTCCAAAAACAGGATTTCCGAGCGATGAGACTGGTAAAATCGTAGCTGAAAACATTGCCCGAGTTGTGAGAGGAGAGAAAAGACTCAAAGCTAAAAAATGGGGCGATATCCCTGCTATTTGCGTAATGGACGCCGGCAATAAGGAAGTAATCATCTTCGGAAACAAACTTTTCAAGCCAAGAGCTTTTGCCATTATGCTGCCCAACATTTTTGGTGATTTCAACAAGGTGCTTTTTGAAAAGTATTTCCTCTGGAAAACTCGAAATGGCTACTCTTTTTTGCCGTAGTTAGATATAAAACTTTCGCATAAGGGAGGTGTTTTACATAAAAAAATCTCCCTATGTGGCGTGAAGAAAACAATACCCTGATCAAAACTTTTGAATTTAAAGACTTTGTCGAAGCTTTTGGCTTTATGTCGAAAGTGGCCTTACTGGCCGAAAAAATGAACCACCATCCCTATTGGATCAATGTATACAACCGGGTTGAAATTAGACTTAATACACATGATGCCGGAGGGGTAGTCACTGAAAAGGACCACGCCTTAGCCAAAGCAATAGACGCTCTATTCTGAATTAGTTGTTACTCAGGAGTTTTTTGTCGAAGGTGTACGCTATCAAATGACCTTGTGCTGATCGACAAACCAGCAGTACTTGATCGGAACGCTCTGAATACAGCACAAGAGGTTCACCCATTCCATAAACGGGGAAACCTGAAAGTAAATTGCCATCTTTTCGCATAATTGCAATCTTTTCATCGCGATCGCTGGTAAGTAAGTAAAACGGCCCCTTTTCTATAAGTATCTTTTTCGGTGCTGAAGAGAGTACGAAAGGCACTTTTTTGTCAAAAATCACATCACCGTCTTTTACCATCACGCGATTGCCGCCTGCATATCCGAGGTAGCTGCCATCGTATTCTACCATACCGTATTCCACTGCATTGAGCAGGCGTACACTGTCCACTTTGCCATTTTGAAAGGCACTGACAAGTTGTCCATTAGGTTTGATGAATGCCAAAAACCAAGGTTTTGCATCAGCCTGAAATACGAGCCTCAGTTTTGAAGTCGTCTTAAATGGATACGCTCCAGTTAATCGCGAAGTACCCGTGCGATCTGTTACGTAAATGGTTCCGTCTTGACATTGAAAGAGGAGAAAATCTCGTCCTTGCCACTGATAGAGCTCCGGTGTATAGGCCAGTGGCGAAGGTAGTTTTTGCAATTGCCAACCTTTTACAGGGTTGCCTTTTATGTCAAAATTGTGTAAGGTAGTTCCTTCGCCGATCATCAGGCGATAGTTTTTGTTTCGGTCGTAGTCCATTAGAGCAGCAGCCGTAATTGTGCCACTGAATTTTTTTGGCCAGGGGGCAACGTCTTTGCCATTGCGATCTATTACATAGGCACTGCGCTGAGTAATTACCACGTGCTGTAAGCGGCCGTTGTTAAACATATCCCATTGGGTAGCATACATGATAGGAGCATCTAACTGCCTCTCCCACAGTTGCGACCCGGATAATGACAGAACATGTAATACATTTTTTGAATCCTGGTACACAATTTCAAAGCTGCCATCCTGATGGTTTAAAGCCTTGTATGGTCCAAATGTGGGATCAGCATTTTTTAATGTCCAGAGTTGCCGAATGGGTTGGTCGTCAGTCGTTTCGCTGGTGAGCAATGCTGAAATGTACGCATTCTGGTTAAATGGACTAATTTGTACAATAGCTTGATTGAATAGTGCTGATCGTTCTAAAATTTCTTTGACTATCACATATTTTTTACCAATGTTTTTTCCTAATTTTTTTTGCACAAAACCTCTTCTTGAATACGCAATAAAATGTCCTATTTGTCCCGCTTTTGAATGTATTTTTTCAAATTCTTTAGTTCTAGTTAATAAAAGCGCTTCTTCCCAAGAATTAATTGAGCTGATCAGTGCTGATTCGGAATCTGAAAACAATAAAAAGTCACCATAAATCGTGTAAAAAACATTGGATGTAAATTGACTAAGATTGCTGAATAAGAGGTCTAAAATTCTTAAAGATGGCCATTGGAAGATATCATGACCTCTGTAAGTAAAAGCAGGGTTTTTACTGATTTCAATGTTTAATGTATTAAAAAATTCTTGAGTGTTATTTGTTCTGCAAAAAAATACTTTTGAACTTCCGTTTTCTTCGGGTAAATAATACATTCCAAAATCTCCTTTTAGCCATTCCTGTAGTTTTTTAATGTCGATATTTTTAAATTCTGAATCCCATAATTTCTGGTGTTTTTGAAGTTTTGAATTCTGTTCGAGATATTCCAGGTATTTTCTGTAAAAGGTAGAATAATTCTCTAAATTATAGTACACAAAAGCTTCAGCGTGTGCAGGGATAGGAAGGTGTTGAAGTTTTTTTTCAGCTATGTAATTCTGTGATAATATGGACAGATACAAACCCATGGAATCGGGCACTTGAATAAGGCCATCGATTTGCAGTGTGTTTTCAGAGAAAAGAGCATCAAACGATGCCCACATCCCCATTTTGCTAATCCATTTTTGTGGATCAGCAGGCATCAGCACATCGATTACACTGGCAAATTCTTTTGTGTTAATGAGGAGATTTATAGGTTCTTTTTTATTGATTTTTTTTAGAGCATCCGTAAAAGACGTATGATAATGCAACGAATGCTTTCCGGCATAGGTGCGCACAGCCTCTTCGATTAAAGTTTTCTCACGGCTGAAGAGAAGACTGTTCTTCACCTGGGCTATGAAAAATTGTCGAGAAGTGGCATCCTTGACTTTTAATACACGTATACCCTCATAGGTGTAAGGGCTCATCACAAAAACCGCAGTGTCCTTTACCGGTTGAAAGTTTCCTGTGGGATTTTCAACTATGAACAGCCAACCGTATTTCTTGGCTCCTGATAGCACCAGAGCTCCGGTTAATGAATTTTTAGTCAAAACACTAAAAGTGCTATCGCCTGCCAACAGTCGAAAAAACTCAAGATCTTTGTTTATTTCATCAAGCCACTTTGACCCTTTAAGACTTTTGAAAAAGGCATTTTTCTGAACATCGGCAATGAAATTTTGCGGAGAATGAGAAAGCACTACTACCGAGGCGTCAGGTGTTATGAATTGAAAGGGAGATAATTGTTCGACTTCCTTTCTGCCGCAGGCAATAAGGAGGAATATGGCGAAAATTACTAGGATTTTTGAGGCTTTTAATAGGCGAACTTTTTTCATTCCTCAAATTTGAAACAAAATTATTGTTTCGCCCTTCCCTGATTTTTTTAGAAAACCTCAAAAAACATATTAACAAGATAAAGTTTACCTTATTGTACGTCGGTGGTTTTGCCTTGAAGAATTTGCTGCTGAATTTTAATACTCGATCGATGTATAAGTTGGAAGATTTCCAAAATCACATCTTCTTCTAAGCCCAATAATCTGGCCAGCTGGCTGCGGTCTTTTACGATTTCGAACCAACGCTGAAACTGTAGAATCGTAATGTTGTGATCTTTTTTGAGCTCGCCAATGCTCTCGACCAGATGTTTGCGTTTTTCCAATAGGTTGAGTATCTGATGGTCAAGTGCATCGATTTGATGACGAAGTGCGTAGAGGTGTTCGAGGGCTTCAGTATTTTCTGGCAGCTCTTCCCTTCGAACGAGTTTTGCCATGATTTGCTTGAGCTCAGCTGGCGTCACTTGTTGCTCAGCGTCACTCAATGCCTGATCTGGTCTGTAATGCGACTCGATCATAAGGCCGTCCATTTCGAGGTCGAGGGCGGCTTGGCTTATTTCGAAGATGTAATCGCGCTTGCCCGATATGTGGCTAGGGTCGCACACGATGGGTACATCGGGCATGTGTGTGCGAAATTCTACAGGTATTTCCCACTTGGGGTCGTTGCGAAAAACACTGGTGCCCGAAGTAAAAAATCCCCGGTGAACGGCCACGATGCGACGAATACCTGACTTGCGAAGCCGTTCTACGCCACCGATCCACAGGCCTAAGTCTGCGTGGATGGGGTTTTTTACCATCACGGGCACATCTACCCCGCGCAGTACCTCTGCGATTTCTTGTACGTAAAAGGGATTAACTGTGGTGCGCGCACCGATCCAAAGTATGTCAATGCCGGCGTTAAGGGCAGCTTCTGTTTGCCAGGAGTTAGCCACCTCTACGGCAAATTTTAGCCCTGTTTCTTCTTTGATTTTTTGAATCCATTGAAGAGCGTGTTCGCCAATGCCCTCGAAACTTCCAGGCCGAGTTCTAGGTTTCCACACGCCAGCTCTTACAGCGATCAGATTCGGAATCTCCCGAAGCTCAAGTACAGTGGAGCGTAGTTGCTCATAACTCTCAGCGCTGCATGGACCGGCAATGAGCGGAACATGGGCACCATTCCTCTTACCGGTCAGTATTTCCGTCACATTTTTCATAATCCCACCTGCAAAAATCCAACTTTTTTAACGATTTCGTAATTATATTGTTGGGATTTTATCGTTTTAAATAGGTTTTTATTTTTATTTCACAATGCGCTGCGTTGTTTATTTTTTCAATTTCGTCAAATTCGTTTAGCTCTGATATACAAAATCCAGATAGTCATCCGTAAAAGAATTATCACTTCTGCGAATCACAAGTTCGTGTGATTCAAAAAATGATGGGCTGCGTATTTGCTTTTTAAAAAAAAGTATTACACGGATAGGAATTTCAGAATCGGGTTTAGAACGAATAACTATTTCATGTGAAGGGCGTAAGTTCTTATTCTCAGCCAGTAGTAAAAACAAATTCCTGTAGGTGTAAGGAACAATAAGGGCTAAGGTTCCTGCTAATAATTCAGCAGATTTATGGATTAAGACATCATGAGGAAGGCTATCGTCGCCATGCCGCGCAGCATTTTTAATTGCTTTAGGCGACTTGAGCTGGTTTTGAAAAAAGGGCGGATTTGAAACGATCAAATCGAATTTTTCATTAGTAGAGAAAGTTTGATAATCAGCACATAAAAATTTAGAGCGGTTTTCTAAGAAGTTTATCTGGCTGTTTTCTGTGGCTTGCTCAATCGAGGGACGATGAAGATCAATACCGGTTAAAAAAGCATTTGAAAACTTCTTTACAAAAGACAAACCGATGATGCCGCATCCACAGCCTACGTCGAGCACTCGGTCAGCTGCTGCATATCGGCGAATGGCAGCACTCAATAGTACAGCATCAGTACCAATTTTAATGCTTGATAGGTGGTGGAAGAGCCTTAATCCAAAGATTTGAAATGGTTTTTGGTCAGTTAAAGGCATGTTGGAAATAGAAAGGCGAAAATAATCGAAGTGCAACCATCGCTCTGCAAGGCTTAAACGTACCTTTGCCGTATGGCAACTGAGAAGCTTGAGAAAAAAGTTTCTATCCAAAATCGCAGAGCGCGCTTTGAGTACGAAGTGCTCGACAAATTTGTGGCCGGAATGGTGCTGTTGGGCACAGAGATTAAGTCTATCCGCCAGAGCAAGGTAAACCTTGCCGACAGCTATTGTTACTTCAAAGGCGACGAACTCTTTGTCAAAAACATGCACATAGCCGAGTATTCGCATGGCAACATAATGAATCACGACCCTTTGCGCGAACGCAAGCTGCTTCTGAGCCGCCGTGAGCTCAAGCGACTGAAAGATGCCATTAAAAATCAAGGACTTACCATAGTACCTCTTTCCCTTTTTATAAATGACAAAGGACTCGCAAAACTCGAAATTGCCTTAGTGCGCGGCAAGAAGCTCTACGACAAGCGCGAAAGCATAAAAGAGCGCGATCAAAAACGCGAAATGGACCGTTTGCGCCTATGACAGTTAGAAGAGCCCCGCTTCAGGTACTCATCACTGCCGGAAACGAAGAAGAAAACATCCGCCGGGTGCTTGACTCGGTCGTAGGCTGGGCTGACGATGTACTGCTGATGCTCGACAGCTATAGCACAGATAAAACTCTTCAAATAGCTTCTGAATATCAAAGTGTTAGAATACACAAACACCCATACGACACTCCTGCTCGCCAGAAAAATCGAGGGCTCGATCTATTGAGTGCGCACTGGACGCTGATACTCGATGCCGATGAAGAAGTAACTGATGCTCTGAAGCATGAGATTGACGCGGTCGTACAGTCGAGCAAAGGCCATAAAGCCTATTGGATACGCCGGAGGAACAACTTTATGGGCCGTTGGATTTATTTCAGTGGCTGGCAAGGCGATAAAGTAATCCGACTGATTTACAACGACGGTACATGCCGCTATCCCGATGTGCTTGTTCACGAAGAAATGGAGTGCCGGTGCAAGGTGGGCCGCATCGATGAGCCACTGCTGCACTATACTTACAGAGGGTTAGATCACTATTTGAATAAAATGCATCGGTATGCCACCTGGCAAAGTGAGGAACTCTACAAAAAAGGTAAAAAACCTGGTTTTGTGCATTTTGTGTTCAAACCCTTTTTCCGATTTGTGAAACACTACTTTCTTCAACAGGGATTCAGAGATGGATTGCCGGGTTTGGCCATCAGTGCCATCCAGGCATGGGGTGTATTAGAGCGCTATCTGAAATTAGCTGAATTGTATCGAAAAACTACACGGTAGATGATAGCACAGTTTCTCGGATTTTTTATATTCATCATTACCACCTTTGCTCTAATTATTTTCTACTACATTAAAGTTTTTTGGCATTTGAAGTTGCTTACATTACAGAATAAGAAAGGCAAAACCTCGAAAGAGCTACAGCCTGTGAATCTATTAATTTTTGACTGGAAAAATGCCGAAGAACGCAAGCTGAGGCTGGAAGCCCTGTGGATGTATCCTCTGCTTTTTCCGGTAGAGATCGATGAAAAAGACAATGGTGAAATACTCCACGTCAAGCAAACCATAAAGCGATGGAACATAGCCATCTACCTCACGTTGATAGCGATGCTCCTATCATACATCTACATATCTAAATCGGGTTTTGGTAGTTAAGCGCTTTGCTCAAAAAGCAGAATTTACCACCACCGATTTAACGTTTACAAAGGCGCGAATGCCTTCTTCTGAAAGTTCGCGACCATAACCGCTGTCTTTTACACCGCCGAAAGGCAAGCGCGGATCACTGTGGATCCATTCATTTATATAAACAGCACCGTCCTGAAATTTTGGGATTAGTTTTTTTGCGTGTTCTACATCTTCAGTAAAGAGTGCAGTTCCAAGACCGTAAGGCGTGTTGTTAGCCAACTGTACTACTTCTTTATCAGAAGAATAACCAATCAACACGGCTACAGGTCCGAAAAGCTCTTCGTCGAAGGCCGGCATACCTGGCTTTACGTGAGTGAGGAGGGTCGGTGTAAAAATGGTACCATTCCGCTGTGCGCCAATATGTACCCTTGCTCCTAACTCTACACTTGCATTTACCTGTTTTTCAAGTTGTTCAGCAAGGTCGAGGCGTGCAACAGGGCCAATGTGTGTATCATCCATCAGAGGGTTTCCCATCTTTAGGCGCTTGATGCGAATGGTGAGCTCCTTGATATAGGTTTCGTATTTATCCTTAGGCACGAAGATGCGCTTGGCAGAGATGCAGCTCTGGCCGGCATTCATAAAGCGCGCATTTACAGCATGTTCAACGACCTTCTGAACCGGTGCATCAGGAAGAGCAATGAGCGAATTGCTGCCGCCGAGTTCCAGAACGGATGGCTTCAGATGTTGACCAGCTAAGGCTGCCACTGCTCTTCCGGCTCGAGTGCTACCCGTAAGCGAAACTCCTGCAATTTCACTGCGAGCAATAAGACTGCTTACCTGAGGGATGGAAATAAACAAATTTGTGTAAATGCCCACCGGAAAGCCTGCACGGGCGAAGAGCTGCTGTAGCATAAGTGCAGAACGCGGGGTGTTTGGAGCATGCTTTACCATCACCACGTTGCCAGCCGCCAGGGTAGGAATGGCAAAGCGTATGACCTGCCAGAAGGGAAAATTCCAGGGCATGATGCCCAGAATTACACCGAGAGGTTCGTAACGCACCTCGCCAGTTCGACCGGTTTCGAGAGGCACTTTTCGAGGTTTTAAATGACTGGGAGCGTGCTCTACGTAATATTTACATGCTACGGCGCACTTTTTCACTTCGGCTATAGCCTCTCGCAGTGGTTTTCCCATTTCTAGGGAAATTGTTTGGCCATAGGTCGTTGCTTCTTCATTCAGCAGATTGCTCAGTGCATTGATGAGCGCTAGGCGCTCCTTAAGGCTTGTTTTTCGCCACTTTAAAAAGGCTTCTTGCGACTTGATTAAGGTTTTATCGAGTTCTGAGTCAGTGAGCAGTTCAAATCGGGCAAATTTTTCGCCAGTGTAAGGATTGATGCTTTCAAAAGAATTTAGGTCGTGGTAAACCATGGATGCCATGTTTTGGGTAAATCATCGAGTGTATAGAGGGTTAAAGGTTTCCATTGATATTGGTCAACGGGATCTACGTATGAGAGGTCGATATCTAAGTATCCGGATTTGAGTTGAAGGTCGCCGACCTCTTCGAGCTGCCATTTCCAAATTTTTTCTAAAGGCTGGTATACGGCCGAGAAGCTTAAGTCGGTGCAAATAGTGCCGGCCGGAGTGTTCATTTTTACATTGCGTAGTATCACATCACGCAGATTCTGCATATTAATAGGCAAAGAGAAATAAGAAGTCGATAAGGTTTCGTCGGGATAGGAGATTTTGCTCAAAGCGTTTTTCAAAAAGTGAAAACACATCTGGCGGGCTTTTGTGCGATGGGGATCATTGTAGTATCCCCCGCATTCAACCAATACGGTAGAGATGCCGCGATCTGTACACCACTCGCCCATAGCTTGCGGATAGTACTCGTCACTAAAACGTGCGATGTATTTGCGATCATTGATTTCAAACATCTCTAAAGTATTAGAAATCAGCTTTATGGCATTTAGTCGTGCCTGTTCGCCTCTCTGGGTGATGGTGGAAGGCGCTAGTAATGAAAGAGTTGCGGGTACTGAGGTACTTCCAACACTGAATAAAGTGCGCTGGTCATGGAGATTGAAGGCCCAAACGGCGTTATCCTCCAGCAATGATTTAAGTAATGCGGCCTCTGGTGAAAAGGTGCGAAGACCTTCTCTGTTGAGGTCGGAGCCAATGGCATTGTAACGGCTGAAGCGAGCTGCACCGTCGGGATTGAGCATAGGCACTACAATCAACGAAAAGCGATTCAACAGGAAGTTGAGAAGGTCAACTTCTTCCTCAAGACTGAGTAGCAGATCGGTAAGTGCGTATGTGCCAGTGGCTTCGTTTCCGTGCATCTGCGACCAGATGACTATTCTTTCGGATTTAGAGCCGGCATGTAAAGTGTAAATAGGTCTGCCCTCTACTGAAAAAGCGACTTCGTATCGCCAATGGGTTGAATGTTTCAAAAAATCTTGAATCCATGCATGCAAGCGCTCAGGCTGTAAGTGAATGTGTGACTGTAGCCTTTCCATCAAGAGGTTTAAAATGCAAGGTCAAAGGTATCTTGATGTGCAATTTCATTGAGTACCCCGATCATGACTTCGGCCAGTTCGGCAGTATACGTTTTTGTGCGATAGCTTGTAACGGGTGTTATACCATGAATCACATTAGTAAGCCAGAGTTCATCGGCCTTCAGTAAATCGAAGGGGGTAAGGTCTTTCTCTTCGACTGAAAGATCGGCTTTGTTGGCGGCCTTTAGTATTCGCTGACGCATAATGCCGCGGAGTGCTCCCGAATTCAGCGGTGGGGTGATAAGCTGCTTGCCAAAAATGGCAAAAACATTTGAACGAGCTGATTCTGCGATGTTTTTAACGTCATTAATCAACAGCGCGTCATAGAGTTCGTTTTCAGCTGCAAAAATTGAGGCCAATACATACAGCTGGCTGCCAATGAGCTTTAGGCCGGAAAGCAAGTTGGCCGGTTTTGGCACGTCTTTGTAAACATCGACGCGGATGGTTTTCGTAGGAAGGAGATATTCATGCGTCTCAAGCTGAGCGCAGGTGATGAGATATTCGGGGGTGTGGAGCTCAGGTGTGTACAATCCGCCACCTGAGCGCCATACGGTGAGACGTACCCGAACAGCCTGCTTCTCCCAGTGGTGAGCAGCAATAAGCTCTGATATCTCACTTTGAAGAAACTCCGGTGTCCAGTGATCGGGTATGCGGATGCGCAGAATGCGCATGGAGGCCATCAACCGAAAGTAGTGATCTTCCCAAAAAAGAAGCTTGCCGTGAGCATATCTGATGGTTTCAAACACCCCATCGCCGTAGAGTAGCGCCCGGTTGGTAAGTGAGATGGGCAGGGTGTTGGCGTCGGTGATATTTCCGTTGTGGTTAAAGATCATTTTGGATGGTTTCAATCAGGATAAAGCAAATATTTAGAGCGAATGCGCTGAAAGGCAGCCAGCTCTTCAGCCCAGCTGTTGCGAATGTCTTCGGCTTTCATTCCGGCCAGTATTTGCTTGCGCAACTGGTCTGTCCCGGCCAGTTTGTCGAAGAAAGGGGTGAAAAATTTTGAAGGGTTTGGGTCAAGCTCCACGGATCCTAGCAGCCAGTCGAGATATAGGAACGTTGCATCGGCCATAAAGTTTTCAGCAAAGTGACGAAGATCGAATCCTCTGCATTTTTGGCCGGCATATGGCGGATTTGAGGCGCCCGGTCGTGTCTCCGGAGTGAAATAAAAATCTCCATCGGCGAAAGTAGGTGAACCAATAATTTCAAAAGGCCGATCGGTACCTCGACCTACGCTAATGGGAGTGCCCTCGAAGAGGCAAAGTGATGGATAGAGCAGCATGGCTGCGCGCGTGCGCAGATTAGGAGAGGGTGGCACCGGAGGAAAGTAACGCTTTTTACGGTCGTAGTCTTTTATCTTAACGACAAGCAGGTCAGCTTTTACGCCATTTTTTAACCAACCTTCGCCGTTAACCATGCGGGCGTATTCGCCTATAGTCATTCCATACACGATAGGCACCGGATGCAGGCCTACGAAAGACTCGAAGCCCTTGCGCAACAGCGGGCCATCGATGTAATGGGCATGTGGATTGGGTCGGTCAAGTACAATGATTTTTTTGCCCTGCTCGGCGCAGGCCTCCATGATGTAGCTCAAAGTAGAGATGTAGGTGAAAAATCGCACACCCATGTCTTGCATGTCAAATAGGACAATATCAACCCCTTGAAGATCGGTGGGGGTGGGCTTTTTGCGATCCCCATACAGAGAAATGACGGGTATGCCTTTGTACTGCGAATGGCCAACTTTTTCACCGGCAGAGGCCATACCTGTGAGGCCATGTTCGGGAGTGAAAATGACGGTTGGTTTAAGCCCTTTTGATAAAACGAAGTCGATCAGATGTACTGAATCGCGCATAGAGGCATGGTGCACGGCCAGGGCGAATCGCTTGCCGTGTAAAAGGGGTAGCCACTGGCCTGATTGATAGATGCCAGGATACGGCTGCGCACTTAATGTGCTAGCTTTGAGCATTAAGAAGATTAATAGAATATTTCGTATCTGAACTACCGACATGATTGAATGCGTAAAAATGGTCAGTACTTGGAAATTGTGGGCAAGTTTACCACAGATTGTACCAAAAATGTGAAAAGTAATGATGTCAAAATGAGAAGAGGAATGAGATGGACGGGTATGATTGAAGGAGAAAACGCGACCGAATTCCATGACAGCGTGAGGGAAGGGAGCAAATATTCGCAGAAGTAATCAGCTTAGGCTAATTTATCTTGACATGACTTAAAAAAGTCTGTTAGCCCCAGATTACCAGGTAAACGCGAACGACTAAGCCCAGCGAACTTAAGACTGGGTGCGTCAATATGAAACAAAAAAAAAAACCCGCCCGGATAATTGGGCGGGAGTCGAGGTAGCGGTTGTGGGAAGTAGAGTTTATGCGGGTTTGGATTTGACTATACGCAAGCCTAGACGGTACTTAAGACCATTGAGCAAAAACACCATGACGGGCACAATGATAAGTGTAAGGAAGGTAGCAAAAGTGAGGCCATAGATGACCGTCCAGCTCATAGGGCCCCAGAAGGCTACGTTGTCACCACCGAAGTAGATGTCGGGGTTGTAATCGGTAAAGAGCTTGATGAAGTCAATGTTCATACCGGTGGCTAGGGGTAATAAACCGAGAATGGTGGTAATAGCGGTGAGCAGCACCGGGCGAAGGCGCTTTTTGCCGGCCTCTACAATGGAATTGTAGATTTCGGTAAGTGGGAGGCGATCATTGGGATTGATGCCAAGAGCTTTCTTTCGTCGCGCCATAAGCAGGTTAGTGTAGTCGATCAGCACTATCGCATTGTTCACCACTACGCCGGCGAGAGATATGATACCTATCATGGTGAGGATGATCACAAAATCTTGTCTGAAGATTACCAGACCCAGAAACACACCAATGAGCGAAAACACCACGCTGATCATAATAATGAGGGGTGTTGAGGCTGAATTGAACTGGGCGACGAGGATGAGAAAAATGAGGAATACGGCGATCATAAGGGCTTTGGAAAGAAAGCCGAGCTCTTTTGACTGCTTCTCTTGCTCACCGGTGAATCGCAGTGTGATACCATCAGGCAACTCGTAGCTGGTAAGCAGGCGCTTAATTTTGTTGACGGTAGCTGTAGCATTTACGCCTTCAAGTACGTTAGAAGTGATAGTAATGGTGCGCTTTAGGTTGTGGCGCTTTACAGAGGAGAAGGTAGACGACTTAACCGGATGAGCTACGGCTGAGATGGGTATTTGCTTGATTTTGCCTGTTGCTTGGTCCCTGAAGGTGATGCGAGTATCCATGAGCTTGTCTAGCTCGTAACGATATTCGTCTTTGAAGCGTATATTGATAGGGTAGTCGTCGTTTCCATCTTTGAAGGTAGATACTTCGCGGCCGAAGAGGGCTGTGCGGAGGGCATCGCCGATTTGGTAGGTGCTTATGCCCAGGGTTTTGGCTTTCGTGCGATCAATGATGATAGGCAACTCAGGCTTGGCGCGGTCCACATCGAGCTTGAGCTCTTCGATGCCATAAATGTTGGCATTGTCGATAAAAACTTTAATAGCCTCGGCTTCAGCGATGAGTTGCTCGTAGTTATCGCCGGAGAGTTCTATGCTTATGGGCGCACCGGCCGGTGGTCCCTGGCGGTCTTTACTCACAGTGATTTGGGCGCCGGGAAACAAGCGAAGCTCTTCGCGAATGTCTTCGAGCACTTCAGAAGTTTTTACACCTCTGCGCTGCTTAGCCTCTACAAAGGCAATCGTGATTTTGGCTTTATGGGGAGTTGAAGCTTGAGAGGGTCCTTGATTGGGGTCAGAGGCTCCCTTACCTACCTGGGAAATGATGCTAGAAATCAGGAAGTTATACGTAGTATCGCGGCCGTCAGGAGTTTTTTCCTTTACGAGATAGCGATTGTAGATGGAATTTAGGCGCTCCTCAATCTGGAGGGTAAACTGGTTGGTGGTGTTTACATCGGTACCCATCGGTAGCTCGATGTAGATTTCAGCGCGATTGGGTTCATTTACGGGGAAGAACTGCACCTTTGGCGGGAAGATTGCAATCAACACAAAACTTAGCACAAGAAGAGCTATAGTACCTATAAAAAAGTAGGTAGGATTTTTACCGCGCAGGGCAAATCTTAAGAGGGCTTCATAATTTTCTTCAAGGCGAGGGAGGAAGTGATTCTGAAAGGAGTCGGAGAGCGGCATTAGTACTTTGTAGTTGAAGGGACCTATAAGTCCAAAGAAAATCAATAGGTTTCCAAACCAGTAGACTCCAGCTGCCAAAAAGAGAGTTCCAATAAAAATTAAAATGGCCGTGATGCGCCAAACGCGTTTCATGTTGGGCTCATCTTCTTTGAGTTTCATATACACAGAGGTAAGCACGGGATTGATCACCAGGGCCACAAAAAGCGATGAGCCCAACACGATCATGAGCGTAATGGGAAGGTATTTCATAAACTCGCCAAAGATGCCCGGCCAGAACGCTAAAGGAATGAATGCTGCAACGGTAGTAGCAGTAGAGGCTATTATGGCCACAGCTACTTCGCCTACGCCCTCCTTAGCCGCGCGGATGAGTGGTTTGCCTTCGGAAAGGAGTCGATAGATGTTTTCGACGACAACGATACCGTTGTCTACCAGCATACCAAGGGCAAGAACAAGCGAAAAGAGCACGATGGTATTGAGGGTTACGCCAAGGGAATTGAGCACCATAAAGCTGATGAGCATGCTGAGCGGAATAGCGATGCCTACGAAGAGAGCATTGCGCAATCCCATGAAAAACATGAGCACAGCTACCACCAGAATTACACCGAAGATGATGGAATTCTCCAGTTCAGCTACCTGATTGCGCGTGCGATCGCTCTGGTCATTGGTGATAGAGAGGTTTAAATTCTCAGGAAAGTAGTTGGCACGGGCCTCTTCAATGATTTTGTTGATTTTGTCAGAAACGATGATGAGGTTCTCACCGCTTCGCTTCATCACGTCGAGCATTACCACGGGCTTGCCAAATTCGCGGGCGAAGGACTCCTTTTCAACCTCACCGAAAGATATATCGGCTATGTCTTCGAGATATACGACTTCAGCGTTTTCATTCTTAACGATGATGCGGCCTACTTCAGAGGGATATTTGAACTCGCCTATCACACGGATGTTGCGACGGTAGCCGTCTACCAGGAAATCGCCCGCGGCCACCGATATATTTTCGCTGCGGATAGCATTGGCGATGTCGTCAAAGGAAAGGTTGAGCAACTCGAGCTTTTGCTGGTCGAGGCTGATGCGCAGCTCCTTGTCGTCCATACCGCGTATTTCGACTTTCGAAACCTCAGGCAGGGCTTCGATTTTATCTTCGAGGTATTCGGCGTATTGCTTGAGCTGGTCTGAGGAGAAGTCGCCACTAAGGTTGATGTTAAGAACAGGGATAAGTTCGGCAAAATTGAGCTCAAACACGTTGGGTTCAGCCGGCAGGTCTTTGGGAAAGTCCTTGCTGCTGCGCGCCTGATCCACTTTGTCTTTTACCTTTCGCAGGGCTTCATCGGGCTTTACTTTGAAGTCAAACTTTACTTGAATGGTCGAATAGCCCTGTACAGAGGTAGAATTGATCTCTTCGATGCCCGAGATGCCATTGATTTCTTTTTCAAGTGGACGAGTGATAAGCTTTTCGATGTCTATGGGAGAGTAACCCGGATAGGCGGTACCCACATAGATCTCAGGGCTTACGATCTCTGGAAAGGTTTCGGTAGGCATGCCTTTGTAGGCTACCAGACCGGCTATAAAGAGAATAAACGTCAGCACAAAGACAGTGGTCTTATTGTCCACCGAAAAGGAGCTGAGTTTAAACTCTTTCTTAATGGTAGCTTTGGTCTCCATCTTCATTAAGCATTTTGGTCGGTTTCGGTCACCAGTTTTACTTTTTGTCCGTCTTTTACATTTCTGGAGCCCTTGTCAATGATTAATGTGTTAGGGGCAATGCCTTCGATCACTTCTACGTGGTTGTGATATGATTTTCCTGTTTTAATGTACACCTTGCGAGCGATGCCGAGGGTAGTGGAAGTTTTTTCCAAAATGAGCACAAAGTCGTTGCCGGCAGGGTCTTGCTGTACTACGCGCACTGGTACTGAAAGAGCTGCCGGATTCTCATAATCTTTTACCATAATCGATACCAGGGAGTTGGGCAACAGACGCACGGATTTATCGACAAGTTCGAGACGGATTTTAAAGGTTCTGTTGGAAGGGTTTATAAAGCGAGCTGTAGAGGTCACTTTAGCTTCATATACTGAATCAGTTCCGGGCACTCGCACTTTAGCGATATAGCCAGGTTTAATTAGTCCAGCATAGTTTTCAGAAATTTCGCCTTCAATGTAGATGTTGTCGAGATTGACAAGGCGAAGCAATTGAGTCTGCGGGCCTACGAGCTGCCCTACTTTTGGAAAAATATCGTCCACTACTCCGTCAAAGGGAGCTTTTACAATCGTTTGGTTGTACTGGGCTTGCAGGGTTTTAAGGCGATTTTCAAGCGATTCTTTGTTGTTTTTCGCCTGTAAGTATTGAATTTCCGAGCCCACTTTTTGCTCCCAGAGTCTCTTTTGTTTTTCGAAAACGGAAGTAGCGAGGTCAAGCTGGGTCTTTACTTCGTTGATGCTGCTGAGAAGGATAGAGGCGTCGAGCTGCATAAGGGTTTGACCGCGTGTAACCCTCTGGCCAGGTTTTACGGCGATAGATGTGATAACCCCACCTGTTTCGGGAAAAATCAAGGTATTTTTTTCTGACCCTACGGTGCCGTACACTTCCACAAAGTGCTCGAAGAGCGCGGGTTTTACTTCAAAGGTCGTAACGGTATAAAAGCGCGCTGTACTGTCCAGCTCATTGATGCGCTCGTTGATTTCGGTGAGGAGTAGGTTGTTCTTTTCGATGTGTTTGAGCAGAGAGTCGCGCTGTCTGTAGAGTTCAGCCAGGGGAGTTTCTACGGCTGAAGATCGGTTTCGGCTGCTGCAGGCAACGGCAACTATGGCGATTAGAGCAAAAAGAAGAGTTTTTTTCATTGTGATCAATTGTTATAATTTCCAAGGAGTTTATTGAGGGATGAATGAGCGTTTACTAGTTGAAGCATCGCTTGTACGTATTGGCTTTGAGCTTCGATGAGCTGATTTTCAGCCTGAGTCAGGTCAAAACTGCCGGCAAGGCCTTCGCGGTATTTGATAAGGGTTTTTTCTCGCACGCGGGCAGCTGTACCGAGGTTTTTACGACGTACGCGCAGGTTGTTAAGGGCAAATTCAAAATCGCTGCGGGCGCGGTTGTATTCTACCTGCTTTCCGTCTTCGATTTGCTTTTTGGCGTTTTGAACGCGCAACAAATCGAGTCGGGCTTTTGAGGTTTTGGCATAGCGGTCTAAACCGGTAAAGATGTTCCAGCTCAGGCTCGCCCCTACGATGGTAACCGGTACCCAGTACTGATTGAAGTCAAACATTTTAAATGTTTGTCCAAAGGAATTCTGCTGATGCGAGGCAAAGGCGGCTAAGGATGGCAAATAGGACATTTTGTGGCGCTTCAGTTGCAAACCGGCAGCCTGCTCCTGGAGTAAGATGCCTTTGTATTGGTAATCTTGCATCAGGTCAAAAGGTTTGGAAAGCAACTGAAAGGCTTCATCATCAATGGATTCAAAAATTTCAATGCCGTCCGTTAAAGCGATGTTTTCATCAATAGGGATGCCCATTTGCAGTTTCAGCAGCATAAGGGCTATGTCGTACTGACGGCGTGTATTGTCGAGTTGATTTGATACGGTGTTGACGAGAATATCGAGTTGATCGACGTCTTGCTCTTCGATGAAGCCCTCTTCGTAAAGCTTGCGGTTGTCGTTGTATACTTTTCGCAGCACGGAGAGGTTTTCTTCCAGTATTCGAATAAGTTCTTTAGTCATTACTGCCGCGCCATACGATTTTGTGACGTTGTCGATGATATCAACTTTAGAAACCTGAACATCGTTTCGGGCAATTTCCTTGAAGACTCGTGTAGCCATCAGGGCGATGATGTACGAACCGTCGAAGATCAGTTGAGAAGCCTGAATTCCATACGAGCTCTGATGGGGCACCCCGAACTGCACGAGCACAAAGTCCACACCTTCAGGTGGATTGGGAAGCAGGATGGCTGGCAGTGGTGTTTGAGGTATCTGTGAATTGTACTGGTGGCGGGCTTCCGCTTTAATCTGTGGAAGGCCTATAGCTGCAGTTTCGGTAATGGTTTTTTTAGCCTTTTCGAGCTCGAGCTGCTTGTCTTTTACAGAGTAGGCGTGCTCTACGGCATACTCGCGAGCTTGCTTGAGAGAAAAGGTCTTTTGGGCCGCTATGGGTTGGGAAAGCACCAGTAGGCTGAGACAATAGAATGTGAAGGTTTTTGCGACTTTCATTTTGTGATGGTAGCGTATTTGGTTTCCAGGTAATCAAGGCCTTTTTTGGAAGCAATGCCCCGTATGTGGTACAGCATGGCTTCGCGCGTGAGTTTTTCCCAGTCGAATTCGTTTACCGGAAAATATTGTTCATCCATGATCATCAGTACTCGACTGTAGTAGAGGTTGGCTATTATCTGAACATCGAAATCATCTCTGTACCAGCCCTGCCGAATTCCCTTTTCCAGATTCTGGGTGGTGACTTCCATGAAGTTTTTTCGCTGGGCCTCTTTAATTTTAAAAAAGGTTTCCGGGTAATATTTCCGCAATTGAAATTGTATGCCCTGATGCTGCATCTTGTTAAAACTGCGCATGCCTTCGTCGAGGATAAAGAGTTCGTCGATCGGATTTTCTACGTTGGGACAGATCGATCCGCAGAATTCCCTGATATGATCTATGACTAATTCAGCGCCTTTTTCTACGATCTCAGCCTTGTTTTTGTAGTATTTATAAAGTGTCTTTTTGGAAATGCCCAATTCGCGGGCGATGTCATCCATGGTCACACTGCGCAGTCCCAATCGGCTGAATAGCACTACAGCACCTGCCAGAATCTGCTTTTCAGGCGTGAGTTTTTCGATTAATTCTACTGATGGAAAAAATCCGTTGGAGTCTAGTTGGATCATCGGGTGTTTTACAGGTGCAAAGTTTCATTTGAAAAGCCTCAAGGAAACATTTTTGTTTTATTTCGTTTCCATTGTTAACCAAAATTTAATATCCAAACTTTCACATAACAAATTCTTAAAACGAAACAAATTGTAAACTTATTTAAATAAAAAGTGTCTTAACAAATTGTAATTCTAAATCTTAAATGTTATGAAAAAAGGATTAATGCATGTATTCACTTGGATTTTAGGGGTTTCATTGGTAACGATGAGCTGCAAAAAGGATGAAAATCCGCAAAATGAAGAGCAACCAAAAAATATTGTAGAGATTGCTCAGTCAAAACCCGACTTCAGCATTCTGGTACAGGCTCTTACTCGTTCAGATTTGAGCGTCAATTTTGTTGAAGTGCTCAGTGGCCCAGGTCCATTTACCGTATTTGCTCCTACCAATGCTGCATTTCAGGCATTGCTTACTGAACTTAGTATAAACTCACTCAACGACATACCTGCTCCAGTTCTTGAAGCTGTACTTACTTATCATGTAGTGGCCGGAAATTTCAGGAGCAATATGCTTACCAATGGACAAGTAGTTACTACACTGAATTCAGGAACTTTTACTGTAAACACTCAGGCTGGAGTGACCATCACTGACGCCAATAACAGGGTGGCCAATGTAACTCAGGCAGATATTGTTGCTTCAAATGGTGTCATTCACGTCATTGACAAGGTCATACTACCAAATTTATAATCAGGAACTTTAAAAATTCAGAGGCAGCCATTTGAATGGCTGCCTTTTTTATTTCCAGGTTACGGAAATATTATGCATGCAATCAAATTATTGTATCTGTGTAAATCGAATTTCGTTCATTTGCACCTTCAAAAATTTATTTGATTACATCGCATTATGGATCGCCACATCACAGCGGCCATCACTTCCGTAGGTGGATATGTGCCTGAATTCAGGCTGACCAATGAAATACTGGAAACAATGGTAGATACCTCCGATGAGTGGATCACCACCCGCACTGGTATTAAAGAGCGCAGAATACTTCAGGGTGAAGGACTCGGGGTATCGTACATGGCCAAAATAGCCATTAAGGAGTGCCTCGAAAAAAGGGGCATAGAAGGCAAAGAAATCGACCTGGTAATTGTGAGCACCACCACGCCCGATATGCCAGTGGCTTCAACAGCTGCCTATCTGTGCAGCGAAATCGGAGCTACCAATGCCTTTGGTTTTGACCTTCAGGCGGCTTGTTCGGGATTTTTGTATGGTTTAGCCACAGCTGCACAATTCATCGAAACCGGACGGTACAAAAAGGTATTGCTTGTAGGAGGTGATAAAATGTCGTCGATCATCGATTACACCGACCGCACCACATGTGTAATCTTTGGCGACGGTTGCGGTGCCGTGCTTCTGGAACCAAATACAGAAGGCTACGGAGTGCTCGATCACATACTGCGAAGCGATGGTGTAGGTCGCGAGTTTCTATATATCAAAGCTGGCGGAAGTATGTACCCACCTACCAAAAGCACAGTGGAAAATCGCGAACACTATGTACACCAGGAGGGTCAAGCGGTGTTTAAATTTGCCGTAACGAACATGGCCGAGGTAGCTGCCCAAATCATGGAGCGCAACAACCTGTCGCCTGATGATGTAGCATGGCTCGTGCCACATCAAGCCAATAAACGCATCATCGATGCCACAGCTCGCAGAATGAATCTCGACGATTCGAAAGTAATGCTCAACATACATCGTTACGGAAATACTACCAACGGAACCATCCCACTGCTCCTCTGGGACTACGAAAGCAAACTGAAAAAAGGTGATAACCTAATAATGGCAGCCTTTGGCGGTGGATTCACCTGGGGAGCCGTGTACGTAAAGTGGGCCTACGATGGCAGTCTGAAAGGAAAACCTTTTGAAGATTAATAAATCAGAAATCACACATAGCTAATCTTAAACAAAGCGTCCTATGGATCTGAAGGAAATTCAAAATCTGATAAAATTTGTTGCTAGGTCAGGTGCATCAGAGGTGAGTCTGGAAACAGAAGACTTCAAGATTACAATAAAAACCCATTCGGGTGTTCCCTATCCGGTAGAATCAGTGCCTGTGGTAGCACATACAGCTCCTGTACATCAAGTGGTAGAAGTGCCCTCTGTGCCTGTAGCTCCAGCTGCTGAACCACCCAAACCTGCTGCTCCAGCCGTAGATGAGTCGAAGTACATAACCATCAAATCGCCTATGATTGGTACCTTCTACCGTCGTCCGGCACCTGATAAACCGCCATTTGTAGAAGTAGGTAGCGAGATCAAAAAAGGTCAGGTTGTTTGCATCATCGAAGCCATGAAGCTCTTTAACGAAATAGAGTCAGAGGTCGATGGCCGAATAGTGAAAGTGCTCGTCGATGACCAAAAACCGGTGGAATACGATCAGCCACTCTTCTTGGTTGAGCCATTGTAAGGGGTGTTTTCGTCTAACCGATTGAAATCAAACATTTTATATGTTTAAAAAAATACTTATTGCCAACAGGGGTGAGATTGCCATGCGCATCATCCGCACGTGCAAAGAGATGGGCATTAAGACCGTGGCTGTTTATTCAACTGCCGATAAAGACAGTCTGCACGTGCGATTTGCTGATGAAGCTGTCTGTATCGGCCCTCCCCCCAGTAAAGAATCATATCTTAATATTCCCAGAATCATCGCAGCGGCTGAGATTACCAACGCTGACGCCATTCATCCGGGATACGGTTTTTTAAGTGAAAATGCCAAGTTTTCAAAAATCTGTGCTGAGCACGGCATCAAGTTTATCGGTGCCTCGCCTGAGATGATCGAAAAAATGGGCGATAAGGCAACTGCTAAAGCCACGATGAAGGCTGCAGGTGTGCCTACCATTCCGGGCAGCGACGGGCTGCTCGAATCGCTCGACCACGCCATTGCTGTGGCACGTGAAATTGGCTACCCCGTGATGATGAAGGCTACTGCCGGCGGTGGTGGCCGCGGCATGCGCGCCGTGTACAGTGAAGAGGAACTCAAAAAAGCCTGGGAAACAGCCCGTCAAGAGGCCTTAGCCGCCTTTGGAAACGACGGGATGTACATGGAAAAGCTTATCGAAGAGCCCCGCCACATCGAAATTCAAATTGTGGGTGACTCAACTGGAAAAGCGTGCCACCTCTCAGAGCGCGACTGCTCTATTCAGCGACGTCACCAGAAGCTCACCGAAGAGACTCCTTCGCCCTTTATGACTCCCGAACTGCGTGAAGCTATGGGTGCTGCCGCTGTACGTGCTGCTGAATACATCAAATACGAAGGTGCCGGAACAGTAGAATTTCTGGTCGATAAGCACAGAAATTTCTACTTCATGGAAATGAACACACGCATTCAGGTAGAGCACCCCATCACCGAACAGGTGATCGATTACGACCTGATACGCGAACAAATAAAAGTAGCCTACGGCATACCTATTTCAGGCAAAAACTATTACCCGAAGTTGCACTCAATCGAATGCCGCATTAATGCCGAGGATCCCTACAACGACTTCAGACCCAGTCCGGGACGCATTACTACCTTTCATGCGCCGGGTGGGCATGGCGTACGCCTCGATACCCATGTGTATGCTGGCTACGTGATACCCCCACACTACGACAGTATGATTGCCAAGCTCATCACTACTGCTCAAACACGTGAAGAAGCCATCGACAAAATGAAGCGCGCTTTAGATGAGTTTGTGATTGAGGGTATCCAAACGACCATTCCCTTCCACCGCCAACTCATGGAGCATCCGGACTATGTAAGCGGAAATTACACGACGAAGTTTCTTGAAAACTTTAAACTCAAATAAAAAGCCGGCAAATCAGCCGGTTTTTTTTATTATATGGATTTATAGCGCTCAAAGAGCTTAGCGATATACTTACCTAGGATGTCGAATTCCACGTTTACGGGGTCGCCGGGGCTGAGAAATTGCAAATTGGTGTGTTGCCAGGTATAGGGAATGATGGATACGGAGAAGCCATCGTCAAGGGCAATTACAACAGTGAGGCTAATGCCATTCACGCAAATAGAGCCTTTAGGTACTGTGATAAATTCGGGGGCTATGGGATGTCGAAAGTGCATATTCCATGAGCCTTGAACATCTTCAACATGTACAAGTGTAGCAGTAGTATCCACATGGCCTTGCACCAGGTGACCGTCGAGTCGTGCACCGGCTACCATAGCTCTCTCCAGATTGACTTTGGTGCCTATTTTCCAGTTTTTTAATGCGGTTTTGCGCAGTGTTTCGTCGATAGCAGTGACTTTGTGAAAACCGGGTTCAGGTAATTCCGTAACAGTGAGGCATACGCCGTCGTGGGCTACGCTTTGATCTATTTTTAGGACTGAACTGATGTCAGACTGCACGGTGAAGTGTATGTTGGTACCTTGATGCTCAATGTGTGTAATGGTACCGAGCGTTTCAACGATTCCGGTAAACATTTTTATTTCTTTAATGTGAGCGTTGGAGTACGTACAAAGCGAGGTTGCGAAGAAATTGGTCGGAGTGTGCCGTTTTTACTTCTTCGAGTACTTGCAAGGCCTTGTTGTGGTATTCGTTCATCTTTTGTTTTGAGTATTCGACACCTCCGCTGCTAAGAATGAATTCTATGACTTTTTTTACGGCTTTAGGGTCGTTGTTTTTATTTTTAACGAGGTAGGTGATTTCGCGTTTTTCGAGCCAACCGGCGTTTTTAAGAGCATAGATGAGCGGTAGAGTCATTTTGCGCTCTTTTATATCGATGCCTGAAGGCTTGCCGCTGTTGCTTTCGGGGTCGAGGTCAAAGAGGTCGTCTTTTATCTGAAAAGCTATACCGAGGTATTCACCATAGCGGGTGAATTTCTCAATTTGAGCGCTGTCGGCACCGCCGGCATAAGCGCCTATGGCGCAGCAGGCAGCTATTAGTGAGGCTGTTTTTTGTCGGATGATTTGAAAGTACACCGATTCGTCTATGTCGAGTCGTCGGGCTTTTTCGATCTGAAGGAGTTCTCCTTCGCTCATTTCTCTTACGGCTGTGGAAACCAGGCGAAGCATTTCAAAATCGCCATGCTCTACAGCGAGAAGCAAAACTTTAGAGAGCAAATAGTCGCCTATGAGTACGGCAATTTTGTTTTTCCAAAGAGCATTGATGGAAAAAAAGCCGCGACGGTAGTAGGCATCGTCCACTACATCGTCGTGAACAAGTGTGGCGGTATGCATTAATTCGATTAAGGCAGCACCCCGATAAGTTTGCTCGGTGATGCCTCCGAAGTACTCTGAGCTCAGGAAAACGAGAATCGGTCGGAGTTGTTTGCCTTTGCGACGAATGATGTAATAGGTGATTCTGTCGAGCAAGGGCACTTTTGACTTCATGGCCTGTCGAAACTTTTCTTCAAATAGTTCTAACTCTTTGGCCACAGGTCTTTTGATGTCGTCGAGAGCTATTTTCACATGCACAGAATCACTCAATGTACTGGTTGCAATATTACTGATGTAAATGCATAACTGTGCGGTGGAGGATTTTGTTAAAAGTAACCCGGGCAAACAGGATTTTTTAATGGGATTTTTGGATTTTTTGGGGTGTGTTTGACGATTTAAAAAAAAAAAAAAATAGTGAGTACAGCAGGTTTGAAAAAAATATCCTTAACTCACGCGCTTGCCTCGCACTCCGCAGCCTGTAGATTCAAAGAGGGCGTAGATGTGTTCCGAAGCAGGCAAATCCTGGAAAAATCATCGGTATTGTCCATTTGATTTGTGTTTCATAAAAATGGATTTAGTTTTTGTTAATGTAAGAGTTTTTAATAGCAGCCGGTAGGCTGCGCCCGCGTGAGGTGCCCGGCGGGCGCGCGAAAGCGCGGTGCGAAGGCAGCGCTCTTCGCTGCCGAAGCACGGAAGCGAAGCGTACCCCAGAGGGGACCGACCCCTGACGAAGGCGCTGCAAGCACCTTGTCAGGGGGCACGCCCAAAAATGAAAAAATCAAAACTACATTAACACTGATTTTTAGAATGCAACTTAGCGAAGAGGGTTACATTCGCATTCCAAACCATTGGGATATGAAGCGATTTTTGCACTTGGGGATGGCTGTGACTCTGAGTGCACAGCTGATGCAATGTAAAACGGATACCAATACCTCTGAGAGTATGAACGACGATTTTCAGTGGGAGCTGGAGCGCTTTGCCGACATACGGATATTGCGCTATCAGATTCCTGATTTTGATAGCCTTAGCTTAAAGCAGAAACTGCTGGTATACTACCTGGTGCAGGCGGGCCTATCGGGGCGCGACATTATCTACGACCAGAATCACCGCTACAACCTGACGCTGCGCCACTGCTTTGACAAGATTATGACGGAGCTTGATGGGCGTGAGACAGGTCTGGAGTGGGATGCTTTCGAGGAATACGTGAAGCGCTTCTGGTTTGCCAATGGGGTACACCACCACTATTCGCATCAGAAATTTGAGCCGGGATTCAGCCGGGAGTACTTAGAAGGATTGCTGAAAAAGACCGGACAGTCGCTGCCGGCGGAGGTAATAGAGTTTATGTTTAATCCGGCGATCGAGGCCCGCAAGGTAGTGCGCGACGAGGGCAGCGACCCTGTGCTGGAGAGTGCGGTCAATTTTTATGATCCAGGCATTACGACGGCTGAGGCAGAGGCCTTTTACAACGCCATGCGAAAGCCGGGCGACTCAACGCCGATCTCCTACGGGCTGAACAGCAAACTGGTGCGCCTGCCCGACGGCAGACTGGCAGAGAAGGTCTGGAAAGTCGGAGGCATGTACGGCCCTGCGATAGAGCGCATCGTGTACTGGCTGGAAAAAGCTGTGGAAGTGGCCGAAAATCAGAAACAAGCCGATGCCCTGAAGCTTCTCATCGAATACTACCGAACCGGCGATCTGCGCACTTGGGATGCCTACAACATTGCCTGGGTGCAAGCTACTGAAGGGGTGATTGATTACATCAACTCCTTCATCGAGGTGTATAACGATCCGATCGGATATAAGGCCAACTACGAAACCATTGTGCAGATCGATGATTTTGAGGCGAGCCGTCGAATGCGAGTGCTGGCAGAGCATGCCGGATGGTTTGAAAGGCAGTCGCCCATTCAGCCCGAATACAAAAAGGAGAATGTGGTAGGCATATCGTACCGCGTGGTGAATGTAGCCGGTGAAGCCGGTGATGCTTCGCCAGCGACGCCCATTGGCGTGAATCTGCCAAATGCTGACTGGATCAGGGTGCGCTACGGCTCAAAATCGGTAAGCTTAGGCAATATCGAAGATGCCTACGACAAGGCCGGTGCGCGACCTATATTGGAGGAATTCTGTTTTACGACAGCCGAACTGGAGCGTGCCCTGAAGTATGGGGGAGTCGCCTCCAAACTACATACTGCACTGCATGAGGTGATCGGGCATGCCTCAGGAAAACCTAAAGAGGGTGTGACCAACGCCAAAGAGCGCCTGTCGAAGTACTACTCAACCATTGAAGAGGCCCGTGCCGACCTGGTAGCGCTGTACTTCATCACTGATCCATATCTGCGGGAGCTAGGCCTGGTGGAAAGCGAGGAAGTGGGCAAAGCCGAATACGACAGCTACATCCGCAATGGCCTGATGCTGCAATTGCGACGGCTCAAACCGGGTGAACAACTCGAAGAAGACCACATGCGCAACCGCCAGCTGGTGGCAAAGTGGGTATATGAAAAGGGAAAGCCTGACAATGTGATCGAGAGAAAAGTGGTGAATGGCAAGACGTACTACATCATAAATGACTACGACAAGCTCCGTGCACTCTTCGGAGAGCTGCTGCGCGAAGTGCAGCGCATCAAGAGCGAAGCTGACTATGAGGCTGCACGCAGGCTGGTGGAGGGCTATGGGGTGAAGGTAGATGCCGACCTTCACGCAGAGGTGCTTCGTCGTACTGAGGCCCTGAAGATTCCGCCATATGCAGGTTTTGTAAATCCCGAGCTGGTACCGGTGGAAAAAGACGGTCAGATCATCGATATACGTGTGGAGTATCCGACATCCTTTAAGCAGCAGATGCTCGACTACGGCCGTCGGTACAGCTTCCTGCCATTGATTAACTAAGATATGGCGCGCATCGCCATAGTGGGCAGCAGAGGCATACCGAATGCCTACGGCGGCTTTGAATGGCTAGCCGAGAAACTGGCCCCACATCTGGCAGATGCCGGCCATCAGGTGGCAGTGTGCCAGTCGTCACAGCATCCATATCGCGAGGCATCGTTAGGAAAAGTCCGGTTAATCCGATCCTATGACCCACCTATCGGTGCTGCGGGTCAGTTTGTGTATGATCTGTTTTCGATACTGCGCGTGCGCCGATGGAAGGCTGATGTAGTCTTGCTGCTGGGCTATACGAGTTCGGCCATATGGTCATTTCTGCTGCCAAAGTCAGCCCTCATACTGCAGCACATGGACGGAATGGAATGGCAGCGCGACAAATACAATAAAATCGCAAAAGCCTTTTTGCGCTGGAGCGAACAGATGGCTGTTCGGCATGCGGATGTGCTGATCGCTGATCATCCCGTGGTGAGGGATTATCTCTGCAGGAAGTATCCTATGAAGACGGTGACCTACATCGCTTATGGTGAGGACGAATCAACCGCTGAAAAACCGGTGGAGGGTCTTGAAGATGAGCACTTTGACCTGATCATGGCCCGTATGGAGCCTGAAAATCAGGTCGAAATGCTCATTGAAGGATGGCTTGCTGCCCGGATGACCCACTCTTTGGCCATAGCCGGCAGCTTGACCACAGGATATGCCCGAAGATTGGTCAGGAAGTACGGACAATACGAAGGAATTGTCTTTCTGGGGGGAGTCTTTGACAAGGCAAAGGCCCTGTGGCTGCGCCGGCACTGCCGCTACTATCTGCACGGACATAAGGCCGGTGGCACCAATCCTTCACTGATCCAAGTGCTCACACACCACAGGCGCGTATTGGTACATGCCAATGTGTATAATTTATATCTGGCTGAATGCTATGATTTAAAGTCGTTTGAAGACGTCCATACACTGGCAGCCCTTCTTCAGCAGGAACCAATCCAGGGCAATGAGCCACATCTTCGCCTGGAGCACAGATGGGAGGAGGTGTTCAGGAGGTATGAGGGATTATTTGGAAAATGTAAACACGGTTGTAATCCAAAGGGTAAGAATTTTGTCACCTGGAAAAAACGCTAAATACATGTTTTTACAACGCCGAAACCGCACCCTTCGCCGTAGTGCTGCCATCCGCAGCATGATGGAGGAAACTGTGCTGAGACCATCAGACTTCATCGTGCCCATGTTTATCATCGAAGGTGATAATGCAAGGGAAGAAATTTCATCTATGCCCGGATACTACCGGTTCACCCTCGATCTGGCTGTAGAAAAAGCGAAAGAATACTACCGTATGGGTCTGCGCTCTGTATTGCTTTTCATCAAATGTCCGGACGAGCTCAAGGACAATACCGGTCGCGAAGCACTTAATCCTGACGGACTGATGCAGCGCAGCATCAGAGCCATTAAAAGTGCCGTACCGGAGCTGGTCGTAATGACCGATGTAGCCCTGGATCCCTACAGCAGCTACGGGCATGACGGAATCGTGCAACATGGCGAGATTGTAAACGACGCCACTGTGGAAGTGTTGGCACAAATGGCCGTTTCACATGCGGAAGCTGGGGCTGACTTTGTGGCGCCCAGCGATATGATGGACGGTCGCATCGGTGCCATACGCGAGGAGCTGGAACGGGCCGGCCATACCCACACCGGCATACTGGCCTATTCAGCCAAATATGCATCCTGCTTCTACGGCCCCTTCCGCGATGCTCTGGACAGTGCTCCCGGCTTTGGCGACAAAAAGACCTACCAGATGAATCCGGCCAACCGCATTGAAGCCCTGCGCGAAGTGATGGACGACATAGCCGAGGGTGCTGACATCGTGATGGTAAAGCCCGCGATTCACTACCTTGACATCATCCGCGAGGTAAAAGACTCTGTGTCTGTGCCCGTAGCCGCCTACCATGTAAGTGGTGAATACAGCATGATCAAAGCCGCTGCAGCCAATGGCTGGCTCGACTACCGCTCTGCCGTGCTCGAAGCTACCCTTGCCATCAAGCGCGCCGGTGCTGACCTGATCGCCAGCTATTTCGCACCGGAGATTGTGGAGTGGATTTAGGGTTAAAGGTTTTTGAACTTTAACAAAAATTAAAACTTTTTCTGCTTCTAAATGCGATTTCAGCGATCAAAACTTGCCCTACCTTTAATTCGATTAGCGGATTTAAACGAGGAGATAAAGGATAGTAAGGAAACAAATAGAGTCTTTGGGTAAGTAGAAATAAAGAAAAATCCTAACTCCCCTTCAAAATTCCCTTATGTTTGTACACTTAACTTTTGTAGAAATTTCTCTCGTTCAATTTAATGAACTGGATTGACTGGCTCGTAGTCATCGCAAGCATTGGATTCATCGCTGGTTATGGCATTTGGCATACGCGTAGGGTAGGTTCTGCAACTGAATTTCTCAAAGGTGGCGACAATCGCTGGTGGAGTGTCGGACTTTCGGTGATGGCCACCCAGGCCAGTGCCATTACCTTTCTCTCGGCACCTGGCCTCGGATATGAAAGCGGATTGAAATTCGCGCAGTTTTATTTCGGGCTTCCTTTGGCTGTCTGGTTCATCAGCAGATTTTTCATTGATGAATATTACAGAAGTCGGGTAATCACTGCCTATGAATACCTGGAGCGGATCTTTGATCTCAGGGTGCGCCTTTTCACAGCCTTTTTGTTTTTACTGCAGAGGGGCATGGCAGCTGGCATCACCATCTATGCTCCTGCCATTGTACTCTGCGTGCTCTTTGGCTGGGATTTGACCTTTACCTGCATCGTAATCGGACTGGTGGTGATCGCCTACACTGTTTCGGGAGGAACAAGGGCTGTATCGGTAACCCACCGTTGGCAGATGGGGGTGATATTTTTGTCACTTTTCATTGTTTTCGGCATACTCATTTACCGCATAGCACAGCAAGCTGATATCGGTACACTCTGGATGGCTGCCCGCCTGACAGGTCGGCTCGATGTGCTCGACTGGCACTTCGATCTCAGCACCCGTTATACTGTATGGAGCGGTCTGTTGGGGGGATTTTTTCTATCGCTCAGTTACTTTGGCACAGATCAAAGCCAGGTGCAGCGCTATCTGGCAGGCACTGATGTGCGGATAGCGCGCCGGGGACTATATTTCAATGCCTTGCTAAAAATTCCAATGCAGCTTTTCATTCTACTTACAGGGGTAGTTGTATGGATGTACTTTCTTTCTGAAGGTCAGCCATTGGTCTTTAATCCATCTTTGAGAAGTGAAATTGCACAGATCAGTAATCCAAAATTTAAACAGCTTCACAGCGAATTTGATGCTTGCCAATCTTCTCTGAAGTCACTGCTCAGCAGAAAATCTTCTAAAACATCTCCCGGCGAAGTCAGCCTATTGGCTGGCGAACTTCATTCGATCCGTCAGCAGTACCTTCAGGCCTATACATGGAGTACAGGCAAAGAACCACCGAAAGATACAAATTTTATTTTCTTGCACTTCGTGGTGTACCATCTACCTCATGGCCTCATTGGCCTTGTAATTGTAATGGTGCTGTCAGCCGCAATGAGCAGTACAGCCGGCGAGCTCAATGCGCTGGCCACTACAACTATGGTAGACTATTTAGGCCGCCTGGGATGGGTGCGGCATGACAGCCGCTGGAATCTGCCGCTCACCCGATTGGTCACACTGCTCTGGGGTCTGCTGGCCATTGGCTTCTCAATTGCTGCCTCATTGTTTGACAATCTGATCGAAATGGTCAATATAATAGGTTCCTTGTTTTATGGTACCATTCTGGGCATATTTCTCGTCGCATTTTTTATTAGAAACACGAACTCCGGCTTTTTGCTTGGTTCAGCCATCGTCACTCAGAGTGGCATATTAGCTATTCATTTTACAAAAAACCATTTGCCCTGGCTACAGATTGAGTATTTGTGGTATAATCTGCTCGCAGCGGTGTGTCTTCTACTTGCCAATCTTTTAAAAGCATATTCCTCAGCTGCACGAAACTCTGACCGTAAAACATCGGAGTGAAACTCCTTTTAATCTTCGGCATATACACCCATTGAGGTGAATTTTTCTATCCGTTGGTTAATGCGCTCCTCCGGGGAAAGTTTTTCCAGTTCTTCAATGGCTGCCTTTATGTAGCGCTTTACGGTTTCAAAAGTTGCCTCCTGATCGGTATGTGCCCCACCGAGAGGTTCTGGTATGATGCCGTCGATCAGCTTGTGTTCAAGCATATCCTTTGCCGTGAGTTTGAGGGCTTCTGCAGCCTTCTCCTTAAAGTTCCAGCTCCTCCAGAGGATAGATGAACAGCTTTCCGGCGAAATGACGGAGTACCAGGTGTTTTCGAGCATATATACGCGGTCGCCCACGCCGATGCCAAGTGCACCTCCCGATGCCCCTTCGCCAATAATAATACAGATGATTGGCACCCTGAGCACGCTCATTTCCATCAGATTGCGCGCTATGGCCTCTCCTTGACCCCGTTCTTCGGCCTCTACACCCGGATAGGCGCCCGGAGTATCGATGATGGTAACCACCGGTTTGCCAAATTTTTCAGCCATTTTCATCAGGCGCAGGGCTTTGCGGTATCCTTCAGGATTTGCCATTCCGAAGTTTCTGTACTGGCGCATTTTGGTATTTATACCCTTTTGCTGGCCGATAAACATTACTCCGCGCCCGTCGAGTAGGCCCCATCCTCCTACCATTGCCTTGTCGTCTTTTACTCCGCGGTCGCCGTGCAGTTCCAGAAATCTGCCTCCCGTCAGGTAATTGATATACGCCAGCGTGTAGGGTCGGTTTGGATGTCGGCTGAGCTGTACGCGCTGCCAGGCCGTCAGATTTTCGTGTATATGTCTGCGGGTTTCGATGAGTCTTCGCTTCAGTTCGTCGATAGTAGCTGTCATATCCACTTTGGTCTCTTCCTGTAGCTGCAAGGTTTTCGCAATTTGCTCTTCTATTTCTTTTACGGGTTGTTCGAAGTCGAGATAATCCATACCGATTTAGGGTCATTTGAAAAAGTGGCGAAAGGTAAAAAAATACCCGTACACATTTTGAATCTTTGTTTTTCTATATAAGGCATTCTCGAATCAGTCGGAATTTCGATTTGTATAAAAAAATCTTTAAAAACTTGAATCACAGTACATTTAGATTGTCTTCTTATTAAAAATTGTGCACTTGATTGATTAAATAACAAAACATCGTTTTGCGCTCGTTTTACTAAGCACAATTTTTTAGTTCGAAGGATCAGAATACCCAACGGCCCAATTGAATTTTTTTTTTAAAATTCCTTGATCGAATTTCCATTGTTGTTAATGCGATTTTAATATTGTAATTCATTATACTGCTGATAGTTTAAAATATTGTAAATAAAATTAAATTCGGTTTACTCAAATAAATTAACAAGAAAAAACTTAAAAATATATTCCAAATCAACCGCAATCTTCAGGCAAGTAGGAACTAATAATCAGTATGTAATAAAAATGAAAAAATTTCAAAGAGAAAAAAGTTCGTAAAGAAAATCGAGGATTTTAACAAGTTTGCCATTGGAATACTATTTATCATTTTGTAACATTGAGCCAAAATTTTTCCTCATGAAAAAAGTTTACCTTTCGGCCTTCCTGGCCCTACTTTCATGGATACTACATGCGCAGCTCACAGGCATAAAAAACATACCGGGAGACTATGCCAACTTAGCAGCTGCTATTGCCGACCTAAATACAAATGGTGTCGGTACTGGTGGTGTAACTTTTAATGTCACAGCCAACCAGACTGCTCCTGCCGGGGGGTACGTAATCGGAGGTTCAGGTTCTGCGGTATTAACAACAGCAAGTGCATCGAATCCTATTATCTTCAATGGATTCGGAAACACCGTCACCGCTCCAAACCCTCAAGCCACCGGTTCACTTACTGATGCTATTTTTAAGTTAATTGGTGCTGACTTTGTCACCATCGAAAATTTTGTTCTTCAGGAGAATTCTGCCAACACGGTGAACACTCCAGCCACTAGCAACAATATGACAGAGTGGGGTATAGCCCTTCTCTATGTGACTACAACCGACGGCTGTCAAAATATCACAATAAAAAACAATACTATCTCCCTTAACCGCACTTACACGAATACTTTCGGTATTTATTCCAACTCCACCCACTCAGCTACGGCAGTTACAGTTTCAGCCACTGCTACCGGACCTACCGGTGGAAACCATAACCTGACAATAATCGGAAACACAATTTCAAATGTCAATCAAGGCATCGTGGTCATTGGCCCCACAGCCGCTGCCGACCAAAATACCGGAATGGTAATCGGTGGGTCTGCCGCAAATGGCAATACCATAAACAACTATGGAACTGCTGCTCAGCTCACATCCTTTAACCTGGTAAGCGGTACGATGAATGGCATCCACGTGCGCAATACCAATGGCTACACCATTAGCCACAACAGCATCGAAAGCTCTACTGCCGTATCTTCCGGTACGGTACGTGGGATATTTGCAATGGCCAATTCATCTGCACCTATCGGCACTTTTACAAACAACATTAACAACAACTCCATTGCTGTTCGAGGCACCGGAGCTGCAATTTTACAAGGAATAAATTGTGAGGCTACGACTGCCACAGCAACTTCTACTTTAAACATAAACAATAACAACTTTACTTCTCTTTTTGGGCACACGGGTACAGCTTCCGGTGCGGTAACTTACATCATCAATGCAGGTACCCACCTCAACCAGAGCATCAGCGACAATACTTTTACTAACCAAACATTAGTAACAACAGGCTCCGTTACATTAATTTCTAATTCAAACACATTGCCGAGTGGTGGTACAAAAAATGTCAATAACAACTCAATAGTTACTGGCTTTAATAAGACTGGTGCAGGGGGTACTGTTACTCTGATTTTTGATAATTCAGTAGATCCTACAGGTACTACCAATAACATGAATGGTAATACCTTTTCAAATATTTCCATTACAGGTGCCACTACATTTGTGGGTATTCAAAACACCAATGGTGGCTCTCCTACGAAAAACGTAAACAACAACGTAATCTCCAACATCACTGGCGGCTCATCTGCCATCACCCTAATTAGTATCAATTTCGACGGAGGTACCACCACTGTTTCCAACAATCAGGTTCATACCGTCACAAGCTCAGGAGCTATAACGGGTATTTCTTTTGGTACAACAGGTGCTGGTACTACCAACTGTTTTCTCAACACGATACACTCTCTCTCAAGCACGGGTAATGCAACGGTAACGGCCTTAGCACTAAGCGGTACAACTACGTCCGGCGTCAGAAATGCATACCGAAATAAGATTTATGACATTACGGTTAATAATTCTGGTGCTTCCGCTTTAGTAAATGGTATTCTTATTTCCGGAGGATTTAATGTAAATGTGTACAACAATCTGGTCGGGAATCTCTTCGCCCCTGCCTCCAACGTAGCAGATGCTATCCGAGGGATCAGCATTACATCTGCCTCTACGAATACCACATACAACGTAATCTACAATACCGTATTTATTCAGGCCACTTCTACAGGAACGACTTTTGGTACTACCGGTATCTTCCACGCTGCAAATGCAACTGCGACGACGGCCACATTAAACCTGCGAAACAACATCATCGTCAATAAATCCACACCTAATGGTACAGGTCTTACCGTAGCCTTCAGAAGAAGTGCAGGAACGGCAAATACGCTGAACAACTACGCGTCTACATCAAATAATAACCTATTTTATGCGGGTACACCTGGTCCGAATAACCTAATTTATGCCGACGGCACCAGTACAGCCACCACTCTGAGTGCATATAAGTCTGGAGTTTTTACAGCTGGTACGGTGGCACCTCGAGATAATCTGAGTGTCACAGAAGATGTTACCTTTGTAAGTACTGTAGGATCGAGTACAGATTTTCTAACAATTGATGCGACAGTGCCCACCCAGATAGAAAGTGGTGCGGCTCCGATTACCTCACCATTTGCCATCACTACCGATTTTAATGATGCTACTCGCAGTGCTACCACACCAGATATCGGAGCTTTTGAAGGATCATACACACTTCTTGATCTTACTCCGCCATCTATTTCCTATTTTTTAATATCCAACGGTATAGTCGCTTCTACAAGAGTACTAACTGGCTTTGCCACCATCACCGATGTGAGTGGTGTAAATACTACTGCAGGTACACGTCCGAGAATTTACTACAAAAAATCCACAGATCCTGTAAATGACTTCAATGACAATACTTCTGCCACCCAGGGCTGGAAATTCGCCGAGGCTTCCAATACCTCTTCGCCCTTTGACTTCACCATCGACTATACTCGGCTCTTTGGCGGCAGTGTGTCGGTAGGTGATGTGATTCAGTACTTTGTGGTGGCGCAGGACCTGGCTCCTACACCGAATGTCGGCATCAATTCCGGTACGTTTGCAAGCACACCTACATCGGTAGCGCTCGTGTCAGCTAATTTTCCGATTACGGGTACCATCAATTCCTATAACATTGTTACACCGCTTTCTGGTACAGTGACAGTTGGTACCGGAGGCACATATCCGACCCTTACAGGCACCGGAGGTTTATTTGAGGCAATAAATAATTCAGCACTCAACGGAGACCTCATTGCTGAGGTACTTTCAGATATTACCGAACCCGGTACGGTTGCTTTAAACAACATTGGAGAAGTTCCTCCCGGAGGTTATACAGTTACCATCAGACCGGATAATAACGTAGTTCGCAACATAACCGGTAACCTTGCCAACGGACTGATCCGCCTCAACGGTGCTGACCGTGTGATCATCGACGGACGCTACAGCGGTAGTGGTCAGTTTCTCCGGTTTGTTAATTCTAACAATTCTTCAACAGCAGCAGTTATATGGATGATTTCACCCACCGCAGGAAATGGTGCATCCAACAATGTGGTTCGAAACTGCATTGTAGAAGGGGGTTTTGCCACAGGTACTCTTGCCGGAGTCATTTCCAGCGGACCTACCTTGGGAGGAGTTGGTGCAGAACAAAACTCCAACAACCTCGTCACAGAAAATACCTTCCGCAAACTTCAACATGCTGTAGCATTTGTTGGTCCAACTTCCGGAGATAACAACAACGTAATTTCCAAAAATACCATCGGAGGAACTACCACCGCGGATACTATCGGATTTATTGGAATCTTTGTCTCCAATCAAAACAATGTGCTTGTCACCGAAAACGATATCGTATCCATTGAGGCTAATGCCGGAAATAACAACCCGGCAGGTATCACAGTGGCCGGAGCACATTCAGGTGGGGCAATTAGCCGCAATATTGTACGAAATGTGTATAATTTTAATACAGGTCAGTGGGGCGCAAGCGGAATTCATCTCTCTTCTTCATCTTCATCCACCAACCTAATTATCGCAAACAATGTAATAACGAATATCCGAGGTTTAGGTTGGCCTAGCAATCAAACTGATAACGGTATTGGTATAAGAATTTCGGCTGGTGGTGGTTACACAATAGCCTTTAATTCCATCAACCTGAATCTGAATCAGCCTACAGCTGCAAACTCTCATGCCATTTTCTCAAATACTTCGACGACAAATAACACCTTAATTAATAATGTCATTGCCAATACTCAAACAACAGGATCCCGCTGGGCAGTATATATAAATACCAGTACCAATCCGTTTTCGACTATTAATTTTAATAATTACTTTTCAACACAGAATGTAGGATTTTTGTCATCCAACAGAGCTACACTGGCTGACTGGCGCACAGCTACCGGTCAGGACCAGCTCTCCATCAGCCGAAATCCCAACTTCACCTCCGCTACCAACCTTCTGCCCACCGACTTCAACGGCTACTTTGCGCAGCCGGTCAGCGGTATCACTACGGACTTCACCGGAGCCACACGCAGTACCGTGGCACCGGCAAAGGGAGCTTTTGAAGGTCCGGTACCCGGTGTTTGGCTCGGCGGAACATCTAGCTGGACCAGTGGCACCAACTGGGCCGACGGAAATGTGCCGACTGCTACTACTTTGGTAGCCATACTGAATTCTACCGTTACACAGCCGGTGATTACTACTTCGGTTACAAATACGGAAATGCTGGCAGTTGCATCGGGTTGTACTCTTACAGTAGGTAACGGTGGTGCACTGACTGCTGACTCTCTCAGACTCTTTGGAAATATTACACTTGATGCCTCCGCTTCAGGCTATGGCTCACTCATCGAGGGCAATGTGATCGGCTCCGGAACCATCAGCCGACGTATGTATCTGAATGCCTCAAGCGGACCTAACAACGGTCGCTGGTACACCATCGGCTCACCCTTTGCCGTGCCGATCAATCAGCTGCACGACGGCACCAGTGAGTTTAATGTAACCAACGCTATCGAATCTCCCTTCCGACTGTGGAATGCCGGCACGGGCGATTATGAATTGCCCACCGGCCCGACGATGAACTTCGAGCGCGGCCGAGGCTATGTGGCATTCTTTGGCGAATTTGTAGGCAGTACCTTCATCCGTCCGGTGCCGGGCAACATCACCGTGACCGGAAACTACGGAAGTGCAGCAAACCTGACCCGCCTTTTAGGATATACGGCAGCTCCGACCTTCCCCACCATCGACGGCCCCACCGACGGCTGGAACCTTCTGTCCAATCCCTACCTGACATCTTATGACTGGAATGGTCAGACACTCGGCCCCAACACAGGTGCTGCCATTTATGTGCGAAACGCGGCCAATACCGGATGGGTAACCTGGAATACCAGCGAAACATCAAACCGCCGGTACATACCGCCCATGCAGGGCTTCTGGATCAGAACTACTGCTTCTGAAAACCTGACCTTTGACATTGCTCAGCGCAGCACTAACAGCACCCAGGTCATCGAAAAGCCTTCAGCACAAGAACTGCTCACCCGCATAAAGGTGACCAATACTGCTACAGGCCACGACGATCGTGCTGTGATTAGCTTCCACACAAATGGAACAAACGGATTTGACCGGCTGCTCGACGGTTATAAGCTGCGCAACGACGCCGGCATGCACAATGTGTACAGCCGTAGCCAGAATATGTCGCTGGCGATGAACTATCTGCCCTCATTCAGCGGCTCGGCCAGTGTGCCTGTGTGGTTTGAAAACGACCAGCCGGGCAGCTACACCTTTAGCATCAACCGCGACGACATCGATCCGAATGTCGAAATCACCCTGGAAGACAAGCAGACCAATACGACCTTCACCTTCCAGAGCAGCCAGAGCGTATATGCCTTCACCCACACCCCGCAGATGAGTAAGGATCGCTTTATACTGCACTATAATCAGATTAACGTAGGCCAGGATGAGATTACCTCTCGTGGCGGCATCAAAGGCCTTCAGGCCTGGTATTTCGACGGTCGAATCAACCTGAAATCACTGGGCTTCCACGGCCCTGTGACAGCGCGCCTGGTGGACGTAAGCGGCAAACGCATAGCTGAAGAAGTGCTGACCATCAGCACAGGTGAACTTACCCGCTGGAATGTACCGGGCCTGAAGCCGGGCGTGTATATGGTACAGCTCATCACCCGCGAAGGACAGACGACCGTGAAGTTTGTGTACTAACCTAAAATATTGAACGTCATGAAAAAGTTAGCTTTTGCTCTGGTAGCTCTGATGCCCGCCCTTCTTATGGCTCAGCCCGGTATGCCTAACAACCCGACGCCTATTAATGGCCTCATAGGCATATTGATAGCCGCCGGAGTGACGTATGGCATCAGCGAGTATGCCCGCCGTCGTCGCAATCAAGACTAAGCATACAATACACGAATAAGCTTTTACCATCATCCCACCTTTGGCTAAGGCTAAGGGTGGGTTTTTTATTGCCGTTGATACTTGAGGATCTACCCAACAAAATATCCCGGATTTTTTTATGAAATACTTTAGGGGATTGAGATTAAACTTTGACAGTAACTAAAACAAAAAACTTTTTTCTGCGCTTTTAAGCGAGTTCTGCAGGAGAAATGTGTTAAGGATTGTTGGACCGAAACTAAAACATCCACTTGAACTAAAACCAATACTTTTTTCTGCGCCAATCTGCGAGATCTGGAGAAAATATCAATATCAGATTTTACCTCTTACTTGCTCTTTCGAAAGTCCGTCGTCAATACAAAAATGCTGGATAAACTGGGCATAAAACTGTATAGCTGCCAAGTAATCTGCTATGCTCACCCGCTCATTGATGCCGTGAATGCGCGATAAATCATCAGAGCGCAGCAAAATCGGATTGAACCGATATACATGCGAACTTATTCTGGTGAAATGACGCGCATCCGTAGCCCCCAGTACCAAATAAGGCGACACAATTGCCTCTGTAAAAGTTGTTTTCACTACCCCTGCCAATTGACGAAAAACCAGATCATCGTAGGGCGATGCCTTGCTGCCGGGTGTGTATGGAGCATCTTTTACAGGGCGGATGAATATGGTGCTGTCGGCTACTATTGAGCGCAATCGGCTGATGATCATGCTGTCTGTATGGCCCGGCAAAAGTCGGAAATTGTACACTGCCCGCGCAAAGTTGGGCACTACATTGTCTTTCATCCCACCGCTAACGATGGTAGGTACTTGTGTGGTACGAAGCATGGCCGCTCCCTGAGCTGACTTTGAAAACGTCTTAAAAATCAAAGGCTTAAAAAGCCACGTGTTTGCAAAGGCCATATTTGCCGGAAACTGCATATAAGGCCCCATACATTCGATAAATCCCTTTACCGGGTCTGAAATTTCAAAAGGCATCGGTTGTTCGTTGATCCGATGCATGGCTTCTGTTAAAACAGTGAGCGTATTGTTCCACTCTGGCATAGATGAGTGCCCACCAGCACCTTTTGCCAGGAGTTCGACGCTCAGATAGCCTTTTTCTGCTGTGCCAATCAGCGCGGTTGTCTTTTCCACTCCGGGAACAAGCCCCTGACCTAACGTGCCTCCTTCGTCGAGTACCAGGGCAGGGCGAATGTTGCGCTTCTCAAGCAGTTTTACCACGTGCACTGCGCCGTCGTCACCGCCGATTTCTTCGTCGTGGCCAAGAGAGATAAGTAGCGTTCGTTTCGGACGGATACCGTAGGCAAGCAAATTTTCCACAGTTTCAAGTATGGCGATACAGGGAGTTTTGTTGTCAATAGCACCGCGTCCATACACGTAGCCATTCAAGGTATCGCCTGAAAACGGAGGCGCATCCCATCGGTCGAGCGTTGTGGCCTCTACTGGTACGACATCGTAATGGCCCATCAACACAATGGGGTCAAGGTTGGTATCGGTTCCTTGCCAGGTGAAGAGTAAAGTAAAATCGTTGACAGTATCGACCTTCAGCTCATTGAATATTCTTGGAAAGCTCTTGCCAAGAAAAGTAAGGAATCCCTGAAAAGCATCGAGGTCCATCATCTCTCTTCGGTGGCTGATGGTGGGGTAGGTGAGGGCTTCTCTGAGCTTACTGATGGCTGCTTCAGCGTCTATTTTCCACTCCACCGGGGCGGTGGATGCAGCAATGTCATCTAATGGTGAGCGAAAGCGCAAGGTGCGCCAGAAAACTACACTTGCTAATAAAATGACTAAAAGAAGAAGAATGAGCAGCAGCTTTTTCATTTCTTACAAGCTGTACAAAATTCCTAAATATTCGTGTAAAGCCGTTTCTGAAATGCGCAGGTTGTTGGCCGATGGCAGGATGTCAGAAACCCAGAATTTTCCGGGTTTTATTCGAAAGTCGGTGGGTGCAGGTATCACGTCGATGCCGAGTTTTCTGAAGTTACGCACTGCGCGCGGCATATGCCAGGCACTGGTTACCAGCACTACGGGCTTTTTTGTGCCGAATTGAAGCTTAAAAACTTCAGCCTCTTGCCGCGTATCCATAGATTCGTATTGAATTTTAATGCGGTCTTTCGGGAAGTAATCTTTTACTATAGCCATTCCGTAATCAGCCACATCACAAGTGCCACGCCAGCTGGTTCCGCTAAGTACGATGGTGGTATTGGGGTACATCTGAGCAATGCGAATACTTTCAAACACCCGTCTCAACGCGCTTTCGTCGAGTCGCTCGTATTCGCTGTGGCCTGAAGTATTGCAGCCGCCACCAAGCACCAGTACGTAGGCATCTTGTTTGTCTTCGGGCAGTGCCTGGAAGGTTTCATACTGATTTTCTAAAGGCTTCATCAGCAGCCACGCACCCGGCCGCGTACTTACCAGCCAAAAGAACATAACCAGCCAAAAAACCCATTTGCGTGCTCCTCTGAAGTTGCGAAGGCTGAAAACAGAGAAGATGAGCAGCAGAATCCCCAAAAGAGGGGTAAGCATCAGAAAGGCTTTTATAAATTTTTTGACAAACATGTGTGAATGCGCTTAATCCATCACAAACGTAAAAGATTTTTTGATGTAATACATCGGACAAACCGGATATTTGAGCAAACCAAAAATTCATGCGACTCAGACGTATGCCTCGGCTGGTCAGTTTTTTACTAAGCCAAACCATCACCAAACTACCTCGGGAGGATAATAAAGTGGTCTATCTGACCTTCGACGATGGCCCTCATCCAGAGATCACCCCTTGGGTAATGGAGCAATTGGCCCGCTATAAGGCAGGGGGCACTTTTTTCCTCATCGGGCAAAACATGGAAAAATATCCCGCACTGTCCGTTGATTGGTACACATCATTAGGCCATAGCGTAGGGCATCATACATACAATCACCTCAACGGACTCAAAACCAATAATAAAGAATATTTTGAAAATGTAGAAAAATGTGCCCGAATGGTCGGCACATCGATCTTCAGACCACCTTACGGAAAACTGAAACCCTCCCAGTACCGATTTCTGTCGAAAAAGTATCAGATTGTGCTCTGGCATCTGGTGACCTATGATTTTGACAAGACAGTAACCCCCAAAAGCATTGTAGAGCATGTATCGCTAAATGCCGAAAACGGTTCCATCATCGTCTTTCACGACTCCGAAAAGGCTTTTAAAAATTTATCCAAATCCCTTCCTGAAGTCCTTGGCATTCTGCATGATAAAGGGTTTGCCTTTGATGTATTGAAAAATACTTTTGCTCAAAAAAATGAAAAATGAGCCTACTAAGAGTGCTTCTTGTTGTTTCTATGGTATTATTCTCCATCCAATCCTTCCCGCAATCAAGCGTGTCAAGAAATGAGCCTATAACCAACCTGGTGCAGGCCAAAAGGATTTTCAACCAATTTTTCCAGGATCAAAATGTGTCCATCGACGACTACGGAAATGTGTACCTCGGAGGTGGAACAGGAGGTGATGGCCATTGCTATTTCAGATTGACAGATGTTGATTTCGATCTTGAAGAACGCCCTCAAGAGCCCGGGTGTGCCGATATTTGTGATGAGCGGGTTTTCTTTCACATCAAATGCCGCAGATCGGCTTGCATCAGAGATCCCTGGATGGAAAATAATTTTTATGAATCAAAAAATTCGGTCGAGGAACTTATTGAGCTGCATCCGGAATGCTCCACAATGATGTTTTACGGTGATGTGAAGGCAGGAAGAGCCGCTTTTGAAGCATTGAAACGCGTCAAGGAATTTTTTCACAGAGAGGCTTGCAATGCCCGATAAAAAAACCTGTCACCTAATAATGGTGACAGGTTTTGGCTGAGTAGAGTTTCAGGTATTTTATTCTTCAGTGATTTCGGGCACTTCTATGTTGGTAAAGACAAAGTCACTACCATCGTGGTCGAGCAGGATTACGCTTTCGGGTGTGACGCGGCCGGCCAGAATTTCCTTACTGAGCTGATTGAGCACGCGCTTCTGAATGACGCGTTTTACAGGTCTGGCACCAAATTGCGGGTCGTAGCCCACATCAGCCAGATAATTGACAGCGGCATCGGTATATTCCAGAGTAATGTGCTGCTGCTCAAGTACTTTTTTCACCTCGTTGAGCCGCAGGCGCACGATGTCGGTCATTTGTTCGCGGCTGAGCGGTGCAAACATGATGACTTCGTCAATGCGGTTCAGGAATTCGGGTCGAATGTTGCGTTTGAGGAGTTCGAAGACCTCATCGCGCAGTTGCTCGAGTATGATTTCCCGGTTGCTTTGGGCCATATCTTCCATACGCTCCTGTATGAGGTGTGAGCCCATATTGGAGGTCATGATGATGATGGTGTTTTTGAAGTTTACGGTTCGACCTTTTGAATCGGTAAGACGGCCGTCGTCTAGCACCTGCAGCAGGATGTTGAATACATCGGGATGAGCCTTTTCGATCTCATCGAGCAGTACGATGCTGTAAGGGCGATGGCGTACGGCCTCGGTGAGCTGACCACCTTCATCGTATCCTACATAACCCGGAGGCGCACCGATCAGTCGGCTAACGGTATGGCGCTCCTGGTATTCGCTCATATCGAGCCGCACCATGGCCTTTTCATCGTTGAAGAGGATTTCGGCAAGGGCACGGGCTAGCTCGGTCTTACCCACTCCGGTTGTACCGAGGAAGATAAATGAACCGATCGGACGGCGCGGATCTTGCAATCCGGCACGGCTACGTCGTATGGCATCGGCCACGGCAGCGATGGCTTCGTCCTGACCCACTACGCGCTTGTGGAGTTCTTCTTCCAAACGAAGGAGTTTTTCTCGTTCGCTCTCCAGCATCTTCGAAACAGGTATTCCGGTCCAGCGCGAAACCACTTCTGCTATCTCCTGAGCATCGACTTCTTCTTTGATGAATCGGTTACCTTGCTCATTGAGTCTGCGCTCTGCTTCTCTGAGTTGGTTTTCTACTTCCTTTATCCGGCCATAGCGGATTTCGGCTACCCGGCCATAGTCGCCGGCTCGTTCAGCAGCTTCGGCCTGAATGCGGAGGTCTTCGAGCTGTTTTTTCAGACCTTGCATGTGTTCGATGGCTTCTTTTTCGCGCATCCAGGCGGCATTGAGGGCTGAGCGCTTTTCGTTGAGCTCGGCCAGTTCTTCGCGGATCAGGGAAATTCGGCGTTCATCGTTTTCGCGTTTCATAGCTTCCAGCTCGATTTCGAGCTGACGGATTTTGCGGTCGAGGTCGTCGATTTCTTCCGGTTTGCTGTTGATCTGCATGCGAAGGCGCGAAGCAGCCTCATCCATCAGGTCGATGGCTTTGTCGGGCAAAAACCGGTCGGTGATGTAGCGTGTTGAAAGTTCCACAGCTGCAACGATAGCCTCGTCCTTAATGCGCACCTTGTGGTGCATTTCATAGCGGTCTTTTATACCGCGCAGGATGGCTATAGCATCTTCGGGTTGTGGTTCATCGACCAGCACCTTCTGAAACCTGCGCTCAAGAGCTTTGTCTTTTTCGAAATACTTCTGATATTCACCTAAGGTAGTAGCACCGATGGCGCGCAATTCACCACGGGCGAGGGCCGGTTTCAAAATGTTGGCAGCATCCATAGCTCCTTCGCCACCGCCGGCACCTACGAGGGTGTGAATTTCGTCAATAAAAAGCACGATCTGACCCTCACTTTGGGTCACTTCTTTCACAACGGCCTTCAGGCGCTCTTCGAATTCCCCTTTGTACTTAGCGCCGGCAATTAGGGCCCCCATATCAAGGGCATAGATGACTTTATCTTTCAGGTTTTCAGGCACGTCACCGTTGATGATGCGGTGAGCCATGCCCTCTACAATGGCTGTTTTACCCACGCCTGGTTCACCGATCAGGATGGGGTTGTTTTTTGTCCGGCGGGAGAGGATTTGCAACACACGCCGGATCTCCTCATCGCGGCCAATGACCGGGTCGAGCTTGTTTTCGCGGGCCAATGCATTGAGGTTTTTGGCGTATTTGCTAAGGGCATTGTGCGTGTCTTCGATACTGGCTGAGGTAGCTTTGCTACCACCGCGTACCGCCTGAATGGTACGTAAAAGGTCTTTTTCCGTCACACCGGCATCTTTCAGTATACGAGCAGCAGTATCGTTGCTTTTTACAATGCCAAGCAGCAGGTGTTCGAGGGTCACATATTCATCGCCCATTTCCTTGGCTGCCTTAGTAGCATAATTTAATGCATCCGAAATGGAGCGGCTGAAGTACACATCGCCACCCTGCACCTTGGGTATGCTATCAAGAGTACGACGAACAGCCTGTTCTACGGTAGCTACAGGCACACTCATCTTGCCGAGCAGCGACTTAGTAAAGCCACTCTCCTCCTCCAGCATGGCCTGAAGCAAGTGTATGTTGTCGATTGCCTGATGGGAGCGCTCAGAGGCTATGTTTCGTGCCTCCTGGAGCACCTCCTGAGATTTTATGGTAAAATTGCTGAGATTCATGATTTGAAATTTTTCGATATTGTTTAAACAAGAAATTATCCAACGCTTAATATACGCCAAAATGACTGCTCTTTTTATAAAAAAAGTAATATGGTGTGTCATTTTGGCATTCAATAAAGTTTATTTGTTGTAAGAAATTATTTTCTCTGGTCATTTGAATTTAGCTGACAAACAGAAGTTAGCCCTAAATTTTAAAGTAATAATGAAATGTAATTCGAAAGATTTTTGAAGTCAGATATTATCTGAGGAAGCTAAAAGTGTTTTGAAGGAGAAGATATTTGATTTATTCACAAAATGCACAATTCAAAAATGGAAGCTGATAATAAGCATCTTTTAAAATTTCTCCTTTAATTTTTTTAAAAACTCCTAATTATTTTGTTTGAATCAACAGGTATAAATACCTGACTAAATGTGAATAAAAATTATGTAAAAAACTGAAATACAATTTGTAAATATATATTCATCCGCAAATTAAATTAGGATAAGTAATGTAATTAATTTCTTAAGAATTAAAATTCTAAAGACAGCTTTCAAACGGCAAAAGGTAAATTAAATTATTATTTCTGATTATCTTTGAAAATTATTAAGGTATTACACGTGAAAAAAATTGCATCCTTTTTATTATTTCTTCTGCTTCATTTTTACGCTAATGCTCAATTCAACACCTTCGTCACAGTACCGCCCTTATCCGGCGGTGGTAATACGTTAGGCGGAATATGCTTTAATCTGACCACAAATAAGCCCATCATAGTGGACAGTTTGCTGAGTTCGTTCAGCACTTCGGCGGGTGTAGCAACTATTTGGTACCGACCTCAGAAGATCAACGGTCAACCGGCGGGCATCAATGCTGCCAACGGTTGGATACAGTTAGGTCAATCGGGGACTTTTAATGGAATCAGCCCCTCTTCCACACAGCCCATTCCCCAGGTGGTACCGGCATCGGTGGGGGTGATCATGCAACCGGGCGATACATTTGGATTTGCCATTCATTGGACGGGAAATGTTTTTTCTACCACTAATACAAATATTCCAACTTTCACCGATGGCACTGTAACCATCATCGTAGATGCCTCAAGCGCATTTACTTTTAATCCTGGTCAAACTTCCTTTTTCAATCCCCGTCAGCTCAACGGAGGGGTTATGTACCGCTTGTTGGCTAAAGCTCCTAATGACGCAGGCGTGGCATCTATTGACTCCCCACAGGTATTCTGTCCTGGAATTCGCAATGTGCGGGCTACAATTGCAAATTACGGCAATAATGTCATCAATAATGTGACGGTCAATTGGAGCGTCAACGGAATGCTTCAGACTCCTGTAACAGTCAATACACCCATAGATACTTTAGGAGGCTCGGGAGCCAGCAGTCTGTAGGTATTGTTGGGATCATTTAATTTTTTGGCCAATACAAATTACACAATAAAAGTCTGGACAAGTAATCCCAACAACGTAGCAGATACTGCCAATGCCAACGATACTCTTTCCGTGGTACGCACACCAGCTGTATCCGGCACCTTTACCATCAACAGCTCTCAGGCCACAGGTGGAACGAATTTTCAATCGTTTTCAGCCTTTGCGAGTTTTATAAATTCCAGGGGGGTATGTGGCCCTGTAGTGGTAAATGTGGCACCTAACTCAGGACCCTATTTGGAAAAAGTTTATTTTGGAAATATTTCCGGAACTTCTGCCTCTAATACAATCACTATTAACGGCAATGGCAATACCATAAATTACGTAAGTCCAGCATCCGCTGACCGGGTAACAGTAGAATTAGACGGCACAAAATACATGATATTGGACTCACTGACCATCCGAAGTGACCAGGGAGCTCAGGGATTCAGCATTCTGATGCGCAATCAGGCAGATTGGAACATCATCAGGCGGTGCTCCATAATTTCCAGTACCTCGTCCACCAGTACAGTATATGCAGGCTTGGCACTCTCCAACAGTAATACATCTGCCACTTCAGCCGGTAATAACGGAAACAACAACCTGATCGAACACAATGTATTCATCGGCGGGTATTACGCGATCAGTATGGTAGGTGGCTCCTCTACACAGCGTGCCACGGGCAATATCATCCGGAGAAATACAATGCGAGACTTTTACCTCTATGCTGTTTATGGACTTAATCAGGATAACTGGCAGATTTTCGGCAATACCATGAGTCGTCCGACGCGCACGACCATCAGCACATTTTATGGTGTGTATCTCGGCACCAGTGGCTCCGGAGTAAGAATTTATAACAATGAAATTTTTAATGCGCATGGTGCTGCACCCTACACCAATACATTTACCGCCTATCCAATTTGGATCAGTACGGCGGCCGGCACAGCTTCCAACCCCAACATTATAGCCAACAACCTGATTTACGATATCCAGACGAATGGTATTTACTACGGAATATACCTATCAGGTACGACGAATCATACACACATATACCACAATACTGTGGTGCTAAATACCACTTCTACATCCAGTAGTACCACACGCCTTATCTGGGTATCCGGTACTCCAACCGAAAATGTGGAAATCCGCAACAATCTGTTGTATCTCAGCAGACCAGGAACAGGTGAACGTTTCCTCACTTATCTGACGAGCAACACGGCAGTGATTCGCACCAGTAACAATGCATACTTCAAAGACCCTGCAGCCGGGATGACGCTACCAACCTTCTTTAGAGGTACGGCATTCAATACCCTGGCTGATTTTCAGGCGGCCGGTGCGGATTCAAACAGCGTATTTGCCAACCCTATGTTTATGAACATAAACAACAATTTCCGACCCACGGCAGCTTCGTTAAACAACATAGGGCGCAATCTCGGCAATCTGGTACCCTTTGATTTTGACAGTGTGATAAGAGCATTTATCCCTGATCCGGGGGTCTATGAATTTGGCCCAGCTACGTGCTCTGGTCCTTTTATGATCACAGTTGATAGCATCTTCCCTACGGGAGCCAAGCTCAGCTGGCAATCATTGGCTGACACATTTCAGATTCATTGGGGACCGGTTGGTTATACACCAGGTTCTACAGTTGGTACGCTGGTTTCAAACATTTTTTCAAAATCTCATACCCTCACCGGTTTGCCCATGAATACCTGTCTACATGTGTATGTGAGAGATGTATGTGGTAATTCCTTCAGCAACTGGATGGGTCCGGTACAGGTATGCACCCCGATACAAACCGATGCCCAGCTACTTCAAATTCTGGGATTTTCCAATTCTTTCTGCGGAAATTCCAACACACAGGTTCGTTTTGTCGTCAGAAACAACGGCTTCACTGCCATATCAAGTCTTCCATACAGCCTACAGATTACTGGTGACCTTACCCAGACGGTAAGTGGTACCTACACCAACAGCATAGCATCTGGAGCTACGGATACCGTCTCTGTAGCTACTTTAAATACGGTAAATGGGGGAATTGTACAGATCATAGGCTCTGTGCAACTCACTGGAGATCAAAATACCAGCAATGACACCATTCAGTTTGGTTCTGTCATCATACCCTTAGCTCCTCAAGCCTTGCCGGCTCAGGCATGTGCCAATGCCTCTTCGGCACAACTTATTGCCAAACCGTTTCCGGGCGTAGGCTACGAATGGTATAATGTGCCTACCGGCGGAACGCCCATCTCATTGAACGACACCCTTACTGTCACTAACTTCACGGCTACCTACTATCTGAAGTATCAGGACTTTAAAGACTCTCTGTTGGCTACCATAGCCGGAGGCAATTCACAGAGTGGAAATATGTTTGACGTCAATATTAAAGGCGGGCCGCTAAACATCACCGGTTTTACAGTTTCGCCCAATAGTACCGGAAGTATGACATTTGAAATTTATCATCGCCCTGGTACCCACGTAGGGTTTGAAAACTCAGCTACCGGTTGGACATTGCTGCAAGCCTTTACAGTGAATGTGTCGGTCGCCGGCCCGAATACCAAGCTGATGTTTACCAATCCGGTCACTCTACAGCCCGGTACACACGCTTTTTACGTAACCCGCACTACCGGCTCTGTCAATTATACCAACGGCACAGCAGTAGGAAACATCCTTTCTTCGCACCCAAGGATTGATATCCGAGAAGGCATCGGAAAAGCATATCCGTTCGGCACCACGTTTTCACCGAGAAATTTCAATGGCTACATCCATTTCGGCTCAGATGCGTGCTCTGACACACGTACACCTGTCAACATTTCAATTCAGAATCCTCCCACAGCTGCCTTCACCTACACCATCAGCAACTACACCGTAAGCTTCACCGGCACCTTCACCGATGCCGATTCGGTCTATTGGACTTTTGGCACAGCAGGCAGCAGCAGCCAGCAGAATCCCACCTTCACCTTCCCGCAAAACGGGGTGTATCCGGTCTGCGTCACGGCCTTCAACTCCTGCGGTACAGCCACCAAGTGCGACACGTTGAAATTCAGCATTGGTATCAACGAGATCGCCCTGCTAAACCGCCTGAAAGTCTATCCCAACCCGAATGCCGGAGTATTTGAGGTGACCTTCAGCGATGATGTAGCCGAGCTGCCGGTAGAATTGCTTGACCTTACCGGTAAGGTTGTATATCGCGCCACCTGGAAGAGTGCCGGAGGTAAGTTCCACGAGCGACTGGAGTTGCACACCTTGCCGGCCGGCACATATATGCTGCGCATCCACTCCACTGCTGGCCAGCTTACTCGAAAAGTGGTGGTTAAGAAGTAAACCAAAATCCATCAAATTTGCACAATAAAGCCCTCACTTCTGAGGGCTTTTCTATTCTCAATTTCAGAAGTCTGTCATGAAATAAATATCACTAATAAATTGGGGCGTACTGATTCTATCAAAAATTCTAAAATCTATTATAATTGACGTCTTCCAGATAAGGTGATTGCAATATCTTATGTTTGATCGACTAAATTTCTATGATAAGAATCAGACATAATGCAATTGTTATAACGGCTTATAATTCTCCTAATTAAAATGCAGGTTTTCTTGAGAGGACTAATTATCCCTCAATCAGACATAAAAATTTAAAAATTTTATAACAACTATTTTTCACTTCCCAATTCTTGATGCAGCAAGAATTTTTTTACGGTTTTTCCAAACGAAATTTTACACGCAAATTATTTGGACGACTGAAACAGAAATCTTCTATCTTTTGAGAATTCCTTGATGTTTGGCGCATTTCAGAATAGTCCTACAGATGTAAATCTCTTTTCCCAATTTAATATCCACCCTCGATATTCATACAGAATTGCTGAAAAAGTGTTTTATAATGTATATGCTGGATTAGGAACAGCTATCGTCATCAAAGAGAATACTTCTCCTCGCTTGTTTTTCACCCCTGGAGTGTAACTAAGAACACTTAATTCTTTAAACAAAATGCGGGAGATCGGAGTTCGCTTCAATCTCGATTTGGGTTCCGGTGACAAAAGATGGAAAAATTACGTTGGTATAATGTTAAGACTTTAGAATCTCTAAAAGAGCGGATCTACGTCTCTTTTTAAAAAACCCGGTTAAGTCTTACCTAAGGAGAATGCCGGGTTTTTTCATTTCTCCGCCAAAGCACCATGCTTCGGATTAGGCTGGCTACTATCGAGAGGACCAGTATCGACACTACGACCATCAATGACTCGAACGCATGTATGCCTAAAAGGTCAAAGTAGTGTTCGAAAACCAATTTTAAACCTATAAATATCAATAATATACCAAGGCCGTAAGTGAGATAGTGAAACAGATCGACCACCTTGGCCAGTAGAAAAAACAAACTCCTAAGCCCCAGGATAGCAAAAATATTGGAAAAGAACACAATATATGGATCTAACGTAATGGAAAATATGGCCGGCACACTGTCCACTGCAAAGATGATATCGCTGAATTCTACCATCAGCAATACAATGAACAGGGGTGTTACGTAAGTTTTTCTGTGGTCTGGATGGCGAAACATGAGCAGCGACTTTACGTTCCTTGGAAATACGTTAAGGTGTTTACTTGCCAGTTTTACCAAAGGATGACCTTCCGGGGTAATATCTTCATCTTCTTTTTTGCTGGTCAACACCTTAAAACCTGAATAAATTAAAAATGCACCAAACACATAAAGCAAAAAGTGAAACCGCTGTATCAACTCAGCACCCAGGAAAATAAACGTAAAGCGAAAAACTACAGCCCCCAGAATACCCCAGATCAATATGGTCTTGTAATCCCTTTTTCGGACACCAAAATTTCTGAAAATCAGTAAAATCACAAAGAGATTGTCAGCCGAAAGGCTGTATTCAATAAAGTAACCTGTCAGATACTCCAGTGCAATGAGATTTCGGTATCGCTGCAAAGCATCTTCGAAGCTTAGCCCTGTCACATCCAGTCTCTGTCGGTATTTTTCGGTGATGGCTATAATCTCTTCAACAGTCTCAGGATTATGAATCCAATGACCATAGAATTTAAGAAAATAATAAAATCCCATCGACAGGCCAAACCATGCGCTCGTCCAAAAAAGGGCCTCCCGAAAAGAAACTTCATGCTTATCGTGCTGGAATATACCTAAATCGAAAGCAAGGATTAGGAAAATAACCGCAAGAAATACGGCAAAAAAAATCTGTTCGCTCATACAGTACCCTGAGGCAAAAGTATTTATGCCCACACCTGATGAGGCTGTCTCAATCCCTTGATTTCTTTATAATTAATCGTTAATTCAGATTGATGAGCCACTTACGCGCATCTGACTCAACCACAACGACTGACTTTGAATAATTCAAAAGACGTTGAATGGTGGATTTTTTGGGCTTTTTTGAATTATTAGGTGATTTTTTTTGCGAAGGCGTAATAGTTTGTTGCATAGGCGCACATTTTATTTGTTAACTTGTTCTATAACGAGATACTGGTATCAAATATTTCAATAATCTCGGTTTAAATGTATTTTTTATGCTTTCTGAAGAAAGTTTAGTGTTTTTGGAAAAATTGCGGGAGAACAATCATAAAGATTGGTTTTCTCAGCATCGCAAGGACTATGAGCTCTATCGAAAAGAGTTGCTCACAGCCGCTGAATATATCCTGAAAGCTCTTAAAACAAACGACCATGAACTGGCAAATACAAAGCCCTCTCAATGCCTTTTCAGAATAAATCGCGACATTCGTTTTTCTGCTGATAAGCGACCCTACAAAACCCATGTTTCGCTTGGATTTGCTCCCGATGGTCGCAAAGGTGACCTTGCCGGTTACTACGTGCATTTCGACTTGGAAGAGAGCTTCGTAGGCGGAGGCGTATATATGCCCCCGGCTGAGGTGCTGAAGAAAATCCGCAACGATATTGACCTGTATTGGGATGAATTTTCAGACATTTTAAACAATCCAGCATTTAAAGCTATTTATTCTGATCTCGACTTTGAAGAGATGTGGACACTCACTCGACCGCCAAAAGGATATGAAGAAAACAATCCGGCCATCAAATATTTAAAGTTAAAATCCTTTACAGTTACACATCCGCTTAACTATAGCCAGTTATCTGATTCTGAAACGCTTCCAATGCTCATCGAGCATTTACTGCCGCTGAAAGATTTCGTCCATTTTCTCAACCGCGCCATATGCTCTGACGACGAACCAAACGTGATTTTAAAGCCTTTTTATAAAATCTGAAACATCATGTTTCCCTGGTCCTAATGTAAATTTGTTAAAACCTATTTGAATGGAACGTTACATTCTCACCACCCAGCAGAAAGCCCTTAAAATAAATCTTAACAGTCAGATTTACGGCACTTTTGCTGAGATAGGTGCGGGCCAGGAGGTGGTAAGGCACTTTTTCAGAGCAGGTGGAGCATCAGGTACCGTTGCTAAAGCAATGAGCGCCTACGACAAAGATTTCAGCGATGCTATTTACGGGCGTGAGCCCGACGGTCGATATGTAACTGAAAGCCGTCTTCGCAAAATGCTTGCTCAGGAATACAGACTCGTGGAGGAGCGTATCGACCGGTCTAAAAACCCGGATAAGTGTTTCTTTACCTATGCCAATACGGTAGCTACCATTGACTTTGCCAAACGCTACAAGGGCCATGGATGGATGGGCTGTAAATTTCAACTCACCCCCGACAGTCCGCCAAATGAAGTAATCTTCCATGTAAGGCTAAAGGAAAACGAGGCTGTGCTGCAGCAAGAGACCATCGGCATCATGGGAGTTAACCTCATATATGCATGCTTTCACATCATAAACGACCCGAATGAACTGCTGAAATCGCTCTACGACAACCTTTCGCGTGACAAGGTAGAGATCGACATGATTAATGTATCGGGTCCTGATTTCGAAGGTGTGGACAATCGTTTGCTTTCGCTGCAGCTAATCAAAAACGGCTTTACTGACGCAGTAATTTTTGGTCCAGATGGAAACAATCTTTTGCCGGCCGGCTTGTTGTACAAAAAGAATATCTTGGCATTGCGCGGAAGTTTTCGCCCCGTAACAAAGGTGAATATGGATATGATGAAAAAGGGCTATGAGTACTTCTTGCGCGATCCGAAGGTGAAAAAAGATAACGTAGAAGTGCTCTTCGAAATCACCCTAAACAACCTGCGCGCTGAAGGCGAAATCGATGAACAAGACTTTCTAGACAGAGCTGAGATATTGTGTTCGCTCGGATATAAGGTTTTAATTTCCAACTTTCAGGAGTATTACAAGCTCGTGCACTATTTCTCAGAATTTACAAAGGCGCGTATGGGCATAATTTTGGGAGTGTCGAGCTTAAAAGACGTATTTAACGAAAAGTACTACCGCTCTTTGCCCGGCGGAATTTTGGAAGCAATGGGAATCATGTTTTCACGTGATTTAAAAATTTACGTATACCCCTCAAAACCGACGGAAGACAGTCCCCTGGAAACTACTCAGAACATGTGGGTACACCCAAGGCTCAGGCCTCTGTTTGAATACCTCACATTTAATGGACGCATAAAAGACATAGAAACCTATGACCCAAACATTCTGCACATCTTTTCACCAAGAGTGTTAAGGATGATTAAAAAAGGCGAACCAGGATGGGGTGAAATGCTCCCAGAAGGCGTAGAGGAGATTATTCGTTCTAAGCATCTATTTGGTTATAAGGAAGTTGAGGCTCCGGCTGAGAATGTTTAAAAATTTTTACTTATGTCTTGCTCAAAAATGCATCAATCGTATATTTGCAGCCCGATTTGAGGAAAAATTGCCCGATCGTCTAATGGCAGGACTACGGATTTTGGTTCCGTCTGTGTTGGTTCGAATCCAGCTCGGGCAACCTTAATAACCCACCTTTTTTGGTGGGTATTTTTTTTTTTTACAGAAATTAAAAAGCCCCGGTTTTTACCGGGGCTTCTTTATTTTACAATATTAAATTGTAACTCTATAAATGGATTACTTCACCGTAGGCATCTGCCGTGGCTTCCATAATGGCCTCGCTCATAGTGGGATGGGGGTGTACTGACTTAATGATCTCGTGGCCTGTAGTCTCGAGTTTGCGAGCCACTACTGCTTCAGCAATCATTTCAGTTACATTGGCACCGATCATGTGGCATCCGAGAAATTCGCCGTATTTGGCGTCGAATATTACTTTCACAAATCCATCTTTATGACCTGCGGCCGAAGCTTTTCCGCTGGCTGAGAAGGGAAACTTACCTACGCGGATTTCATAGCCAGCTTCGCGAGCAGCTTTTTCGGTGTAACCTACGCTTGCAATCTCAGGTGAGCAGTAGGTACAGCCTGGTATGTTGTTGTAATTCAGTGGTTCAGGATTGTGGCCAGCAATTTTTTCTACGCAGATTATGCCTTCAGCCGAGGCCACATGAGCCAATGCCTGTCCAGGTACGCAGTCGCCTATGGCATAGTACCCAGGCACATTAGTTCGGTAAAATTGGTCAACGACGATTTTTCCTTTTTCGGTTTTAATGCCAACCTCTTCGAGACCAATGTTTTCGATGTTGGCAACGATGCCTACGGCTGAGAGGACGATGTCGCATTCAATTATCTCTTCTCCTTTTGGTGTTTTTACGGATACACGTACACCTTCGCCTGATGTGTTGGCCTTAGTAACTTCAGAGGAAGTGAGAATCCTGATGCCCATCTTTTTGAAAGAGCGCTCAAGAGCTTTAGAAATTTCTTCATCTTCCAGCGGTACGATGTTAGGCATGTATTCGACGATCGTTACATCGGTGCCCATAGCTGCATAAAAATAGGCAAACTCAACGCCGATGGCACCTGAACCCACTACAACCATTTTCTTAGGCTGTGAGGGCAAATTCATAGCTTCGCGGTAACCGATGATTTTTTTGCCATCTTGCGGCAGATTTGGCAATTCGCGGCTACGTCCACCGGTGGCTATGATGATGTGTTTGGCTGAATATTCAGACTTTTTGCCTTCTGCATCGGTTACTTCCAGTTTATTGCCTGGTTTTACCTTGCCGTAGCCCGAGATTACTGTAATCTTGTTTTTCTTCATGAGGAAGTTTACCCCGTTGCTCATACCGGCAGCTACCTGACGGCTGCGCTTGATTACCGATTCGAAGTTTGGCGTCGCTTCGCCGTGGATTTCAATACCGTAGTCTTTTGCGTGCTTTATGTATTCGAAAACGTTGGCACTTTTTAGCAAGGCTTTGGTAGGAATACAACCCCAGTTGAGACAGATACCGCCGAGCGATTCTTTTTCCACTACGGCTACCTTCATGCCCAGCTGCGATGCTCTGATGGCAGCCACATAGCCACCTGGTCCAGTGCCTAATACGATGAGGTCAAAGTTCATTTTTGTCAAATTAATAAATTAACCGTGCGAAAGTAATTTATAATCGCATGTGAGGCTATTAAACGGTTGGTTAAGTCGGTTGAGAAAAATGGGCATAATAGCTTAAAAAATAGAATTTGAAATTAATTAAATAGTTTATTTACAGTTTAGTGGAAGTTGGGAATTTCATCGAAACAAACTATGTTCGATACCCGTACCTTTGTAGTTGCTATTTTACTCGTTATGCACACTTCTACTGCAGCGTCTCACGAGATTGATTCCCAACTAAAACTTCCGCACGAGGAGCATTTCTCGGCTTTCAGGAAGCATATATTAGGATACAATACAACCCTGCAAACACCTTTTGGTGTAAAGCCCCTCTTATATGCTGATTGGATTGCCAGCGGTCGATTGTACCGGCCCATCGAAGAATGGCTGCTGAATGAAGTGGGGCCAATGGTAGCCAATACACACACCGAGACCAGTTATACAGGCGCTGTGATGACTCATGCTTATCATATGGCGCGCGAGCTCATCAAGCGCAGTGTAAACGCCGGACCTGAAGATGTACTCATAGCCGTAGGTACTGGAATGACGGCGGCTGTCAACAAGTTTCAGCGCATCCTGGGGATGAAGTACCCGGATTGTTTGAAAGATTACTTTTCAATACCCGATGAGGAACGTCCGGTCGTCTTCATCACCCACATGGAGCACCATAGCAATCAGACTTCTTGGCTCGAAACTATTGCGTATGTAGAGCTCATCAAGGCCGATGCCGATGGTTTGGTTGACCTCAATCACCTTGACGAATTGCTCGAAAAGCACAAGCACAGAAAATATAAATACGCGTCGGTAACCGGATGCAGCAATGTGACCGGTATTGAAACACCTTACTACGATATTGCCGAGCGCATGCACCGGGCCGGTGGCTGCTGTTTTGTGGACTTTGCCTGTTCAGGTCCGTATGTTGATATTGACATGCACCCGGCCGATCGCCCCTTAGCCTGGCTTGATGCCATCTTTCTGAGTCCTCATAAATTCCTGGGAGGGCCAGGAACTCCGGGTATCTTAATCTTCAATAAAAAATACTATCGACTTAAATCACCTGATATTCCTGGTGGTGGTACTGTCACTTGGACGAATCCCTGGGGTGGACACAGCTACTACGACGACATCGAAGTGCGCGAAGACGGCGGAACACCCGGATTTTTGCAACTACTCAAGGCAGCCAAAGCTTTTCAGCTGAAAGAAGAGCTACAGCCCGCAAAAATTCGAGAGCGAGAACATGCCATGGTCGAATACATCTTCGACCGCCTTGAGTGCGTACCAGGCCTACACATTCTAGCCGGCAACAATCGTGTTAGACTTGGAGCAATCTCTTTTTACATCGATGGATTGCACTACAATCTTGGTGTAAAACTGCTAAATGATTTGTATGGCATTCAGGTGCGTGGAGGTTGCAGTTGTGCTGGTACTTATGGGCACTACTTGCTCGGTGTAGATGAGGAAAAGTCGAAGATGATTACTGACCTAATTGATCGTGGAGACCTTACCTTAAAACCCGGATGGATTCGCTTGTCACTACATCCGGTAATGACGGCTGATGAGCTTCGCTACATAGCTGATGCTATTGAAGATGTGGCACTTAACTTTAGAAAATATCAGCAAGAGTACATTTATCACCCCTCTTCAAATACATTTACCCACAAAAGCGAGCAAGAAAGTGCCGAGCACCGTTTAGCGGCCAGATGGTTTAAATAAATGAGTATAAAATCCTCTGAATTGATTTATCTCGATTACGCATCGACTACACCGCTGTGTACGCCTGCAAAGGAGGCAATCGTCCAAGCGATGGAAAATTGGGGAAACCCCTCGAGTTTGCACAGCCTGGGAAGAAAAGCCAGGGCCCAAATGGAGCTCGCCCGGCGACAAATGGCCAATGTGCTCAATGTTTTACCAGCTGAATTGTACTTTACTTCCGGAGCTACTGAATCGGCCAACTGGGTGTTTTCCATGGCTTATAAAGCCGGTGTACACACCTTTGTCACTTCGCCAATTGAGCATAAAGCAACACTCGAGGCAGCTGCACATTGGCTACACGTAGGTGCCAGCATTCGGCATTTTCGGCTAACCCCCGAGGGAAATTATGATTTAAACCATCTCGATGAAGTGCTTTCTGAAATAAAAGGGCAGGCTTTGGTTGCACTGCTTTGGGTGCACAATGAGCTGGGCAACATCGCACTCGTTGGGGAGGTTTCAAATATCTGTCGCAAGCATAAGGCATTGCTTTTCATCGACGGTGTGCAAGCTATAGGAAAATATTCAACCGATCTTCATCAGGCCGATTTTGTTTCAGGTTCTGCCCATAAGTTTTATGGGCCTAAGGGCACGGGCTTTTTGTTTATCCACAAATCAGTTCAGAATAAATCGCCCTTGGTGGCCGGTGGAAGTCAGGAGCGAAGCCTGCGTGGTGGTACAGAGGCTGCTGTACTCATTCCTGCTATGGCCGCAGCACTCGAATACACCCATTGCTATGCTGAAGAAATGCTTGCTCGATTTGTGAAACTATCTTCTCATTTAATTGAATTGCTTGAGCCACTTCAACCCATTTTTAATGGACCTAAACCACTCTCAGAGGCTCATTACCCTGGCATTGTGAATATCTGTTTGCCTCAGGAATCAGATACTGGTCGATTGCTCTTTGCACTTGACTTGGAAGGAGTAGCAGTTTCAGCAGGTAGCGCCTGCAATAGCGGAAGTCTTAAGCCTTCGCATGTAATTAGCCATCTGTACCCCGATCGGATTTCAATGGCAAACCTGCGCATTTCACTGGGCATAAATACTACGGAAGAAGAAATTTCGCGTTTCGTACAGATTCTTACAGCTTGTCTTCCTCATTAATGTTGATAAGGCTGTAAAAGAGCAGACAGAGCAATACCTGTCGCAACCGCTACATTCAGCGAAGCAGTAGCCCCTTGCATGGGAATTTTTACTTCTACAGAGCAGAGTTTGCGCAGATCGGTAGCTATTCCGTTTTCTTCATTTCCCATCAATAAGGCGAAGGGCAATTTCACTTCCGTATTGTACAAAGATTGATTGGCTTTTTCTGTGCAAGCAATGGTGGAAAAACCGCTTTCGTTCAGAAAGCGCAAGGTATCGCGCAGGTTGTTTTCTCTGCAGATGGGTAAGCGCGCTAAGGCACCTGCTGAGGCCTTCATAGCATCGCTGTTTACAGAGGCACTCCCTTTTTTTGGAATAACTACTGCATGGGCTCCTAGGCACTCTGCTGTGCGAACTATTGAGCCGAAGTTTCGCACATCAGTGACACGATCTAGTATTACTAACACTGGTAGAATTCCCTCTGAAAGAAGCTGAGGTACCAGAATATCAACGCTTGTAAATTCCACCTCAGCAAGCCACGCTGCTACGTATTGGTGGTTTTTGTTTTTTAAAAAATGAAATTTTTCAGCTGGTACTTCTTGCACATAAATACCTCTGGCCTTGGCTTGCAGTTTTATTTCTTTTACAATAGGAAGATCATGCTGTTTTTTTACAATGATTTTATCAATGCTCTTGCCAGCTAATAAGGCTTCGAGTACCGGTCTAGAACCAAAAATAAGGGTATCGCTGGTATCTGAGTTGTTGGTCTCTTTCATCTTGTTCCCGCTTGATGTCTTTAATGGAATACACCCGTCCGTTGCGCCAGGCATCTACAGCTTGCCCCCATATAAAGCGATAGTTTTCATTGCGTTCCAAAACATAATAAAAGCCTGAAAAAGGCAACTTTGTTAGCGTGAATGTAAATCGATATTGTAAAGCACTGGAGTCGTCGCCATAAATCCACACTTCTCTGTCGGCATAGCGATACACGACATTTGGTGGGCCAAAAATTATGTAAATCATACCTCTATCTGTTTTCCATCCTTCTTTGAAGGAAGTAAAGAGTTCGTTGGCTCTTTGAACCCTGCTGTAATAGGCTTTTACCAGGTTTTTAGCTCTCTCAACACTGCCGGCGCGTGCCAGCCAAAACTGATCAGCCATGTACTTGATAGAATCAGGATGTGAGGCCTGTAAATCGGAGAATTCCTTTTGAGTAGTAAGATATCGAAGTGGCTCAACCAATTGATGTCGTTTGTTTACCAGCGGATAGTCATCATCACGAACTATTAAATAGTAGCCCTCCAGGGATGAAGTATCAGTCTGGAAAAGGTAGAACCCCGGTTTTTTAAAATGATAACATCCTGATAAATTATTAGTTGTGCCTGCAATTTTAAATTCATTCGTATAAATGATTTCCTGTTCAGCAGAAAAAGGTGGCAAGGCTATGGGGAAAGTTCCGTCAAAATGTTTTACAAAGACTCGTCTAGTAGTGTCAGAATTGTAATGAATACAAATTATATCGCCAGTAAATGCAGTGTATTTCAGATAGATATTTCCAAAAGTATCAACTGGTAAATAATAGTGGTATGAATTCTTTGATTTTCTATCGCTCAACAAAAAGTAAGGATATTCTAAATTTCGGTGTTCATCACGAACGGTTAAAACGATCAGAAATGTGGAAAATTCTGGTTTTTTATTTAATGTAATTGGAATTTTTCCTACAATATTGCCAAAATTCTCTGTTTTGACCTCACGTATTCGAAAACTGCCACTGTCGATTACAATCTGAGGTAGTTCGTAGTTGGGTATTACAGCATATTTAATCAGAATTTGGGATTCAAATTGTTGATTTTCAGAATTTCGAACATACAAAAACTCCTCTTTATTAAGTTGATAGTGTACGAGCAAAGAATCCTCATTAATGAGTTGGATAAAGAAATCAGGTCGTATTAATACTTCAGATGGCTGATATAAATAAGCAAAGTTGATGTTTGATAAAGTTGATTTTTTACTTCCACAGCTTGAAAATGAGAAAGTTATTAGGATAATTTTAAGTATAAAAATATTTAAGAAGCTGTTTCTGGCTTTTTGCATTGCTGGTCGGGCATTGCACCACAAAAGCCACACGGCTCGCCATCTTTGTTGAGGTATGGAGAATTGGATGCGCATGTACCAGCAAATTTACCATCTTTTTTCGCCCAGATTTTTATTGCAATACCGGCAAATCCAAGTCCAATTAAAATAAATGCCAACAAGAACAATTTCATCACTGAGATTTTTTACAAAAATAGCAATAAGTAACCGGGAAAATGGTGACGGTGAGGCTAATTATTTGGATTTTACATGACATTAACCTCTCGAGGGATATTGTGATTCAAAACTTTCCAAAAGACTTAATTTTGAAGAGATGAAGTTTTAAGCGTAATCGTAATCGTAGCAATTTTAGTCTTTCGGTCGTACTTCCATTCGGCTTTGATGTCGCTTACTTCGAGACTGCCACTGCGTTTTCTCTTTTTGATGGCTTTCTCCACCTGTGCAATGATGCTGTTTACATCGTGTATGTCCATACAGCCAGGGGCCAATAGCTCAAACCGACATGCCGAAAACCCCTTTCCTTCGCAGGATATGTCCGAATAGCACTCAGAGTGGCTTTCGCGTACGTCTTTGTATCCAAAAGGTCCTCCTTTTGTCAATTGGACGACCACTTTTGGTTCTGTGGCTTTTAATATGGTAGTAAATAAAAAGATCGAAATGGCAACTAATATTCTCATCGGGTACGTATTTCCAGTCAAATATAAATGTGTTTCAGACATAATTTTCACAACTCATCCCCCGCGTACTGCCTGAGCAGTTGCAGCACCTCAGCACCGAGCTGCCAGCGCTTTTCGTTGGCAACTATGACCGGCGTACTGGTAAACAGGGGCTTGAGTACCTGCTCGCGGGGCTCGTTGTACATCCATTCGGGGAACTGGCCCTTGATCCACACAACCCGAGAGGGGTCTATGCCCAGCTGCTTCACAAAACGCTCTTCCATCAGCTTGCTGCCGTTGGTGAGCAAAAAGTATCGGGCATCCTTGCGGGGAAACACGCACTTCTGGCAGTACAAGGGGTCGATAAATACATAGTGCTCTTCGCGACTAAGGCCCATGATGCGGTTGATGGGCATGATTTCCAGATAGAGATTATAAGCTGTGTCGGAATGAAAGCGAAGGAAGTTGTCTTTATACACTTCTACCCCTCGTGTATAGGCCATATGTGAGCGGTTGGGATTTTCGGCATAGGCCGAGGGCTCGCCGTACTCCTGGTACAGAAATGTGCGCTGCATCCACATCGAGTCAGGTTCTATACGCACGAAGTACACCCGGTGAGTGTCGTTGAGGATGGTACTCATCACAAATGCCTTTTCGTCATAGGGCAGCACCTTGTTAATTCGCCACATGGGCTGCTGGCGCTTGGCAATGCGCATATTGGTAGGAATGTCCATGTCTGGGTTGCGCGAAAGGTGATAAAAATAGGTTTTGATGCTGTCGTTGAGATATTTGTCTTCGTCGGGGTCGCGGTAGTAGTGTAAAGTATTGGTTTGGGTGTCGTACACGTGAAAGGAGAGGGCCATATTGCGCGCAGCTACGATGTAGCGCTCCCCAAGGAAGCGGATCTTCTCGCTGTTGAAATGGGTGTAGATCAGAAAGGAATCCACCGGAAAGGCTATGGTTCGGTCTTCATCGGGCAAATAGACCGACCAGAGCAGCTCAGGGGGATGGATGGAATAGGGGTGTGCATTGTACTCATTGGTAAAATATACTCGACCTTGTTTTGAAAGTCTTACATAATGTGGGGTAAAATCCTTAAATTTTTTTTCTTTTATTTTTCCTTTTGAATCAACAATGTAAAATTCAAATACATTCACATCTTTTGCATGGAAAAAGTAAAATGTATTATTCACATATATGAAGTTTCTTTTATTGAATTCATGCTTAAATATTTTATCATAAATCGACGTTAATTTTCCGTTGTTTAATGTCATAAATTTTACATGATTGTCGCGAAGTCTTGCCAAGAGAATTAATACATCATCATTAACTACAAAAAATTCTCTCACATCGAAAAATTCCTTTTTATAAAAACTATATTTTGTATTTAAGTCTATTTTTACTTGGCTAGATAGGAAATGAGTTACAAAAAATGCGTAAATAAAAAAAGTATATTTAAGTAATATTATAAAATAAATTTTCTTCGATTTAATCATAGAATATGCTCAGATTAATTATATATTTTTCATTGACTTCAAATATAATTGAACTTAATGTTCTATGTTTTGAGTGCGTTAATTTTATTTTAAAATACCCTGAGTACACGCTGTGTGTCCTCAGGGCTTAAATTAAGGAAATTGGTGCTTAATTAAAAATTTTTTTATAATTTATTCTATCAAGTCAATTGTGATGTCAACTGAATCACCTGAATCAACACTAATCCACCTTATCTCAGCATTATCCATAAGCTCTATGCCCTATAATCTACCCATTCGTATCTGATTTTCTACAAACTCAATTGCAATGTTTGCATAATATGCAAACCCGCACGGTGGTATCTGGAATCTGCAGGGTGAATTTCCCGGCCCCACACATTCTAAAGATGATGACTCACACCCATTGTGATGTTCTATAACAGATCCGAACCCATTTTTTCCACCGTTTTTCATGATAATGGTGACTTTGGGACGAGCATAAACATTTGCCATTAATAGCAAACAAGATACAATAAAAAGTTTTTTCATTGCTTAATAGATTTTGGTTAAGTACTACCCAAAAATAGAAAAAACACTTACTTATTTTTTTTTTTTTTTTTTTTTGAATTCTTGATTTTTTTTAGTGAAATTGGCATTTTGGTCAGTGAAAGAGAGATTACAACTCATCCCCCGCGTACTGCCTGAGCAGTTGCAGCACCTCAGCACCGAGCTGCCAGCGCTTTTCGTTGGCAACTATGACCGGCGTACTGGTAAACAGGGGCTTGAGTACCTGCTCGCGGGGCTCGTTGTACATCCATTCGGGGAACTGGCCCTTGATCCACACAACCCGAGAGGGGTCTATGCCCAGCTGCTTCACAAAACGCTCTTCCATCAGCTTGCTGCCGTTGGTGAGCAAAAAGTATCGGGCATCCTTGCGGGGAAACACGCACTTCTGGCAGTACAAGGGGTCGATAAATACATAGTGCTCTTCGCGACTAAGGCCCATGATGCGGTTGATGGGCATGATTTCCAGATAGAGATTATAAGCTGTGTCGGAATGAAAGCGAAGGAAGTTGTCTTTATACACTTCTACCCCTCGTGTATAGGCCATATGTGAGCGGTTGGGATTTTCGGCATAGGCCGAGGGCTCGCCGTACTCCTGGTACAGAAATGTGCGCTGCATCCACATCGAGTCAGGTTCTATACGCACGAAGTACACCCGGTGAGTGTCGTTGAGGATGGTACTCATCACAAATGCCTTTTCGTCATAGGGCAGCACCTTGTTAATTCGCCACATGGGCTGCTGGCGCTTGGCAATGCGCATATTGGTAGGAATGTCCATGTCTGGGTTGCGCGAAAGGTGATAAAAATAGGTTTTGATGCTGTCGTTGAGATATTTGTCTTCGTCGGGGTCGCGGTAGTAGTGTAAAGTATTGGTTTGGGTGTCGTACACGTGAAAGGAGAGGGCCATATTGCGCGCAGCTACAATGTAGCGCTCCCCAAGGAAGCGGATCTTCTCGCTGTTGAAATGGGTGTAGATCAGAAAGGAATCCACCGGAAAGGCTATGGTTCGGTCTTCATCGGGCAAATAGACCGACCAGAGCAGCTCAGGGGGATGGATGGAATAGGGGTGTTCGTTGTATTCACAGGTATAATAAACGCGATCATTTATCTGTCCCACATAGATTGGGCCAAATCGAACTTCTTTTTTCTTGTATGTTTTTTTCTTCAGATCGTACAAAACGATTTCAAATTTGTTAACTTTAGGTATATTGAATCCATAAATTATATTTTTATTTTCCAATAATATTCTTCGGGACGAAAAATTCTTAAGGCTTACAGAATCTTTTTTACTAAGTTTGTTATTTAGAATATAGATAATTTTTGCATATTTATCACTAAAAAGATCCCCGTAAATTATTTGAATAGTATCGTTTGTAGTTTTACTTACTTGAGTGAATGTTCTGGAATAAGTGTTAGAAATTTTTTTTTCATGAAGAGGAATACGCACTTGTGAAAACACAAAAAAAGGGCATATCACCAGAAGATATGCCCAAATAGAATTTTTTTGTTTCATCATAGGCGTTTAATCGATTTCTTCGATGGTTATTTCAACGTATTCATCATCCCCGTTTTGAGAAGACACCCAGCTCACGTGATATCCATTTTCGGTAAATGAACCAAACAATAAGCCATTGCGAATCTAATTTTCTACCTCTTCGATGAGGATGTTTACAAATTGACTTCCGCTGTTGCAGGGTGGTATGGTAAATCTGCACCGACTAAATCCGGAATTTAAGCATGTCAGGTACCCATCACATCCGTCCACTTCTTCTATGACTTCTCTGTAACCAAAAATACCACCATTCATTTTGATTACAACAATTCTGGCTTATGCCATCATGCTGCACGGAAGGAAAGCAACAATTAATAATGCTACTTTTTTCATTGTTTTCAAGTTTTTGGTTATACGATAACAAATTTCGTAATGAAAACTCTTATTATTTTTTTTTTTTTTTTTTTTGAATCTCTCATTTTTCTCTTCGAAAGTGGCATTTTAATCAGTGAAAGCAGAGATTCGTTTAGTCAATGACTTTTTTTATATAAAGCAAATTAAAGCAAGATTTCCAATTGTCCAGCCACCAGTAAGTTTGCACGTTGATGAGCAATACGTTTGGCAGAATTCTGAGGCTTACTACCTTCGGCGAATCACATGGCCCCGCCATTGGCGGGGTGCTCGATGGTTTTCCGGCCGATATTAGCATTGACTTTAATCGCATAAGGCATCAACTCGCCCGAAGAAGGCCCGGCCAATCAGCCGTGACAACTGCGAGGACTGAAGCGGATGAGCCTGAGTTTCTCTCCGGAGTTTTTGAAGGTAAATCAACCGGCGCACCGATCGCTTTTCTGATTCGCAATGCAGATAAGCGCTCTACTGACTACGATGAGCTTCGACAGGTCTTCAGACCCGGTCATGCTGACGAAACCTACACCGCTAAGTATGGCCACCGCGATCACCGCGGGGGTGGGCGCTCTTCTGCCCGCGAAACGGCCAATTGGGTGCTGGCCGGGGCATTGGCTGCGCATCTGCTGCCAGATGTTCGGGTGATGGCCTACACCTGCCAGATAGGCGACATTCGCTTGCCGGCTGATGCCGTCTTTTCACCCGATGATATTGATAAGTATCCTACCCGGATGCCTCATCCCATAGCTTCATCATCGGCTGAAGAGCTGATTGCTGATCTGAAGGAACAGGGCGACTCCGTGGGTGGTAAGGTAGCGGTGCGCGTCATCGGACTGCCGGCCGGCCTGGGTGAGCCCATCTTCGACAAGCTGCACGCACGCCTGGCACATGCCATGATGACCATCAATGCTACCCGGGCTTTTGAAATCGGCAGTGGCACACGTGCAGCCTCTATGCGCGGAAGTGAGCACAACGATATGCCGGCCGATTCACAGACCTTTGCTACCAACCACAGCGGTGGAGTACTTGGAGGTATCAGCTCAGGTCGCGAACTCGCGTTTGAAGTGACCTTCAAGCCCACAGCATCCATTGCCAAAGAGCAAAAAGCACTTGATGCTGAGGGGAATGTAGTAGATTTGGCCGTGCGGGGTCGTCACGACCCTTGCGTAGTACCTCGCGCAGTGCCGGTAGTGGAAGCCATGACATGGCTGGTGCTGGCTGATTTTTATTTGTTAAACCGAATCCATACACTGTATTGAAAGCATATACAAATCTTCCATTACACTGGAAAATCTTAATCGGCATGCTGCTGGGCATCGTCTATGCCATCGCATCGGTATTATTCGGTTGGCAGCGGTTCACAGCTGATTTTATCGCTCCGTTTGGCACTATTTTCATGAATTTGCTCAAGCTCATTGCTGTACCATTGGTTTTGTTTAGCATCATCAGCGGCATAGCCGGACTGGGCTCTCCGGAGTCCCTGGGTCGCCTCGGGCTGAAAACCCTGGCTATCTATCTGGCTACCACAGTGATCGCTGTAAGTCTCGGATTGCTGATTGTAAATCTGATCAAACCGGGCCAAAGCCGCGACAGCGCTCTCTTGCTTGAAAACCGCATCCGCTACGAGCTGTGGAAAAAACAGTCGGGTGCCGAAGACCTCGACGACATCTGCGTGACCTGTAAACCTGAAAACGCTGAATTAACTGCAGTGATCAGCAGTCGAATGAATGGAAACGGCAGTGAAGACCTGGTCGCTTCAAAAATCGAAAAGGCTAAACAGGCGCAGAATCAAGGTCCGCTGGCTTTTCTGGTGGATATGGTACCCGACAACATCTTCACCAGCCTTAACGACAGCAAGCTCATGATTCAGGTCATCTTCTTCGGCATCTTCTTCGGCATCGCCCTGCTCTACATACCCGGTGAACGGCAGCAGCTGCTCATCCACTTTTTTCAGGCCGTCACCGATGTATTTCTCCGGATGGTTGACTTTGTCATGCGCGCCTCTCCGTTTTTTGTCTTTGCTCTTTTGGCCGGTACCATCAGTCAGATAGCCGGCGACGATGTGTCTAAGGTATTGCCCGTCTTCAAAAGTCTTGGCTCATACACTTTCGCTGTGGTTGCAGGCCTTGTTGTAATGGCCTTTGTCATTTACCCCGCTGTTATTCATTTTTTTGCCCCCGGAATCCGTTTTTCCGAATTTCTCAAAGCCATCAGCCCGGCGCAGTTGCTCGCCTTCTCCTCATCCAGCAGTGCTGCCACGCTGCCTGTGACCATCGAATGCATGGAAGAAAACATGAAAGTGCCCAAAAAGTACACTTCCTTCGTGCTCCCTATAGGAGCTACCGTGAACATGGACGGCACCAGCCTCTATCAGGCCGTAGCCGTTGTATTCCTCGCTCAGATGCATGGGGTGGACCTGTCGTTATCCCAGCAGCTCACCATTGTACTGACCGCTACCCTGGCCTCCATAGGTGCAGCAGCCGTGCCCAGCGCCGGGCTGATCATGCTCATCATCGTGCTCACATCGGTACATCTCAATCCCGCTTGGATTGCCATCATCCTGCCCATTGACCGCATTTTGGACATGTGTCGCACCGTAGTGAATGTGACAGGTGATGCTATGGTTTGTACCTTAGTAGCCAAATCCGAATCCCCTTCCGAAACCACCTGAAAAACTCAACAAACTATGAAACGCGCCGGTAAAATTTTTCTGATTCTTGTAGCCCTGCTCCTGGTCATCGTCATCGTCGCCCCCTTTATTTTCAAGGATGAAATTGTCCGACGGTTTAAGGAGGAAGTCAATAAACAACTGCTGGCCGATGTGGATTTTGGCGACTTTCGCCTCAGCCTGATACGCGATTTTCCCAATCTGCACTTCTGCGTGCATGACTTTGTGATCACCGGCCGCGATACCTTCGCTGGAGTTGAACTGGCGCGCATCGGAGAATTCGATCTTTCGCTCGACATTCTCTCTGTATTCAAAGGCGATCAGCTCAAAATCCGCAAAATCGGCATCGAAGATGCCCGCTTTCACCTCATCGCCCTCGACACCAATCTGGCCAACTACCTCATCGTACCAACGGCTGACGAAGACACTGCGGCCGTAGAAGACACCACTGCCGCGACTTTCAGCTTGGCCCTCAAAAAATATTACCTCCGCAATGTGGATTTCACCTATGACGACCGCTACGGCGGCATCTATACCGCTATTCGCAATCTGAACCACGAAGGCCGGGGCGACTTTACCCAAGAGATCGTAGATCTTAAAACCAAAACCACCATCGACACTTTTGACTTTCGTACCGGTGGCGTTACCATGCTGCGCAAAGTACGCGTAGCCTCAGATTTCGACGTTAAGCTCAATCAATCGACCATGGAAATCGCCCTCGGCGACAACTTTATATCCCTCAACGACCTCCGGCTCAACTTCAAAGGCCTCATTCGCATGCCTGAAGACGACATCGACCTCGACCTTGAGTTCGACGCTCCAAACACCGCCTTCAAAAGCATCATCTCCCTCATACCGGCTATTTACTACCAGGACTTCAACCAGCTCACTGCCCGCGGCACAGCACGCCTCGAAGGCAAAGTACAAGGCACCTACAACGGCGATAAGGAAATCTACCCGAAATTCAATATCCTGCTCAGCATACGCGATGGCTACTTCAAATATCCTGACCTACCCTCCTCAGTCGATGCCGTCAATACAGACATTCGAGTATCCAATACCGGTGGCAGCCTCGACAATACCCTTGTATCCATCCCAAACTTTGCCATGAAGCTGGCCAACAATCCTATCACCGCCTCCCTGACGGTATCTACACCCATCAGCGATCCCTACATCGATTTTACTCTCAATGGCAAGCTCGACCTGGCCGAAATCAATCGCCTCGTGCCCCTCGAACCCGGCATGCAGCTGGCCGGCCTCATCGATGCAGCCATAGCCCTGAAGACAAAACTCTCCTCCATCGAATCCGAAAAATACGACCAGGTCACCGCCGAAGGCCGCGCCACCATTGCCAATCTGGTTTACAGCGACCCGGCTACCCTTACCCTTCCCGTCAAAATATCCTCAGCCGCCCTCCTGATCCGCCCTGAAAACTTCCAGCTCGACAACCTCGCCATGACCATCGGCCGCACCGACATCAGCGCCTCCGGACGCTTCGACAATCTGCTCTCCTACGTCTTCAAAGACACTACCCTCTACGGACGCTTCAATGTGACCAGTACTCTCTTTGATCTCAACGAATTGGCCGATCTCTCAGCCGACACCACCACCACAGCCACCGCTGATACCGCAGAAGCCGACTACATCCGCCTGCCGGAGAAAATCGACTTCCGCCTCATTGCTCAGGCTCAGCGCGTACTGTTCAGTAATTTCGACATCAGCGATTTCTCAGGCGCCATCGCCCTCTCTGACCAAAAAGCCCTGATGGACAACATTCGAATGACCCTCATTGGCGGTCGCGTGCTTCTCAACGGCTTCTATGACTCCAAGCCCCAGACACCTATCTTCAACTTCTCTATGAGCCTCGAAAACTTCGGCCTGCGCCCCAGTTTCCAGACCTTCAACACCATCCAAACCCTTGCCCCCATTGCCGAAAACTCCGAAGGCTCCTTCAGCACCTCCCTCACCATAAGCGGCCCGCTCAATCCCGACATGACGCCCGACCTTACTAAAATCTCCAGCTCAGGCAATCTACGCACCTTCGACGTACTCCTCCGCTCACAGGCTCTGGCGCAAATCGGCACCTACCTGCGCAATCAGGATTACTCCACCCTTGCCCTGCGCGATGCCAACATCTCTTACAAAATCGAAAACGGCCGCATCCACGTAGCCCCCTTCCAGGTGCGTACCGGCAATCTTACCGGCACCATCTCCGGCTCCAACGGCCTCGACCAGACCCTCGACTATGACCTCGACCTCAAAATACCCGGCACAGCCATCCGCGCCGACCAGCTCCTGGCCTCCCTCGGCGGCCGCGCCCCACAGACCATCGACCTCAAAGTCAAAATCACCGGTACCTACACCAATCCCAAAGTCTCGACCTCACTCGGCAGCCTCGTTGGCGACCTCGTCACTCAGGTCAAAGAGCAAGTCCGCGAAAAAGTAGAGCAAAAAGTTGAAGACCTCAAGCAGCAAGTCAATGCCGAGGCCGAGCGCATCATGGCCAATGCACGCGCCCAGGCCGACCAGATTCTCGCCCAGGCCCAGCAGCAGGCCGACCGCATACGCGCCGAAGCCAAAGCCACCGCCGACCGCGTACGCGCCGAAGGCCGCACACAAGCCCAGCGCATCCGCGATGAGGCCAAAGGCAACATCATCAAGGAGCGCGCAGCCGCCGAAGCAGCCCGCCGGGTCGAGCAAGAAGCCGAAAACAACGCCCGCCGTATCGAAGACGAGGCCAACCGCCGGGCCGAGCAGCTCATGCAGCAGGCACGCGACCAGTCCAATCAAGTCCTCACCGAAGCCGAAAACAAAGCCAAAGTGCGCTGATTTGAGAGGTATTTTTGGCATTATTCTTCTTTTTTTTTGTGGTTGGCACTTCGCAGTTTGCCCCATAGAGCAGTTTCTTGGATTAGGTAAATCAGACAAGACTACGATTATTGACTTTGTTTGTGTCTTACCTTCCTTATTTAACTTGCAGGTTTTAGCGGAAAATTTGATTTGCCTGACAATACAGTAACAGCAGGCTCTGTCATTGTAATGATAATTGCCTACCTGTCTATGTACATTTCACTTCAGAGTTTTTTAATTAGTAGTGTGTCTAAGCATACTTAGGCCTCACGAAAAAAAGCTTAAGCGCCGAGTTAAGTGAATTAGCCGGCAAAGCACAGTTTAAGGCAATTTGATTTACAACTAAAAACTAGAATGACATTATTTAAAAAGATTGATTACCTGGCTGCAATACAGTTTCTGAAAAATATTTTTCTTTAAGGGCAAATTCTGCTTATTTTAATTTGTATATCCAGCAAATAATTGATTGGAAGGCTTCCGAGAATAAAATATGTTAGCACATTAAAATTAGTTGCTTTTATTTTGTGAAATTAAAAACAAAGAATTTCTGAAATGAGGAGAATATTACAGATTCTCGCGATCCTAGTTTTTTCCTGGGGTTATCGCCTTCATGCCACGCACGTAGCAGGAGCGGAAATTATGTATCGCTACATAGGCGATAGCACCAATGTACCAAGGCAGTATCTCGTGATTGTAAAACTATACAGGCTTCAGTCTTCCCCCGTTTCATTAGCTACTTCTGTATCTCTTTGCGTTCGTTCGAGCTGTTTCAGCTCACTGAACGTAAATCTTCCGAAAATCCCGCCCGCCCAACTGGGATATACTCCAATAACGAGTGGACCTGGTTCAGGAGGTTTTCTGACTCCCGGTCAGGACGAATGTGTATCTACAGCGCCAGGTGCTGGCTTTCAGGCTATAGAAACCCACTGGTATCAAGGTGTGGTAACACTACCACAGAACTGTTCGGATGTGCGCTTTTCGCACTCAGTAGTTTGCTGCCGCAATCCAAACCAGAATCTGGTAAATGCCGGTAGCGCCACATTATATGTTGAGGCTCTGCTCAACAGCATGGTAGCCAACAATACTTCACCTCAGTTTATCACACCAGCAGCCAAATCATTCTGTACAAACAACTATTTCGTATGGTCGCAGGCCACAATAGAACCAAATGGGGATTCAATTCGCTATCGTTGGGCCAATCCACAACAGGGAAATAACTGCGGACCCGGCGTAAATATGGCCTGGCAGCCCGGATATTCTGTGAATCAACCCTTCCCGATTGCACCTGGTACTCAAATCGTGATTGAAAACAACGGAAGTTTTAAGTTTACCACTGGTTCTACCACCGGCCTATTTGTGCTCAAGGTTGAAGTTGAAGAATACAAATACGACACCATATTCCTCACCTGGGTGCTCGTAGGAACATCACAGCGCGATATGCAGGTAAACTTCGTAAACAACTGCAAGCCCGAAGTTCAAAACGGCCCGAAAATCGACATTAATCAGCCGGGCTTTTCCAATACCAGTGAACCAGGTGGCGGGTATGTTCACGGCTTTATGTCGAACTATGGCTATCCGCTTCGCAACGACTCCGTGCCCAATCCAAATTCACCAACCGGCTGGAATAAAATCATACCAATCGTACCGTACAACTGCTTCGATAGCCTTGTTGATTTGAAGTTTGATGTAAACATTCAGTGTGAATCAATAACAAACGAAGGTTCAGAATTTAGAATTGTGGGCCCTGATTCTATTCTAAGACCCGTTATCGGAGTGAACAAAAACTGCAATGTGGCTCTTGAGACTAAACATATTCAACTGCGCCTTCACAAGCCTTTCACTGTTAATGGTGACTATATTCTCTACATAAAGCAAGGTAATGATGGAAACACGATGTTGAACTCGTGTGGATTTCCCCTGCCGGAATACTACGCCATTATAATTCGGGTAAACAACTGTCCTAATCCCCTTTACGACTTGAAAAATGTTACCATAGAAAAAAATCAACATCCTTATCTGGAATGGGAGATCGATTCACCTACTGTCAACCTTGCCTATGTAGATGGTTGGAATGTGTATAGAAGTGACGACAGCGGACAGACCTTTAACTTTTTGGCTTTCCAGAATGTGCCGACCGACTTCTTCTGGAGAGATATTACGCTGAATACGCCCGAAGTCAATTCAGGAATTTATCACTACAAAGTTCAGTTGGTTATGACTCAGCCATTCTACATCACCCGCTCTATCAGAAGCATATTGCTTGATACCTTGTATCAAACAGATTCTGTAATTGCCCTTGTGTGGAATCATTACGATGGCTGGCCGCATCCGCGGTACACGATAGAAATGGGAGTTGAAGATTCTGCTACTCAACAGATTAACTGGCAAAAGGTGGAAATGACGGGAAATCCGACCTTTGACTCTACCATTGTGATCAAGAAACCCTGTGATGGTTCAAAAAATCAGGACTACTGGCTACGAGTGGTAGCTGATGACACTTCTGGTATCAATTGGAAGTATAAGAGCATTTCGAACTACGAAAAGTTTTCGTGCAAAGAGAAGCCCGTACCACCCCCTCCAGTATATGAGCCCATTGAAATCCCAAATGTAATTACGCCCAATGGTGATGGGTTGAACGATGCCTTTGTGATTAAAAACATCGAACAGCACAGAAACGCCCGACTGCGCATCATGAACAGATGGGGTGACATTGTATTTGAAAGCAATAATTACGAAAGCGCAACTCCCTGGAACGGAAACCATCGTAATACCGGACAGCCGGTAGCTGATGGAGTGTACTTCTATGTGCTTCAATATTTGAACATGATTACCAATGAAATAGAGACTCGAAACGGAACAATATCGGTATTTAAGTAAGTTGTGAGGTTTTTGATATAAGAAAAAAGGCGTCCAAAAAATTGCGGACGCTTTTTTATTTCATTAAATACAAAAAGCGGTTTGTGAAAAATTTGAATTGCTATTGCTCCATGCAGCTACATGCATTTTAAATTGATCTTGGCATGTTTTATAATATGGTGCAATCTTTTGAGGTCAAAAGAGGCGGGATGAATTATTGAAGTTTTGCAGGTGAAAAAGATTTCTAGAAGCTCAGGTACGGAATATCGCTAAGAATAAGGTTTTGAAATTGCCTCGATTTGTGTAAGAGTTTAATGAGCTGAGCGCGTATAGAGGTTTGGGGAGCTAATTGGCGATTCAATGAGCAACGCTCGATATGGCGGCAAGTAGGAAGACATTACTATTTCTCACAATCTCTTCTCTCGCGTGAGGTATGCGCAGGGCGCGCGATAGCGCGGTGCGAAGGCGAAGCGGAGCAAAGCCGTAGCACGGGAGCGAAGCGTACCCCGGAGCACACCGACCCGAACGACTGAGCGAAGCGAAGGAAGTGAGGGGCACGCCCAAAAAACAAATAAAAACTAATTAAAACACAGCTGCTGCTACCTTGTAGATGTTGTCGCTCTTGCCCATAGAGTAGTAATGGATTACCGGTACGCCGGCATTTTTGAGCTCGAGGCTCTGCTGAATGGCCCATTCTATGCCAATCTGGCGAACAGTGGTATTGTCTTTGGCCTTGAGGATTTCGATGGACAGGTCGTCGGGAATGTCCACATGAAACATATGGGGGATGAGTGAGAGCTGCTTTTTGGTTGCCAAGGGCTTGATTCCGGGAATGATAGGCACTGTGATGCCAGCCTGGCGGCACTTTTCGACGAAGTCGAAGTATACGCGGTTATCGAAGAAGAGTTGGGTGACAATGTAGTCAGCACCTGCGTCCACCTTGCGCTTTAGGTTCTGAATGTCTATGGAGAGGTTTGGGGCTTCGAAGTGCTTCTCTGGATAGCCGGCTACGCCAATGCAAAAGTTGGTGGGGGTGTTGTTTTCAATTTCCTCGTCGAGGTAGATGCCGCGGTTGAGGTTTTGGATTTGTTCGACGAGCTGATATGCATAGTGGTGGCCGTCGGGCTCCGGGATGAAATAGCGCTGCCCTTTTTGGGAGTCACCGCGCAGGGCAAGTACGTTTTGAATGCCGAGAAAGTCGAGTTCAATTAGGACGTTTTCGGTTTCTTCTTTTGAGAAGCCACCGCACAAAAGGTGTGGAACTGCTTCGACTTTGTAGCGGTGCATGATGGCGGCACACAGCCCTACAGTGCCGGGGCGTTTGCGCACGACTTTTTGTTCGTACAGTCCATTGGGTAGCGGTCGCAGTACGGTCTCTTCGCGGTGGTAGGTTACGTTGATGAACGGGGGTTTAAATTCCATGAGTGGGTCAATGTTGGCGTACACGTCGTAGATGTTGTCGCCTTTCAGAGGGGGTAGAATTTCAAAGGAAAAAAGGGTTTCTTTGGTATTTCGGATGATGTCAATAATTTTCATATGTGAAGAGAGGATGAAGGTTAGAAGTTGAAAATGGGTTGGAGCCAGCGTGTGGCGGTTTCGATGTCCCAGCCCTTGCGACGTGCGTAGTCGATCAGTTGCGATCGGTCGATTTTTCCGATGCCGAAATAGCGTGCTTCGGGATGTGCGAAGTACCAACCGCTTACTGAGGACGCAGGCCACATGGCGAGGCTTTCGGTAAGGGTGGTGCCGATGTTTTTTTCAACCTCGAGAAGTTGCCAGATGGTAGGTTTTTCGGTGTGGTCGGGGCACGCCGGGTAGCCAGGTGCTGGTCTTATGCCGCGGTACTGCTCGCGAATGAGGGCTTCGTTGTCGAGCTGTTCGTCGGTAGCATAGCCCCAGTAGTGTTTGCGCACTTGCTCATGCAGGCATTCGGCAAAAGCTTCAGCGAAGCGATCGGCCAGCGCCTTAACGAGGATGGCCCGGTAATCATCGTGCTCTTTCTCATACTGCCGTGCCAACTCGTCGGCACCGAAGACGGAGACCACGAAAGCGCCTAGGTAGTCGGTAAGGCCACTATCAAGAGGGGCAAGGTAATCGGCAAGGGCCAGATTGGGTTGACCGGTTGGTTTTGGTGTTTGCTGTCGTAAGCTGTGAAAGCGAATAACCTGATCGGTCTTATGGTACACGATCATGTCGTCGGTGTCCACTGTGTTGGCCGGGAATATGCCGAAAACGGCCCGTGCTGTTAGTTTCTGCCCTGAAATGATTTCGTCGAGCATGCGATTGGCGTCTTCGTAGAGCTTAGTGGCTTCGGCACCTACTACGGGGTCTTGGAGGATTTTTGGGAAGCGACCGGCCAACTCCCAGGCCTGGAAGAAGGGCGTCCAGTCGAAATAGCGACGCAGGGTGTCGAGCGGGAAGTTTTCGAGTACCTGGATGCCTTCGACGCGTGGTCTCGGTGGGGTGTAAGAATGCCAGTTGAGCTGCAGACGTCTTTTTCGGGCTTCGTCGATGGGCAAGAGTTCTTTTTCGCTTTGCTTTTTTAGGTAGCCTTCGCGCAAGCGCTCGTATTCTTCGCGTATTTGGTGGGTGAATTCCTCACGTTGATCGGGACTGATAAGGGCTGCAGCCACCGGTACCGAGCGCGAAGCGTCGAGCACATGTACCACAGGACCAGAATATTCCGGAGCGATTTTTACAGCGGTATGTGCGCGCGACGTGGTGGCACCGCCTATGAGAAGGGGAATGGTCATTTTGCGCTTTTCCATTTCGCGGGCTACATAAACCATTTCGTCGAGTGATGGGGTGATCAGTCCTGAAAGGCCTATGATATCAACCCCTTCGCGCTGGGCGGTGTCGAGGATTTTGTCGAGTGGTACCATTACACCCAAATCGATCACTTCAAAGTTGTTGCACGCAAGTACGACCCCTACGATGTTTTTACCGATGTCGTGCACATCGCCTTTAACGGTGGCCAGTAATATTTTGCCTGCGCCGGTGCGTTGACCTTCTGATTGGTTTTGAAGTTTTTCGGCTTGTAAGAAAGGTTCGAGGTAGGCTACGGATTTCTTCATTACGCGTGCACTCTTTACCACCTGAGGCAGAAACATTTTGCCTTCGCCGAAGAGGTCGCCTACAACGTTCATACCGGCCATCAATGGACCTTCTATTACATCGAGTGGTCGGCCATATTTCTGGCGGGCTTCTTCGGTGTCTTGTTCGATGAATTCGTCTATTCCCTTAATCAGGGCGTGTTTGAGTCGCTCTTCAACCGACCAGGAGCGCCATTCGTCGTCGCGGGTTTTTACTTTTTCGGTGCCCTTGTAGCGCTCGGCAAGTTCAATGAGGCGTTCTGTAGCGTCGGGACGGCGGTTGAAGAGCACGTCTTCAACCCGTTCGCGCAATTCAGGTTCTATTTCTTCGTACACCCCGATTTGGCCTGCATTGACAATTCCCATGTCGAGTCCAGCCTTAATGGCGTGGTACAGAAAGGCCGTGTGCATAGCCTCGCGCACGGGTTCATTGCCGCGGAAGGAAAACGAAATATTTGAAATACCACCGCTTACTTTAGCTCCCGGCAGGTTTTCTTTTATCCACTTGGTAGCTCTGATAAAGTCGATTGCATAGTTGTTGTGCTCGGGTATGCCGGTGGCAACGGTCAGTATGTTTGGATCGAAGATGATGTCTTCAGGTGGGAAACCCACTTTATTAACCAAGATGTCGTAGGCGCGTTTGCAGATTTCAATTCGGCGCTCGTATGTATCGGCCTGGCCTTGTTCGTCGAAGGCCATCACTACCACGGCAGCTCCGTAATCGCGGATTTTTTCAGCGTATTCGATGAATTTTTCTTCTCCCTCTTTCAGCGAAATAGAGTTGACGATGGCTTTACCTTGCACGCACTTCAGTCCGGCTTCGATAACTGACCACTTGGAGGAGTCTATCATAATGGGCACACGCGAAATGTCGGGCTCTGACGCGATTAGATTTAAAAAGGTGGTCATAGCTTTTTCACTGTCGAGCATGCCCTCGTCCATGTTTACGTCGATTATCTGAGCACCGTTTTCTACCTGCTGACGGGCAATTTCCAAAGCCTTTTGATAGTTACCCTCTCGAATGAGGCGTGCAAATTGTCTGGAACCAGTTACGTTGGTACGTTCGCCTATATTGATGAAGTTTAAACCAGGTCGAACGACTACGGGCTCCAGACCGCTGAGCTTCATATAATGAGGGAGATTGGGCAATGGACGGGGCTTGTACTTCGCGGCTTCTTCAGCTATGAGCTTGATGTGGTCAGGTGTAGTTCCACAGCATCCACCGATGATGTTTACGAGGTTTTCTTCTAGAAATTCGCGAATCTGCTCACGCATCATCTCTGGTGTTTCGTCGTATTGGCCGAAGGCGTTTGGCAGTCCGGCATTGGGATGTGCTGAGATGTGAAATTCGGTGTGTCGAGCGAGGTCGGCCAGGTAGGGTTTCATCTGATGCGCTCCGAGGGCACAGTTCAGCCCAATGCTTAAAAGTGGAACATGTGATAGTGAGTACAGAAATGCCTCTACCGTTTGACCAGAGAGGGTGCGCCCACTGTTATCGGTGATGGTGCCGCTCACCATGATGGGCAGCTGAGGTCTGCCAGTAGTTTTAAAATATTTTCGAATGGCGTAAAGAGCTGCCTTTGCATTCAGGGTATCAAAAATGGTTTCCACCAGCAGGATGTCCACACCGCCTTCCACAAGTCCAGCTACTTGTTCGTAGTAAGCGTCTACCAGCTCATCGAAGGTAATGGCGCGATATCCTGGCTGATTCACATCGGGAGAGAGCGATGCTGTCTTGTTGGTAGGGCCTATGGACCCTGCTACGAACCGAGGCTTTTCAGGTGTAAGTGCTGTAAACTCATCGGCTACCCGGCGAGCAAGGCGCGCAGCTTCCACATTGAGCTCATAGCTGAGCTCTTCCATGTGGTAATCAGCCATAGAAATGCGTTGGCTATTGAAGGTATTAGTTTCCAAGATTTCAGCGCCTGCCTCCAGGTATTTACGATGAATTTCTTCGATGATGTGGGGCTGGGTGAGCACCAGAAGGTCATTATTCCCCTTAAGCGGATAAGGCCAGTCGGCAAAGCGCGTTCCGCGATAGGCTGCTTCATCAAGGCCATATCGCTGAATCATGGTGCCCATAGCACCGTCAAGTACCAGAATACGTTGGGAAATAGCTTCGTAGAGGAGCTTGATGCGGCTTTGGGTCGAGAGGGTTTGTGTGGTCATTGGCTCTTTCAGTCTTCATTGGTTTTCTGCCTACCAAGAGCCGGGGCTTGCCGCCTTTTTGTGAGTATTTCAGATTTGCATTTGACCTTAGAGTATCGGTCTGGCGCTCATCTGCTTCCGAAGGCTTTTGAGCCTTTCGGAACCGGAATTAGCACCCTGCTGCCACGGGGGTTCAGGGTTGCTAAGACATCACAGGGCCGGTCCCTCCGTCTTTCTTGATAAGCGTAGCAAATGTATGTATCAAACGTCATGTTTTGAGAGCCAAGGATGATTCAATTTGAAAAAACTCTTTTTAAAACTGGGAAAAAAATTTGTGTGCTGTGGTATAATCTTCTGAATTTCTGTGTTAAAAAGCATTGAGCTGTACAAATCACACTTCGAACGTGCACCTCTTTATACCGAATAGTGCTTGAAACCCTACTTTTGCCCCGCATAGAATTGCCGCCTTGGTCTTATCAGATTTTTATAACGTTGAAAATAAGCGCATTGCCGTTTTAGGGGGCGGCAGTATGGCTACAGCTTTAGTCAAAGTGCTGAGCGAAAACAACGACCAGATTTTCTGGTGGATGCGCAATAAAGAAGCCATTGAACACATCCGAAAATTTAGCCATAACCCCCGCTATCTGAGCAACGCTGAGCTCAATACCGAAAACATCACATTGAGCAATGACATCGATGAGATTTGTGCTGCTGCCGATATCATTATATTGGTCATTCCATCAGCCTTTTTGCGCGATGCAATTGAAAAAACAACCGTTGATCTGAGTGAGAAAATCATCTTCTCTTCCATCAAGGGAATAGTGCCGGGTGTGAATATGATTGTCGGCGAATACTTAAACTCTGTACTTGGTATTCCACTCGATAACATTGGGGTGATCGCGGGCCCATGTCATGCTGAGGAAGTAGCACTTGAGCGACTTAGTTACCTGACGCTTGCTAGCATTGATATGGAACACGCCTATGTGCTCGGCGCTCACCTGAGCTGCAGATATATGCGCATCCAGATCAGCGACGACATTTACGGCACCGAATATGCCGCTGTGCTCAAAAACATTTATGCCATTGCTGCCGGTATTTGTCATGGGCTTGGCTATGGCGACAATTTTCAGGCAGTATTGGTGAGCAATGCCTTGCGCGAAATGAAACGGTTCATCAAGGCAGTCCATCCCATTAAGCGCGACATTGCCGGATCAGCCTACATGGGCGACTTATTGGTAACGGCCTATTCCCAGTTTAGCCGAAATCGCACATTGGGCACCATGGTCGGTAAGGGATATTCCGTACAAGCGGCTATGCTCGAAATGCGTATGGTGGCCGAAGGTTATTATGCTACTGGCCTAATTCGCAATATCAAAAAGGCCTACGACGTAAAAATGCCAATTGCCAATGCTGTATATAAAATACTTTACGAGGGCAAGCCGGCAGCTAAAGTGATCGAACGCCTCTCCCGTAAATTTTCATGAAGCGCAAAGAACAGTTTATTCGAAAGCAGGATGGCTCCACACAGCCTTTTGACCGAGAAAAGTTTATTCACTCGCTAATTAAATCGGGGCTTTCCACAGAGGCCGCTCAAAAGCTGGCTGACGATGTGCTTAAAAGCACACAGCCTTATGAGAGCACCCGAGATCTGAAACGTCGTACGCACTCCTTGCTTTACCGTAAGCATCCGGAAGTCGCTTGTCGTTACCGGCTTAAAGATGCTCTGATGAAACTTGGTCCAACCGGTTATCCATTTGAGCATCTCATGGCGCAAGTTCTTGCCAGACAGGGATTTAAAACTCGCGTTGGACAGCAGTTGAAGGGCAGATGTGTGCAGCACGAAGTTGATGTCATTGCAGTAGCTGACAACACTGTGTTGCTAATGGAATGTAAATATCATAACCAGCCCCATGTGAAAAGCGACGTGAAAGTGCCCTTATATGTAAAAGCCAGATTTGACGATCTGCGCCATCTTTTTCCCGATAAGACGTTGATTTACTCCGTCGCTTGTAACACCCGATTTTCTGACGATGCTCTTATGTATGGTCAATGTGCTGGTATTCAAATGATTAGTTGGAAATATCCGGTTCACAACAGTTTGAATTACTTGCTGGATCACTATAAGGTGTATCCCATATCGGTTTTACGCTGGCTGCATCGTTCTGAGCTTGAGGTATTGTTTGAAAATGCAATTTTTACGACAAGCGATTTGGTAAGATCATCAGAAGTGTTATTCAATCTTGTGAAGGATCCACAGCGCCAAAAGAGAATTATTGACGAAGCAACAGCATTAATTTATTGAAATTCTCCCATTTTAAAACTTTCTTGATTTTTGGTGGATCTAAAAACAATTTGTCTTTGCCAATTCTTTTAAATACATTTACGGAAATTAAGTAGGCATTGTTTCTACAGGTAATTAAAAGTATTTTTTATATATTGATTTTTATATTGGTTACCTGTAAACCTGTAAAAGCACAGGTTGATAGTACTGTTGTGCGTTTTTACATACCGAGTTATTATTTTATCATTAAGACAAATGATAGGTTGTATGAATCGCGAAAAATTTTAAAACTGCCTCAAGGGCTGCAACGCATACAGATTTACACACCTGAATTTGAACTGATTGATACTTTATTGATAGTGGAAGATGCTCCCGATGGACAGATAGTGATACCTTCATTTCGAGTAAATGCCGATTTTGATCACTACCAACGCCAGCTTAAAGACTATCGAGAACGCAACTTCATCGAACTCGGCATTCCCCTTATTACGGCCACTTTTGCCGCAGGTTATGCCCTTTATTACTACAGCCGAGCCACTTTGAGCTACGACAATGCTGCCTGGTATTACAAAAAATGGCTTGGAGCCAATTTAAATGAGCGACAGGCATACCTCGATGAATTTCTGCGCCATGAGGCAGATTACAAAAGGTATCGCACTATGAACTACATTACACTTGCAATTGCCGGTGTTTCTTCGGCTTTTACTGTGCGAGGTTACCTGAGATACCGAAAGCGAAAAGTTCCCACTTTTCGCATTCCTCCTGTACCCTTTCCTGAGTATTACCTGAGACTCGAACCCCTCACCTACGATTTGTTGTATCCAGGCATTCGAATTATTGTTCCATTTTAAGCGATGAAGAAGGTATATATATTCTTTTTGACCCTGTTAGCGGTCGCTTGTGTAAAGTACCAGAACAATTTCAATCTTTCGGTGCATTTTCTCGACAGTTTTGTTTATACAAGCGGTATTTTTGACAGTCTAAAACTCAATTTGGTCAAATTAGAAAATCTTGAGCCCGAGGGAACGCTAAATTGTACCTATCAATTCAAAATCAAAATAGACCCCCAACACCAAGCGGAACTTCAAAAGCTCAAGTTGTACTTTTTTGACCTTGATTTTCAAGAAGACAGAGCCGGTGGGCTTTATTATCGATTCAATGACATCGCTCATGCCGATACACTCACATTTAAACATCGCTCAATGCCTTGCAATGGCAAAGTGCGTTATTTTTATCGCTTATATGCACGCAGTGTGGCCGATGGAAATCTTGTTTTCATCAGCAATCCCAGACCTTTTGAATATAATTAATATATGTACAACAATATTTTGATTACCAATACTGAAAGTCTGCCAGGCTACGAAATAGTAGAAATTTTAGGTATAGCTCGCGGCTCAACAGTAAGAGCACGAAACGTGGCTTCTGACATTTTTGCCGGATTAAAGAACATTGTTGGCGGAGAAATATCAGAATACACCAAATTAATGGCCGACGCCCGCGAACAGGCTCTGAAGCGCATGACCGATGACGCTGCACGATTGGGTGCTGATGCAGTAGTAAACGTGCGTTTTACCACATCTGCCATCATGCAGGGTGCAGCTGAAATACTCGCATATGGCACTGCCGTGCGTTTGCGTAAACTTTAAAAGCGCATTATGGAAATTATTGCTTTATTAGCAGCAATCTTTTTTTATGTGGTGGCCGGAGTAATCGTTGGACTTTTAATTATATATTTGATAATCAACAGAATACGCGAAAAGCGCAAAGAAGATTTCGAGCATCGGGATAATTGAAATAGGTTTAGTAGAAATAGTTTATCTTGAGAAGTTTTAAAGTGTGTTCATTTCATAGAACTGTACTTTTGCACGGCGTTTAAAAACAAAACAAATTTTATTACAATCAATTATTTAAATAAAAAAATTCATATGCTCTCTTTCTTTCTGCAGAAAAAAAAGACCGCCAATAAATACAACTTCTGGTTAGATGACTTAAAAAAACAACCCAGGCCAAAATTTCATCCTCTCAGAATAAGTGACATTCGTCGCGAAACAGACGAGTGCGTTTCGATCGCTTTTGAAATTCCCGATTCGCTGCGCGATGACTATCGCTTCGTTGCCGGGCAGTATCTGACGTTAAAGACTACCATCGACGGTGAAGAGGTGCGCAGATCCTATTCCATCTGCTCAAGCCCGCTGGACGGCGAGTTGAGAGTGGCAGTGAAAAAAGTCCACGGAGGGAAGTTTTCAACATATGCCAATGAGAAGTTGGCAGTTGGCCAAACACTGGAAGTAATGACACCGCAGGGCAATTTTAATGTGCCGTTTAAGAAAGACAATGTGGCTCAATATGTAATGTTTGCTGCCGGCTCGGGCATTACTCCTATTATGAGTTTAATAAAGACCATTCTTCAGTTTGAACTGCAGAGCTCTGTTATACTGTTTTATGGCAATAAAGCTGTTTCCACCATCATCTTTAAAGATGAACTCGATGATTTAAAAAACACTTACCTGAATAGATTGGAAATTCACCATATTCTCAGTCGTGAAGACCAAGGTACTGATTGGCTTAAGGGTCGTATCGACGCTCAAAAAGTGAGGCTGTATGCCCAAAAATTTTTCAATCCTTCTGGCGTTGCTCATTACTTTATCTGCGGGCCTGAGGAAATGATTCATCAGGTAAAAGATACACTCGCTGAGTTGGGTGTATCCGATAAAAAAGTGCACTTCGAGCTTTTTACAACTAATACTACTTCAGCTGAGAAGAAGGTGGTTGATACCTCCTCATCAAAAGGTGAAATCCTCAGCCATGTAACAGTGATCCTCGATGGAGAGGAAACACATTTCGACGTATCGTCTAAAGGCATTTCCATTCTCGATGCGGCCCTCGATGCAGGGGCAGATGTACCTTTTGCATGTAAAGGTGCTGTGTGTTGTACATGTAGAGCAAAGGTTTTAGTAGGTAAAGTGGTAATGGAAATGAACTATGCTCTCGACGACGATGAAGTAGAGCAGGGATATGTGCTTACTTGCCAAAGTCATCCAATCACTGAACGAGTAGTGGTGAGCTATGACGAATAGCAGATGGGGTGATTATAACAGTTTTTTAAGTAATCAGGCAAAAAATTATCTTTCTACAATTCAGTAAAATTTCGTTTCTTTGCAGCCCAAATTTTGGAAAGCATATAATTCTATAAACCATATTTCAATGGCTCGCGTTTGTCAGGTTACTGGAAAAAAAGCACGTGTAGGTAATCACGTATCCTTCTCAAATAAGAAGAACAAGAGATTGTTTGAAGTAAATCTTACCACTAAGCGCTTTTATATTCCGGAGGAAAATCGCTGGATTACCCTAAAAGTGAGTGCTAAAGGTTTGAAAACCATCAATAAAAAAGGCATCTCTGCCGTTTTAAAAGAAGCTGAAGCTAAAGGTTATTTAAAAATTTAATCCACCATGGCCAAGAAAGGTAACAGAGTACAAGTAATATTGGAGTGTACGGAACACAAAAATTCAGGACTGCCCGGTACATCTCGCTACATCACTACAAAAAATAAGAAAAACACTCCTGACAGACTGGAGCTCAAGAAGTACAATCCCATTTTGAAAAGAGTAACTGTTCACAAAGAAATCAAATAATACTGAGGCAAAATGGCTAAGAAAGTAGTTGCTACCCTTAAGAAAGAAGGTGCTACAAAAGCATATACTAAAGTGATTCGCATGATCAAAAGCGAAAAAACAGGTGCTTATACCTTCGAAGAGAAGATAATGGAAAAAGAACTTGTGAACGATTACCTGAAAGGTAAAATATAAAGAGTAGAGTTGTTTTCATGGCAGAGAGTGGCTGCTCAGACTTCGGTCGGAGCGGCCTTCTTTGTTTTTAAAAGCGATCTAAAATGTATCGCTGTAACCTTTTTTTGTTTGAAACCTCTTTGATTTATTTTAAAAGAGTTTTCTGTACAATTCATCGACACGGCTAACGGGTATCAGCCTGATGTTTTCTGGATGAGTACTAATTTTATTGTATTTAGAAACCACCATTTCAGTAAAACCCAATCGTTCGGCTTCAGCAATGCGCGTTTCGATGCGACTTACCGGACGCACCTCGCCAGAAAGGCCCACTTCAGCAGCAAAGCAGAGGGTAGGCAATAAAGCTACATCTTCGTTAGAGCTGAGAATACTGGCCACTATACTGGCATCGAGGGCAGGGTCGTCAACCCTTATACCTCCTGCAATGTTGAGAAACACGTCCTTTTGACCGAGTCTAAAGCCACAACGCTTTTCTAATACAGCAAGCAGCATATTCAACCGGCGTACATCAAAACCTGTTGCGCTGCGCTGTGGAGTGCCATACACGGCTGAGCTCACCAATGCCTGTACTTCAACGGGCAGAGGCCTTACGCCTTCGAGAGTCATACATACAGTATTTCCACTCAGCGATTCCCGATCGGCCGAGAGCAGCACATCTGATGGATTGTTCACTGCTTCGAGCCCACCCGATTTCATTTCGTAGATGCCTATTTCAGAGGTAGAACCAAATCGATTTTTCTGGGCTCTAAGGATTCTGAAAAAGTGATTTCTGTCGCCTTCGAATTGGAGCACCACATCTACCATGTGTTCGAGCACTTTAGGACCAGCAATTTGTCCATCTTTGGTAATGTGTCCTATCAGAAATACCGGCACATCATTGCTCTTAGCATAGCGCATAAACTCGGTAGCTGATTCCCTAATTTGACTCACACTTCCAGGTGCGGAATCCAGAGCTTCGGAGTAGAGGGTTTGAATGGAATCAACAACCACAATATCAGGTTGAATTCTACGTATTTCATCGAATATTCTGCCTACAGCTGTTTCTGATAAAATCAGACACTCTCCACTGCCGCCAGCTATACGTTCGGCACGCATCCTGATTTGATGAGGACTCTCTTCGCCACTCACGTAGAGCACTTTGATTTCTCGTTGTCGGAGTGCCACTTGCAGCATTAGCGTAGATTTGCCTATGCCAGGTTCACCGCCTACCAGTACCAGTGAGCCGGGAACAATTCCGCCACCTAATACGCGATCGAGCTCAACATCGCCCGAAGGCAAGCGAATCTCATCCCTTTGTTCAATGTTTTTTAGTTCTACCGCAGAATTGGGAATCGTAGATGTGTGGCGAATTCCACCCCATGCAGGCATTTTTTTTTCTGGCTGTAAAACTTCCTCTACGAGTGTATTCCATTCACCACAAGCTGTGCATTTGCCCATCCACTTAGAATGCACGCTGCCGCAGCTTTGGCATACAAAAGCCGTTTTAATCTTGGCCATCAGACTCAAAGTCAATCATTTTACACTTCGGTGAAAGTTGATTTATCACCTCATCCCAGTCAGATTCATTGATAAGTGCTATACCATCGACCGGGTATAGAGCTGCCAGCGTAAGGGCAAATCCGGGTACAGGCTCACCTTCTGAATAGTCAAAGGGATAGACAAGCACTCGTGTAGCGCAGTCTTCAGAAAGTGTAACAAGGCGAATGATGTTTTCGAAAGTAGGTGAATGCGGAAAACCATTTACCAACGCTACTTTATTGCCTAAGAAAGTTTGAATGTTAACAGTGCGGATCAATCCCTCGGCTGTATAAATTTTATTAAATAAAAAGTCGATGGTACTCATGTCAAAAAAATATCCTTTTCTAGGTGCAATTCTAATTGATTTTCAACGAATAAAAAAACACCTGTTTGTATTAAAATTTATTGAATTAAGAAGCTCTTTTTTCCTAAATTAATTTAAATCAAGCATTTACGTATATTAAATGATTTGGCGAAAAAAACTTATTTGTGGATTAGATAGAAATATAAATTGTTTTTTGTCAAGCTATACAAATTAATTTATTTACATGCGTTGGATTACTAATAAAAAATCCGGATTGAGCATACTTTTCTCAATCCGGATATGGATATTTTTCTTTTTAAAAGTTATCGACGTATAGTAACCTTGCTATGCCACTGATGACCGAAGGCGTCGGAAACCTCCAAGACATAAATTCCTACGGGATACTGATGTAGAGGTACAAAGATGCGATTGCCTGCTTGTAAGTCAATTTGATCATCTAATACCAATTTTCCGGTTAAATCTATCATGCGCACTTTTATTCTTCCTTCGAACTCGGGCAAGTCTATGAAGATGAAATCTTTAGCCGGGTTTGGATACAGGGCAGGTTGTGGCTTTGAAGGCGTGTTTTCACTTACACTTACCAAACAATTGGGATGAGTGTCGAAAGCCTGAGTGCCATCACTACGGCTTGTTGCCTGTCCTTGATTTGCACTGAAACCTAGACCGCGCTTGGCAAAAGCAGCCCATATAGCGCAAGAGTTCTGACCGTTGTATAGTAGCGTATCGGCCTGTAGTATGGCGTCGCGTGAATCAACAAAACCAGGGTTACACTTCTGCAGTTTCAGACCTTCCATCACCAGTCTGAAAGCGATATTGTTACCACCATTGCCATAGTATAAATCATTGTCGAAGCCATGTATATCTACCAGATTCCAGAACATTTCCCAGACCATTGTAGCCCATACGGTACCTATACCATGAGGTATTGATGCGGTTTTAATGTTGTCGTAGGTCAGGTTGTTTTGTGATGTTGAGGTAGAGTAGGGCGCTTGCCTAATGCCTTGACCGTTGGTGTTTTGACCGATTAAGAATGTACTTATACCTCTTCGCTGAGTTGATGTATTAGAGCTGGTGGTAGTAAAAAACAGACCAAACAGGTCGCTCCATCCTTCGCCGGCTTGCTCTTGATTGCTAAGGCAGTTGCTATTTGAAGCTCCACCGGTCAGGCGTGTGGAAATTCCGTGTCCGTATTCGTGTAGTACGACGCCATTGTCGAATGAGGAGTCAAATGATATAGAACTGTCGCGTAGCGATACATACACGGCCGGGTATTGAGTGAGCAACTGTTTCAGAATGTTTCCGGCACCTTGTGTTGTCATTCCGGAAGGAATGTTTATCCCTGTTCCCGTACCACCCATTGCAATAGGGTTTCCGGATACATTGTTAGCGACAATTACACCTATAGCTCCTGCCTGCTGAGCATTGAGTATTTTGTTTGCGAATGTGCAGGTACCCCGATCGATAAGTACGATTTTTCCTTGCAGGTTTTGTTGGGTGTTTTGGCAGCCAAGTGTGGGATCGGCGCTGCCATCGTTCATAAGCACCAACTGGCCTGAAACAGGATTCGTGCTAAGCTGCGGGCCGATGCTGGCAGGAACGAGTGGATAGTTGGCCACTACTGGTGAATCTACTCTTAGACCGGAAGACGACTGCGAAGTCTGTGGCCAGAGATACATTTGCATTCTGGGGCGCTGTCCGTCGGGCGGAGTAGAGAAGTTGGCATTGCTCGTGCCACCACCATCCATTGCTTCGGCGCGCACATCGTCATTGCCAATACCTCCACGTCCGTAATTGTTGACCTGAAAATTGCCTGCAGCTTCTGTGAATCCGTATTGATAAAAAACGTCGTGAGCGATGTTGTTCATGTAAAACAGGTTAGTCACCGCTGCAGGCATACTTTGAATGGCAGGGGCTGTAAAATTCACAGGAAAGTCGAAATAGAGGCTATCACCACCATTTGGGCTAAACCCGGGCGTATTGGCATTTGCTTGGTCTTCATAGGCGTGTACGTTGTTGCCTCGAGTGATGGTAAACTCTTTAAGATTTGTAGTGTTGCGCGTATGCCAGCCGTAAGGCGATGCCATACTATCGTGCGGATCTGTAATGAGAGTGCGAGGGCCGTGATTAGGACTTTCATAGGGCAACCCAAAAACATTATACGTTGCACCTGTAAGAGCTCCTTTTTTAGGCGAGCTTTTTAATACGGGTTTAATGTTTTGAAAACCAAAAGAAAGAATGCGATCGGAGGTTTCAGTCGTCTGGCATTCGGCAGTCCAGTTGTTTTTTTCAATGAATTTTCCATTAATAGCATTAATGCGGATGTTCCACCAGTCAGATGAACCACTAGGCTGTATTACGATATTCCAAACTGGTATAAGTTGGTCGACTGCATCGAGCCAATACTTTTCGGCAAGTAACTTCTCCTGGCTAATTCCCTGATTATCAAATTCTATTACCAGATTTTTTTCTTGTCTTGAGAGAATGGATGGGGCGGGTTTATCGATTCCCAAATGATCCAAGGCGGCACGAAGGGCAGCTTCAGGTGCAATTAGATGAGAATGAATACGTTTAACTTTTTTGCTTAGGTTGGTAACAGCATTTGAGTTTGCTACTCGTATTTTCCCGTCTTTGGTATATGCAGTAGATATTACGCCATTAAAAATAGGTATGCCTTGATACATCTGCTCCCAATACACATAGGTAAGTCCCGTTTTTGCGTCGCTGTGGTATGATGAAATCCGCAGTTCTTCCAGGTCTTTTTCTGTATGAATTTTCTGATTTATCAGAAAATCTCTTACTGTGCTGGCATTTGGAACATTGTTTTGTGCATTGATTATCAGCCCAAAACAAGTTGTAACTATTAGACTTAAAAACCGAATAGTCATTTTCATGCAAATTAATTTTTTCAAATATAGCAGGAAATTTAAACGTTAAATAATTATTACTAAACTTACAAGAAAAAGAAAAAGCCGCTCAAAAAAAGCGGCTTTTTGAAACTTACAGTAAGATTTTTGAATCAGAAAAGGTGTTGGGCGTCTCGGTATCCCGGGAGGTTCAGATACCAATCGGTAAACAGCTCACCATTGCTTTGTGCCCAATCTGCAAGTTTTTTATAAGCTTTTAAAATATCGGTTTTTTCGGTCGGATAATCAAATTTAACTGGTAGGTGAATTGCCCAGGGCAGATTGCTTTTTGTTACGTAGTATCTACTTTGAGCAGGCTTTGTATCGTCGTCGATGGTTCCGAAGAGTTGGGGATTAGCAAGTACTGTGGGTGGCATACCAGGCAGGTGTATTTCCTGACCGCGGATTTTTCCTTTTATAAGGAAAGGATTGACGGTAATAGTGGGTGGGCCTACGAAAGATTTTGTTGTTACAGTGGGTTCTTGTCCACCGATTTGGATACGTGCCACAGGAACGGGCTGATTGAAAAGTATGGTAATTACGATTGTGTCTGATGTCCCAGGTTGATAGCCAGGAGTTGTGTTAAAGGTCGGCTGACTTCCCCAGTTAACACATTTAATGGCATTGTCGAAAGGAATGATCACTGCATTGCTGTGGCCTGCCTCTAAACCGTTAGCAGCGAGGTTGATATATCCTTCGAAAAGTTTCATACCAGTAACGGAAGCCACGCGGTTAGCAGGTATGTTTTCAAATGAAATTCCGAATCCGGATGGAATTGAAGCTCCAATAGCGCGAATATAAAGTTTGAATTTGAGGTCAACCATCTGATTTTCAGCGTTGGTGGCATATTCCATTTGATAGTCCACCACAAGGTCGTTGAAATCGTAATCACCCAGAGCGGGCCAAAGGTCTTCGAAGGCAAAAGTGCCGAACGTGTTAGCTGCTGGGCTAAAATTTCTGAATGCACGTGTGGGGTCATTGGGAAAGGCATCGTCGTTATCTGCCACACCATCTCCATCAGTATCGGTTATGATGTTGTTTGGTATACATCCCATTGCTGGATCAGCTGCATATGTTCCAGGGATTATAATGTCATCAGAAATGATTCGAGAACTTCCTCCCTGACCAATAAAGCTGATCATGATTTTAATCGGAACTTGTGAGTTTTGAATTTCTGAAGGTACTGGAATGGTTAATTGAACGATATTGGTGTTTATAGTAGGCCAAGCATATGTAAAAAACGGATTAATACTTCCCTCGTATGTGCTTGTGTTTTGATTATTTACATTTATATACGACACAATTATGCCACGAGTGGTTCCATTGGCTGCACTGAGTCTCAACTTAATGGACAATTCGGAGCCAAGGTTTCTCACCCATGGAGATTTAATCCAGAAAGCAGTTGGACTATTTGATGTGGCCTGTCCCGATTGCATGCTCCAGTTACCGCTGATGCGTATGGACGTGTTTGTATAAGTTACACCTCCAAATGTCCAACAATTTGCAGCATCGATGTTGCGGTTACCAGACTCAGCATTTAGCACTACTTGTGCATTCGACCATTGAAATAGGGAGGTAAAAAGGGAAATGAAAAATATCTTTTTCATGACTTTCATGATTTATAATTTTATTCTTCGGATAGTTCAGGAATTGGTATAAACTGAGCTGAATTTCCTTGAATTTTGATTTCTTTTTCTACGATTCCATAGCGCACCTGTATCCGCTTTACATGTCCCGGCAGGTTGAGCTGAAAGTTTTTGTTATCCTTCATCGTGTGTCTTACTTTCAGTAACTCGGTGTTGTCGGGTAGGCTCGTTATGACTAAAACCCCTGTTGATCCGGGAACAATGGTAGATACACCGACAAATTCCAATGTAAAAACTTTAGAAGTATTCCATTTGAAATTTGGCGATACTGTTAAATCCTTGAACTCAGTCGGAGTAGGAGGAATAAGTGTTTCCTTTTCTTTTTTACAACTGATCAAGGTGAATGATATTAAACCTAACACCAAAAAAACCTTTCTCATGATTTTTGTTTTTAGTCGTCATAAAAATTATTATGCCAAAAATAAAAATGCTGATATTCAATAAAGTATAACAATTATCACAATAGAAAAACTCCAAAAATTATATAAAATTCCAAAAATTGGAAAAATTGAATTATTCTCTATCCTGATACACCTTTGCAGGAATTAAATAATTCAATCGTACCATATTGTATATCTATCCGAAGAATTTAACCGATATCCTCGAGTACAAGGCTATAGCTGAATACATCAGCCATAAGTGTGTACTGAGTAAGGCTGCTGAAGCCTTGCGACAGATTACACCCAATACAGATTACCAACAGCTACATGCTGAGCTCAATGCCGTTCAAGAAGTAATGCTCCTCACAAATCGCACTTCCGGTATTCCGGGACTTGGCCACGAAGATTGTACAAGGGCCTTCAAAATTTTGAAAACCGGTAGCGGAACGGTGGATGAAAAGGGTTTCATGGCAATTCGCCAGCTGAGTGAAGCTTTTGACAATGTGTTTAAATTTTTATTTCAAAACAGAGAATTAGCTCCAATGCTCTGGAAGCTGGTAGAGAAACGTCCTCCAGAGCCACAAATTATAGCATTGATTGACAAGGTCTTTGATCCCAGAGGTAATATAAAATCTTCGGCCTCTTCTTTACTAGCCTCCATACGAGAAGAGCTACAACGAAAAAGACAACAAAGCGATAAATTATTTTATAAAATCGTTCATCGCTTAGAGTCAAGCGGCATACTTGCTGACTTCAAAGAATCGGTGCACGAGAACAGGCGTGTTCTTGCTGTACTCGCCAGCCATAAGAATAAGGTAAATGGCATCTTCCATGGCAGCAGCGGAAAAAATATGGTCGTTTTTGTAGAGCCGCCTGAAACGATTGAAATTAACAACGAAATAGCGCGCTTGGCTGACGACGAAAGGCGCGAAATTCTCCGGATTTTAACGGAGCTCACTTATCAACTCTCTGTCTTTTATCCGGTTCTTTCGGAAATGGAGGAAATCCTGGTTCACTTAGATACCTTGAAAGCCCGCGCTGCATTTGGCATCGAAACAGGAGGATGTGTCCCTCAAGTGATGGAGTCACCCTCTGTAATAAAAATTGTTAACGGATACAACCCGGCTCTCTTGCTGCACAACAGACAACGAAATAAGCCTACTATACCTCTCACCATTGAGCTCAACCGCCACCATCGGGTAATGGTAATTTCCGGACCAAATGCCGGTGGAAAATCGGTAGCCATGAAAACCGTAGGTCTGCTGGTACTCATGCTTCAGAGTGGCATACCAATACCAGTGGCTCCAGAAAGTAGTTTCGGTTTGATACATAGTATCTTTGGCGATATAGGCGATGCACAGAGCATTGAAAATGAACTCTCTACATACAGCTCGCGCCTGAATAAAATGAAGCACATACTTCGTAGGATGGGCAAAAAGTCGCTCATCCTTATTGATGAATTTGGCAGCGGCAGCGACCCCGAGTTAGGATCAGCTATTGCAATGGTTTTCTTGGAAGAAATTCAGAAATCAGGTGCTTTAGGAGTAATTACTACTCACTTTAACAAAATAAAGGCCTTAGCTGCTCAACTTTCGAATGTGCAAAATGCCTCCATGCAATTTGACAGAGAAACTCTTCAGCCGCTTTATCAGCTACACATTGGGGCACCGGGCAGTTCTTACACCTTCGAAGTAGCTCAGAATGTTGGTATTCCTCGAGAAATTATTGATCGCGCTAAAGAGAAACTCGAAAATTCGACTGTCGAGGTTGACCGCCTTTTGGTGAGTATTCAGCAAGAGAAGCAAAACCTTGAGTTACAAACCAAACAATTGGAAAAACGACTCGAAGAGCTTTCAAAGCTAAAAGAAACACAAGAGAAGAAAATCCGACGCCTGGAAGAAAAACTCGAAAAACAAAGCGAAATAAACCGCCGGCAGAGTGAAAAATTGATGTGGGGCAGTCGTTTTAGTCAATTGGTAAATATGTGGGAGCAAAATCCAACATCGGCCAATAAAAAAATTATTAGCCAGAAATTCTGGCGACTCCTGCAGGAAAAGGCTGCTGAGAACGCTAAGAAACGAGAAGCTGAGGCAACTGTAAAGGCTGAAACTAAGTCAAAAAATCTAAAAAGACTACTCAATACCCCGGTAAATGTGGGAGATCAGGTAAAGCTACTCGAAAACAACCTCATCGGTCAACTCGTTGATGTGAAAAAAGACAAATACCATATCAGACTTGGCAATATGGTGGCCATACTCGATCGGAATCAATTTATTCCGCTGATTACCAAAAAGAAAAAAGCTGCGAAACAGAAAACGTCGTCAGAGGATACCCCTGCTTCTAATACTTAAGTGTACAAGACGATAAAATCTCCCGACTGTAGTTCGATGGTTTGACCCGATTTAATTGTGCGCTTTTGTTCGGTCATTAGGTCATTCCATTCGCCGTGAATAATTTCTAAATCGGGTACAATGGCTGATTCCTTCCCTAAATTAGTGATTACCAATATCTTTTTGTCGTTTAGTGTACGCATATAAATGTAGAGATTTTTATAATCGCCGTTGTCGAGCCGCAGAAAGTCGCCCGTGGGGCAAGCGGCTGCCACGGTCGGGTGGCTGATAAATAGCCCAAATACTTTTTTATAGAAATCTGTAAGCTCATAAGTGTTCCATGAAACCGGGTCGCGGTCAAAAAAGTTTAGGCGCTTTTTCAAAGCTGCTTCTTGACCTGTATAAATCATAGGAACCGCATTAGGCAGAAAAGCCATCGTCACAAACATAGCTTTGTGGAGTTCTCCAAGTCGTTCGAATTCGGTACCGTTCCAGCTGTTTTCGTCGTGATTACTGGTAAAATACATGCGCTGCATGTTTTTTCGGTAGCTTTCGCGTTGCTGTGTTTCGAGGTAGTTGTCAATTGATTCAGCAGTTGAGTCTCCGGCTGCTATCCGATTCATGATGTGATGCAGTGTCCAGCCGTAGGTAGCATGAAAATTTTCATACAATTCAATACCTTCAGCCTCGGCGAGTAGGTACAAAGGTTTAATCTGCTGAAGTTCTTTAAAAGCTGATGCCCAGAAATTAGCCGGAACTAACTCGGCCACATCGCATCGGAAGCCATCAATATCCGTTTCAAAAATCCAGAACTTCATTTCATTTTTCATAGCTTCTCTCAGCGCCGGGTTGCTGTAGTTCAATTGTGCCACATCGCTCCAGTCGGGTATCGGCGACAGGATTACACCGTTTTCGTCCTGCTTGTACCAGTCCGGATGTTCGGTGATCCATGGATGGTCCCAGGCAGTGTGATTGGCTACCCAGTCGAGTATAACGCGCATTCCGAGGCGATGTGCCTCATTCACCATGGCTCTGAAGTCGTCAAGTGTGCCGTATTCTTCGCTTACTTCTCGGTAATTGGCGATGCTATAATAGCTTCCCAACTTGCCTTTTCGATGGAGTTTTCCGATAGGTTGTATGGGCATAATCCATAATATTTTCACATTCATTTCAGCGAGGCGAGGCAGGTGGGTTTTAAAGGCATTAATTGTGCCTTCAGGGGTATATTGCCTGATGTTGACCTGATAAATTGGGGCGCTCTTTGCCCACTCCGGAAGCTCTAGTCCCTGATTTTTACAACCATTATCCGCTTGTTCTTGGGTATTTTTATTCTTACAAGAAAATGTAGATAAGGTCAGAAAGCTTATGAGCGGCAAATAAAAAATTGCTTTTTTAAAATTCATAGCACATATGTTTAAGAAAAATCAGTAGATTACGTTTCAAAAAAGCCATATATTAAAAACTCGTCACAAACTAATTACAAAATTTCTTTGCAGTAACAATTTATCAGCTGAATGATCAGAAAAGTTGACTTACGCAGTGATACCGTTACACGTCCGACCCCTTCCATGCTACAGGCCATGATGAAAGCTGATGTGGGTGATGATGTGATTGATAAAGATCCTACAACCCAAAAACTCGAAGAGATGGCAGCCTCTATTTGGGGTTTTGATGCTGCTTTGTTCTGTCCTTCGGGCACTATGTGCAATCAAATTGCCATTATGGTTCACACTAAGCCCGGGGATGAGGTGATCTGTCATCGACTTTCACATATTTATTGGTACGAAGGAGGCGGAATCGCTGCTAATGCACTTTGTAGTGTTAGGCTGTTGGATGGCGAAAATGGTATAATCTCTCCTGAATCGCTTGCATACAATATTAATTCTGTAGATGAACATCACGCGCATTCGGCCTTGCTGTCTCTTGAAAATACAGTGAATAAAGCAGGAGGCACTTGTTACACAGCAGCACAAATACGCACCTTAGCTGAAGAAGGTCAACGCTTGGGCCTAAAAGTTCACCTCGATGGAGCTCGAATTTACAATGCATTGATATACAACAACGAACAGCCTGCCGATTACCATCGCTCGGTCGATTCAATGAGTATTTGTTTGTCGAAAGGTTTGGGATGTCCAGTTGGGAGCTTGCTCCTTGGTTCAGCCGATTTTATCGTTAAAGCTAAGCGCATTCGCAAGCGATTGGGCGGAGGGATGCGCCAAAGCGGTTTTTTAGCAGCTGCGGGGATTTATGCTCTTCAAAACCATATCCATCGCCTTGCTGACGACCATGCAAGAGCACGCAAATTGGCTGATGGACTTAGAGTTTCAAGTTGGGTTTCAGAGGTCGTATCCCCACAGACAAACATAGTCATTTTTAAAACCAAGAAAAATCCGTCAGAGGTAGCTGAAAAACTCGAAATGCATGGCATTCGTCTTATTCATATGTGTCAGGGATGGCTTCGATTAGTCACACACCTCGACATCTCTGACGACGATATCGAATATTGCCTAACTATTTTCAGATCGATGGAAAAATGAATTATTTTGCATAAATAATGAAAAAAAATATTCTAATAATTAAATGATTTTTGACAACTGATTTTCTTTTTAAATATTTTGTGAAATATTTTCGATAATTGATCAAAGGATTATAAGGTTTTCATCACTTTTTTATGCCATTTTATTTGTTTTTTATAAATGTTAGCTCAAAAAATATATTCAGTCAAAAAAATTCTAATTATCATGTAATACAATTAATTAATATTTTTGATCGATGGTTTATGAAAATTAATTTAATGCTGAAGTATTTACTTTAATATTCTATGCATTTTAATATATTTTTGTATGTTTTTTAAAAAGTAATTGGTTCCATGAATATTTGTTCCAATTGTCAGAAATTGTTTGAAGGAAATTACTGTCCAAATTGTGGAATGTAAAACAAGGTTCCTAAAATCAATTTTTCTTATTTAATAGGAGAAATCATGAAAGTTTTCATGCTTGAAAAAGGATTATTACTCACCATTCGTGACTTTATTTTTTATCCCGGAAGATCTGCTTATACATATCTTTTTGTAAACAGAAGAAAATATGTCTCCCCTCTCATTTTTCTACTTGTTACATCTCTGATTTATTCTTTCATTAACAAGTATTATCACGTAGAGGAAAAAGTTGTTTTAGATTTGGAAATAAACAGTCAAGATGACCGCTCCGTAAAATTTACGAATAAAAGTCTTAAATGGATTCAGGACAATTATGGATATGCGAATTTGCTAATGGGTATTATGATTGCATTCTTTATTTGGTTTTTATTTAGAAAAAAAGAGCTTAATTTCTTCGAAATATTTGCAATTTTATGTTATTTTATGGGAGTTGGAATGTTATTTTATACAATAGCTGCTCTCACCAAAGTTTTTCTGCGTTTAGATCTTTACACCACTATCACAATTATTATGTTGGCGTATGTGACAATATCTATTGCATCTCTTTATAAACCTATTGCAAAAATTAATTATTTCAAGGTATTAATTGCATATATTCTTGGTTTTGTATTTTTTTACATTATTTTTATGATTGTATATTTCTCGATCCATGCTGTATGAATTGTTGTGTTTAATTTATTATATTTATAAAAAATTTCATACTATGCAAGTGAAAACTCTCTTAGCCGTACTTTTATTAACATCGTGTACTTCATCTAAAACACTTCTTCAGATAACAATGATTAAACATGAATGTGGTGGTGCATTTGGGCAAGCACTTGCAGCCGAAACTTTGACTAAAACGGGTGATATATTTTATGTTTCAAAAGACAATCGTCGACCAAAAGCTGTAAAAGTATCCAAAGAGAATTTGCTGGTAGTAAAGGGTAAAAAGGGTGAAGTTAAACTCTTCCATCCTGAAAAAATCCTCACTGATGTTCAATTATCAAGTGAAGCCTGCGATCGCTGGCGAGCTACACCTGATGCCTCATTCAGGCTTCAAAAAGGTATCCATCTCCTACCGGTTTATTTTGAAGTCATTTGTAACCCATGTTTATTTCCTCAACCATAAAATGCAGATGGTTTTCTACAAATGATTTTGAAAAGCTAATCAATAAAGAAAAACATCAAATTTTGATGTCTGCGAAATTTCCAGTGATAACTACTTATTAATATTACGTTTTTTATTAAAAAAGCGATGAAATTTCAATGTTAAATAATTCAATAGAAAACTTTTTTAAAGGGGTTTAATGCAGCTTTACTAGGGAAGAAAACTGAAAACTCGCAGCAAAGTTTTCCATAAATTTTCTGGTCAATTCAAAGTCTCCGGGTTCGGCGTGTGCTTGATTTTCTGTGAGAAAGTTGATGTAACCGCTCGGTCCGTCAAACATGGTATTTACATTCATCCACAGGGTGATTTTGTACTTTTTACCAGCTTCAAACTGATAACTTTTGTCAAATGAAATCTTACTGATTCGCAGCAATGTATTGGTGCCAGGGTGGTATGAACAAGGAATTGAAGGGTTGTAATCTTTAGCTCTGAGCTCCATGAGCACGAAGCGATATTGCATGTTCCAATTCCAATGCATATTGAAGAAAGCGCTCAAGGGATGCTCTCTCGGAAAGTCCACCGGGTTTTTTGAATTTGCTATGCTGTCGAGGCCTGGATAAAATTCAAGGCTGCTGTAAGTGCCCGGCTGTACCTGAACCTTTACATGGTGATGCTCTGGCTCGAGCATGCGCATCAGTGCCAGTACAGAATCAGTATGTCTAGTTTCACCGTTTTGATTGAGAAACCTTACGTGACTTATGTAAAATTTAAGTTCTTGGATATTAATGGTCCGATTATCTGCTAATTTGAAATCCGTATTCATGGCTACCTCAGAGGTGCCGTTATAGAGTTTAAATTGAATGGTTACTTCGGCTAAAGGTGGTTTTTCGTCCGGATTGTCCTTTTTACAGGACCACATCCCAATCATTAAAAAGATTGAAAGAGTAAAAAATTTTTTCATTGAAGATCGATATAAAGTTTGTTAAAAACGCTTCGCATACTGTCTTGTGACGAGAGGGTGAAGGATGTACCGCCAATGATGGGGCGTTGATACAGGTTATAAAGATTAATTACGCTGTCAAGGCCAATATAGCATTCAAACACAATCCGATTTTGATTGTCTATGTTGAAATTCTTGAGCTGGAAGAGGTTAACTGGCTTGAAGTTTTGGAGGTTACGTACTCTGATGCTGAAAGGCTTGGTTCTCGAAGCGGAGTCGGCTACAGAGCTATCTGTCACAGTGCCAACCATTTGAAAAAAGTCATATCCTGCATCTTTTTCCCAAATAGAAGTGTTAGCCAGAGGATGGTTTGCCGGGTAATTCTCGGGTCGGGTACCATAATTAATTACGCTGTCGAGGCCGAGGAAGTATCCGTATCCGCCATTGGTGTAAGTGCCTGCACGCATGTAACCGGCTGGTGTGATGCCGGCATATGTGGCTGTGAAAAAGTGCCTCTTTCTCAATAAAGTATCGGTGTAAAAGGTATCAGTAGAAGTGGAGACGTAAAAGTTTGAAAACAGCACATGAACCGATTGGATGCGCACATAAGTATTGAAGTCTGTTTTAAAAACAGTATCAGGCGAAACCATAGAACCGCGATAGAAAAACACCGGTCCCACATAAATATTTCTTCTTTCGTATTGAAAATCAAGAGTTTCTTTAATGTCTTTGTTACAGCCAATAAGTAGAGTACTAAGTAGGAGGGCCACTAAGATTTTCCTGGTCATGCATGTATTTTGTAGAAACACAAATGTACAAAATCACCTATCGAAAAATATGCTTTTTGAAATACTAAGCAACTAAAAGATGAAACCGAATGGTTAAAAGCTAAATGCCTGCAATAAAAACATGTAAAATCTTTTATTCAGCTGAATGTATTCCAGGTCTTATGATTTTTGGCTGTTGAAAGGATTCGCTCTGTTCGATGGCATCCATAATGAGCTTCATGATGTTTTCAGGTGAGTCGTCGTAGTCTATGATCAATGGAGGCTTTATTGTAACCTTAAGCGTCACACCTTTCTTTTTTATTAAAAGTCCTTTTTTATCAAAAGCCCTTCTAAAACCATCAATTACAATAGGTATCACAATAGGTTTGGCTAATTTAATAATTTGGGCTGTCCCTCTACGACCGATAGCGTAGGGCTTAGTGGTGCCTTGTGGGAAGGTAATTACCCAGCCCGATTTTAGTGCTTTCATAATTTTTTCAATGTCGCGTGGATCCACACCACGGCTTATTTCTTTGCCGGCCTCCCGCCATGTGCGCTTAATGGATACCGACCCGGCGTACTCAAAAATTTTGGGCAGCAGCCCAGCCTTCATGGTTTCTTTGGCAGCTATAAAGTAAATGTTGAGTTTAGGATTGAAAATAAACCAAGGAAAGTTGATACGGTCATAGACACCGTATTTAGCACAGTTAAAAACATTATACAGAAAGGCTACATCGGCAAAATAGGTTTGATGGTTACTTACAAAGAGCACACCTGTTTCGGGCAAATCTTTTAATATTCGCGAGCCTTTAATTTTATTTTTAAACAAGATATTGAAGCGAAATTGTGTGATAATGCCAAAGACAAAAATCACCAGTCGCTTAATAAGGTATGAATATCCAAATGGGTCTCGGAATTTCAAATTTAATTGAGATTTAATCGTTTGGGCAAAGCTACATTTTTTCAAAATTTTGAATAAAACTTTTAATGAGTACGTGAATTTCAGCCAGTACCATAGCGGTAGCTCCCCAGATGATGTGACCTGAAAGCTCTATTGCCGGTACTCTGAGACTAAAACCGCGAACATCAACCGAATGCATTTCGAAGCAAGGCTCTTGTGCTAAACGTAACAGTGGTAGGTACACAATATCGGCTACTTCATTTGGATCTGGATAGCACTTCATGATTGTATCACAACGGTAAGCAAAGGGGTACATTAAAAAATTGCTCGGAGGTATGTACAGCTCTGTAAGGGGCGTAAGCAGCTGTCGTTCGTTGACGGAAATGCCTACTTCTTCATACAGTTCGCGAATGCTGGTTTCAATCAGCGACTCACCTCCATCTCTTCTGCCGCCGGGAAAACTTATTTGAGCAGAATGAACTCCTGCATATTCCTTTCTTTTGATGAGCACTATGCGATACTCACCCGAATAAACTTTTTCGAATACTACAGCCACTGCCGAAATTTTTGGCTGTATTTGCAACTTATTGATTTCTGAAGCTTTTACACGACCTTTTAGTGCAACAAGCTCATGAGCTGCTTCGCCAGGTAAGGTGGGTCTTGTCTTTAGAAATTCAAGAAATGCATCTTGCCAATTCGATTTGCTCATGGGAGCAGTTGAATGACCACTTTGGTTTTTACAAAGGCATCTGTACCAGTCATTTGATTGTATTGCTTGTTAAGGGTTTCAAATTCTGACTTTACCAACAGTCCGGAGGCAGGGTCGATATAGGTTTTACCAGGAGGCGAAGTTTCGTCGCCAACTACTTCGGTGTCGAGTTCCAGCAAACCGTTTACTACGCCGGCAACTGTGTACATGATTTGAAACTTTGAGTTTCTAAAAGTGATTTCGTTTATCCAACTATCGCCTATGCGCACAGGCTTTCCGGGTAATTCAATAAAGATATTGCTAAATCCTGCTGCAAAATCGCTTCCGTCTGGGGTTTGAATTTTAGGTCTTTTTGTCACCTTTCCGGTCTTGGTCAGCTCAAATTTGTATGTTTCCTGTAAGAGAGAGCTCATAAACATCGCCATCATTCCACCTCTACCTTCGGGTATAGCATCCTTGCGATCGCTGTCATAATCAATGCTCCAGCGCGGATTTTCTTGTTTAAACTTCATCCTAAGCAGTTTTATTTCAGCTTCGTAGCCTTCATTAGTCGATTTTGTGATGGTAACGCTTTGATTGAAAAGCAACTCACCTCTAAAAATACCGGTAGTCAAAGCCTCATCCGAATACCCATTAGTAAGCAGCTGGTTGGAATATTTAATGGTTTGCCCTTCGTTTAGCCTGAGCAATAAGCTGTTATCGCTTTTAAACGAAAGCAGTGAAATCACAAAGGCTGTTGATGTAACAAATTTTTTCATTTTAAAAAATTTCTTTTATACAAAACAATGAAACGTAGATCATCTGTTTAATCGCAAATGAATTCTTTAAATATGTTGTCAATTGACAGAGATGATCACGTTGATAAAAAATCTCTTGCAAAAGTAGGCGCGTTTGGGCTTTTGTTTTTAGTAGTTATTAATTTGATTTTTTACAACAAAAGACATATTCGCATATCCCCTGATGAAGTGCATTTTACTCAATCGGCCTGGATCTATTTTAAAAATATTCGCTCTTATTATTACAACAAATCTATTGACTCTGCCTCTGGTTTTGAAATTTACAAACATCGAAAATTAACTGCATCGCTCGGTGAAAAAGACCTGAACATCCGATTGATCGTCTCTCATCGGGAACAGATGGCCTTTTTGTATCCCGAATTTCCTCAGATCAAACAGAAACTTGAGAGCGTTCAAATCATTACTTCAGGAGATACAATACAACTCTTTCCAGCGGATGCTTTTGAGATGAAGGAAAACTTTATAAAACTACTACCTGCTGTTGAGGAGGGTGAGTCTTTTCAACTGTATTTAAATGGTCAGATGTACACCAATACAATGTATGCACATAAAAAAGCCAGGAAATACCTGGCACAGATGATTTATGACTACTTAAAGCTAACCTCAGGCAAGTAATTACAGCCTAAGTGTTTGGGCACGGTCGGGACCTACTGATACAATGGTGATTTTCACTCCTGTCTGTTGCTCGATGAATTCGACGTATTGTTTCAGTTCTTTAGGCGCGTCCTTATAATCAGTAAGTTTGGTAATATCGGTTTTCCAACCGGGCAATTCCACATATACGGGTTTTAGGAATTGCTCGTCGGGCTGATAAGGCAAGTAATCGATTTTTTCTCCTTTGTACTTGTAATGAGTGGCTACCTTAATAGTGTCAAAAATGCTGAGCACATCGGCTTTCATCATCATCATCTCCGTAACACCATTGATTTCGATGGCGTATTTAAGGGCGGGAAGGTCGAGCCAACCGCAACGGCGGGGGCGACCTGTGGTAGAGCCATATTCTTTACCATGTTGGCGAATGAGCTCTCCGGTTTCGTCATGAAGCTCTGTGGGAAATGGTCCACTGCCCACGCGTGTAGCATAGGCTTTGAAAATCCCGATCACCTTTCGAATTTTTGTGGGTGGTATGCCCAATCCATTGCAAGCTCCCGAGGCTGTCGTGTTTGAAGAGGTTACAAAGGGATAAGTGCCAAAGTCTATATCAAGCATTGAACCTTGTGCGCCTTCTGCAAGGATGCATTTACCTGCCTTCAGTTCACGATGAAGATAGTGCTCACTGTCAATGAGTTGTAGTTTTTTAAATCGTTCGATGGCTTCCATCCATTCCTCTTCGAGCTGTGGCAGATGGGTGTAATCGTAGTTGTAATTGTTTAGTAGTTGCTTGTGCTTGGCTACCAGTTGGTTGTACTTATCAGTAAAGTAAGGCAGTTCAATGTCGCCTACTCGTATGCCATTCCGACCGGTTTTGTCCATATAGGTAGGGCCAATACCCTTGAGGGTTGAGCCAATTTTGTTTTTGCCTTTTGAAGCTTCAGAGGCGGCATCGAGTAAGCGATGTGTTGGCAGTATGAGATGTGCTCTGCGAGATATTAAGATTCTCTGACGGGCAGTGGGGTCAATTTTCTCAAGGGTTTCGAGTTCTTTTAAAAAGATCACCGGATCGATGACTACGCCATTGCCAACCAGATTTATAGCATTGGTGTGGAAGACTCCTGATGGAATGGTGTGCAACACGTGTTTAATGCCTTCAAATTCAAGGGTGTGACCAGCATTAGGACCTCCTTGAAATCGCGCGATGATGTCGTACCCTTTGGTCAGTACATCCACGATTTTTCCTTTGCCCTCATCGCCCCATTGAAGGCCGAGTAGTACGTCTATTGCCATGTTTAGTCTTATTGATGATGTGTTGATGGATTATTTTTCAGTTTTTTCGGGTGATGTTTTTTGAGCGTAGAAGTAAAGCGTGTGGCTCATTACCTTCACGCCAAAAATTTCTTCTACCGTGTTGCGAATCAATTGGATACGCGGGTCGCAAAATTCGATGATTTCGCCGGTATCTTGGATAATGATATGGTCGTGTTGTTTATTAAAATATGATTTTTCGTAAAAACTTTGATTTTGACCGAATTGATGCTTGCGTACCAGATTGCATTCGAGCAGCAGTTCTATGGTGTTGTAGAGCGTGGCGCGACTAACCCGGTAATTTTTGTTTTTCATGCGTACGTATAGCGTTTCTATGTCAAAGTGCTCGGTATTGACATAGATTTCTTCTAAAATAGCATAGCGCTCAGGAGTCTTGCGCTGTCCTTTCTTCTCCAGATATTCGGTAAAGACCTTTTTTACCGTCTCGAATTGTTCTTTTTTTATGTCTTTGCTGTGCATACGGAGCAAAAATATTGTATTGTACGCGATGGTTTGCTTAAGTGAAGAAACAAGAAAAGCATTTATTTGCATTTCTTAGCACCTGCTTAAGCTTACTTTTGGCCATATAGCGCAATAGACTGTTTTCGAAAGGATACCTAAATGATTTTCTACTTTTTAAAAAACTTTGCTTTTCTGCTGTTGCTCAATGTGTTGATAAAGCCTTTTTGGGTTTTTTTCATCGATATTCCGGTGCAAAATGCAGTGGGGCACGATGTATATGGCATGTATTTCACAGCTTTCAATTTTGCTTTTATTTTTTCTATATTTTCAGATATGGGTTTAAACCATTTTAATAATATTCACCTGGCTGATAAATCGATTCAAAAAGAATTTTCATATGCATCCGTTTTACCATTAAAGTTACTTTTTTCTTTAATCTATGTTCTTATAGCATCAATTTTTTCAGTTATAATTTTCGATAATAAGAAAATTATCTTTTTAGTATTCATTTCTTCGATCTTTCATGCTCTCACAAATTTAATTCTTTTTTTGCGCACATATTTGTCATCTCATATGCAATTTAAAAACGATTCTTTTTATTCAATATTCGATAAAATTATTTCGACAATAATACTTGGAATTCTTTTGTATTTCTCTTATCCAAATACCATTTCAATTGAAACATTTTTATATGTGCAAATTATTTCACTACTTTTTAGTGTCATGCTTTTGATTATAATATTGAAAAAACATTTGAATTTTTCCTTTCGAAATTTTTCTTTAAACACATACTGGTTTAAAGAGGCACTTCCGTATACTCTACTCATTTTTGTTATGGGAATTTACACAAGAATAGATAGCACTTTGATTCAACTACTGACAGAGAAAAGATTTGCAGGCATATATGCTGCCAGTTTTAGACTCATAGATTTTTTATCGCAATATGGGTATTTGTCTTCGGTAATATTACTGCCTCTTTTTTCCAGTTTAAAAGTTAAACAAACTGAATCAATAAGATTGCTACAATCAATTATTTTTATCATGATTTATACCGGATATGCAATAGCTTTTTTATTTATGTTAATATCTACTAAATTCATCCATATTTTGTACAATGAAGATACAAGAACTATCGCTGAAATTTTTCAAATACACCTAATGGCATATCCTTTCATTATTTCAAATTTTGTCCTAGGTTCCTTTTTAACAGCTAATCGACAAATCCGATATTTAATTCGTATATCAGTGATTGCTGCTTTCTTCCAGATACTTGGCAATTATTTTCTCATAAAATTATATAATGTAAATGGTGCATCAGTCGGGATGGTTCTAACAAATATGTTTATATTTTTTGCTCAATTCTATTGGATCTTTCGAAAGTTTAATCTTGAAAATATGATCTATAAAAAAATTCAAATGTTAGTCGTTTTGGGGTTGGCCGTCTCATTATTTTTCTTTTACAATAAGGTGGGTTTTAATGTATTGATGGTTTTCTTTTTATCGGGGGGAGCCGTTTGGATTTACACGATGCGCAAAGTGCTGTCAAAAACAGTTTTGGACAAGCCTTTTTTTAAATTAAAGTGATAAAAAAGCATAAAATATCTTGTTACGTTTGTAGGTTTGGCAAAAATTCTCATTTCTGATGAAACATTCTAAGAAGCATCGAAATATTTTTGACTCAACCGGGATTATTTTATTTGCTTGGAAATGGCGTAAGCCGCTGATTATCATATCACTATCTGCTGCAGTTTTATCTTTTATCTTTTCCTCACCTCCATTCGTTTATCCGAGATACAAGAGTACTGTAATACTATTTCCTTCAACCACCTACTCCGTTTCTAAAGCACTTCTTCCACAGCAATTTGGCGTAAATCAAGACGTGCTTCAGTTTGGTGAGGAGCAACAAGCCGAACAACTCCTGCAAATTTTAAATTCGGATGAAATCAAAAACAGAATTATTGAGGAATTTGACTTGATGCGTCATTATCGAATCAATCCGAAAGCGAAGTATAAATACACAAAGCTTCAAAAGAAGTACAACAAAAATATCTCCTTTCGCCGTACAGAGTTCATGTCAGTTGAGATAAAGGTGCTCGATGAATCGCCTGACACTGCAGCATTGATTGCCAATCGAATAGCAGAGCTGCTAGATGAGGTGAAAAACAAGATTCAAAAAGAGCGTGCAGTGAAAGCATTAGCCATCGTCGAAAATGAATATCTTTCGCTAAAAAAGGAAATCGAAGACAAAGAACATCAGCTTACAGAGCTCAGATTCAAAGGTGTGCACGATTACGAGCGGCAAGTAGCTGCCCTGACTGAGCAACTCGGCAGTGCCATTGTAAAGGAGGGCCCTGGCAGTCGAAAGGCTCGTGAAATCCAAAATATGCTCGATACCTTGGCAAAATATGGTGGCCTTTATGTTTCGCTGCGCGATGAATTGTCTTTGCTGAAAGAGGAATTAGTAAAACTTAAAACAAAATACGATCAGGCCAAGGTGGATGTAAACGAATTTCTGCCGGCTACTTTCAAAGTAAATATGGCCTATCCGGCTGAACGCAAGACGTATCCTGTGCGAAGCCTGATAGTGTTATTGAGCTTTTTGAGCTCGCTGGTATTTACAATGATTGTTTTAGCCGTGGTTGAAAACATTCGCCAAAACAATAGGGAAGATTGAAAAATCTGTCCAAAAAGACAATTATATATGGTGCAGGTATTTTTTACCTGATTTGTGTTGCCATATTTACCGCCACTGAGAATTATTTATTGATGGTCATTCCCTTCGGATTGGCTTTGGCAGCACTTACTTTCCTTGCGATGGACAAAGTTTTGTGGTTTCTGCTGCTGAGCACCCCATTTTCAGTGGAGATTTATTTCGAAGATCTAAAATCTGCAATCGGTGTACCGGGAGAGCCTTTTATGGCCGGGCTACTTATCTTATTTATTCTTAAAATATTCGTAGAAGGGAAATTCCAGCCAAAGTTTTCAGCCCACCCCATGTCGCTTACCCTGGTGATTTATCTTTTTTGGATGTTTTTCACCTCGCTCACCAGCAGTATGCCTTTTGTGTCGTTTAAATATTTTTTAGCCAGGCTTTGGTTTGTTGTCGTTTTTTATTTCCTTTTTTCATTGTTATTGAAGAAGAGGGAAAATTTAAAAACCTTCTATTGGTTTTACATGGCTCCATTAACGGTTGTTGTTATTTACACTTTGGTCAGACATATTGAATTTGGCCTCACCAAGCAAGCCAGTACATGGGTTATGACTCCATTTTTCAGAGAGCATACCAACTATGGAGCAGCCCTTGCCATGTATGTCCCGGTGAGTTTTGCTTTTGCTTTTTTTATCAAGGACAAGCTCTGGATACGAATTCTTTATTTTCTGGTTTCTGGCATCTTACTGGCAGGTCTAATTCTTTCATTTACCCGTGCAGCTTGGCTGAGTGTGTTGGCAGCGACAGGAGTATTATTGATTTTGGTATTAAGAATCAAATGGTACGCTGTGGTAGCGGCATTTTCCCTTGTGATAGGAGTAATCCTTTACAATTGGACGGATATCTACATGGTGCTCTCTAAAAATCAAAAAGTATCGAGTGACGACTTAGGCGAGCACGTAACATCAGCTACAAATATTAGCACAGATGTATCGAATCTGGAGCGAATCAATCGCTGGAAATCGGCTATACGAATGTTTAAGGAGCGACCTGTTGTCGGTTGGGGCCCCGGTACCTACATGTTTCAATATGCACCTTTTCAAAAGCCGCATGAAAAAACCATCATTTCCACAAACAATGCTGACTTAGGCAATGCACACAGCGAGTATCTCGGGCCATTGGCTGAAATGGGGGTACCGGGCCTGGTATTGGTGCTTCTCATTGTGCTTCAGATATTCATTTTGGGCCATAAAATGTACAATTCTGAACTAAATCAAGAAACAAAAGTTCTGGTGCTCGCGGCATTTTTAGGCCTTATCACATACTTTTCCCACGGTTTACTGAACAATTTTTTAGACATCGATAAATCAGCAGTGTCAGTATTTTCTTTCATATCTCTTTTGGTGTGCGCCGACGTTTATTACTTAAATGAAAAAAAGAAAAATAGTTAATTTTCAAATTATTACTCGTTTCACCAAATTTTAAGAAAGTTAGAAAAGGCGTTTTTTTGATCAAATCTCACGAAATGTTTATTAAAGGTTTGGTAACAAGAATTGATTTAAATTAATTTTCAGTTAAAAAAAATTTTATGCAAGCATTGTAATTTTTAAGAAATTCTCTCATCTTCGCCCTTGCGTTTAACACAAAATTTACACAAATGAGAAAAAAGAGAAGTTTACTCGTTACCCTTCTCTTATTACTGGGGATGGCCACTGCCTTTGCCCAGGAGATAAGAGTAAGTGGTGTAGTGCGGGCAGCCAATACCGGTGAGACGCTGCCAGGTGCTACCGTAGTAGAAAAAGGCACCAAGAATGCTACAGCCACTAACTTCGACGGACGCTTTGAGATCCGCGTGAAGCAAGGAGCTATCTTGGTGGTAAGCTCGCTCGGTATGCAAACCAGAGAAGTGGCTGCGCAGCCAAACATGGTGATTGATCTGCAGCCTCAGACCCAACAGCTTAAAGAGGTAGTAGTATCAGCCCTCGGCATTGAGCGCGAGCGCAAGGCAGTAGGTTATTCGGTCGAAGAGGTAAAGGGTAATGCCGTGGCAGCTTCAGGTGAGGCAAATATGGTATCAGGCCTTTCTGCTAAGGCTGCTGGTATCCAGGTAATTAACTCCAGTGGTGCCGCTGGTGCTTCAAGTTACATACGTGTGAGAGGTCAGTCTACCTTTACTCAGAATGACAACCAGCCTCTGTTTGTGGTAGACGGAGTTCCCATCAATAACTCTCAACTGCTCACTCAAGACCTAAGAGCTGGTGTAGCACTTTCAAACCGCGCCATAGACATTAATCCAGAGGATATCGAGTCAGTAACTGTACTTAAGGGTGGAGCTGCTGCAGCTCTTTATGGTACTCGTGGAGCTAATGGTGTGATTCTCATTACTACAAAGAAAGGTGCCTTCAACAGACCATTCCAAATCGAATATTCAGGATCTTTTGAAATCATGGAAGTAAATAAGCTTCCAAAGCTTCAGAATGAATATGCTCAGGGATTTGCTGGTCAGCTCCGTTTGTTTGGTCAGCCTCAGTCTCAGTTTTCTTGGGGACCAAAAATTAGCAATTTGGGTTTTCTACCTAATGGTCAGCTTACAGATATTGATTCTCTCATGGTACCTGGTTCTAAAGGTACCGCAAAAGCATATGATCCCTACGTATTTTTCCAGAGAGGAAGCAGAATCAACAACAGTGTGAGTCTGTCAGGAGGTAATGATCGCACATCTTATTCATTATCAGTTGCTAACCTGACCGAAAACGGTGTGATTCCCTTAAATAACTTTCAGCGCACATCTGTTCGTCTTTCCGGTGGAGCACGAGTTTCCAACTCATTAAAGGTTTCAGCTTCAGCGAATTATGTTAATTCAGGAGGCCGCAGAATACAGCAAGGTTCAAACACTTCTGGTTTGATGCTTGGTCTGTTGAGAACTCCACCTTCATTCGATAACTCGAATGGAGCTAAAGATCCGACAGATGAGAAGGCCTTTTTGAATCCAGATGGTACTCAGCGCAGATACTTTACAGGATACGATAACCCTTATTGGACTATAAATAAAAACCCCTTCTTTGATAATGTAAACCGTCTGCAGGGAAATTTCCAGATTGATTATGTGCCGGTAGAGTGGTTGAGTGTAATGTGGAGATTGGGTACTGATTTCTATCAGGATCGTCGTACTCAGATACTTGCACGTCAGTCCAGAACTGCTGTAAACGGTAGACTAATTGAGGACAACTATAAATATCACGAATTGAACAGCGACCTGATTGTCACAGCCAGAAAGAGCTATGAAAGATTAAAAACACAATACCTTGTTGGCTGGAATATCAATCAGCGTTTGCTAGACAACGTATTTGTTCAAGGAGATAACCTTTCTGTAGAAAATTTCTACAATCTCAGCAATGCTTCTACCATCATTGCTTCCCAGGGAATTGATCGCAGAAGAATTGCCGGCTTATTTGGTGAAGTACAGCTTTCCTGGGATGATCAGCACTTTGTGACAATTACAGCCCGGGGTGACCAGGCATCTACCTTCGGTGATGTAAGCAAGGTAATCTTCTATCCATCTGCCAGCTATTCCTGGTTGTTTAGTGAAACCTTTGGTCTGAATGAAGGTCTGATATCCAGAGGTAAATTCAGAGCTTCATGGGCAAGGGTAGGTCTGGAACCATCTTTCGGTTCAAACAGAACTTACTATAGCCGCGCATCAGCTCTCTCTGGCTGGATCGATGGTATTCAGTTTCCCTTCCGTGGTGCAACTGGATTTACTCTTGGAAACACTTTGGGTAATCCTCAGCTTGGACCAGAATTTACCACTACCACAGAATTTGGTATCGACCTTGGTCTGTTAGACAACAAATTGAACGTAGATGTTACATGGTACGATAAGCTTTCAACAGACTTAATTGTAGCAGTTCCTGTTGCTTCTACCTCTGGTTTTGAGCAAATGTTTAAAAACATTGGCCGAATGAGAAACAGAGGTTGGGAAATTTCAGCCAACTATCGCTTATTTGAAAGCAAGGATTGGTCAGCTGACCTTGGTGTGGTATATACCTGGTATCGCAATAAGGTACTTGAACTCGCTCCAGGCGTAGATGTTATTAACCTTCCTTGGGGATTCTTCGGTGCTAACCAGCGTTTGATGGTTGGTGAAGCTTACGGTACACTCTTCGGCGATGACTGGCAGAGAGATGAAAACGGCAATGTTTTGATCGATGCAAATGGTTATCCTATTTATTCTCCAACTGAAGTAAAAGTAGGAGATCCAAACCCCGATTGGTTGATGGGTATCACTGGAGGTGTGAACTACAAGAACTGGTCACTTAATATGGTGTGGGATATTCGCCAGGGAGGTGACATCTGGAATGGTACACGTGGTGCCCTCTACTACTTTGGTACCCATGCTGATGTGGGTGGTGACAGAAATGGCACCTTTGTGTTCAATGATGTAGTAAAAGGCAATAGCGGTGTTTATGCTCCCGGAACAATCATCAATGGTGAAGATGTTTCTGGCAAGCCTAATACAACCCCGATTCCAAATAACCACCTTTCTTATGCAGTTGGTCCACTTTCTAGTTTTACAGGTGCCAGCCGTCCTTTCATTGAAGATGGTTCATGGGTTCGTCTCCGTCAATTGACCCTTGCTTACACCTTCCCAAGCAAAGTGTTTGAGGGCTCCAAGTTCATCAAAGGACTTAGCTTGAACTTTACCGGTAGAAACCTACTGCTCTTCACCAAGTATACCGGTATCGATCCGGAGACCAACCTTTCTGGTGCTACCAACAGCCAGGGTGCTGATTACTTCAATATGCCCAACACCAGAGGTTATATTTTGGGTATAAAAGCTAATTTCTAATTCAAAAAATTTGAGCGATATGAAAAAACTGAATCTTTTACTAACATCACTCCTTGCAGTAGGCCTTACTGTCAGCTGCTCCAAGAAGTGGTTAGAAGATTACACTGAAGATCCTACTCGTCCTTCAGATGTATCAGTACGTGTGCTTCTTCCGAGTGCACAAGTGTCATATGCAATGGCACAAGGGGATGTCTTGCCTCGTATGACATGCTTGTTTATTCAGCAAATGACGGGTACTGACAGACAGTCTCTTGCTCACCAGCGCTATGCACAGATTGGTGAAGGAGACTTCGATCAGACATGGGGTCCGAATGGATACTCAGGTGGTATGAAAGATCTGTCGATAATCATTGAAAAGACAGAAGGCTCTTCGCCAAACTACTCTGGTGTTGCCAAGGTAATGATGGCGATGTATCTTGGATTATTTACTGATGTATGGGGCGATATTCCATACTCAGAAGCCTTTAAAGGTGCTGATAACCTGAATCCAAGATACGACTCTCAGCAGCAGATCTATGCTACCATCCAGACGCTGCTTGATGAGGCAATTGCTGAGCTTCAGAATCCAGTAAGTCCCTTAAAACCGGGTACTGAAGACCTTGTCTTCGGTGGCAATCTGACTCGTTGGATAAAAACTGCCTATTCATTAAAGGCCCGTTACACATTGCATCTGAGCAAAAAGCCGGGATTCAATGCTTCAACAGTGATTTCACTGGCAAATCAAGGTATTTCAGCCAATGCTGATAACGCTCAGATGGTTTTTGCCGGACCGCCCAACACAAATCCCTGGTTTCAGTTCAACACTCAGCGCTTAGCTTATATCACACAAACTGGTACTATGTACAATATGATGAAGGCCAAGAACGATCCGCGAATTCCTTTATATCGTTCAGCTGATTCAGCCACAATGCCTTTCTACGGTGGTCAGACATCTCCACTTCCCTTCATCACCAATCACGAAACTAAGTTCATCATTGCTGAGGCTAAGTTTCGTGCCGGAACTTTCACTCGCCAGGATCTTGTAGATGCAGTGGAAGCTAACATGACTTACCTTGGAGTAGCTTCTGCTGACAGAACCACATACATCAACAACTTGCCTGCTAACCCGACTTTGGCAGACATTATGTATGAAAAGTATGTGGCCATGTTCTCTCACATTGAGGCCTGGACTGACTGGAGAAGAACAGACCTTCCAGCGCTTACTCCAGTATCTGGTGCCAACCTCCCTGCCATTCCTCGTCGTCTGCCTTATCCGGAGTCTGAAAGATTGTACAACGACAACTTTATCAATCTGACCGGAAACGATGCTTTCTTAAAGCGTCATTGGTGGGATGAATAAAGTATACTAAGAAAAAAAGGCCGGCCTCTGGGCCGGCTTTTTTATTTGTATTAGATAGTGGGCTTGATGCGATATAGAAATTTTTTGCCTTAAGCTGACCTGATTTTTAAAGAATATACATTTTAAATTAAAATTCCACCCGGAAAGCTCTGTTGCCTAGTAAGATTACATCTCCATTTTTGAGTTCAGTAGGCTGATTTACGCGTATGTAGGTGGTTTGCAGTGCACTGCGATCTGAAAGCATCCACTTACCGTCTTTGAATTCCAGGGCTGCTTGCTCACGCGAAGTGATGGTCATATTTCCGGGGTCAGTATTGTCGCGGTTTAGGACGATGTTTTCCCCTTCAAACTCTAGGGTAGCCTCCTGTTCGCCTTCTTTGGGTATGCGTACGAGTTTCAGGACATTTCTTTCAAAAAGGGCAATACGTGATGGGTCAATGGTTTTATTAACTTCGAGCTTTTTGGGTTTTGGGCCTTGTGCTGAAATTTCCGGTTGACCCACATTAACAGGTGCTTGAATGGGCTGAGCTTTCGGAGGCGGCTGTTGGCTTACAGGACGGCTGTTGTCCATATCCCAGGGGTCGATGTTGGTTGCGCTTCCCACGACAGTAGCATTGGCCGGCGAAGATGCAGGAGTGTGTAACTGTGCGGAGGTGTCTTCTTCACGTAGGGGATAGTTGCAACGCTTGCAGCGGTGATTGCGAGGCTCGTTTGCATACCCACAATTAGGGCAGCGAACAGGTTTATCGGTCATATGAGTAAAATTTACATATTGGTTTAAGGACTTGGTTGGCGGAATTAAGTTGTCTTCAATTGAAAAGTTGCAACGCTTAAGCGCATAGCCTTTACATCGTTCGTATATCCATAATTGGGGCATCCTTTTGGCTTTTTGTCAGGTCCATCAACTACTGCCATAATTTTCAGAGTTTTGTTTTCTTTTCAAAAATAGCAGTAGAGTCTGGCTGAATAGGTCTTTTTGGTGAATCTATGGGTTTTGTAGTTAAAGTGTCTTTTTGAATAGGTATTGATACAGGTTTTTCGTCGGCTGTAGTATCCTGTACTGGTTTGTTTACCGGAGTGGCCGGAGTTTGACGAACTACAGGAATTTGGTTTGGTCCTGATTGCTGTGGTTTTTCAGGTTGAGAGGGTGTTGGAAGGGTTTGTTGGGAGGGTAAAGAAGGATTTTTAATTACTTGTTCTTCAGACCTATTTTTTAGTGGTGTATCTGCAGGATGTATTACCATTGGTGTATCGACCTTTATGGAGTCGCTATTGTTAGAAGGTGAAATAATTGTCTTCCAAGGCACTAAAATACCTGCAGCAAATACCAGGACTAATACGCCAAACAGTATAATAATTAAAAAACGTTTGTTTTCTTTTGTTTCAGCAGGCTTGGCATGATCCGATTCCTGTTCGCTTTTAATGGTGCGTAGGGAGTTTCGGCGGAAGTCAGCAGGCTTGTCATACATGGTACCTGCCGGTACTTGCACCATTTCAGCCAGAATGAGCGTGACGTTGTCATGAGCACCTTCGGTAAGCGCAGCTTCAATGAGATGGTTGGCTGCGTCTTCAAAGTCGGAATATTGAGTGAGAATATCTTGAATAACAGCATCTTGCAGCATTCCGTGAAGTCCGTCGGTGCAGAGTAGCACCCGGTCGCCAGCTTTCAGCTGTAGAGACGTTACGTCTGGTTTGACCTTTCCAGGTTCACCACCTAGGGACTGGAGGATTATGTTGCCCTGTGGGTGGTAAAAGGCTTCTTCAGGGGTAATCTTGCCGGCATCAACCAATTGCTGTACAAAGGAGTGATCTTTTGTAATCGGTATTAGTGTGCCATTTCGAAAGAGATATGCGCGGCTGTCGCCCACCCAGGATACATAGAGCTGATCGCCCAAAGCTAGTGCTGCCACTAGTGTAGTACCCATTCCGCTTTTTCCTGAATCAAATTGAGCGGCTTCATAAATTTTTTTATTGGCTTCGACGATCGCATTTTTTAGAAAATCAACTGGTTCTGAAGTTTTAGGATCAAAGCGAGAAAAAGCCTCTTTCATATGCATCACTGCCATTTCAGAAGCCACTTCACCGGCATTAGCTCCGCCCATCCCATCAGCCACTACCCACAGAGCTGTACTGTCGGTGATGTCATACAAACGACGGGCATCGAAGTACCAATTCTGATACCGCTGGTCAGGATTTAGTATAAAGTTGTCTTCGTTATGCTCGCGTACCAGCCCTTGATGCGTACGTGCCGTGATGCGATATTTCATGGCAGGTTGGATATTTATTGAGGTATTTGGGAAACGGGTACATAGGTTTCCAGATCTGAAATGCCCCCGGATAAAATACCAACTGCAACCAGTTTATTGTCTTTAATTGCAAATACCGGCCCGCCGGAGTTTCCGGGACTTGTACCTGTGGTGGTAGCCAGAATGGTTCCAATTTTCGAATCAAGGCCATCCTGAGCTACTACCGACATGCTGAACAATGGATTTATTTTTCCTTTATCGATATCGGCACCAAACCCTTTCGGGTATCCCAAAACAATGAGCTCGGAACCAATTTCAAGGCTTCGCGCAAGTTCCCGATCCATCTTGATGATTCCTTTTTCTGGAGTCTGAATATATGCCCAGTCATCGTCATTGAGGTCAGCATCTTTTAACTCGATGATCTGCGGATTCTGGTCATTTCCAATATTGAGTTTAATTATTTTTTCTTTAGCTCTGCCGATTGTAAAGGCTTTTCCGTCAAATTGCATCTTCCGGCCATCAGGAGAAAATACGTAAATAGAAATTTTTATCTCAAAGTCACCGAAGCTAAACGCCCGATTAAAAATAACATCCTCAAAATCAGTGATATTGAATAAAAAAGATGCAATGCAATGTTTTGCAGTCACTAATTTGCCTTCATCCGTCAGAAAACACGTGCAGGAGCCTCCGGATTTAATTGGCTTTCCGTCGGGACTCTTGGATTCATAGATCATGTACATGAAAAAAACATCATTTTTAACCTCATTTACCAGTGCTTTGATGCGCTTTGAGTCGAATGTCGATTGAGAAGCAGGCGGCAGTTGAACAGGCGGTTGAGGTATCGGATTTTTTGGAATGCTGGTGAGCTGTCTTCGCAGGTTATTGATTTGCTCCTGCGAGTACCCCAGTGCAGCCATCAAAGAATCGTTCTGCTCCCTGCTTTGCTTTTCTAATTCAGCTGCACGTTTCATGGCATCAGCCAGCTCCTGCTGAAATTGTTTGTCTTTTAGACTATCCTGCCATATGTAGTAGCCACCTCCACTCAGCGTGAGTAGCAACAATACGGACATTACTGCTAGGGCGGTCTTATACGGTCGCAGGGCTTGCTTGCCAAAGAGCGACAAACGTCGGGTGAGGCTGATTGAGTTGGCCTTGTTGTTCTTCGGTATCAGAAAGGTCATTTTTGGCCCTTCGAGGCTGAGCTGTATCGTGTCGCCGTTTTGCAGATACCAACGATGTTGTACCGGACGGCCGTTGAGTAATGTTGGGTTGCTTTTCGATAGGTGTATGAGTATATATTGATTCCCTTCTTTCTGAATGGCAGCATGCTTACGGCTAACGGTTGGATATTTGTCACTGATGCGGATACCGCAGGAGGAGTCACGCCCGATTTCAATGTAGTTAACTATTACATCTTCTCTGCTGCCGGCTTTATGAAAATCGTCAGATGTCAAAAATTCGAGGCTGAAGTAGTTGGTACTTCCCCCCAAAGCGCTAAAGCCGGCACCAATAGATTGGCGGAATTTGGCTGCTCCGGTCAAGTTTTGTGTAGCTCTTTCCATGGTTTTATTCTTTATATATTCGGTTAATAAGGTTTTCGATTACGTATTCTTCCAATCGGATGTGAAAGCGTTCGAGCCGCTCCTGCACACTGTGAATATAGAGCATAAGTATCAGGCTTAAAAAGAGCGCCACCAACGTGGTATCAAAGGCAATATTGAGCGCTGAAGTTACCTTGGCGATGCCTTCGGGAGTCATAGCCTCATTTGCAAATCCCAGTGACTGAGCGATTCCAATGATTGTACCGATGAAACCCACTGACGGAATGGCCCATGCAGCGTATCGGATATAGCTCTGGCGCGATTCGGCATCGGCCATGTTGATTTTGCTCTGACTGGTGACGATCTCAAGGGCTTCGGAAGTGGATTTGTTGGCACGAAACTTAGTACAGGCCTTTTTGATCATATCGGTCAGAAAGTACTTGCGGTTCTTTTCTTTACCGATCGCTTCCAACTTAATCTGTGCAACATCGGCTGGTGAGAGCACATACTGTTCTTTCTCAGGCAGAAGTCGGAAGGCATAGGCTTTTTCCTCTTCATCTATCTCGCGGCTTATGGCCCATAGTTCCATTACGCCGAAAAAGAAGATGAAGTAGGTGACACCTTGCACAATGCCGGCTGGCAATTCACCACCGAGCAAAACGGCTATGCGTCGTGCTCCTGTGCTTTCGTCGGTGGTAGTGTAAAACAGTGCCAATATGATCATTAGCACTACCGCAGCTGCGGCTGAGATGAGGATGCGGGTAAATCGGTTGTTCATTGTTAATCGAATTTTATTAGGAAACCATTTCCATTTTCCTGCGTCAGGCGTTCGAGAAATTTCACTTTCACCGCGTTGGGGTCGTCGAAAAAGTCTCTGCCAACACCAATGGCATTTACCTGAATATTGCCGGGGTTGCGCTGGCGCATGAAGGCGAGGATTTCTTCCGAAAGTTTGTTGGAGTCGTCGCCCTGCCGGCAGCCCGGCTCTCCGTCGGTCATCAGCACTATGTCGGTCAGGCCGGTATAGGTGTTCATCACATACTCAAGAGCTTCGCGGATGGGTGTACCCCCTTTGGCCTTAAAGGTGCGGATAAACTGACTCAGAGATTCCTTATTTGCTTCAGTCATGGGTTGAAGAGCACCGAAGTTTGCCTTATTGTCACAGTCACCCTGATAGGGAAAGCGCATGACGTCCACATTGTAGGATTCGTCCATAGTGGAAATAAGCATGCGTAGGCCGGCTTTTACAGGGCTAAGTCGGTCTTCGTTGAAGTTGTTACTGATCATACTGCCCGATACGTCCACGACGAAAACGATAGACTTTCCGCGAAAGCTGAAACCACGGGTTGGGATTTTTTTCGGTGGGCAGGTGCTCTGAAGTGTCAGTCCGCAATTGTCCATCCATTGTTTGTACTTTTTCAAGTCTTCTACCTGCGCCTGGAGTTTTTCGACTTGTTCTTTTAGTTGCTGGGTATTTTGCACGGCTTGTTGGAGCTCTTGCTCTACTTTCTGCATCTGCTGCATGATCTGCTGAAGTACTTTTTTATCTACGGAGTTTTCGAGCTGTTGCATCTTTTGTTTCAGGTCTTGCACTTCAAGACCCAGGTCTTTAAGGGCATCGGCGGCATCTTTACTCTTTATATCCATTTTTGGCACGATCACAAAGAGGATAATCACTGCTGCCAGAGCACCGGAGAGCAAGTCCAGAAAGGATATCGAGAACACCTGTATTTCCTTTTTGGCCATGTCAGCGGTTTTTCACAATTACTTTGAGCGTGGTATCACCCAGGGTGATGATGTCGCCTATGTGCAGCTCTACACCTTGTTGGCCAGCTTCTATGCCGTTTACTAAAGTCCCATTTGTGCTGGGTCGGTACTGACCATTGGTCACGTCCATACGCGTTTGTCCATCGCTGATCAGCCACTTCCTTCGCACCCGATCCCGATAGATAGTGGCGTGAAATCTGCTGATGTAGCTTGTGTGATGCTCCACAATGCCGATGTGGTTAGCATTCGGCCATTCAGGATTATACCATCCCACATAGATGGTATCTCCCGTTAGATCAGCCTGGCGGCTCAGGTTGTAAATGCGTCCGGGTTCATCTCCGTGCATAACTTCCAGACCCACAATGTGGTGATCAAAGTGAATCTGCTCAGCATGTATATGGTCTGAGGCATTCAGCATTTCGAGGAGTTCGTTGGTGCTTTGAGCACGCTTTTTATAATCATGATGAAGAGATTTTTCAAAAATTTCAATCCAGTGCGCAGGGATATCAGGCAGGTACTTTCGGGCGTCGTCCCATTGGCCTTTGTTGGCGCGAAGCACATAAGGGCCGATGTGGTCTTCACTCTCCAGCAGACCAAAGGGCAGCCTGCCGGTAAGGATTTCGTAAAACGTCGCCCCGAACGAAAACAAATCCGTTGCCGGGCTCATGGCTTTGAATGAAATCTTTTGATTGAGCTGCTCCGGTGGCATATATGCATAGGTGCCAAAGACTGCTTCAGCGTGACCAAGAAAGTTTCGGCGTGTCATACGTGCATTCTGAAAGCCGGCAATTCCAAAATCCGTCAGTTTGGCATTGCCTTCAGCATCCATCAGGATGTTTACCGGCTTTAAGTCACGGTGTATTACACCATTTTCGTGCAAGGCTTTTAATCCCATTAGGCATTGTAAGGCAAGGTGGTCCACCTCGTCGTACGATGTGTAGTTTGCTACAATTTTTTCAAGTGAACCACCTGGGCAAAACTCCATGACCATATACGGATTTCCACGGTGTTCGCCTTTGTCGAGCGACCTGACCAGGTACGGACTGTCAATCTGCCCACAGGTGTATTCGCGCTCAAACCGTTGCCCGAAGGTCTTACGCTCTTCGGGCATCAGCTCCCAGAATTTCATGATTTTCAGGGCTATTGATGTGCCTGAATGTGTGTCTTGAGCTTTTACTACGATACCAAAGGTGCCTTCACCCAGGAATTTTTCAACCTGATAACGGTCGATGAGATCACCTTCATAAATAAACACCTTTTCAGGCACAATAGTCATACGGAGTACTTTGCACACAAAACTTTTTAAAGTCCTTCACGCATTACTTCATACAAATGCCGTATTTTTTAAAAAAAAACAACAGAAGCTTAAATCATTGTCTCGTATTTGGTTAAAAAGTCCTTTATATAAGAAATTTGCAGAAATTTTCGGGGATGCAGAAGAAAATCGTTCTGCTTGGTTACATGGGTTCAGGAAAGACGACCATCGGCCGAATCCTTGCTAACGAGTTAAGACTTCCCTTTTGGGATCTGGACGAGGTCATCGGCCAGATGTTTGGTATGACAGTACCTTACATGATACAGAAGAAAGGGGAAATCTTCTTTAGAGAGTGCGAGCAAAAGGCGCTTAATGTCGTTCTGCAAAATCCCTCTTATATCCTTGCATCTGGAGGAGGTACTCCTTGTTATTACGACAATATCGATGTTATTAACGCGCATTCTACTAGCATATACTTTCAGTGTTCGCCTACTACGCTAAGCCAGCGACTCTTACCAGAAAAGCAAAATCGCCCTTTAATTGCTGATATAGAAGACAAATTTCTCCCTGAATACATTGCGAAACATCTATTTGAGCGCACTCCTTTTTACGAGAAGGCACATATTACCATTGATGCCAATAGAGAAATGAACTCCATTGTGAGCGAATTGCTTGAAAAGCTAAGTGTTTATCAATAATAATCGCATTAGACCTTATTCATATCCCATATAAAAGGTATTTTGTTTGGGCGTCACACAGAGCACCTCAATCGGGGAGTCGGCTCTATATAAATCTCTTGCAATTTCTACCTAATAGCGCCATTGGTTTTTTGCCGAAGCATGCTCAAATTTAAAAAAGTTAAGAACATTCGGGCTTCCAACGGCGATAGCGCATGAAGGTCTTGCGTTGCTTCACTTGGCGGAGGAGTTTTTTCTGCTCTTCGAGTGGAAGATGAATGACCTCTTGGCAGGCAGGAGAGCAGGTGCCTTCATACTCGCGAGCGCAGTCTTCGCACTGAATGAAGAGGATGTTGCAGGCCTTGTTTGCACAGTTGCGATGTGTATCACAAGGTTTGCCGCACTGGTGGCAGGTGGCTATAATGTCGGGGCTGATGTGCTCGCCCAGGCGATTGTCGAAGACGAAGTTTTTGCCGAGGAAGCGGTTTTCGAGGCCTTCTTCTTTTACCTGGCGATAGTAGTCGATGATGCCGCCGTGCAGCTGGTTTACGTTTTTGAAGCCGTGGTGGCGGAGGTAGGCTGAGGCCTTTTCGCAGCGAATGCCTCCGGTGCAGTAGAGCAATATAGGGTCGTCTTCACAGCCGCGCAGCATATTGAGTACCTCCGGCAGCTCTTCGCGAAAGGTTTCGGCCTGTGGCAGGAGTGCTCCTTCGAAATGGCCAACTTCGCTCTCGTAAAAATTGCGCATGTCCACAATTTTTACATTGGGCAGCTTCATCATTTCATTCCACTCTCGGGCGGTGAGGTGACGGCCTACGTTGGTCACGTCGTATTCATTTTCGTTCAGGCCATCGGCTACTATTTTTTTGCGAACTTTTACGGTGAGCTTGATAAAGGATTTGTTGTCGTGTTCTATTGCAATTTTGAAGGGAATGTTTTCGAATTCGGGTATGGCGTAAAGTTCTTGTTTAAACTGATCGAAGTGATGCTCTGGCACGTTCATCTGAGCATTGATTCCTTCGCGGGCAACGTAGATGCGACCTAGACAGTTGAGCCGGCTCCACATTTCGAAGAGTCGATCGCGCATCTGGTCAGGATTGTCGATGATTACGTAGCGGTAAAAAGAGAGCGTGATGCGACGAAAGGTTTCGCTCTCAAGTTTTTTCAGGAGCTCCTCGCGGCTTAGGCGATTTACAAGTCTTGCTTTCTTGTGTGCGTTGGGATCCATATTCTTATGGCTATCAACAGAGTGGTTGCAAAAATATAGGTTCAAAAGGCTAAGGTTTTATGACAATTATAAACAGAAATTATAAACAGTTAAATTATTGAGTAAACAGGTTTGAGTTTTGGTTTTTATTGATTGCTGGCAAGGGGTTTTGATTCGTTTTGAGCAGCTGTCGGGGCTATATTGTAGGAGTCGAGTTGCTTTCGGGGGCGGGTGATAGTTTTTAGATATTCAGCCTTATACTTGTCGTCCATGGGCTTGGCTACTGGCAGATCGATGGAGAGGGGATCGACTTGTTTGCCGTTTTTCCAGAATCGATAGCATACGTGCGGGCCGGTGGCCAGGCCTGTACTCCCCACATAACCTATGACATCGCCTTGCTTTACGCGTGAGCCAACGCGCAGGCCCGGTTGAAAGCGGCTCATGTGTAGGTACTGGGTAGAATAGGTCTGATTGTGCTTCACTTTTACGTAGTTGCCATTTCCGGCGGTGTAGCCCATTGCTTCAATTGTACCGTCGGCGGTGGTCATGATAGGTGTGCCATGTGGAGCAGCATAATCGGTGCCTAAATGGGGACGCGTGGTCTTGAGTACGGGGTGAAATCGGCGGAGATTGTAACGAGAGGTGATGCGAAAAAAATTGAGGGGTGCTTTTAAGAAAAAGCTCCTGAGGGCTTCAGCTTGTTCGTTGTAGTAGCCGTCAATGGCTCCATCGGCTGAGCGGTAGTAAAAGCCATAGTGAGGCTTGTTTTTGTGGTAGAGTACGGCGGCTAAGATTCTTCCGGTACCCATTGGAATGCTGTCGTCCACCATACGCTGCTCATAGATAAGCTTTATAGAGTCGTTGGGCTGAATTTTAAAGAAGTCGATAGACCAAGAGTAAAGGTCGGCTAAACGCACAACCACAGTAGCAGGTACACCTTGATCAACAAGGTCTTGATACAGAGAGCTTTGAATGATGGCACCTATGGTGCGTTGAGAAGTTTCTACCTGTTTTAGCTCTTGGTAGGCGTACAGGCTGTCGGTAAGTCGCATTACCACTTTTTTAGCCGGATTCACTTCATACACAGCATACGTGGGAAGGCTATCAGCTCTACTAACGAAAACGCGAATGGCTTGACCGGGAATGATTTCTGCCGGTCGAAGGTATTTCATGGCAAGCATTGATACGCGCTGCGCTGTGGCCTCATCGATGTTAGCTCGGGTAAGAGCCTTTGGCAATATGTCGCCCGAACGGATGATGAGAGTAGCGGTATCGTATTCGGAAAGTGAAAGGCCGTGAAAAAAGATTTCTGGTTCCTCAGCGATTTCTTCCACTTCGGCTTCTTCAGAAGTTGAGATTTTATTGATGATGAGTTTAAAAGAGATCAGCGCGAATAAGAAAAGAAGTATTACAGCGGTTTGTTTAAGGACTTTTTTATTCAACGGAGGTTGTGGTTTTTATTTGGTATTTAATCGATTTGATGCGTGGCGAATTGTTTTTTCACCCACGATTTTCCCCATTCTTCGATTTCGGTTTGCGACCAAAGTTCGGGATAAAAAATGCGTTTTTGAAAGCGGGGCGGCAGGTATTTCTGCCAGTTGGTGCCTCCAGTTGCGGCTATGTCATCGGGTCGGCGGGCCAGGTAGGTCACGGCTGATTTGAAGTGTTGAAGAGGCCAGTTGACATTTACATTCAGGTCAAAAGTGCGGTAGAGGTTTTTTAGCTCCTCGTCAGCGTGACCGAGAGTCTGAAGGCGGAGATAGTGATCCCACAGGGTACGACCCACAAAGGACTTAGCCATTCGGATGAGCTTAGAACTGTATTTATCTTCGAATTGGCGGAGGGTAAGCGTCTTTTCGCCGGTGGCTTCTACAATGGCTCCTTTTTTCCAATATATGTGTTCGTACATCTCTTCTATGGGGGCGTTTTTTGAAGCCAATTGCTCTCGATAATCTTTATCCACAAGGCGAATGAAGTGTGTAGCCCCGATCTCGATCATCCGATACTGAGCACTTTGGAAGCCGCTGGCCGGAATTAATGAAAGGCGGAATTTTAAAAATTGCTCGCGCTCCATGCCTTCGTTCATAATTTCGAATGAGTGCGTCAGTGCATCGAAATAGCGATTCATGCGCTGGAGGCGCATTTTTACTTCTGCTAAGGAAGCATCAGGTGTATTGGCTAACTTATCAATTTCGTGAAGAGTAAGTTTGAAATATAGCTCTGTAATCTGGTGGTACATGATGAAGATGGGCTCATCGTGTAGCGGGGTCCGTGGATTTTGGAGACTCAGCAGCGTATCGAGGTGGATGTAGTTCCAGTAGGTGAGATAGTCGGCATAGAGCAAACCATCGAGAAAGGCTATGAGGTCTTGTCCACTAGCTTTGTACTTGGCTGATAGCTTTTCGATGCGCTCGACCAGTTCAGGGCTAAAATCCATAGAAACAAACAGGCTTCAGTTTCTGCAAAGGTAGGTTTCACACTTGGAAAACATCCTGATAAAAGGCAGTTAATACAGCTCATTTTTAAGGATTTGATGAATTAACTCAACGTTTAGAATCAATTGGATATTGGTGAAAATTAATCTACAATAACTAAAATAAAAAATGCGCTGAAAGCTTCAAGCTAACAGCGCATTAGGCACTTTTTTAGTATGCTTTTACTAGAATAATACAGATTCTCTGTGTTGGGTAATGTCGAGCCCGTCTATTTCCTGAGCTTCAGTTACGCGCATAGGTATGATGCGTTCGGTGAGCTTGTAGAGCAGCCAAGAAACTCCAAAAACGAAAGCGATCACCACCACAAGTGAAGCTAAATGTGCAAAAAACAGCATTGTAGATCCGGTAATCAGCCCGCCTTCACGAGCAAAAACAGCAGTGAAAATCATCCCCGAAATGCCACCAACACCATGGCAAGGGAAAACATCGAGCGTATCGTCGAGCGATGAGCGCTCTCGCCTCCGAACGGCATAGTTGCTAATGATGGCGGATGTAAAACCTATAAATAGCGATGCACCGTAACCCACAAAGCCAGCCGCTGGGGTGATGGCTACCAGTCCTACCACTGCTCCGATACAAGCGCCCAGAGCACTGATTTTTCGACCTCTGTAAACATCGGTGAGTACCCAGCCTATCAATGCCGATGCGCTAGCAAGATGTGTGTTTATAAATGCATCTACTGCCAAAGCATTAGCGCCCAGGGCAGAGCCTGAATTGAAGCCGAACCAGCCAAACCACAGCAAGCCCGTGCCCAGAATTACATAGGGAATGTTGATAGGTGCAGGTGTAGTGTCGCGTCTGGGTCCCATGTGAATAGCGCCGGCTAATGCGGCAACACCCGCTGATATGTGTACTACTGTGCCACCGGCAAAATCGAGCACTCCCCATTTTGCCAAAAAGCCGTCGGGATGCCAGGTCCAATGTGCCAGAGGGCAATACACCAGCAGTGAAAACAGCATCATAAAGACCAAATACGCCCAGAACCGAATGCGCTCAGCAAAGCTACCTGTGATTAGCGCTGGCGTAATGATAGCAAACTTCATTTGAAAGGCTGCAAAAAGTACAAACGGCAATCCGCTGCCCAACACCGGATGCTGCTCGGTGCCTACATTTCTAAAGAAAGCGTAGGTAAAGGGATTGCCGATGAATCCTCCAATGGAATCGCCAAATGCCAGGCTAAAGCCTACTGCGTACCACAAAAAGGTAATTACACCGAGAGCCATAAAACTTTGCAGTAGGGTAGAAATGATGTTTTTGGGTCTTACCATACCGCCGTAAAAGAAGGAAAGTCCCGGAGTCATTAGCAGAACTAATCCTGCAGAAGTGATCATCCAAGCCAAATCGCCTGTAGTGGCAGTGTATTCTCCCTCAGGATGTGGTGTTGGGAGTATGGCAGCCAATGCAGCAATGGTGAAAAGGAGAAACACGATGCTGCGCACAACTAAAAGTTTTCTTTTTTCTGACATAGTCAAGGGGTCTTTCTTGCAATGGCAATATTAATAGCAATCTGTAATTAACGCAATAAAATATGCAAGTACCCCCTTAAAAATTCAGCAAATAACCAAAAAATATCATTTAAAATACGATATACCCCCAATTAAATAGGGGGTGATGTGAAAAAAAAGGTATTGATTGAAGTTCGAGTTTTAAAAAAAAGAATCGAAAAACTTTCTTCATTTCACTTGTCGAGCGCTGATAGATGGAAGAAAATAACCGTCCGTCGGCCCTACTTAATTTGCAGCTGTTAGGATAACCAAACATTTGAGGTAGAATTTTTTAAGTTATTGATTACCAATAAGAAAATAAAATTTTAATCGAATGAGCAGAAGAAAATTTCCGAATTATGATTTTTTAAACCGCGTAAAAACTATGCTGGCCGTGAAACCATAATTGCTCATGGGTAGCACATAATCGCGCCAGTTGGTGTAATCTGGATATCTGAACCTTTCGAAAGTAAACATGTAATAAGGTCGAATCTCAATGAATCGCCAGCGCAGTATAAGGCTGAGATTCAAGCCATCGTGTATAGGTCCTTTCCAATACAAAAGCTCTATGGTTTCAACATAATCGACCCATTTTCCATTTTCAAATTCATCTCTGGCGTAAAACTTTTTTTGCCAGTGTACATTTCCAAAGTTGTAGTGGATGCCGAAGCGCAGAAAAGATCCAACTCCTCCAAAAACGAAGCCCACCGAGTGGCAACCGTACCGCATCCGGTATTGACCTATCAAATTTCGATCTGGAAAATAGGCCTCATTGCTGTAGTTGCGCTTGCGATAATAGTTGTATTCAATCGATACCGGTATTCCATTGCCAAAATCATCGCCGAAATTCATGCGTAATCCCCAAAAATAACCTGTACCTACTGAAGATAGGGCAAATTCTCCTTGACCAGGATAGGTTTGTTGATAGCCTCTGTTCACTGATTGAAAGTGTTCGGGAATTTCCTTAAGTATTGGCATGTTATAGCCAATGTAAAAGTCCAAAAGCTTTTGACCTGATACTAAGATACTTGCAAATAATGCAAGAATCGAAAGACGGACCCGAAGCATTTTTTTGAAAGAATATTTACAAACTTCTGAGTGTAGTCAATGGGAGTTACTACTGCATATGCTGTATTGTTAAGAGTTCTGCTTATTGATATTCCTTAACAAACCAGAATAGGAGCATCGAGTTACTTTTGAGCCCAGCAGATGCTTTTTTCATGAAAATACTAAAAAAATATTGGCAGGCGTTAATAACTCCTCTTTTATTATGGGCATCCTGGCCTGATCAAGGTTTTCCGCTGCTCATGTTTGTAGCATTTGTACCCTCACTATGGTTGTTTGAAAACATTTCGGATGCGGAGTCTAAAAAATATAGGGCCTTTAGGGTTTGGTTTGTGATGTATGTGGCTTTCGCTCTATTTAACTTATTCGTCACCAGCTGGATATGGAATGCCCATTGGAGTGGGGTAGTGGCAGTATGCACTTTCAATGCAGGACTGATGGCGCTTGTGTTTTTGGCAGCTCACAAAGTAAGACATGTACTTGGGCCAAAAAGGGGATGGATCGCTTTGGTGGCGTTTTGGTTGGCTTTTGAAAATTTTCATCAGGACTGGGAAATGAGCTGGCCCTGGCTCACGCTTGGAAATGCATTTGCGCATCATCCTGAATGGGTACAGTGGTACGACATTACCAGTGTTTCGGGCGGAACTCTTTGGATCTGGATTGTGAATATTCTCATTTACAAGGTGTTAAAACAGTTTCTTAACAAATCAGTACCTTTTCGTCGGTTGGCGTTCAGCTACATTAGCATTGTGCTTTGGATAGGTCTTCCGATTGTTTACAGCCTCTATAAATACAACACCTATATTGACAATCCGGTCGGAAGTACGCGTGTGGTGATCGTTCAGCCAAATTTTGATGCTTACACCGAAAAATTTGATTTGCCTCAAACGTTTCAAATTCAGAGGTTTATTGAGTTGGCACAATCTAAAATGGACAGCTCCACCGAATGGGTAATCGGTCCGGAGACCATGCTGCCCGAGCCTGTCGAAGAGAGTGCCGCGATGTATCACCCCGATTATCAGTTGCTTAATGCTTTTAAAGAGCAATATCCTCGAGTTAATCTATTGTTAGGTGCTTCTACCTACGCGAGTTATACAGATCCGGCGAAGGTTACTCCAACTGCTCGCAAATACACTAATGCCGAAGCTTGGTACGACGTCTTTAATGCTGCAGCCTTTTTTGGTGAGGTATATAAGCCGAAATTTTACCACAAGTCGAAGCTCGTGGTAGGTGTAGAGCACTTTCCTTTTTCCACCGTGCTCAAGCCATTGCTTGAGCATGCAGTGGGCTCTTTTGGCGGCACTACCGGCACGCATGGCATCCAGAAAGAGCGCACGGTATTTCTGCATTCGGTCAATGGCTCAGGCACATCTTCTGTCATTTGCTTTGAATCTGTTTTTCCAGAGTTTGTTAGCCTTTTCGTTAAAAACGGAGCGAATTTTATATCCATCATCACCAATGACGATTGGTGGGGAAACACTACCGGCCATCGACAGCATCTGCACTACGCCCGCCTGCGGGCGGTAGAAAATCGCCGTTGGATAGCCCGAAGTGCCAACACCGGAGTATCAGCCGTGATCAACTCCCGAGGCGATATACTGCAATCCCTTTCTTATAAAACTGCTGGAGCTCTGGCTGCAGACATTCCTTTGCTCACTGAACAGACCTTCTTTACGGCTACAGGCGATGTGATTTCGCGTGTATCGTGGTTTCTTTCCGGCTTTTTGGCCTTATATGCCTTGGCTTTTGCGTTAAGAAAGAAAAAAATAGAAACTTGATGTCGAACAGTCGAAAGTTTATTCGGTTTAAAAAAAGTACTATCGTTTATCCAAATGTCTAATTTTCAAAGAATCAAACTTTTTCCACTTCGACTATTTCTGCTGCCCGGCGAGTCAGCCGATTTACACATTTATGAAGAGCGCTATAAACAACTGCTAAAAGATTCATTGAAAGGAGATCGACACTTTGGCATCGTGCTGGCGAGCCCGCTCAATACCAGAAATCTAGGAAGTCTGGTCGAAATCATCGATGTTATAAAGCGCTATCCAAGTGGTGAAGCCGACATCATCGTGAAGTGTAAAGAACTGTTTTACTTAAAAAAATTTATTTCTTCATACGATGCTGACAGCTTATATCCTGGTGGGCTGGTAGAGGAGCTGCTCTTTGACGATTACTTGTGTCCGAAGTCTCTGCTATTTGAATTTGAGCAATACAAAGAAATTCGAGATGAGCAATATCACTTTGTTGATACCATCACATTACACCAGTTGGCCCTTAAACTGCCGATGAGCGAAGCTGAAAAAATTGAATATGTCAAATGCTCTACCTTCGATTCGCGCGTTTCTTACTTGAAGAGTTTTATAAAATATCTGAAGCTTATTGAAATTCAAGAAAAAAACACATTTCACTCCATTTATTTAAATTAGTTGGTATATTAGCTGTTTGTTAAAATATCTTAAAGTGTTTCTTCACATCCAAAACGGCATCGAAATACAGCATTCAGCTCAGTTTGTTGCTCGGCTTAAGACGCATCTTGGGCCTGTGTTTGTTTTTAATCAAAAAATTGTGATCCGGAATTACAATGACTTTCCTTTATTGCTCACCAATCGGCATTGGGAAATAAAGGATCTCTATTGGCAGTCAAGCGAGCTATCCGGCGAGGGTTTTACAGGGCAGGTGCCTTTAATCTTGCCAAATTCATCGTTCTCCTACTCTACATTGTTGCATTTCAGAAGTTTCATTGGAAAAATTAAAGGATACTACACCTTGATATCTTCGGAAGATTCCCGGCTCTTTAAAATTGAATTTCCTGAATTTCAACTAATAGCCAGTCATATCTTAAATTGATAAAGAATGAAGTTGGCACTGAGTCTGGTGTTTTACTACTTCATGCATTCGCTTTTGGCAGCACCGGCAGTAAAGAAATTTTTAACTCACCGACTTTCTTTAAAGAATTACCGACTTTTGTATTCGCTCACATCGGTTATACTGTTAGCTATTCCAGTGATTTTTTATCTTAATAGTCCGTCCAATATTTATTTAAACACGGGCATTGCCGGCCGATTGGTATTATTGACGTTGGCTTTGCTTTCGTATCGGGTATTCGTTCTTTCATTTCGCAGGGTGCGCCTTTCTGAATTTTTAGGCTTGCAACCGACAGAAAACAATCAATTGATCGTAACCGGCATATACCGTCACCTCCGGCATCCATTGTATTTTGCTACCATTTCGCTTTTAGCGGGATTGTTTGCAGCAGTTCCATCAGAAAAAAACCTCATTTTACTCTCCATCACATCTACATATGTCATTATAGGTGCAATGCTGGAGGAGGGTCGATTGATTCAGGAATTCGGCGACAAATATGTTGCCTACCGCAGACAAACGCCCATGCTTCTGCCTAACGATCCCTTTGGATTCTTGCGCTTTGTGATAAGAAACCCTTAAGCCCATTAATCTTAAGTATAGGCTACTTTTGCGGCTTACAAGAAGGAATTCGACAAGTTGTAATGGAATACAATCATCGCGACATTGAGAAGCGCTGGGCTGAGTACTGGCGTCGACATAGACTTTATGAAACCAAAGAAGATCCATCGAAACCAAAATACTATGTACTCGACATGTTTCCCTATCCTTCAGGAGCAGGGCTTCATGTGGGTCACCCACTAGGCTACATAGCAAGTGATATTTACGCGCGCTATAAGCGCCATAGAGGCTACAACGTACTCCACCCGATGGGCTACGACAGCTTTGGGCTTCCTGCTGAGCAATATGCTATACAGACGGGGCAGCATCCGGCCATCACCACTGAGCGCAACATACAGCGCTACCGTCAGCAGCTCGATCAGCTTGGACTGAGCTACGACTGGAGTCGCGAGGTACGCACAAGCGATCCAGCCTATTACAAGTGGACTCAGTGGATCTTCCTTAAATTTTTCGACTCGTGGTATAACAAAGACACCGATAAAGCTGAGCCCATTCAGTCGCTCATTGCGCATTTCGAAAAGAATGGCACCCGAGGGATCAATGCAGCCTGCACCGAACCGTTGGAGTTTTCAGCTCAAGATTGGGCGAATTTTTCTGAAGAAAAAAAGCAAGAAATTCTCCTTAACTACCGCCTGGCCTACCGTTCAGAAAGCGTGGTAAACTGGTGCCCGGCACTCGGAACTGTACTTGCCAACGACGAAGTAAAAGATGGCCTCTCTGAGAGGGGTGGACATCCGGTAGAGCAAAAAAAGATGATGCAGTGGAGCCTTCGTATCTCGGCTTATGCCCAGCGATTACTCGACGGTTTAGACACCATAGACTGGAGCGAAGCACTAAAAGAATCGCAGCGCAACTGGATCGGCCGTAGTGAGGGTGCACTCATCCGATTTGCGACTGATCAAGGACCTACTATCACAGTTTTTACTACTAGGCCAGATACGCTCTTTGGTTCTACGTTTTTGGTTTTGGCTCCGGAGCATGAGTTGGTTAATGCAATCACAACTGATGTTTACAGAGCAGATGTCGAGGCCTATCTATCGTACGTAAAATCGCGCAGCGAGCGCGATCGCATGGCCGATGTAAAAACCGTTACTGGTCAATTCACCGGTTGTTATGCCATTCATCCGTTTACGGATGAGAAACTTCCCGTTTACATTGCCGAGTATGTATTATCGGGCTATGGTACAGGAGCCATCATGGCTGTGCCGGCCCACGATGGTCGCGATCATCGCTTTGCCTTGAAGTTTCAATTGCCCATTCGCCAGGTGATTGATCCAGGCTTTGAATGGGATTTTTCAAAAGAAGCATACGAAGAAAAAGTCGGAATCTCAGTAAATTCCGATTTCATTTCTGGCTTACAAGTTCCACAAGCCATACAGCGCATGATCGAAGAATTGGTAGCTCGCGGCATTGGCCAGCGCAAGGTCAACTACCGACTTCGCGACGCCGTCTTCGGTCGCCAGCGCTACTGGGGCGAGCCCATCCCGATTTATTACAGAAACGGAATTCCCTGCCCATTGCCCGTCGATCAGCTCCCATTGGAATTGCCACCGATTGACAAATATCTGCCTACGGAAGAGGGAGAACCGCCATTAGCGCGTGCCCAAAACTGGTACTACATTGACGATAAAGGCAATCATTGGCCGCTTGAAACCACTACAATGCCCGGCTGGGCTGGCAGTAGCTGGTACTACCTGCGCTACATGGACCCTCACAACGTACACGCGCCTTTTTCTAAAGATGCTGAAAACTATTGGCAGAATGTAGATCTCTACATGGGCGGCTCTGAGCATGCCACTGGCCATTTGCTTTATGCTCGATTCTGGCATAAGTTCCTATTCGACCTTGGCTATGTAAGCACTCAGGAGCCCTTCCGAAAACTCATCAATCAAGGAATGATTCAAGGCATGAGTGCTTTCGTGTACCGAATTAAGGGCGAAAAGCGCTTTGTTACTTACAGCAAAAAAGAGCAGTACGACACCCAGGCACTGCACGTCGATGTATCGCTGGTGGAAAACAATACCTTGAATATTGAAGCCTTCAAGCAGTGGAGGTCAGAATATGCTGATTATGAGTTTATAACTGAAGACGACGGCTCCTACAAGGTAGGTCGTGAGGTTGAAAAAATGTCGAAATCGAAGTATAACGTAATTAATCCTGACGACATCGTCGAAAAATATGGGGCCGACACCCTGCGGGTGTACGAAATGTTCCTCGGACCTATTGAGCTTTCAAAACCTTGGAATACCGACGGCATTACGGGAGTGTACAATTTTTTGAGAAAATACTGGCGCCTGCACTTCGATGCAAAAGGCAACTTTACTGTATCAGACGAAGATCCTACAACTGATGAATTAAAAGTTTTGCACAAGACCATTAAAAAAGTAACACACGACATTGAAAACTTCAGCTACAACACTTGCGTTTCCGCATTTATGATTTGCGTGAACGAGTTGTCGGCTTTAAAGTGCCACAAAAAACAGATTCTTGTGCCACTGGCTGTACTGCTTGCTCCTTTTGCTCCTCACTTAGCAGAGGAGTGCTATCAAAAAATGCAACCTGGAGAGTCAGTCGTACTGGCAGCGTGGCCTGAGTGGGATGAAGAAATTCTTGTGGAAGACGCATTTGAATATCCTGTGAGCTTCAATGGAAAAACCCGCTTCAATATCGTACTTTCTAAATCACTTTCAACAAAAGAAATCGAAGAAGCTGTGCTAACTGAACCAAAAACTGCAAAATACCTCGATGGCAAGACGCCCAAAAAAATCATCGTAGTGCCAGGCCGAATTATTAATATTGTAATCTGATGAAATTACCTAGACCCTATACCCTCTCCGAAATCGCTAACTTACTTCAGTGCGAATACAAAGGCGATAAAGACCAACTAATTACCGGCTTTAACGAAATTCACCGCGTAGAGCCAGGCGACATCGTATTTGTCGACCACCCGAAATATTACGTCAGAGCGCTTCAAAGCCCAGCTACAGTCATTCTGATAAACAAAAAGGTAGATGTACCTAAAGGCAAAGGCTTGCTAATCTCCGATGACCCATTTCGGGATTTTAACAAGCTCACCCGTTTCTTTAACCCCACCACGTACAACTCCGTGCCTATTTCAGAAAAGGCCAGCATTGGCGAAGGCACAGTAATAGAGCCTTATGTAACAATAGGTGAGCGGGTGATCATAGGCAAAAACTGCATCATCCACAGCGGAGTGCGCATACTCAATGACACTACTATTGGCGACAATGTGATTATTCAGCCAAATACAGTTATTGGTTCTCACGCTTTTTACTATAAAAAACGCCCCGAGGGTTACGACCGATTGCTCAGCGGTGGAGGTGTACTCATTGAAGACGACGTGGAGATAGGTGCAGGCTGTACCATCGATCGAGGAGTGACTGCTACTACCCTTATTGGCCGAGGCACTAAGATCGACAACCAGGTACAGATCGGTCATGACACCATCATTGGAAAAAACTGCCTCATCGCATCACATGTAGGCATTGCCGGCTGTGTGGACATTGGCGACGAAGTCATCCTCTGGGGGCAGGTAGGTATAGCTTCAGGTCTAAAAATCGGATCAAAAGCTGTACTCCTCGGACAATCGGGTGTAACCAAAGACCTGGAAGGCGGAAAAACCTACTTCGGATCTCCTGCCGAGGATGCGCGCAAAAAATACCGGGAATTAGCGAGTATTCGGGTACTTCCAGAGATTATTGAGCGCTTAGAAATGGATTAGCATAACCTTTTGTTTACATTTGCCGTTCTTAAGAAAAAATCAAATTACTATGAAAAAAACCACAATCGCACTACTGTCGACCCTCTTCATTAGTGCTATAGCCTGTAAGAGAGATGATAATAATCAACCTCAACAAAAATCACTTTCTGAAATCATTGTTGGTGGTTGGGAACTTACCAAAATGGACATTTCGGCAAAAGCTAATTTTCTCGGACAACAAGTCGACATCGTAGGAACAGGATCAAACTTCACAGGCGTTGCCACTTTTAAGGCCAATCCAAAAGAAATCAGCTCTACGGCCAGTGCTACTGTAGGTATAAAAATTGTGCTCGGTGGTACCGAAATTCCTTTTGATACCCTAAGCTTTGAAAATGTATTTGACCTCTACAAATACAACGTTCTGAGCAACCAACAACTTCGCCTAATTGGTCCAGAACAAGATACTATCAACATCAACGTAAAAGCCTACACCGAAAACACCATCGAAATGGAATTTGTGGAAGATATCCCTGATGAAACCACCGGTCAAGTCGTAAAAACAACCTTCAAAGTAAACGTTCGCAGAAAGTAAATCTTTCAGAAGACAGAGCTAAACCGTCCTCTACATGGGCGGTTTTTTTATTTAGCAACTTATAATACAAGCTGCCTGAGTACTCGTACTTACTTCACGAGTACCTTTGCGAATACAAATAATACCATGTAGCTTTGGAAAAAAATGTGATCCGCGAAGCTCTGAGTCATGTTACGGCTCAGGGCGATAATGCCAACATTCTCGAAAGCGGTCGCCTCCGCAATCTTCAAATCTTCGGTGATGAGGTGATTGTAGATGTCGAATGCCCATCACCTGCATTACACATTAAAAAGAAACTCGAAGTAGATATCCTTAAGGCAATTCACGACCACGCCTATCCTAAGGCAAAGGTTAAAGTAAATGTAATCGTAGCCGAGTCAGCTAAAGAAGAAACACCACGCCTTCGCGGCAGCGAACTGCCCGGAGTAAAAAACATCATAGCCATTGCATCAGGTAAAGGAGGAGTGGGTAAATCAACCGTAGCAGCTAATATCGCTGCTGGTTTAGCCAAAATGGGCTTCGAAGTAGGGCTGGTAGACGCTGACATTTATGGGCCAAGTATGCCCATCATGTTTGATGTGCCTCAGGCACGCCCACTCTCCATTCAGGTGAATGGCCGGGGTATGATGCAGCCCGTTGAAAGCTACGGAGTTAAGATCCTGTCCATTGGATTTTTTGCCCAGTCAAATCAAGCTGTAGTGTGGCGCGGCCCAATGGCCAGTAAAGCCCTAAACCAACTCATCTGGGATTCCTATTGGGGCGAGCTCGACTTTATGATTGTCGATTTGCCACCCGGTACAGGCGATATTCATCTTTCGCTCGTACAGAGCGTGCCGCTTACCGGTGCAGTTATCGTCACTACACCGCAGCCGGTATCTCTTGCCGATGCGCGCAAGGGCGTAGCTATGTTTCGCATCCCGTCAATCAATGTACCTGTACTCGGTTTGGTCGAAAACATGAGTTGGTTTACGCCTGCCGAATTACCCGAAAATCGATACTACATCTTCGGCAAAGACGGCGGAAAATACTTAGCAGAAGAGTTAAATGTTCCCCTACTTGGCCAGATTCCCCTTGTACAAAGCATTCGCGAAAGTGGAGACGTAGGGCGTCCGGCTGTTCTTCAAGACGGAACGCCCGTAGCTGAAGCATTCATGCACCTCATTCGCCGGATGATCGAAGAGCTCATGATTCGCAACGAAATGCTCCCGCCTACCGAAGTGACCCGCATTACCACTATGGCAGGGTGCAGTGCCGTTAAAAAATCGTAAATACGTATGATAAACGACTTTCTTCAACTCAAGCTTCACAACATCAAAGCTATTCTCTTTGATGCTGACGGAGTTCTTACCAATGGCCAGATCATCATCGATTCTAAGGGCGAAGAAATAAAAGCTTTTCACGTAAAAGATGGGCAGTTCTTCCCCTTCATGCGATACTGTGGATTCATTCTCGGATGCATTTCAGGCCGTCATTCTCAATCCCTTTCCACACGAATGGAAGCGCTCAAAGTACATTTTGTAAAAACAGGCGTAAAGAAAAAACTCGAAGCCTATGAGCTTTTCAAACAGACTTATCAACTTACCGACGAACAAATAGCCTTTGTCGGAGACGACATCAACGACCTCAAAATTCTTCGCAAAGTAGGCTTCTCTGCTGCACCGGCCGATGGATTGGTACAGCACTACCACCCGGTTGATTACATATGCGAAGCAAAAGGAGGAGAAGGCGTTCTGCGCGAGGTATTCACAATGATTGTCGAAGCCCAAAGCCTCGAAGACAAACTCGAAGAATTCATCGAAAACGAACTCTGAATGACGCTTTTTGAATATTCCAAAACAAACCCTGTAATCGTTGCAGGCCCATGTGTGATGGAGAGTTATGAGCTCATGGCCGAGGTGGCTCAAACGCTTGCCGCCATCAAGGCCCGCAAAGGTTTCCGAATCATCTTCAAAGCCAGTTTTGACAAAGCCAATCGCACCTCCGTCAACTCTTTTCGTGGGCCTGGTCTCGAAAAAGGTCTTACCTGGCTTTCCGATATCAAAGCTACTTTTGGTTTAGAAGTTACCACCGACATACACGAGAGCCATCAGGCTGCTCCTGTAGGCCAAGTAGCTGACGTAGTTCAAATACCAGCCTTCCTTTGTCGCCAAACCGACCTTGTAGTAGAAGCTGGAAAAACGGGTAAAATCGTCAATATCAAAAAAGCCCAATTCCTTACAGCTGCCGACATGAAGTATCCGGCCGAAAAAGTTCTATCAACCGGAAATTCACAAATCTGGCTTACTGAACGTGGTAATATGCTGGGATACAACAATTTGGTGGTCGATTTTCGCAATATTCCCGCTTTGCGACAGCACGGTTTCCCTGTGATAATGGACTGTACTCACGCAGTGCAGCAACCGGGTGGTGGCGTCACCGGCGGCAATCGCGCCCTCGTTAAGCCCATGGCACTGGCAGCCAAAGTCTTCGGTGCTGATGGGTACTTCTTCGAAGTTCACCCTGAGCCCGAAAAAGGCCTTAGCGATGCCGCCAACATGTATCGTTTATCCGAATTTGAAGAACTTCTAGATACTTTATTTGCATAGATGAGCTCAGAGGAAATCCTGCACATTGCTCGCCAAACCTTCGACATAGAAATTCAATCGCTCCAGCGCACTGCCTCTTTGCTGGGTCCATCTTTCGTTAAGGCCGTACAAGCTATTGCTGCCTCACGCGGTAAAGTGATTGTTACCGGCATGGGCAAGTCGGGGCACATTGGTCACAAGATTTCAGCTACATTGGCCAGCACAGGTACACCGAGCTTTTTCATGCATCCGGCCGAAGCCTATCACGGTGACCTCGGCATGGTGGGGTCTGACGATGTCGTATTAGCCATCAGCAACTCAGGCGAAACCGACGAAATTCTCAAACTTATACCCTACCTGCGCCACAATGGTAACACCCTCATAGCCCTCACAGGCAATGAGGGCAGCACTCTTGCGAGAAATGCGCATATTCACCTGCTCATAGCCATCACACGCGAAGCCTGTCCGCTTGAGTTGGCTCCAACCTCTTCCACCACTGTCACTCTGGCTCTAGGTGATGCGCTCGCCGTAAGCCTTATGAAAATTCGCGGTTTTCGCGAAGAGAATTTCGCCCGCTTCCATCCCGGCGGCAGTCTTGGCAAGCGCCTACTCAATCGAGTGAAAGACTACATGCGCACCGATTGCCTACCTGTCATTTCACCTGATAGTCCATTAGCCTCTGTCATATCAACCATGAGCGAGGGCCGACTTGGTCTGGCCATTGTGGCAGCCGATCAGCGCGCAGTTGGCATCATCACCGACGGCGACCTGCGTCGCCTCCTCGAGCGCCGTGGCAAAGAGGCCTTCGACCTCACCGCCCATCAAATCATGACCCCACACCCCAAAACCATCTCCCCAGAAGCCAGCCTAAAAGACGCCGAACAACTTATGGTAGCCCACAAAATCAACTCCCTTATCGTTCAAGACGATGCTACTAGCACCATTGCAGGTGTTATCCAGATTTACGACATTTAAACACTTTAGCTCATCCACCCATCCGTACCACTGCTCAATCTTCTAACCGAAAAAATACCCTACTTTTGACCCAAACCGCACATACAATGGCATACAACTTACTCAAAGGAAAAAAAGGAATCATCTTCGGAGCGCTTGACTCCAACTCCATCGCCTGGAAAGTAGCTGAGCGCGCCCACCAAGAAGGCGCCACCTTCACCCTCACCAATGCCCCTGTAGCCATGCGCATGGGCGAAATCCAAAAGCTCGCCGAAAAAACTAATTCCCAAATCATAACCGCCGACGCCACTTTGCTCGACGACCTCGAAAAACTCTTCTCCCAATCCATGGAAATCCTCGGTGGCCCCGTTGATTTTGTGCTCCATTCCATTGGCATGTCAGTAAACGTGCGCAAGGGTCGTCCCTACACAGATCTCAATTACGAGTGGCTCACCAAAGGCTGGGACGTCTCAGCCGTCTCTTTCCACAAGGTACTCCAGACTGCATGGAAGCTCGACGCCATCGCTGAGTGGGGCAGCGTAGTAGCTCTCACCTACATAGCCGCACAGCGCACCTTCCCTGACTACAACGATATGGCCGAAAACAAAGCCTACCTCGAATCCATCGCACGCTCTTTCGGCTATCACTACGGAATACGTAAGAAAGTCAGAATCAATACCATATCCCAATCACCCACCCGCACCACCGCCGGCAGTGGAGTTAAAGGCTTTGACGCATTCATCGACTATGCTGAAAAAATGTCACCTCTCGGCAATGCCACTGCCGACGATTGCGCCGATTACTGCATCACCCTTTTCAGCGACCTCACCCGACGCGTTACCATGCAGAATCTCTATCACGACGGTGGTTTCTCCAGCATGGGCGTCTCGCAGCTTATCATGGAGCATTTTGGCAAGTAATTTTTTGCAAAAATTTATCCCAAAGCACCGGCACCTTAGGCCGGTGTTTTTGTTATCTGCGATGTAGCTAAATTCACTTACCTTGTGTACACAGCATTATTAAAAAAAATTATTTTGTTCTTTTTATTAGGGCGTGTCCCAGACGAAGGCGCCCACTGGCGCCTTGTCTGGGTCGGGCTGGTGGCTCATATTCGCCTTGTACGCTGGCGCGGCACATCGGGCTGCGGTGGCTTCACCTGTCGCCTCCTCGCCCTGTGTGCCGCCTGCCCGCTCGCTGCGGCTCATACCCGCCACTATCCCTCACGCGCGGCTCACTTCGTTCGCCTTAGCTATCCCTTTTCCCTTCATTGGAATTGCCTCAGACTGCTGTCACTAGCCCTATGTGTATTCACTGCCAGCCCTACCCACGCCCAGTTTCGAGCTCAGGGCTATCTGCGCTACTTCCCCATCCTTACAATCGATCGCACCGACCTCAGCACCTCCCCTCTCAATCACACCCTGCATCAGCGACTCAATCTCTCCTACCATCACCGATCCCTGAGCATCTATGCCGGCCAGCGCACCCGCCTCTTTTCCGGCCCAAACGTCTCTAACCCCTTCTTCAAAGCCTTTCTCGAGACCGACCTCAACGGCCCCATCGACGCCAGCTATGTCCTCCTCCAGCACAGCAACTACCTGTTGCACACCATCACCGACCGCCTCTACCTTGACTTTAAAGCCGACAACTGGCAGCTCTCCATCGGTCGTCAGCGCATTAACTGGGGCATCAATCCCGCCACCAATCCCCAAGATCTGTTTAACAACTATTCCTTCTTCGACTTCGACTACCAGGAGCGCCCTGGCGCCGATGCCCTTCGCTTTCAGCGCTTTCTTTCACCCACATCCCGCTTCGAAATTGCCCTCGCCCCCGGGCGGAAACGCCTGAGCTCAGACCCTGGCTGGTGGCAGCCGCGCAATTCTGTAGCTGCTGCTCTGTATTCCTTCAACATATCGGGCTACGATCTGCAGTTTACCGCCGGCTACTTTCGCCACCGCTGGCACGCAGGCTTTGGCTGGGCCGGCGCCCTCTGGAAGCTCGGCTTCAAAGGCGAATTCTCCTACTTCCGCGACCTTGAGCCACTGCCTGCTCTTCCACCCTCCAATTACACCGCCACCATCAGCCTCGACTACGGGTTTGGCAGCGGCCTCTTCATCACCCTCGAAGCCACCCGCAATAAGCGCCAGAATCCACTCGCCGGCGGCCTCAGTCCGCTCACTGCCATCATTCCCAGGCGGGCTGACGACGTAGCCTTTTCAGAATGGCAGGTGCTGGCCGTGGCAGCTTACCCTATCAGCCCGGTGCAGTCGGCCAATTTCTCCGCCATGTGGCTTCCCGATGAGCGCATATGGTTTGCCGGACCCTCTTACACCTACAGCGTCTGGCAAAACATTGACCTCAATTTCCTGGCTCAACTCTTCTTCGCACCCACAGGTAATCTGCTGAATGCCAGTGGCTACAACTTCGCTCTGCTGGCCACCTGGAGTTTTTAATGAGCCGAATGAAATTATACTATAACTATTTTTTTGAAATGTTGTTACGCGTAAATAGAAAAAATTTCAAATGAGCATTTTTTTAAAGTTTTCCTGTTTATAAATCAAAAATCCCGATAGACAATTTTAATCAAACTATTCAAAGCAAGTTAACAGAGAATTAATCTCAAATACAAGCAAGAAAATTTTACCAACTAAAAAGTAAAATCATAGGTATTAGCTTGTTAAAATATCCGTTTTGAATAATAAAAATGCTGTTTCACAAATAAGTAAATTTTCTCACAATCATCCTAAATAGGATCAAAAAAAATTTGAACAGATTAAAAATTATGATGCTATGAAAAATATCTTTTTGTTTAGCTTTCTTTTAGTGGTAAATGCTGTTTTTTCTCAATCAATCATTGGCAGGTACGAGCAAGAAACTGCAAATGCCCCCAAAGGATTTAAATTCAGTGAAGAGGATGTAGTGGTACTCGTGACCAGCAGTCTTCAAAAAAATCTGGGTTTCTGGAATTTTTCCAAAAAACAGATTTTATGCAATGCTTGATACTAAAACAGAGGATGGAGCAGTTTACACCATACCAAAACAGAAAATAGGCAATACGATATTGAAATCGGTTGCATTGTTTACGATAGCGAAAAAAATCGGATCGTAATCTCTATAAACAACCGCCAAGATTGCGAAGGCTACGGCAACCTCGAAGAAACTTTTTCCGTAGGTAAAGGTGGAGTAAAAGGTGGAGGTGTTAATATATCGAGCAAGGGAAATGTAAAGGTGGGCGATGTTATAAGCATTAAAAATGGCGATGTGAATGTAAATACAAAAAAAATTATGGAGGGTATTACCCTTATAGGTACAAAAATTTAAAACACATCCATTCTAAATGTATTAAAAACCGGTTGAAAAACCGGTTTTTCTTTTTTTGATTTGTCCATTGTGATTTTGAAAAGAAAAAAAGTCATTGACTAAAGAAAATTTGTACATCTTATCTTTTATAATATTAGTGTTTTTTAAAGAGCTTTAATAGATGTTTCAAGGCCAAAAAAAGGAGTAACCCAGTAGCTAAACCAAGATTATTAAACCAAAAATCGGAAATTGAAGTTTTCCTGCCGGGAACAAATTTTTGTAGAATTTCAAGAATTCCACCAGTCATACTTAAAATAAAAAATCCAACCAATAATAGTTGGGGTTTCAGCTCTGATTTGCAAAAAAAATGGGTGATTGCAAGTAGGTAAAGAAATATTAAAACGGCAAATGCTATTGAGTGAAGTAATTTATCATCTTGTTCTACAAGAAATGACGAAAGCTCATATGAGGGTGACAACAGCAATCGCATCAAAACAAGGCTGTAAATTGAAAAAGGAATCCAGTAAATACTTTTTTTCATAAAAAGAAAAAGGGCAGAATTGCTTCTACCCTTTGTTATGAGCTTTAAACCACATTATGCTCCGATTAGATTTTTATACTCCTCAGCGGTGAGAAGCCCGCTGCGATCGGATGGATCTTTCAGGCGAACTTTGATCATCCAGCCGGCGCCATAAGGGTCGCTGTTTACCAATTCTGGATTGGAATTAATCTGCTCATTTACTTCAATGATCTCACCAGATACGGGTAAGTAGAGATCAGATACTGTTTTAACTGCTTCAACACTGCCGAATACAGATTCGCGATCGAGTGTCTGACCAAGGGTTTCAATTTCCACAAATACGATATCACCAAGCTCGCTTTGAGCAAAATCAGTGATGCCTACCGTAGCCACTTCACCGTCAAAGCGCACCCATTCATGGTCTTTCGTGTACAAGAGTTCTGAGGGTATATTCATGTTACTCGTTTATTAATGAGGCAAAATTAAATCGATGATATTTTATTGAACTTCAAAGTTTCTGCATATTCAAAAAGTATTTTGCCCATATAGTTGTGCTTATTTCAAGTTATTAACAATTTGTGTGGATTAATTCTGTGTTAAGTTTTAATAAATCCTCAACCTTTCAATCCTCCCAGCGAATTTTCAGTAGGTTGTACAACTAAGGCGATGCTGTGTTGTTAAAAATTTAGAGAATTTGTGAAAAACTAACTTTTGGTACTCCAATTTTTTCTTTTGAGCTTTGAAAGCGTCTTCGAAAAAACATCTTGACTCAGTTTCAATAGTTTATGTAATTAATTGATATACAAAATATTAAAATAAAAGGCTATGGCTACAGAATTTGAAAGGTCAACCGAACCCTTGCTAAGAGAAAATAAAGATCGCTTTGTGCTCTTCCCCATCCAGCATCACGACATTTGGGAGTTTTACAAAAAAGCAGAAGCGTCCTTTTGGACGGCTGAAGAAATAGATCTGCAGCAAGACCTCTCTGACTGGAATAATAAACTGAACGACGACGAGCGCCACTTCATTAAGCACATTCTGGCCTTTTTCGCTGCTAGCGATGGGATTGTAAATGAAAATCTCGCCGAAAACTTTGTTAACGAGGTACAGTACACCGAGGCCAAATTTTTCTACGGCTTCCAGATAATGATGGAAAACATCCATTCCGAAACATATTCGCTGCTCATCGACACCTATATTAAGGATCCTGAAGAGCGCGACAGACTCTTTCACGCTATCGAAAACTTTCCAGCTATAAAGGAAAAAGCTGACTGGGCTCTGCGCTGGATCAAGTCGCCTTCCTTTTCTGAGCGCCTTATAGCCTTTGCCGCCGTTGAGGGAATATTCTTCTCAGGAGCATTTTGTTCTATTTTCTGGTTGAAAAAGCGCGGCTTGATGCCAGGCCTCACCTTCAGCAATGAGCTCATTTCGAGAGATGAAGGCTTACATGCCAACTTTGCCGTGCATTTACACAACCACCACCTGGTCAATAAAGTCAGCCCGGAGCGCATCACCCAAATTCTCGACGAAGCGCTTAGCATCGAGCGTAAATTCATTACAGAGAGCTTGCCAGTGCGCCTGATCGGGATGAATGCTGAACAGATGACTCAGTACCTCGAGTTTGTGACCGATAGACTACTCACAGAACTGGGTTGTCCTAAACTCTACAATGCAACCAATCCCTTTGACTTTATGGAGCTCATCTCACTCGAGGGCAAGACAAACTTCTTCGAACGCCGTGTGTCAGAATATCGCAAGGCACGCGTAAAAGTGCATGAGCCTGAAGCTTCTTCCGTGGTTTCGACTGACGAAATCGCTTTTGATGCTGAATTTTAATTGAATCATAAAAAAAGCATTAAAGATGTTTGTAATCAAAAGAGATGGTCGCCGTGAACCAGTGAAGTTTGACAAGGTGACCTCGCGTATCGAAAAACTATGCTATGGCCTAAGTCCTCTGGTCAATCCAATTTCAGTAGCACTAAAAGTAATTGAAGGTATCTACGATGGGGTGAAAACCACCGAACTCGACAACCTCGCAGCTGAGGTGGCCGCCTCTATGACCACTACCCACCCCGACTATGCCATGCTGGCCTCGCGCATAGCTGTGAGCAACCTGCACAAAAACACCAAAAAATCCTTCTCAGAGACTATTAGGGATTTATTTCACTACATCAACCCGAAAACCGGAGAGCCTGCACCACTGATTGCCGATGACGTATACGAAATCGTGATGGAAAACGCTGACTTGCTCGATAGCGCCATCATCTACGACCGCGACTTTGGGTACGATTACTTCGGTTTCAAAACCTTGGAGCGCTCATACTTGCTTCGCATAAATGGCCAAGTGGCCGAGCGCCCTCAGCACATGCTCATGCGTGTAGCCATCGGCATCCATAAGCGCGACCTTGATGCAGCGCTCGAGACCTACGATCTCATGAGCAAGCGCTACTTTACTCATGCCACACCTACCCTTTTCAACGCCGGTACCCCAAAACCACAGATGTCGTCGTGCTTCCTTCTGACGATGAAAGACGACAGCATCGACGGTATATACGACACGCTGAAACAGTGTGCAAAGATTTCGCAATCAGCCGGCGGTATCGGTTTGAGCATACACAACATTCGAGCTACAGGCTCGTACATACGCGGCACCAATGGCACAAGCAACGGAATCATCCCTATGCTTCGTGTCTTTAACGATACAGCGCGTTATGTAGATCAAGGAGGTGGAAAGCGCAAAGGGTCCTTTGCCATATACCTCGAGCCTTGGCATGCCGATATTTTCGACTTCCTGGATCTGAAGAAAAATCACGGAAAAGAAGAGCTCAGAGCGCGCGACCTCTTTTATGCACTGTGGATTCCCGACCTCTTCATGAAACGTGTAGAGTCTGATGGCAACTGGACTCTCATGTGTCCTAATGAATGTCCGGGCCTGTACGATACCTATGGCAAGAAATTCGAAGAGCTCTACGAACAATACGAACGTGAAGGCCGTGGCCGCAAAACTATAAAAGCCCGAGAGCTGTGGCAGAAAATCATCGAGTCACAAATTGAAACTGGTACGCCTTACATGCTCTATAAAGATGCCTGCAACGAAAAAAGCAACCAGAAAAACCTTGGCACCATTCGCTCCAGTAACCTCTGTACAGAGATCATCGAGTACACTTCGCCCGACGAAGTAGCCGTGTGCAACCTAGCGAGCCTTGCACTGCCGATGTTTGTGGAGGGCAATCAATTTAACCACCAGCTCCTTTACGACGTCACCTACCGCGTTACTATAAACCTCAACAAGGTAATCGACCGCAACTTCTATCCTGTGCCTGAGGCAGAGCGCTCTAACAAGCGTCACCGTCCGATAGGGTTGGGCGTACAGGGCTTGGCCGACACTTTCATCAAGCTTCGACTGCCATTTACCAGTCCTGAGGCCAAGAAGCTCAACAAAGAGATCTTCGAAACCATCTACTTTGCCGCCCTCAACGCTTCTTGCGACATGGCTATCTTCGACGGGCCATATGAAACCTATCCGGGCTCACCCATTTCAAAAGGACTGTTTCAGTTTAACCTTTGGGGTGTAGATGAAAAAGAACTCAGTGGCCGTTGGAATTGGGCTGAACTGCGCGAACGCATCTTAAAACACGGCGTGCGCAACTCTTTGCTCCTGGCTCCTATGCCCACAGCCTCTACATCTCAGATACTTGGAAACAACGAGTGCTTCGAGCCATATACTTCAAACATCTACTCTCGACGTGTGCTTTCCGGCGAGTTTATCGTGGTAAACAAACACTTACTACAAGACTTAATGGCACTCGGACTCTGGAGCGAGGAGATGAAAAACGAAATCATTAAAGCCAACGGCTCTATTCAGCACATCGATATCATCCCGCAGGAAATACGCGACATATACAAAACCGTTTGGGAGCTCAGCATGCGCGATATCATCGACATGGCTGCCGACAGAGGTATCTTCATCGACCAAAGCCAATCGCTCAATCTCTTCGTAGAATCGCCTAACATAGCTAAGCTTACCAGCATGCACTTTTATGCCTGGAAGAAAGGCCTGAAAACCGGCATGTACTACCTCCGTACCAAGCCTGCTACTGACGCGATCAAGTTTACCGTATCGAAAAACTCAAATCTCGAAAAGCCAAAACTTGAAGCTACTCCCAATCCGCTTCACAGATTTTCGTACGCTGAGCGCGAGGCAGAGAAGAGAGCCGCTGAAGAACTAGCGCGAAAGCGCATCGAAGCGCTCTCGCAGCGTACCACTGCTGGCCCCATCAACAAAAGCGAAGGTGTAACTCAGCCCGATCTCTTCAGCAGCCAGCAAGACCAGGTATCTGCATCTACTGAACAGCAGGCCATAGCCTGCAGCATCGACAATCCCGATGCCTGTGAATTTTGTAGCTCATAGTCCGAGTTTTTTAACGCCAAAAAAAGCCGGGATTTATCACCGGCTTTTTCTTTTTTAACCATAAAAAACCACTGCATGGCACAAATCATTCTAATTGCTGCAATGTCCCAAAACCGCGTGATTGGCCGTAACAATCAGCTCATCTGGCACATTCCATCCGACTTGCGCCACTTCAGACAGCTCACTCTTGGGCAAATCGTTGTGATGGGCAGGCGTACCTTCGAATCCATTGGTCGCCCATTGCCCAAGCGTACCAACGTAGTGATTACCCGTAACCCACACTTTCAAGCTGAAGGGGTTCAAGTTTATCACTCCCTTAAAGAGGCTCTTGAGGCTTTTCCATCTTCTGAACGCATTTACATAGCCGGCGGAGCCGACATTTATCGCCAGGCACTTCCCCTGGCTGATTTGATGGAGCTCACCATTGTTCATCGCGATTACGAAGGCGATACTACCTTTCCGGAGTGGAATCCCTCAGAGTGGGAGATTATTCAAACAACGCAGGCTACCGACACCGATGGAACCCAGCCCGTCTCACTCTCCTTTGTTACTCTGTTACGTGTTAAAAAGCAAGAGAAAAACTGAAATACTGGAAGACTTCAAAAACTCATAATCTTACACACCGCTAAACATACCATTAACACCTCAGAAACAACTGTTAATCGTATTTTCGCGGCCTAATCAATACATCAACCACGGGAAAAATGGCTCAGTACGAACTCATCATGCCCAAAATGGGGGAAAGTGTGGCCGAAGCCACCATTATCAAATGGCTTAAAAACGAAGGCGACCGCATCGAACTCGAAGAAGCTGTACTCGAAATTGCCACTGACAAAGTGGACAGCGAAGTGCCCTCACCCGTGGAAGGCATTTTGGTAAAAAAACTATTTAATGAAAACGATGTCGTAAAAGTGGGGCAAGCCATTGCTCTCATCGATACAGCTGCCAACGGCGCATCGGCCACCGCAGCTGCTCCTGCACCGGCCACAGCCGAAGCTGTTGCGCAGGCTGAATCATTGATGGCTAAAGCAGTTGAAACCTTGCAACCAGCTACTGAAATTAAATCAATCGCAGGACGATTTTACTCACCGTTGGTGCGCTCCATAGCCGCCCAGGAAGGCATCTCTCAGGCCGAGCTTGACTCCATTCCCGGCACTGGATCCGAAGGACGCGTTACCAAAAATGACATCCTTAATTATCTAAAGAATCGCAAAGCTGCCCCTGCTGCAGTAACAGCTCCAGCTCCTGCTGTTTCAGCGCCGGCTTCTGCCTCTGCTCCTGCAGCCTCGCAGCCCCAACCTGCAGCAACGCTCCACATCAAGGCGCCCACCATCGAACCCATGCCGGGCGACGAAATCATCGAAATGGATCGCATGCGCCGTCTTATAGCAGATCATATGGTGATGAGCAAGCATGTGTCGCCCCACGTCACCAGCTTTGTGGAAGCTGATGTCACCAACATCGTGCTTTGGCGCGAGCGCGTGAAAAAAGACTTCGAAAAACGCACCGGTGAAAAACTTACGTACACTCCTATCTTCATTGAAGCCATCGTAAAAGCCATAAAAGACTTTCCGATGATCAACATTTCGGTAGATGGCTATAATATCATCAAACACCGCGACATCAATATCGGCATGGCCACCGCATTGCCCAGTGGCAACCTCATTGTACCTGTCATTAAAAACGCTGATCAGTACAACCTTGTTGGCCTTACCAAAATGGTAAATGACCTGGCCAACCGTGCCCGCAACAACCAACTCAAACCTGACGATATAAAGGGCGGCACTTACACTATTAGCAATGTAGGTACTTTCGGCAACGTACTTGGCACACCGGTGATTAATCAACCTCAGGTAGCAATTATGGCTGTTGGCGCTATCCGCAAGAAGCCTGCTGTGCTCGAGACTCCTCAAGGGGATGTCATAGCCATACGCCACATGATGTTCTTATCTCATTCATACGATCATCGCGTAGTAGATGGCGCACTTGGCGGTAGTTTTGTTCGTCGTGTAGCCGACTACCTTGAGCAATTTGATATTAACCGGGATTTTTAATCCCCACGCATTAACATATGGAGCTTCACCTCACTCGGCCATTGGCTTTTTTCGACATTGAGACTACAGGTACCCATTTCTCACGCGATCGAATAGTTGAGATTTGCATTCTAAAGGCCCTGCCTGATCATTCTACACAGATACGCACCTGGCTTGTCAATCCCGGTATACCGATACCTCCGGAAGTTACTGCTATTCATGGCATTACAAATGAAATGGTAGCTGACAAGCCCTACTTCAAAGACGTAGCCCGTGAAATCAACGCCTTCATCGGCAATGCTGATCTGGCCGGTTATAATTCCAATAAATTCGACATTCCAATGCTGGCCGAAGAGATGCTGCGCGCTGGTGTAGATTTCGACCTGAGCAAGCGCCGGTTTGTAGACGTGCAAAACATCTTTCACAAGATGGAACCTCGCAATCTCGCAGCTGCTTACCGTTTCTATTGTCAGCGCGAGCTCGAAAATGCTCACTCAGCAGAGGCCGATGTTACCGCCACATACGAAATCTTAAAAGCCCAGCTCGACCGCTACCCCGAGCTGAAAAACGATGTCGCATTTCTTAGTGAATTTTCAACCCGAAACCAAAACGCTGATTTGGCGGGATTTATCGCTTACAACGCTGAAGGTAAAGAGGTGTTCACCTTCGGAAAATACAAGGGCCTTACCCTTGAAGAGGTCTTTGAAAAAGACTCAGGCTATTACTCCTGGATGCTCAATGCTGATTTTCCCCTCTACACAAAAAAGGTCCTCACAGCCGTACGCCTTAGCAAGATGACTGCCAAATGAGATGTTCTGATTTTTTTAATAATCATAAATCTTTTTCCTTTTGGGCGTGCACCGGATAAAGATTTTCAAACTTTCGTATGTGCACCTCTTGCACAACTGCCCTACAGCTCTTGTCACCAATCTTGATCAGATAAACTCAGCCTTAAACCGATGAAAATCGTTTGCGTTGGAAGAAATTATGCCGATCACGCCCGCGAGCTCGGAAATCAAATACCCGAAGAGCCTGTCCTTTTCATCAAGCCCGATAGCGCCATTTATCCTCACAAAAATTACTACATACCTCATATCACGAGCGAATTGCACTACGAGTGCGAGCTTGTAGTGCGCATCGATCGGGTGGGGAAGCACATCGCCCCTGAATATGCCCACACATACTATTCACACCTCACTCTAGGCATCGACTTCACGGCCCGCGATCTTCAGAATGAGCTCAAGTCCAAAGGCTTACCCTGGGAGAAGGCCAAGGGCTTCGACGGCTCTGCAGTAATCGGCACATTTGTACCAAAAGATCAGTTACCACCCATAGATCAGCTCGGCTTCCAGCTCTTGATCGATGGCCAGGTGCGCCAGCATGGCCACACCAGTCACATGCTTTACCCGGTAGATCGCCTGATAAGCTACATCAGCCAGTTCTTTACCCTTAAAAAGGGTGATCTCATCTTCACCGGCACTCCGGCTGGCGTAGGGCCTGTGCATCCAGGCATGACTTTACAGGGCATTCTTGACTTAAAACCTGTTCTGGATCTACATATTAAAGCGTAGAGTAATAAGGCATTCCCTTCTTTAAGGGATAAGAATTGCTATTTTTTTTTATTTTTTTAAATTGAAAGCCTTTCTACAGGTCTTTTAAAGAGTGGTCCATTCCACACAAAGGTGTGGTATTCACCGTTTTCGCCGGCTGGATCGATATGTGCCGGCAGCGAGGCGATCAACTCTTTGCTGAGCTCTGAGCCTACAAGCGATGTCGGCAAGTCAGGATGGCCAACAGCACAGATCTGAGCTTGGTAGCCCAAAGAGAGGAATTCGTTGACCAAATCATTCGAATTTCTGCCCCATAGAGGAAAGACGGCTTCTATGCCCGCCTTGCGACAAATCATTTCTTTATACTCTCGCACATCTTTTAAATGTATGTCGCCAAACACGCATACGTCAATTCCACGAGTTTTCATCAGCTTGTATTCGGCTATCACAAGCTGTTCATACAGATCGTTGCTCAAGGGCCAGTTGAGGTACAGCTTTCGCGTATGTATGCCCAGCGATAGGCCTTGTCGTGTGATGAGAGCTTTAGGCACCTGGTGTATCGGCACCGCCTGAGTTGCTCGATCAATGGTGACAAACAGAAATTTCACATCGTACCACTGCGCAGTGAGCGCATAGTGCAGTACAAGCATGCTGTCTTTGCCTCCACTCCAGCTTACAAAAGCACTTTTCAAGATCAGCAGAGATTTTTAAAAATTATACCTTACGCCATTCAGAATGTTGTACACGTGATTGCGTATACCCGCGGGTGGATTGGTATCGTACATGTAATTAAGATTAATAATCAAGTCAAAATGGCGGGTAAGTTTGGTAAAAACATTTGCTTCCCAGCTGATTCGGTGATCATATGCCATAAACCATATTGGCTGATAATACACCGCCATTACGAGCGTCAAATTGTTGTCTGCTCTGTAATTGAGGGCGGCATAGGAGCTTAGCCGCAAGTCGTTGTTTATTTTTCCGTTGCGCTCTATTTCGTACTCATGCATCAGTGGAGTGATACCTGTAAAAAACGATAGTACCCGCTTTTGAACAATTTTAAAGCGAAGACCTGTACCCAACAAATTGCGAAAACGCACGCCCAAAAGGGCATTGTACTGCTGCTGTATGAACGACTCCCATCTCAAAAAATGACCAGTCTTGAGGCTTCTAGTTGAATCAAGTGGAATTTCATCAACTTTGTACGTGTATCGAAAATGGACAAATCCGGAGTTAGCAAAAGTTTGCCCTTCACCGCTTACAAAGCGCAATTCGCTGAGTACCAAAAAATTTCGCTTGTAGGTTTGGCGTTCGATGGTGTTTAATGTGCGAAAGGTGAAGTATCGCTTGCTGTTTTGTTCAGCAATCAGCTGCCATTCAGTGCTGCCAAACCATCCAATCGTATCAAACTGCTGCCTACGTCTCTCAATATTCATTATTTGTGCTTGCAAAGAATACAACTGTAGTATTAGAGACAGCGTAAAAAGTACTTTTTGATGGTTTTTCATCTCCTTTTATTCACCAAATACACCCCAATTAAAATCGTTGATACACCTAATAGATGAAAAAAACCGAGTTGCTCACCATCGTAGGCACCCCACATCAGGGCCACTACAGGTATGAAATATGTGACCGATGACGAAAAAAGTGGGCTGGTCATTTTAATCAGTTGATTAAAGACAATGATGGCCAAAGCCGAATTGACCATACCGAGAAATGCGGCAATGCCCAGATTGGTGTATCCGAGCGGATGTGTTGTTAGGCGATCGATAAAATCTGTTGAAAGCAAGTAGACCAGGCTAGGTGGTCCAACCACTGATAGTGATAGCCCTGTGATGGCGATGCTGCGCATGTGCTCGAGCTTTGAAGATATTGTGTTGATGCTGAGCGCATAGCAAATCGTTGACGCTATGGCCAGGCTGCCATAAATGAGGTTTGGATTTACCTCAAGGTTTAGTTTGGGAAACAAAAGCAGCAGGGCTCCTGAAAATCCGACAATTACCCCTAAAACTTGAATAGGTTTAAAATTTCTACCAAAAAATATCGACCCTGTAATAAGCGTAAAAAGCGGCACAAGGCTGTTAAAAATCCCTACCAAACCGCTATCTAAGTGCTTTACAGCCAGAGGAAACAAGTAATAAGGAATACCATTACCCAATAGGCCTACCCACATCAGTGGCCAAAAGTCCGATTTTCTAATTTCTTTGAAATCCTTAACTGACAAAATAGCTGCTAGTAGCCAGGCAAATACGATGCGCAGTGCTCCCATCTGGTCGTAGGTGTAAGTGCGCAGCCCTTTTTTCATAAGCAAGAAGGAGCTGCCCCACACAATAGCAAGTGTGGCAAATAGAAACCATCTCACCCACTTTTTCTGCATCAATAATACTTGAACCCTCTTTGGTTAAAACCCGGCGAAAGTAGGGTATCCTTTTATTTAGAAATTAGAACAAAGACTTAACACCTCTTACGATGTGATGAAACTCATCGTGATGCATGCCATCTGATTGTGGCAAGGATTTATAGCCGGTGCGAACAATTACTGCGTTTGATTTGGGAAGCATGATGATATATTGGCCGGTATGTCCTCTGAAATACGCTATGGGTTCGTCGTATTGCTCGTTAGCTAACCAAAAGGATTGACCATATTTAGTCTCGAGGTAGGGTTGACGCGCCCGCCAGAGGAAGGCTGAATCAACGAGCTGCTTTCCATTCCATTTACCGTTGTTAAGCACCAATAGTCCAAGGCGAGCGAAGTCGTGTGTTGATGCATTGATGCAGCAGTAGGCTATATTGTCGCCATTTTTTTTATCGAGGTGCCAATAGGCAGTGCGTTCCATGCCAAGGGGTTTCCAAAGCTTTTCTTCCAGCAGTTCGCTGATGCGTTTACCGGTAGCCCGTTCTAGTGCAAGAGCTAACAGTTGGGTGTTTCCGCTTTGGTAAATGAATTTTTTGCCAGGTTCATTGTCGAAGGGTTGATTTAGGCAAATGTCATTGGTCTGGTTGCTGTAATAGGCCTTAGCAGTTACACCAAAGGGGTTTTTGTAATTCTCATCCCACTCAAGGCCTGAGCACATAGCGCTGAGGTGGAACAGTGTGACTTGATTGGAAAACAAACCATGAATTTCAGGTAAGTACTTTTTGACGGGAGTATTCCATGAGGGAATGATGCCATCTTGAATGGCCATTTGGGTAAGAAGCGTGACTACCGATTTAGCCATCGAGAAAGAATTGGTCACCGTATCCGCTTTAAAGCCGTGGTAGTACTTTTCAAAAACTATTTTTCCGTCTTTAACGACTAAAAAAGAAGCAGTGTGTAGTGCCTCCAGCAAGCTATCGAGTTGTTTGGGTATTTGAATGAGTTCATTGGAATACGTTAGTTCCGAAATCTGCTGTGATGGCCGTACAGTGTCGCGGTCGAAGTACAAATAATCGTGTATAAACGATGATTTGTAACCATTAAGATAAACAATTCTAACGCCTTTGATCAAATAGTCGAGCTTAAAAGCATACAACAAGCCTACGAGTACGAGAGCGATGAGAAAAGTATAGATTAATATGTTTTTTGCTTTCGTCATTACAAATTCAGATTAGTAATCACTTTTTCAAGTTCTTCCATTTTAAATGGCTTGGTCAGAAAGTCCTGGAAGCCGGCGTTGGTATATTCTGGATTGGTGCGCGCAAACGCATCTGCTGTAAGGGCGATTATTGGTATGTTGGCAAAATTTCTCTTGGAATGACGGATGTGATGCAAGGTCTCAAGTCCATCCATTTCAGGCATCTGAATATCCATAAGGATCAGGTTGAAGTTTTCCTTGTCAAGCCATTCGAGCACCTCTCTACCATTGTTGCACACCACATATTCACAGCCCCACTTGTTCAGGATGTGTTTTATGAGAATTTGGTTCACCGGATTGTCCTCAGCAACTATGATTTTAAGGTTTCTAAAGTTAGCGTAAGTGTCAGTTTTTACTTCTTCGGTGAGTTGCGGGTTTTGACCAATGCCATACATTAGTTCTACTGTAAAAGTTGAACCCTTGTTAATCTCACTCTCTACCGTGATTTTTCCACCCTGAAGTTCTACCAGTTTTTTAGTTATGGCTAAGCCCAGACCTGTACCGCCGAAGTTCTTCTTTTTGTTACTATGTGCCTGTGAGAAGCTCTCGAAAATGGTATCTATTTTATCGGGAGGAATTCCGATTCCAGTATCTGAAACGGTCAATTTTACAATCACATTGTTTTTCATCTTTTTGGTAAGAGTGGCCGAAACATTTACTTCTCCTTGTAAGGTGAATTTTATGGCATTGCCAATCAGATTTACAAGAATCTGATTCAGTCGATAGGGGTCGCCGTTAAGGAACTCAGGAATTTTATCGTCGTAGTGAAAGAAGAGTCCGATGCCTTGTTCTAGTGCTTTGGTTTTGAAAGTTTTATGTAAAAAGTCAAATTTTTCTTTGAGCGAGAAATTTATCTTTTCAAAAGTGAGTTTTCCGGCTTCGATTTTTGAGAAGTCGAGAATGTCGTTGATGATGATAAGAAGATTATCAGCTGCGAATTTTATGGCTTTCAGATTGTTGGTCACATCAGGTTCGAAGGTGTAATCTCTCAGAAGCAGTTCGGTCAGACCGATGATGGCGTTCATCGGGGTGCGAATTTCATGGCTCATTGTGCTGAGAAATTCTGCTTTGGCTTTAGCCGCTTCTTCAGCTGCTTTTTTAGCCTCGAGCAATTCCTGCTCTTGTTTTTTGCGTGTAGTGATGTCGATAGCTGTGCCCAACAATTCTTTTACCTTGCCATCTTTATTTCGCTTAAAGACAATTTCGCGCGTGAAGAGCCACACATCGTGGCCATCTTTATGCTTTAATCTGAATTCGTTTTCAGCTATTTCACCGTCTTTTAGCTCGTGGCGAAGTTTTAAGTAGTGCTGTCGGATGCGCTGATATTCTTCAAAGTCAATGATGCGTGCAAAGATGTTTGGCCCTATTTCTTTTACTTCTTCTTGGGTATATCCGAGTATTTCGCGTAGCTGATCGTTGTGAAAAAGGTTGGTGTTGCCTTCTATGTCGTTTACATAGATGATGTTTGGAGACGACTGGGTGACTTTTTGAATAAACTGTTCAGTTTCTTCGAGTTGACGGCGTGTATTTTCCTGTTCGATCTCGAGTTCGAGCAGTCTGATTACGCCGAGCAGGGTTTTCGAAATTTTATCGGTATTGACCTCGCTCTTTTGGAAATAGTCGAAAGCGCCGGCTTTCATCATTTCTACAGCCAGCTTTTCGTCGCCTTGAGAGGTAAGTACAATAACCGGCAGTTTTGGCTTTCGTGATTTTATTTCCTTGAGAAGAGTCAGTCCATCGATACCGGGTAGTTGGTAATCAATAAATACGCAGTGTGGATTTATTTGATCTAAAGATTTTAGAGCTTCCTCAGCATATTTAAATCGATAAACCTCTTCCACATCGACACCTGATCGATTCACTGCCCTTTTGAAAGCGATGGTATCAATGTCGTCGTCTTCGACCAGCAGAACCTTGATTTTGCCGAGTTGATTACTGGTAGTCATGCGGTTTATGAGGGATATTCACAGAGCATCCAATAGCTCTTCAAAGTAGAAACTGCTTCGATAAAACGTTCCATTGAAAGCGGCTTGAGTATATAACCAGCCACATTTAAGTTGTAAGCTTCCACCTTATCGCTATCTTCGTTGCTGGTGGTCATTACAAATACAGAAGTAGAGGCCAGCTCTGGATCTTTGCGCAGTTCTTTAAGAAACTCAATACCGCCCATTTTAGGCATATTCAAATCCAGCAGTACGATTTTTGGACGTGGAACGTCGAGGTTTTTTGACCTTAGTATCTCTAAAGCTTCTATCCCGTTACCTGCTACCAAAAGAGGATTTTGGATGTGATTTTTTTTAAATGCGCGCTTTACGTTCATCACATCCACTTCGTCGTCTTCTACTAAAAGTATAGTCATAAGATTGTCCATATGAGTTGTGAAAATTTGATTACAAAATTACTGCTCACGTTCAGTGATCGGCCAGGTGAAATAAAATGTTGTGCCTTTGCCCATTTCAGATTCGATTCGAATTTTTGACTTTTTCTCATCAGCAATTTTTTTTACAATGGCCAGACCTACGCCGGTGCTTTCTACTTCGTCGCGGCTTTGCAGGGTTTGAAAGATCATGAAGATTTTTTCATGGTATTCAGGGCTTATGCCCGGGCCATTGTCGCGCACGTAAATTTCAAGTTTATTGTCTTCGGGTAATTCACTCCATCCGATTTCCACTATTTTTATGTCTTTGTCGTTGTATTTGATGGCATTCGAGATGAAGTTTTGAAGTACTTGTTCGAGGGCGATTTTTTCTGTGTAGAGTTCTATGGGGTCATTTTTGATGATAAACTGGCACGTGTTGTCAGTTTTTATCGCTTCACAGAGCTCGTTCACGAGGTCATTAAGTACCACTTTTTCGAGCTTGTTTTTAGAACGGCCAACTCTTGAGTATTGTAAGATTCCGTTGATTAAATTTTCCATCCTTTTTACCCGATTCTTTAGCATTTCAAATTGCTTTTTGATTTCGGGATTCATATTTCCTTCAAGGTCCTCTTCTATCCAGGTAGCTAGGTTAGCAATGGCTCTCAGAGGTGCTTTCAGGTCGTGGCTCACGATGTAGGCAAACTGGTCGAGTTCTTTGTTTACTTTTTCCAGATTTGCCATGTACTCCTTGATGCGGCTTTCAGCTTGTACGCGCTCTGAAATGTCGCGAATAAAAGCGAGTATATAACCTTTGTTGTCTGATTTAATGTAAGATACGCTTGCTTCTACAGGAAATGTGCTGCCGTCCGGTCGCTTGTGAACGCCTGTGGCCACAAGTTTACCAGCCGCTTTTACCTCGGCTACGTGTCTTTCCCAGGCACCTGGTGGCTCAAACACCTTTTCAATTTGGCTAATATGGAGTCCGATCAGTTCTTCTTTGGTTCTTTGCAGCCTTTTGCAGGCTTCATTGTTTACAAACTCCAGATAGCCCTCTTCTGTGCAGATTTGTACTGCTTCGCTCGATTGATCGAGGAAGAAGACTAATTGATTAATCCGGTCTTGAATCTTTTTGCGTTCGGTTATATCGTTTTGAATAGCTATGTAGCCTGTGTGTTCGCCCTGGTTGTCAAAAAGGGGTTCAATGTTCAGTTCTATCCAGTAGGGTTTGCCTACTTTGTTGTAATTGAGCAGTGTGGCGTATACTGCTTCTTTGTTTTGGATTTTTTCGCGTATGTAGCTTACAGTATTTTTATCTGTATCAGGACCTTGAAGCACACTTCCCGGGCGCTTGCCCTTTACTTCACTGAGGGTGTAGCCGGTCAGTTTTTCAAATGACTGATTTACCCACTGAATTTTGCCTTCGGTATCAGCTAAAATGATGGAGTTTTTTGTTTTTTGTACGACGAGGGCAAGTTGTTCATTTTCCTTTTGGACGTTGTATCGGTCTGTTTCATCGCGCATTATACCGATAAATCCCTGAATGATGCCCAGATCGTTGCGCTGGGCATGCATTTTTAAATTAACCCAAATGACTTTTCCGTCGCTGCAGGTGAATTCAATAGTACGAGCCATATCGTCGCACTCGCCGTGCATAAGCGGTTGAAAGAGTACGTGACATTTCTGGCCGAGGAAGACATCACCAAAGTGTACACCTAGCGATTCTTCGATCCCGTAACCGGTTACACTTTCCCAGGCTTTGTTGAGGTATAAGATTTTTCCTTGATTGTCGAGTTGTACAATTACATCAGTAAGGTTTGCTAGTATGTTCGACAACCTCTTACTAACTTGATTTGCTTCCTCAGCATTAGTTTGTGCTAAGCGCTGTAGTTCTTTATTGGCTTTAAAAAGTTCATTTGAACTTTGTTCAAGTATCAGTTCTATTTGTTTAATGTCTTTTTCATAATCGCTATAAGCACGGTTAATGGCTTCGACGAAATGAACAAATCGATCGTCGGAAGGCAGATCATTTCCAAACGCCTTTTTCAGCTGCCTTTGAAGAAGCTTATGTAGCTCTAAAGTAAGTTGTTTTTTATCCTCCTCCATAGTCACACTTCTCTGAAGGTAGTAATGGTCATGGTTTGATTGTGAAGCTCGCAGGTACGCATCTCGCCTGTAGGTGCCAGCTCTCCGTAGCTGTAAAATCCAGTGACCACGTCTGCATTCAGCTCCTGTTGTACAGCTTCTACTTCTTCTTCAGCCAGCTGACGCAGTACCAGTTTGCGGCCAACGCAGCTCACCAGTATTGCAAAGTCAGGATTTTGTAAGAGCGATAGCGCATCGTCGGCAGCTTGGAGAGCCCCTTTGATGAGTTTTTCGCTGTTTGAGCGCATGAGCCTGACGGTTGATCCCTCAGGTATATCGCCGGCAAAGGTCATGCTTTGCTCTTCTTCGTTTACCGATAGAATGGTGCGCACCACAGAGGTGTGATGTTCGCTGATTTCCATGTTGAGCGGAAAGAGCAGGGCAGAGGCTGGCAGTTCTTTGGCTTTTTCTCCTAAATACGATTTATACAATTGAAGGGCTGGTTGGCCATCGATTTCATACACCACATTGTTTTTGCTTTTTGTCACCTTTCGATCGATGCCAAATGATTCCCAGCCGCCACGAGAGCCGTAACCTACCTGTATATGTTTGCCATAAAATCCGACGGCTACTACCAGATGTTCTGTTGGTTGCAGCGTTTCTGGGTGTATGACCAATGTTTTTGTGAAACGATCAGCATCACCGGCCAGTCCACCTGATGAGGTAGCTCTGCCATTGCACTTATCCGCCATGCCTTTAATCAAAGAAGTACCGTTGACATTCAGTCCGTCGGAGAGTAGAAAAATATGTTTGATATCTTCTGTAAGCAGTTCATTAGCGATATGCCTGCCTACCTCTAAGCTGTCAAAATTTACTTGCTTTAATGAGCAGTAGGTGTATTTTAAAGGCGTTTTTTCAAAATCGATGTAATTCACTACCACTTCGTCTTCATAAATCTGACCCTGAGCGATAGTACCCGATGTGCTACAACCCGTGACAATCGCTTGTGGATAAGAGGTTTTTAAAGGTTGTAGATTTATTTTTTCTAAAGAGTCACGGCTTCCGAAGATCAAAATCAAATCGGGATTGAACTCAACTGCCGGAATGGGTTGATCGGGGGTTAAAATTTTTTGTAAGGTTTTCACCTGTCCACAAAATTTGGCACTAAGATATGAAGTATGTTACATCCTATTTTTGTGTTTGTAAAAACTTTGTTAACGGACAAAACGATTTAGTTGAAAGGAAGAATTCTCAAATCTACCGGTAGCTTTTACATTGTAGAGATCGAAGATCAGGTAGTATCTGCCAAACTAAAAGGAAAACTCAGACTGCTCGACCAAAAAAATACCAATCCGGTAGCTGTAGGCGATATGGTGGAGCTGGTACTTGGCAAGAAGGGGGAGTGCCTCATCGAGCGCGTTTATGAACGCAAAAACTACCTCATTCGCCGAAGTGTAAATCTTTCAAAACAGACACACATCATCGCTTCGAATATTGATCAGGCGCTTCTTATAGTCACACCTGTTTATCCCGAAACAAGTTTTGGTTTTATCGATCGGTTTTTAGTAACCTGCGAAGCGTATTCCATCCCTGCTTATCTGATTCTTAATAAAGCAGATCTCTTTATAGGGGAACTCTCTGAACTTTTGGAAGGTATCGAATACATCTATCACAAAGTAGGCTATCCTACCCTGCGCACTTCAGCTATTGAGGGCACTGGATTAGAAGAATTAAAAATGCTGCTAAAAGACAAAATTTCTCTTCTGAGTGGTCATTCTGGTGTAGGAAAGTCTTCACTCGTAAATGCTATTTCGCCAGGGCTAAATCTAAAAACAGGGCAAATCAGCGATTACCACTTTAAAGGAACTCATACCACCACCTTTGCGGAGATGCATCGCCTTAGTTTTGGTGGATACGTTATTGATACACCAGGCATCAAAGGGTTTGGATTGGTGGATATGACATCTGAAGAGCTTAGCGATTACTTCCCCGAAATGCTTCGACTAAAGGCAAACTGTCGATTTAACAACTGTCTACACATCAATGAGCCTGATTGCGCTGTGCGTGCCGGGGTAGAGGAGGGTACAGTACCCGAAACACGCTATCACAGCTACCTGAATATGCTGGAAGAAGAAAAAACCGGCCCCTATCGAGTTGATGACTATCAGTAGCCAAAGCGCCTTAACGCTTCTCTCAGGGGCACCTTCCAGCTAAGTTCTAGTTCCCAATTAGCTCTGACAGAAATATCTTCGGGATACAATACTTTTACTTCAGCTGGTTGATTTATTTCGAGCCTTGCCTTATCCCACCATTCATTTCCATTTCTATCCCAAAATATTGATACATTGTATGTGTCAGGTACGAGGTTTTTTAAATGAAATTTTTCATTAGATTGCATGAATTTAAAACGTTGGATTTCTTTACCCTTTTTATCAGAAAAAACCAGGTATAAATTCGTTAAAAAGGTATCAACCTCTGCCTCAATAATTATCTCTCCAAAATCATCTTTATCTTTAATTTCTATTTGAATTTCGAATGTATCGGTATTAAAAATATTTTTGTTGAAATAAAAAGCTTCTGGAAGCACATGTATGCTGTATTTTGTTTTAGCTTTCTTTTGGAAGTTAATTTCAAAGAGATCTTTTGATATTTCAAATATTTGAAATTTTTTTGAATCTATTGAATCATTTGAGTATATAAAAATCTTTGAAGTATCTATTTTTTGTATTGGATAATTTAATTTCAGGTAAATAGGATTTTCGGTTGAAAAAAATTGTTTGGATATGTTGTAAATATTTACTTTTTCAATGTTAACTGGTCTTCTTTGTATTTTAATGGTATCGCTGCCATAAGCGGTTGAAGTAAATAGTATGATGGAATCTTGAATTTCTTTTTCAAAATAGATAAAAAGCGTATCGAGCGACTCGCTTTTACGTGTATGAATTATCTGGTTATTACTTAAATTTTTAATTGAAAATGTGTGTAATGGGGCTTGATATGTGATGAAACATAAATATGGATTGACAAGTCTGAAAGCGACTGTTTTTGGCCTGGGATCTTGTTGGTATATGTAAAGATTTACAGGGCTACTGTCAGTCGATGATTTAAGGTAAGGATATCTGCCTGCTTCTTCAGATTCTGGTTGAAAGATATAGTCATTGTTTTTATCTGTAAAGGCCAAAATGTAAAATTTTTTATTTGGTAAATAATTGATTGTAAAGTTTCCATTTGAATCGGTTTTGGTATAATATTCAGGTCTTAAAAAAATCAACGAATCGATTGAAATATATCTTTCTGAAAAAATGCCTACAAGACAATTAAGAGCGGGCTTATTTGTCAATGCCTCATAGACAGTACCAGAAATGAAATTTGAGTCTATATGATTGCCTGTGGAATAGACATATTGATATCCTTCTAATACATTGTTTTCATTCAGATCTGCTATACCCCTTCCAAAATTTATTACATAAGTAGTGTTCTCTTCGAGTTTTTCATCAAGTATAATTTCAATACTTTTTCCTCTGATCTGAACCTTCGGTTTTTTTACAAGATTAGGACTAATATTTACTTCTTTATGAAGATTTGTATTAGCTAAAAATTCATTAAAGAAAAGCACAATTTTTTTTTCTTTAAAGTTTGTAGTAAAATTCTCAGGAATTTCTCGTTCTATTTTGGGAGGCATCTTATCGACATCTCCGCCTGAAATAGTTCCAACATTGGCACAAGAAGTAACAAATAAAACAATTACAAATAGTTTTAAAATATAATTCATGTTGTGTACTGATAAAATCACCAATAAATTTTTGTGTTTCACTTAATTTTTTAAACACATGCAAATTAATATGTAAGTTTGAATAAAAATTTTTCAGGTATGAAAAAAATTACTCTGTGGCAAGGGCAGTGTCTTTACATCGTATTTTTATTTCTAACTGCATTGACTGCCGCCAAGTCTCAGTCGTACTGTACAACTAACTTGTATTCGTCAGGTTGTTCCTTTGGGGATGATATCGACAATTTTTCATTTGCTAACATCAATCAAACAGCCACTGGCTGCCCTTCGGGCAATGCAGGGTATTCGGCATTTTTATCTGATACGATTAAAGTAAATCAAGGGCTTCAGTATACCTTAAGCATATCATCCAATTATTCCGGTCAGTTTTTTGCAATATGGATTGATACCAACAACGACGGTGATTTTAACGATCCGGGAGAGTTTATTTGGGCTTCGACTACTGGCTCATCAAGTTCTACTCCATCTCTTTTTTCTGAGCAAATCACAATACCTCTAACAACGCCAACAGGTGTTTTTAGATTCAGAATCAGAGGTCATTGGAATTCTGCAATACCCTCTACAGGATCTTGTACAAATTTTAGCTACGGAGAAACACACGATTACACCATTCAGGTTAGTCCGGCCCCATCATGTTTGCCCCCCTCTAATATCACAGCTCAATCAGTTACCTCAAATTCCGTAACGCTGAACTGGTCAGGTAACGCTACTGCTTACAATGTAGAATATGGGATTGGGAATTTTACCCCCGGTACCGGAACTGTCATTAACAACGTGACCCCACCTTACACAGTAACTGGACTTCAGCCTTCTACTACTTATAAATTCAATGTTCAGGCTATTTGTACTAGTGGAAATAGCCCTTGGTCTTCAGGTCCTAATGTGACTACTCTTTGCGTACCTTTTGCTTTGCCATATGCTCCGTCTTTTGCCACTTGGCCACCAGTTTGTTTTGCAGTTAACCAAGGCCAACAACCATGGACGCACTATTCAAGCGACTCTTCAGCACGAGCCAATTTTTGGTCTTATGTCAGTGGCACTACCTTTCAGATGACCACCGGCTCCGTAGATATTACTTCAAACGCTTGGCTTCGTTACCGTTGGTCACATCAATACATGTCGTCTTACCCCGACGATAGATTGATTGTAATGGCTAAAGCAACAACTTCAACTACATGGGATACCCTGAAAATCCATCAAGGCCCTTCTTTTAATTCTCCAAATGCCGGTACGGTGGCGCCTGGAAATTACATAGAAGAGATCCTGCTGCTCGACTCTGCCAAATTTACCGGAAAGGTGGTTGAATTCAGATTTTTAGCAATTTCTGGATTTGGTCCTGATCTGTTTTTGAAGAATATTATCGTAGAGCAAGTGCCAGCCTGTCCATTCCCAACTGGCGTTACGGTAACAAATATAACAGATACCTCAGCTCTGGTAACCTGGGTGGCCGTAGGTGGTAGTTCGTTTAACATTTCATGGGGAGCGCCTGGTACTGTGCCCGGCACTACGGTGGCCACTTCTACTTCGACCTCTTATCTAATCACAGGTTTGCAGCCTACTACTAATTACCAGGTGGTTGTTCAAAACAACTGCTCTAACAACAACAACGGTTTGAGCTCGTGGTCTTCACCAGTTTCCTTCCGCACAAAATGTGCACCCTTTAACGTTGTCTATCAAGAGAATTTTGACAACATGACCACCGGTCAGAGTCCCGAGTGCTGGAGCATGGCTTCAAAAGGAGGTTTTGGGCCTACTTTTACAGTTGAAGCAGGACAATCTTGGCAAACCACTCAGCCATTTAGTACACCCAATCATTTGGTAATTAATCAGTCTTTTGCAGATACATTGTTGATTATTACTCCCAGGTTTGCCGATCTGGGTCAGGGTGGCAAGCAGATTCGCGCCCGCTTTGCATCAAGTACCAACAACAGCAAAATCACCGTAGTAAGGGTACAACAAGAGGGAAGTTTTACCGGATTAACCGTAGTGGATTCAATCACTGGATTAACAAACAGCTATCAAGAAAAAATCATCTATTTCAACGATACAGTAAGCACTACCAGATATATTGGATTTATGATTACCGGTGCCGCGTTCAATACGTTTTTTATTGACAACTTTAACTATGAAAATGTACCTGCCTGTGTGCCATCGATCAATCCAACAGTTACTGCTTTAGGTCCAACCAGTGCCACAATTACACTTGGTTCAGCAGGACAAGGTATTTCCAGGAGATATGAATATGGCACTGTGGGATTTTTACCTGGGGTAGGTCTGAGTTTAGGTACTGGCACCTTTACAGGACTTAGTTTCACAATTACCGGACTTACTCCTAATACAAGCTATGAAGTGTATGTACGCGATAGCTGCCCGAATGCAGTGAGTCCTTGGATTGGTCCTTTAGCATTAACTACTCCCTGTGGTGCCGTTGCTATGCCTACCACAGAAACCTTTACCACCTGGCCGCCACAATGCTACACTTTCAGCAGCAATGGCAACTTTAACTGGCAGCACGATGCCACCGCTGGTATGGCAGTGGCTCAATTTTGGAGTTATAATGCCGGCAATGTAGCCAGAATGAACACGCCTTACGTGGTAATGAATGTGCCGGCTCAGTTAAAATTTAAATGGTCGCATGAGTATAATGCTACTTGGCCTGATACACTTGTTGTCCTGGCCAGAAAGCTCTCAGGTGCTTCTGATACTTTGCTCATGCTTCAAGGTCCTGCATTTAATACACCGGGAGCCACAACCTTTGCCCCGGCTGCTACCCTGAGCCAAAACATCATTCCGCTGCCAGCTTCTTTTACAGGCGACACGGCTCGAATAGAGTTTCATGCACGCAGTGGTTGGGGGCCCTATCTCTTCATTGACGATGTAACGATCGAAGCTCTTCCTGCTTGTCCTGACCCAATGAACATCACACTGGTGTCAAATACGGCAACATCGGCAACTCTTAACTGGACACAGCTCGGCTCCAATGCCAGCAGCTGGGACATTGAATGGGGCCCCGTCGGCTTCACTCCAGGTTCAGCCCTCGGTAACCTGGTGAATGTAACTACAAAACCAGCCACAATTACAGGCTTACCTGCCGGATCATGCATCGACATCTACGTGCGAGCTAAGTGCGCATCAGTACAAGATTCCAGCGCGTTTAAAGGACCGGTGAACGTATGCCTGCCTTATGAACACGATATCGAGTTGCTCAATATCATCGGACTGAATGCTCAACAATGCGGCATGACTTCTCATCAAATTACGGCTATTGTGAAAAATAATGGTTTTGTAACCGCATCCAACATTCCATTTGTCATTAACATCACCGGTGATATCACTCAGACAATCAATTACACCTATCCGGGTCCGATGACCTTCAATAAGGTGGATACCATTGTGTTGGGTTCCTTTAATTCCGCAAACGGTGGTAACATTCAAGCAACCATCTACTCAAACCTCGCTGTAGATCAGAAGAAAGGCAACGACACTCTGAAGCGGACTTCCGTACTTATACCGCTTGCTCCAAAAGCTGACAGCGCCTTTGTGTGTCAAGGAGTTGATACCATTACCTTAAAAGCGAAAAACATTCCCGGCGTTGGCTACAACTGGTTTGCTACAGCTACTGCCACTACCCCGGTAGGCACAGGCAATACCTTCTTTGTACCGAGTGTAAGTGCCCAAAATACGTATTACCTGGGCTACGCATCACAAGCTGACTCTCTGCTCACCACTACAGCTGGTGGCAATGCTCAGAATGGAAACATGTTTAACGTAGTGGTTAAAGTTCCAACAGTTACAATTACTGCGTTCACTGTTTCACCTCAAACTACCGGCTTATACACTTTTGAAATTTATTATAAATCAGGTACCCACGTCGGCTTTGAAAACACAGCTTCAGCATGGACACTGCTTCAAACTTTCTCCAACATAAATGTTCTTCAGGCCGGCCCTACAGTGAAGCTCACCATGAATACTCCAATCACATTGCCACAAGGAACTCATGCCTTTTACATTACCACTACTGGTGGGGTGAATGTGAATTACACCAATGGAACAGCTGTAGGTAGCATTTTGGCATCAAATGCTCAATTTGATGTGCTTCAGGGCGTAGGTAAAGCGTATCCCTTCGGCAGCACCTTCCAGCCGAGAAACTGGAACGGATACATCCATTTTGGTACCTCTGGCTGCTCAAACATTCGAACTCCGGTGACTGTTGGCGTTGCTTTACCACCCACTGCTAATTTTACCTACACCACTACCAACTATACGGTTAACTTCTCTGCCAATGTAACCAATGCCGACTCCGTACATTGGACCTTCGGTACTGCGGGCAGCAGCAGCCAGCTGAATCCAACTTTTACTTTCCCGCAGAACGGTGTTTACCCTGTCTGCCTGAAAGCCTTTAACAATTGTGGATCAGCTACCAAGTGTGATACGCTGAAGTTTAGTATTGGCATCAACGAATCTCTATTAGCTGAAACACTGAAACTATACCCGAATCCAAACAATGGTGTATTTGAACTGACCTTCAGTGACGATCTCGATAAATTGCCCGTACGCATTTACGACATCAAGGGTGTAAAAATCTTTGAACAAACACTCACCTCGGCTAACGGACAGTTTTCACACACGTTTGACCTCAGCAGGCTGCCTAAGGGTGTGTATATGCTTAAAGTAAACACCTCAGCGGGTGATTTGGCTAGAAGGCTTGTGATTCAATAATCTGACTACAACACACGAATAAAAAAAGCCTCTTTCAATCGGAAGGAGGCTTTTTTCTTTAGCAAAAAATTAAGGTGCAGCGCACCGTACTTTTACAAACAATTTAGGCCATTGCGCCTTTGTATTCAAATATGAAAACTTTGGTTCATTTTACCTCGAGAGTCGTAGGGAAACTTTTATATGTGGCAATCGCATTACAAGGAGTAATAAGTCTTCGAGCCCAGTCGGCGGAGGAAATTATACGCAGAATGGAGGATCGCATGCGCGGTGAAACTGCCGAACTCGAAATGCGCATGCAGATCGTGCGTCCCCGCTACACCCGTGAAATGCAAATGAAAACCTGGGCGAAGGGTCAAGATTACAGTTTGGTGCTAATTACTGAGCCAGCTCGCGACCGCGGCACAGCTTTTCTAAAGCGAAAAAAAGAGATCTGGAACTATGTGCCTAACGTAGATCGCACCATAAAGCTCCCTCCCAACATGATGTCACAGAGCTGGATGGGCAGCGATTTTACCAACGACGACCTGGTGCGCGAAAGCTCGATAATTGACGATTTTGAACAGCGACTCGTCGGTTCAGAAAAAATAGATGGTACCGACTGCTGGGTCATCGAGATGTATCCCAAACACGGCTCATCTATCGTTTACAGTAAGGTAAAAGTTTGGGTGGGTAAAGAAGACTATTTGCACAGGCGAAGCGAAAATTACGGAGATAAAGGAGAGTTGGTTTCAGTAATTCAAAACAGCAATATTCGAGAAGTTGGAGGCCGAAAAATCCCAACGCGCATCGAAATTATCCCTCAAGGAAAACCTGGCCATAAGACAGTGATCGAATACGTAAATGCGGTTTTTAACAAGCCCATCAAAGAAGATTTTTTCAGCTTACAAAATTTAAAAAACATCCGCTGAGGCTAATGCAACCTACCAGCTACAGGTCAACTCTACCGATTAAACTCATTGTACAACTGGCCGTCAGAAATCTTTTACGATCGCGAAAACGTTCACTCATTACGGTGTCAAGTGTATTTTTTGCTGTATTACTTGCATTGGTGGCCGAGAGCATCAATGAAGGCTCGCATGATGCCTTAATAGAGACATCTGTAAAGCTTTCTACCGGCTATGTGCAGATGATGGATACTGGCTATCGCGCTACCCCTTCGCTTGACCTAGCTATACCTTGGAACGAATCGTACTACGAGCGCCTTTCAACTTTGCCTTTCAAGGCTGGTTACATTCCCAGGATTCAAAATTTTGTATTGGCAGCCGGCCCTCGAAAGACCTCAGGCGCGTTGATTCAGGGAATAATACCTGATGCAGAAAACGATTTTAATGCCTTGTCTTCCAAAATCATAAAGGGGTCGTTGTTTGATCAGAAGGGTGGCGCCGTGCTCGGACGCGAATTAGCAGAGTACCTCCAGGTACAAGTGGGCGATACTGTTGTGGTCATAGGTCAGGGGTATCAAGGCACTCTGGCGAGTGGCAAGTATCACGTGGCAGGCGTAGTAAAACTCAGCGTAAAAGAGTTGAATAAAATCACTTTTTTCCTTCCACTTGAAGAGGCTCAACGACTTTTTGATATGCCCGGACTTGTAACCCAGGTTTTAGTGAATCCGGAAAATCCAGAACAAGCGCCAGAATTGGCAAGTGCAATCCGCACCAAATTTCAAAGCGAAGGCATTACGGCTCTTACTTGGGAGGAGATGTTGCCCGAACTCTTACAGGCTTTGGCTTTCGATACGATTTCAAACCGCGTACTGCTGGCTATTCTGTATGTGGTGGTGGGCTTTGGCATTTTTGGCACAGTGCTCACAATGACGCTGGAGCGCACTCGCGAGTTTGGCATGCTTATCAGCATCGGCATGAAGCGAAAGTTGCTTGCTCTTACTACCGTAGTTGAGACTCTTTTGCTTGGCTTATCTGGCGTTCTCCTTGGTGTGGCAGTAGGGTTCCCTATTCTTCTGTATATGCACTTTCACCCTATTCCGCTCGGAGGTGATTTACAGGCTATAGCCGATGACTTTGGCATTGAACCCATGCTGTACTTCTCCATCAAGCCTGTCATTTTTCTTGTACAAGGCCTGGTCATACTGCTCATCAGCAGTCTTATTGCCATATATCCTTACCGATTCGTAATGAAACTCAACTTCTTAAAAGCTGCAAGAGGTGACTGATAAAGTCCGAAATATTTTTTCTGATTTAAAGCTACTGCTCGCTGTAGCCTATCGCAACATCTGGAGGAATAAGGGTCGTTCGCTTACGCTAATGACGGCCGTAGCGCTTGGTTTGGCTGGGGGTATGATTGCTATCAGTATGGGCCAAGGAATGATTGCCCAACGCTTTAAAATCGTTATTGAAAAAAATTTTAGCCATTTACAGATACACCATCCAAAGTGGTCAGAGCAGTTTGAGGTAAAATACACCATTGCCGATATTTCGCAGGTAGAATCTGCCTTGAAAAAAGAGTCAAACTACCTGAGGCACTGTCTTCGCACCATTGCTGCCGGCATCGTACAGTCGCCTACTTCCTCAGGGGCAGTACAGATACGAGGAATTGATCCGGAAGCTGAAAAGCAAGTGACCGCTTTCGATGAGTTGATAGTGGAAGGTTCTTACCTCAGTATGGAAGCGCCTATGCAGGTGCTCATTGGCCGCCAGCTGGCAAATAAGCTGAATGTAAGCTATGGGTCCAGAATAGTGCTTTCATTTACCGATAGTGAATATAATGTGATTTCAAGTGCCTTTAAAGTGGCTGGCATTTTTCGGAGTGTGAGTACACAATTTGACGAGCGCAATGTTTTTGTACTCCGCTCAGACCTAAATCGCCTGCTGGGTACAAATGGACAGGCTCATGAGGTTGCAGTACTTTTTACCGACGAAAACAAGGCGGTGAAGGCCGAGCAAAAATTAGCTGAAGCTTTGCCTGAGTTACTGGTGCAGAGCTGGCGTCGTCTTTCACCGGAATTGGTGTATTTGCAGGATGTAGGAAGCCGAGTATTGTACATTTTTATAATCATCATCATGTTAGGGCTCAGCTTTGGAATCCTCAATACCATGCTCATGATCGTACACGAGCGCACACATGAGCTCGGTATGCTGAAGGCCATTGGCCTCAATAAAACCAGAACATTTATCATGCTACAGATGGAAACCCTGATGATGACGCTGCTCGGTACAATGGTAGGTCTATTGCTTGGTCGGTTAATTTTATGGCCATTAATGGGTGGAATTGATTTGAACTTTCTTTCTGACGCCTTAGCAGCCTTTGGCATTCCTACGGTGGTTTACCCCGTTATCGGACCTGATTTTTATCGAAATGTCATCACTCTTGTCCTTGTTTTCTCCTTTTTAGCAAGTCTTTACCCAAGCTGGAGGGCGCTACAGATTAACCCCGCAGATGCAGTAAGGGTGCAATGACCTTGCGATCATTGCACCCCTTCAAGCGAATGAATTAAATTGTTTTTTTTTATAAAAAGACAACTATACCGAAATTTAGGCTATTGAGTCCAAAGTCAAGCCCAATACCAGTGGTTGTAGCTTTGCTGTAATCCCCAGGATTAGAACCATCGTCTTTAAAAGAAAACGATGAATAGCCAAGAAATCCGTAGCGAATTTCAAGACCGATGTTTTTGTGTACCATGTAGTTGAATCCGGGAGTAATACCTGTTAACAGAGAATTTAAAGTGCCTTTCTGTTCAGTGGTCAAATTGCCTATTATCAGTTTTTCTACATAGCTTCCAAATCCTAAACCCACACTGAAGTCTCCAAAGAATGCAAATTTTTCACTGTATGGAATGTAGTAGCGAACAAAAGGAACAAAACTTATCGAATTTGAGCGAGTTTCTACTGTTGTGTTAGGATTTAACTGCTCTTCTCCAGTAGAAACGGCAAAGCCAATTCCTAATCCTATTGCCAGCCTGTCGCTTACAAAATAGCCTCCGGCAGCTGAGATGCTAAAGTCCGATTGTTTAGGTCCATCGGTTTCTGTTGTTACATTGTTGTTTCTGTCCTCAAACTTTGAAGAGGAGTTCCCAAAGTTTAAATCACCGGTAATGATCTTGCTTCCTGCTTTAAATTGAGCATTCGCAGACAGTGCTGCCACTGATAGCAGCAATACGAGCAGGTGTGTTTTCATAAGAAGCAACAATTATGTTTCAAAAATTTCTTTTAAATTAAATAATTCTAAATGTAAATATCCTTAAATAAGTAAGTTTTGTCACTGAAAATGAGATTTTCATACCAAAAATTCTAAAAACATGATGTGGGGGATTCTGAAAAACGAAATTCATACTCAGGGTTCACGGTACTGCTAACTACATACCAAGGCTGTTTACTATACCTTTGCAGGCTAAAAGTGCACTAATCAGGAAATTTTTATGGGAAGAGCCTTTGAATACCGCAAAGAGCGAAAGTTTAAGCGCTGGGCTACAATGGCCAAAAACTTTACACGTATCGGAAAAGAAATTTCAATAGCTGTAAAAGAAGGCGGTCCTAATCCCGAAACCAATCCGCGACTGAGAGCGGCCATACAGAATGCCAAGGCAGTAAACATGCCTAAGGAAAACATCGAGCGCGCCATTAAACGCGCTACCGACAAGGAGATGGCCGATTACAAAGAAGTGGTGTACGAAGGATATGGTCCGGGTGGTATAGCCATACTGATCGAAACCGCTACAGACAACCCTACGCGTACCGTGGCAAATATTCGCAGCTATTTTAACAAGCACAATGGCTCACTCGGTACCAGCGGCTCGGTCGATTTTATGTTTGACCACAAGTGTCAGTTTAAAATTCGCAAACCGGAAAATATGGATATAGAAGAACTCGAGCTACAGCTCATCGACTACGGAGCCGAAGAGTTCTTCGAAGATGAAGACGACAACACGCTGATGGTATATGGCCATTTTTCAGACTATGGCAAATTGCAAAAAGGCATTGAAGAACTTGGCCTGGAAGTGATTTCATCAGGCTTAGAGCGCATACCTCACGAAACGCGCGAAGTGCCTGACGATGTGCGTGCTCAGGTAGAGAAATTGCTTGAAAAAATCGAAGAAGACGACGACGTACAAAACGTGTATCACAATATGGCTTGATTAAGGGGGCATAAAAGCCCCTCTTATAAACATTTTTACCACATTCTAAAACCAAGCTACCCCTCACATCATACTACCTTTGTAAAATAAATTAATCACTTTGAACCTATACAGGTATTTGGAAGATTTTGGGCGATATGTGCTGATGCTCGGGCGAGTTTTTCGAAAGCCTGAAAACAAGCGCATGTATTTCGATGCCTTTCTGATGGAGATCGAGCATTTAGGAATCGATTCCGTTGGTCTAGTAGCCATCATCTCACTGTTTGTAGGAGCAGTGGTTACCATTCAAACAGCTTTAAACCTCGAAAACCCCCTCATTCCGCCGTATTACATAGCCATAGCCACACGTGAGAGCATAATACTCGAGTTTTCGCCTACGATGGTCAGCCTCATATTGGCGGGTAAAGTGGGTAGCAACATCGCCTCTACTCTCGGAACGATGCGTGTGAGCGAGCAGATCGATGCATTAGAGGTGATGGGAGTTAACTCTGCCTCTTACCTCATCCTGCCTAAAGTGCTTGCAGCTATGGTTTTCAATCCTATACTGATCAGCATGTCGATGTTCTTGGGCATTTTAGGCGGATATGTATTTGGACAGCTCACCGGCATGGTGGGTCCTGAAGATTTTATTGAAGGTCTTCTGCTAGAGTTCAAAGCTTTTTACGTGACGTATGCATTGATTAAAACTGTGGTTTTTGCCTTCATTATTACTACCGTGTCAGCGTATTACGGATATTACGTAAAAGGAGGAGCCGTAGAGGTAGGTCAGAGTAGCACTCGAGCAGTGGTAGCTAGCAGCCTGATTATCATTTTAGCCAATTACATTCTTACACAAATAATTTTGAGCTGATGATACGGGTTGAAAATCTTCGGAAAAAATTTGGCGATATAGAAGTAATTAAAGGTATTTCAGCTGAATTCTATCCCGGTAAAGTCAATCTGATCATTGGCAAATCGGGCTCCGGAAAAACGGTTTTTATGAAGTCACTCCTTGGTCTATTTGACATCGATGGAGGGGAGATTTACTACAGTGGAGAGCCTCTATCGCAAATGGACTTTAAGCGTCGAAAAGCACTGCGCACCGAGATGGGAATGGTCTTTCAAGGCAGTGCGCTGTTTGACTCACTCACGGTCGAAGAGAATGTCATCTTCCCGCTCAAAATGTTTTCTGTAATGAGTCCATCGGAAATGATGGATCGGGTAAATTTTTGCCTCAAAAGAGTCAATCTGGAGAATTCCAATAAAAAATATCCTGCAGAGCTGAGCGGTGGAATGAAAAAGCGCGTAGCAATAGCTCGTGCCATTGCCATGAACCCCAAATACCTCTTTTGCGACGAGCCTAATTCCGGCCTCGATCCACAGACATCGATCGTAATCGACAACTTAATTCGCGAAATCACTCAAGAATTTGGAATAACTACTGTGATCAACACCCACGATATGAATTCGGTGATGGAAATCGGCGACAACATCATCTTGATAAAAGATGGTTACAAAGCCTGGCAAGGCAATAAATCGGAAATTCTCGCTACAGAAAATGAAGAGGTAAACGAATTTGTGTTCACCTCTCAGCTCTTTAAACGCATAAAACAATCGCATCAGACGACCTCTGCTCGTGAATGATTCTCTGCTTATTTTCTCTGAAAAAATTACTCCCCGTCTGCTTTACACAGCAAGGGTAATCTTCGAACATGTAATTCCTTGTAAGTATAGAATCACTGAAAATCAGGAGGAATTTTTAAACCACCAAGGCCCAAAAATCAACTATAGTTTTTGTCGTGATTTAGATGGCATTTGGATTTATCCTTCGCGCTTGCTTTTTTCTACTGACATTTTCGAGCAGGAGGTGCGCTGTGCTTTAAATCCTTTGTGTGGGGTTCACCTCTTTCACGAAGTATGTAGCGATGTGTGCTATGATGTATTTGCCTCAGTATTCTACATGGTGTCGCGATATGAGGAGTATCTGCCTCACCTGAGTGATACGCATGGGCGCTTTTTACCTACTGAATCGATCGCAAGCCGAAATGGTTTTTTAGACAAACCTGTAGTAAATTATTGGTGTCTTCAGCTCAAAGACAAGATACTTGAACGCTACCCTGGTTTTAACATTAAACCTACTTCCTTTTCGTACACAGCTACGGTGGACGTAGATAATACCTACGCCTACAAAGGCAAGGGGCTGTTGCGCATACTTGGCGGATTTATCAATGATCTACGCGCTCTGAACTTAAAAAAAATGAAAGAGCGTTTCAGCACTGTTTTTTTAGGAGCTAATGATCCATTTGACACCATTGATTACCAGCTCAGGCTTTTTGAAAAGTATGGTTTTGAAGTCATTTATTTTTATCTTTTTTCGAAATATGGACCATATGATAGAAATCTGCCGATTTACAGCCCGAGCCATCAGGAACACATCAAGTATGTAGCCGATTTTGCTCAGGTAGGGGCACACCCCTCATACCGCGCAAGTCTGGATTTTGCTGAAATGGAACACGAAATCTCAGCTTTGGAGGCTACTATACGCCGGCAAATCACCAAAAGCCGCATGCATTACCTGCGCTTTACCCTGCCTACTACGTTTCGACAATTGATTGAGTTAGGCATCACTGACGAGTATTCGATGGGCTATGCTCAGCAGCCCGGTTTTAGAGCAGGTATTTGTACCCCCTACCCTTTTTATGACCTTGAAGTAGAAATGCAGACTGACCTGATGATTCATCCCTTTCCGTTGATGGAAACTACCTTTATTGACTACTTAAAGCTAACACCAGAGCAAGCTGCACATAGTATTTTTCCTATCATCGATCAGGTAAAAAAGGTAAATGGACACCTGATTACCGTGTGGCACAACAGGACCTTCAGCGAACACCAACCCGAGTGGAAAGGCTGGAACCAACTGCACATCGAAATGTTAGAATACATCAAAAGGCTCTTATGATTCGCCTGGTTAAAAATGTAGATATTGACGTCAAGCAGTGGGACCTAACGATACATCTCGATCCACAAGCACTCATTTATGGCCTAAGCTGGTATCTCGACATTGTAGCCTACGGCTGGGATGCTCTGGTGTATGACGACTATAAGGCAGTGATGCCCCTTACATCCCAGCTCTACAAAAAGTTTCTTCCCTCGGTTATCAGGCCATATGGCACTCAGCAATTAGGGGTATTTTCCAGAGAGAAAGTTTCCAGTGAACTCTTAAGGGCCTTTTTAAAAAATATACCATTTAAATACCTCTACAAAGACCTTTGTTTAAACGCGCAAAATCCCATTGATAATATTCGCTCTGGTAGTTTAATACCTAGAACCAACCTTATAATACCCCTTATTGGGTCGAATGCAGAAAAAATCAGGGCTCGGTATTCGAAGAACACCAAACGAAATCTGGCAAAAGCTGAAAAGTACCCGCATCAGTTTTTTTACAACGATGCTCCTGATGTGCTACTTCGCATCTTCCAAAACAACAAAGGTAAAGAGCTGTCACACCTCAAGGAACGTCACTACGCCACACTCAGACAAATCATGTATGTAGCCATTCACCGAAAGACGGGTTATCTCATTACGCTATATGATGAGTATAACACTGCCATAGCCGGGCTGTTCTTTCTTGAATACAGAGGTAGAGTGATACTCTTTTTCAGTGCTACGACTGAATACGGAAAAGAAACACATGCACTCACCCTTCTCATTGACCACGTATTGACGCAAAAGGCCGGCTTAGCAGATGTTTTTGACTTTGAGGGCTCTGACATCCCGGGTCTTCGGAGGTTTTACGAAGGTTTTGGTGCCCAAGAAGAAATCTATTACAACTGGAAAAAATGGTTTTAATGGTTGCTACTGAAATTCAGATGCGCAACACCATTTTTACGTTTATCAATCTGTTGGTCAAATAATTCGGTACTCCGAACTGTCTGCCTGTGGTGAGATCAGGATTGGCAGCGTTTATATCTTTGATCCACAGATAACTGATTGTGTTTCTTATGCCAAGCAAGTTAAAAACTTCAACTCCTGCCCACGCTGATTTCAACGCATTGAAGGCACGGTATTTAGAGGGCTTTCCTTCTTCTTTTAGCACTTTGTAAAAAGCCACATCTACGCGTCGATAGGGCGGAATTCTGTAAGTAGTGGCAGTGCGCTCAAATTGCGGAGGATTAAACGGAATGCCTGTCCCGAAGCTTAAAGTAAGTCCAACGCGCCAGGTGGGATCTTTGGGTAAATAGTCTTGAAAGTAAATACTTGCGTTGAAAAGCTGATCAGTAGGTCGAGGCAGATAACCGAGCTGGGGTTTATCCCGTAACCGCTCGCGCACGGTCATTATGGAAGCACTAAACCAAGATTCGATGCCTTTGACAAACTGACCATTGATGCGAAAATCGAGGCCAGTGGCGAATCCATCGGCATTGTTGCGCGCTGAGTAGCGAAGGCGTACGTTTTCGAGTTCGTAGGTCACAAGGTTGCGGAGATACTTAAAGTAATACTCTGTAACGATGCGAAAGGGTCGCTCCCAAAGGGTGACTACCTGATCGAGCCCAGCTACCAGGTGGTAACTCTCCTGTGCACGCAGGCGGGTGTTTACATTGCCTCTGATATCGCGCATCTCGCGATAGAAGGCCGGCTGGTGGTATGACCCCAGCGATAGGCGATATATCTGGTTTTTTTGTCCTGCGGGTTTGTATTTAAGTGTAAATCTCGGAATGATGAGGAGTTGGTCGTTTAAATCCCAGTAGTTGAACCTCAGACCGGCTGTGTAATAAAGGTCGCCATTGAGAAGCTTGCGGTTTGAAGAGTATTCGCCATAGCCCATGAATCGTTGAGAATATACTGAAGCTCTGGAGTCGAAGCTTTCGTATAAGAAAAGGCCTCTGGGTTCAACCGTATCGACAAATACGTTACCAAGTGTATCGGCTCTGAAGATGTATCGCCTGAGGTGCGGCAGGTTGTAGCCGGCGGAGTCGATGGTTTCCCATTCTTTGTAGCGGTCGATGATGTCTTCAGCTTGCCAGCGAAGGCCCCAGCCCCATGTTCCACCTTTGCTTACAAAAGTTGAGGTGTATTGAGCATTTACTACAATGGCATCGAGTAAATTTCGGGCATAGTTTTGAAATCCTCCCACACCGCGAATGAAGCGGATGTCGCCGAATTGATCGGATCCGAGATTGTTGTCGAGCTCAGCCAGGCGATAGGCGCCGGCAATGTCAAAAAACTCTTGTTCTGTGGTTTGAAAGGCCGATATTGCCCAGCGCATAGTGAGTTTTTTGTTGGGCCTGAAGTCAGCTGCTAGCGCTGAGAAACGCGTTGTGAAGTCATAATTTTCCATACCGTCAAAGAAGACGGTGAGCCGCAGCGACTGCTGCACAGTACCGAAATTGGTGGTTCGTACAGAGGGGATTACTTTGTAAATATTTCGAGAGTAGTTGCCAAGGAAGCTCAATTCTAACCGGTCGTTAAGCGAATAGGTGAGGTATACCTGTGCATCAGTAAATCGCGGCCGAAAGTCAGCATCTGTATCGAGGGAGCCTAGTAGTAGTTCATTGGTTCGGTATCGGATGCTGCTCAGAGCTGTGAAGCGGTTTTTGAGGCCGATGGCATCAACAGTGAGGCTTCCACCCATGAGGCTTGCTTCGGAGCGAAGGCCGAATTTTTCGGGCTTTCGATAAGTGATATCGAGCACTGAGGCCATGCGATCGCCATAGCGCGCATCGAATCCGCCGGCTGAAAACTCAATATTGCCCACCATGTCGGGATTGATGAAGCTGAGACCTTCTTGCTGGCCATTGCGCACCAGAAAGGGGCGATAAACCTCAATGCCATTGACGTACACGAGATTTTCGTCGAAGTTTCCACCACGCACATTGTACTGCGAGCTCATTTCGTTGCGAGAGGTGACGCCCGGCAGCAGCCTGATGAGGCCTTCTACACCGCTCACTGGCCCGGCGAGCATGTCAAGTGCTTTTACATCGATCACGGTAGTGTTGGTGATGCGGCTTTTTTCTTCTATTATCTGAACTTCAGCAAGTTCTTCAGCAAGTAGTTTAAGGACGGTTTTAAAGCTGTACTCTTTGTTTGACTGCAGATCAACCTTGAGACTGTCTTTTTTATAGCCAAAATGATAGTAGTAGATCCAGGAGTTTTTCATGGCAGGCACTTCAAGGCGGTATTTTCCATCGGCCGAAGTGTAGGTAATAAATCCGCGGCAATAGACTTCTACACGCTCCAGAGGTCGTCCATCTTGATTAGTAACTGTTCCGGTGATGAGGGCCGTTTGGGAAAAAAGCCGAATGCTGCTACCTACCAGTAATACAAGAGTTAGTAAGCTCGATCGCCAGAGGAAGGGTGATCTCAAATTAGGTCGTTACTTTTTCTTTTTCAAGGATTCGAATAGTTCAAGCCAGGCAAAAGGGTTGGAAAGCTGTAGGAGCATTGCTTGTCCACCATTGGCTAAGCCGTTGTATCGATTGTAGTTATAGATGGCTTGTTCTTGTTGTCGCATCACATGTCTTGCCGCCTCTGAAGCATCGAAGCCCATGGCACGGGCGCGGTCTTTGAGCGATTCGAGGGCCAGATTGCGCTGGGCTATATCGAGTTCTGTCGTTTGAGGGCGCATAGCGAGAAGCTCAGTGTAGAGCCTGTCGCGTGATGGCCAGGGGTAGAGGGTTACCTCTTGCAGCATGGTGGTATCGCGCACGAGGGTAATGGTCATTAAATAGCCTTTCTCGTCCTTCAGCTCAGGAGATACGTAAAACTTCTCCCGTTTAAAGCCGATGCAGCTAAAGAGAATGGTATCGCCCGGCATGGCGGCAATAGAGAAAAATCCGTCGCTGCTGCTTACGGTGCCTTGACCGCGGGAGCGAATGAGCACGTGTGTGTTTGGGATAAATTGAGGTATATCGTCGTCGGTAACTACGACTCCCGAAATTTGGATAGCTTTAGTTCCCTTTTGAGCCAACCCGCCAAGGGAACTCAGAGCAAAAACCGTTATAAGAAGTATTCTGAATGTGCTCAAGAAGATGTTTGTCTTTTCTTTTGACTCAATACAAAAATAGTACCCGCCAAGTCTTAAAGTACTTATTAATCAATTGAAGTTACAGGCTTTAACAGCACGTTATATCCACTTAATGAGTGCTGAAGCCCATGTGAATCCGCTGCCGAAGGCTGCCAGACAGATGAGGTTGCCATGCTTGATTTTGCCCTCTTGCCAGGCCTCGCTCATGGCTAAGGGGATAGATGCAGCAGTCGTATTTCCGTATCGCTGAATATTGTTGTACACTTTGTCTTCTGCAAGGCCCATCTTCTGCTGAATGTACTGGCTGATGCGCAGGTTTGCCTGGTGTGGTATCAGCAGGTCGATGTCTTCAGGTTTATATCCATTGGCATCTAAAGCCTCCTGTATGACTTCTGAAAAACGAACTACGGCATGTTTAAATACGAAGTTGCCGTTCATGTATGGGTAATAAGAGGTGTCATCCGGATCGTTTTCTTTAATCAACTCGGGCACCCATTTGCTGGTATTTGGGGCTATGAGGGCGAGCTCTCTGGCGTATTTGCCTTCTGAATGGAGATGGGTGGAAAGGATACCACCCTCTTCGCCTTCTTCAGCACGTGATACGACTACTGCGCCTGCACCGTCGCCGAAGATAACGCTAACGTTGCGGCCTCTGTCGGTAAAGTCTAAGCCTCCACTGTGAAGCTCAGAGCCTATTACCAGTATGTTTTTGTACATGCCGGTCTTGATGTATTGGTCGGCTACGCTAAGAGCATACACGAAGCCGCTACACTGGTTGCGTACATCGAGGGCACCTATTTCGCGCACGCCTAATTGCTCTTGCACCAGTACTCCAGGGCCAGGAAAATAATAATCAGGTGAAAGTGTGGCAAAAATGATGAAGTCGATGTCGTCTTTAGTGATGCCGGCGCGTTCTATGGCCATGAGGGCAGCTTTTGTGCCCATAGTGGATGGGGTGTTGCCATCTCCCTTTTTCACGAATCGGCGCTCTTTGATGCCGGTGCGCTCTACAATCCACTCGTCGCTGGTTCATCAGCTTGGCCAGATCGTGATTTGTAACTACATGATCAGGCACATAATGGCCTATGCCTGTAATTTTCGAACGATACATTTTTCTCTATTAGGTGGCGCAAGGTAAAAAATTTGTTATGAATTGATTAAGGAAAAAATCGATAAGTTAATATTGGGATTCACTAAACTATTGGGTGGGTATGCTCCTTAGGCAATGTCTGGATTGATGAAAGGATGACTTTAACATTCGATCTTAATGAAAGTTGTTATGAAAAATTTTGCTTTCAGAATGTGTGACTGAGACGCGGCCTTATAGCCGCGACCTGTTGAGGAGAAAGAGGAGATATGAGCCCTTAGCGGGTACGTTACGGCCCATGTGAGCAGCTGGCTGATTCAGACGAAGTCATTAATAACTGCCTTGTCAGTACGATCGCGATCCAAGTGAATATACTTTTTACAACTTATCTGGATAAATCCAAAAGACTGAGCGCAGCAAGTGAAGCGAGGAACATGTCCAAATTACAAAAAAGTGTTATAAAATTTCGGTGCGGTAAGAGTCGAGTCGTAAGACGATGAAAATCATCATAGAAAAAGCAAGCATAGATGAGCCTCCAGAGCTGATGAAAGGCAGGGGTATACCAATAACAGGAAAGAGGCCAATAGTCATAGCTATGTTTACGGCAAAATGGAAAAAGAGGATGCTGGCCACCGAATAGGCAAAAATGCGCGCAAAGGCAAGCTTTTGTCGCTCAGCCAGCACTAGGATGCGGTAAATGAAGATTAGAAAGATCGTGACGAAGATGAAGGAGCCGACAAAACCCCACTCTTCGCCTATGGTGCAGAAGATGAAATCGGTCTGTTGCTCAGGCACAAAATCGTACTTAGTCTGTGTGCCTTGGAGGAAGCCCTTTCCCCATAAACCACCTGAGCCGATGGCTATCATACTCTGGTGAGTGTTATAGCCGATGCCTTTTGGGTCATGAGCCTTGCCGAGCATAATGTTGATGCGATTGCGATGTCTGTCTTCAAGAAGGTTATAAAAGGCATAATCGACTGATTGAATGAAAAGCACCAGAAATGCTGTGACACCAAGGGTTGTTAGCCATACGGAACGGCTCTTACGCCAGAGAATGGCTATAAATAGGCCAAAGCCGCCTAAAACGAGCGATAGAATAAGAGGGTCGATTACCAATGCTAAGATGAAAAATACGGCAAGAGCTAAGGCAATGAGGACAAAGTAAATGGATAACCCCTCGCGATAGAACACAAGAAGGAAAGAGCTGAATACTACTGTACTGCCCAGGTCGGGTTGAGGGAGAATGAGTAATGCTGGAATGGAAACGATCAGTGTGGCGAGAAGAATCTTTTTATTGAAATTCTTTTTAGTGGCTGAACCCAGCACGGTGGCTACCATCATGGCAGTAGAAAGCTTGGCAAATTCGCCGGGCTGAAGGCTGAAGGCGCCTATCTGAAACCACGATCGGGCACCGGAAATTTTGACACCGAAAAACAGCACTGCAACCAGTAGAAATAAAGTGAGCAGATAAAAAGGAAAGGACAAGGGCTCAATGAGTCGGCCTTCGATGCTGAGTATTAAAAGTCCGATGATAGTAGAGGCTACAATGAAGATAAGTTGCTTGTTGTAGTTGAGTGAGAGGTTAGTAAGCGAAAACGTTTCGGGATTGTATACAGCGGCCAGTACACTGATAAAGCCAATAAAAACAAGGATATAATACAGCGAAAGTACAGATAGATCGATACCCTCGAAAATCGATTCCCTCTTTCTCATGGGTGTTGATAGGTTAGGAGCTTCTGGCCAAAGATTTTGATAAGCTGTCGGTCGTATTCTTCTTTAAGAGAGCCTTCCATCATGCGCTTTTCGAGGTCTTTGCGCTCAACTTTGCCTGTTAGGTATTTTTCAATGATGAGTGAGGCAATGGGTGCAGCCCAGCGTGAACCCCAGTAGCCGTTTTCGACAAAGATGGCAATCGCGATTTTGGGGTTGTCTTTCGGGCCAAAGGCCATGAAAATGGAATGGTCCTGGCCGTGGGGGTTTTGGGCGGTTCCGGTTTTGCCGCAGAGTTCTATTCCCGGAATTCGGGAGGCTCGTGCGGTACCTTGCTCAAATACTTGAAACATGCCTTCAATCACTGTCGGAAAGTGTATGCTGTCGACCGTGGTTTTTTTGGGCTTGGTATAGTGTGGGTTAGTAATAGGTTTTCCATCAATTTTTTTGATGAGGTGGGGTGTGTAATAATAGCCGCGATTAGCAATGGCAGCTGCTGCATTGGCTAATTGTACTGGCGTGACTAGCATCTCACCCTGACCAATGCCGAGAGAGATGGTGTTGAGGGTTTTCCATTTATTGGTGCGGAAGCTGCGGTTGAAATAAGCTGAGTCGGGCACTAAGCCTTTGCGTCCGGTGGGCAGATCGTTATCGAAGTACGTGCCGAGACCAAAGCTTTTCATATGGCGGCTCCAGATTTCGACTCCGGTAGGGGCGTTGGGATATTTGTCAATAATGCGCTTGTAGGTATTGCAGAAGTAGTTGTTGCACGACTTGTAAATTCCGGCCAACAGGGGTAGTGGGTAATTAGTGCCGCACTTGCAGCGCACAAATAGACTACCTGCTCTGAAGCCTCCACCGCAGGTGAAGGTAGTGGAGGGCTGAATAACCCCCTCCTGCAATGCAACAAGGGCTTGGAGGATTTTGAAAGGAGAGCCAGGAGGATATTCAGCCAGTAGAGCACGGTCGTAGAGCGGCTTATTGATGGAATCGTTGTAGAGCTTACGGTAGTTTATATTTCTATCGCGACCAACAAGCAGATTGGGGTCGTACGATGGGCTGGTGACGAGCATGAGAATTTCGCCGGTTGATGGTTCGATGGCTACAATGCTACCGCGTTTGTTTTTCATCAGAGCTTCGCCGTACATCTGCAGCTCGATGTCGATGGTAGCCACCAGATCGCTGCCAGGTATGGCAAGAGAGTCGAATATACCGTCTTTATAAGGCCCTTTTTCGCGGCCGCGCACATCTACCAAAATACGTCGCACCCCATGTTTGCCCTTAAGGTATTTTTCGTAAGACTTTTCGATACCTGCTACGCCGATAAAGTCACCCCGAGTGTACTCCGGATTTCGTTCTATGGTTTTTTCATCCACTTCGCCTATGTATCCAAGCACATTGGCTGCTGCAGAGTAGGGGTATGTGCGTAGGGTACGCTTTTGGAAAAAAAAGCCGGGGAAGAGAAACAGCTTCTCCTGAAGGTAGGCATAATCTTTTGCCTGTATATAGCGGATAAATTCCGATGGTTTATACCGGCTATAGCCACGGGCAGCTTCGAGCTGCTTTATGAAAAACTCTTTTGAGATGGCAAAAAGTCGGCAAAATTCTGCTGTATCCATTGTCTGAACCTGCATGGGGATCACCATCAGGTCGTAAGCTACTTGATTGGCGACAATCACTTTTCCGTTTCGGTCCATGATTTCACCTCGAGGGGCGTAAATCTTGAGGGTTCGGATTACGTTATTTTCGGCAGAAAGTTTCCATCTGTCATCGACCACCTGGATATAGAAAAGCCTGACTATGAAGATGATCCAGGTGCCGATCAGAAATACGATAAACAAGGTAATTCGCTTCATCTGCCGCTTTTAAAGCCTTTTCCTTTGGTCAAAACGTATTCGATAGGTACAATAAGTGCAAGACTCACGAGGGAAGACAAGATAACCTTTTTAAGCAGGGTTAGAAAATTTCCAAATTCAAAGGAATCAATCATATACATCCATATAAAAAACAGCAAATACGAAAGTGTAAGATAGAGTAAAAATCGGTTGAGTTTTACGGTTTCGATGCGGATGCTTTTTGCCTCTTGTAAGGCTGCATATCCAAGTACTCTTTGAAGAGGTAGGTATGAAAGCAGGGTGAGGGAAGAGGCGTAAAGCCCACCAGTAGAATTCCACACATCAATGGCAAAACCTGCTAGGAAAGCGATAAACAGATGAGCATATTTATTGAAAACAGGTTTAGACATTATCACAATAGCAGGTAGCAGCTGAGGATTGATGTAGCCTGAAAGCTTCACTTGATCAAGCACTCCGATTTGAAGCACGATGGCAAATACGATTGCTACAAGCCATAGAGCGACGTCACTTGTTTTCATTGATGAGTAATTTCAGGTTTTCTATAGCCTTTTTCTCAAGAAAGTCGATCACATATACTTGATTGATGCTGCTGAAGTCTGTGAAGAGCTCAACTTGAGCTTCGATGAAATCACCCGGATCGCGCAGTCTATAGCTCTTTACAATGCCTACCGGAATGCCTTCGGGAAAGATAAGACTACGGACGTCGGTAACTACGGTGTCGCCGTTTCGAATGCGGGTCTGCTTCGGCAGGTCAATGAGCTGGGCATATCGGTAGTTTTTGCCATTCCAAGTGAGCGAACCAAAGTTGTAACTATTGATTGGCCGGCAGCTGATGGAAAACTTGCTGTGCAACACGGTGAGGGCAGTAGAGTAGTGGGAATCGACGTCTTTTGTGATGCCAGCTACTCCTACAGGCGTAATGATGGCCATACCGGGCTTAATGCCGTGCACTGAGCCGCGGTTTATGATCATGTAGTTGTTTTGAAGGTTGTAGGTGCTGTAGAGCACATTCGCCTCTTGATAGGTGTACACCTGTTTGCGAACCGTGTCGTTTACATATCCCCTATAGTTCGCTTCGGTTAAAGGCTCGGTATTAAGAGCGTTTCTAAGCGTGGCATTTTCGCGCTGAAGGATTTGATTTTGACTTTTTAAGCTGAGGTACTCCCTAATGTCGAAAACCATCTTATGAAGGTTTCCCACAGCATAGTTGCTGGCAGTGAACCACAAATAACTTTGAAAATAGTTGTGTTTAATAACTCGGGATAGGGCGATGGACTGAAGAAAGAGAAAGAATAGTAGATAGGCGTTTTTTTCAAAAAAGAGCCAAACTTTATTCATGCCTGTTGCCGGAGTTGGTAGCTGTAGTATGGGTAAAGAACTTTCTCAGCCAGATTAACGGCTAAGAAAGTTGTATTTGTCCAGGTTTTTAAGTGCCATTCCGGTACCTCTCACTACAGCTCTGAGGGGGTCTTCGGCCACATACACCGGCAAGTCTGTTTTCATTGAGATACGCTTATCAAGCCCTCTGAGCATGCTGCCACCTCCAGCCATATAAATACCGCTGTTGTAGATATCAGCAGCCAATTCAGGGGGTGTGTTGGAGAGCGTTTCCATAATGGCGTCTTCGATGCGGATGATAGATTTATCGAGCGCACGTGCTATTTCCTTGTAGTTTACAACTACCTGTTTTGGCTTACCAGTTAGCAAGTCACGGCCTTGTACGGCCATATCGTCGGGTGGGTTATCGAGTTCATCGAGGGCAGCACCAACCTGAATTTTTATTTCTTCAGCGGTGCGATCGCCCACAAAGAGGTTGTGTTTGGTGCGCATGTAGTAGGCTATATCGTTGGTAAAGATATCGCCGGCTACTTTGATTGATTTGTCGCATACGATACCACCAAGGGCTACTACGGCAATCTCGGTAGTACCACCACCGATGTCTATGATCATATTTCCTTTGGGCTCCTGCACATCTACCCCTATACCGATAGCTGCAGCCATAGGCTCCTGAATGAGATACACCTCTTTAGCTCCGGCATGCTCAGCACTGTCGCGCACAGCGCGCTTCTCCACCTCAGTGATACCTGAGGGTATGCAAATGACCATGCGCAGTGATGGAGTAAAAAACCGATTGCGCAAGCCGGGGATACTCCTGATCATTTCCCTGATCATGTGCTCGGAGGCTTCAAAGTCTGCAATTACTCCATCCTTCAGCGGTCGGATGGTTTTAATATTCTCATGAGTTTTGCCATGCATCATACGGGCCTGGTGGCCTACGGCTATTATTTTGTTGGTGTTTCGATCTATAGCCACGATCGATGGTGCATCTACAACCACTTTATCTCTGTGGATGATCAGCGTATTGGCCGTACCGAGGTCGATGGCTATTTCTTCGGTCAGAAAATCAAAGAGTCCCATGTATCAAAAGTCTTTAAGATTGTTATCAATGTTTAAAGTGGCGATAGCCGGTAAAGACCATTGCCATGTTATGTGCATTGCAATAGTCTATGCTCAGCTGATCTTTGATAGACCCTCCCGGCTGAATAACCGCCGAGATACCTACCTGATGGGCAATCTCAACACAGTCGGGAAAGGGGAAGAACGCATCGCTGGCCATGGAGGCACCTTCAAGGTTGAGTCCGAAAGACTGTGCCTTTAGGATGGCTTGCTTCAGAGCATCAACTCTTGAAGTTTGGCCTGTGCCGGCGGCCAGCAGCATGCCGTCTTTGGCCAGCACAATGGTGTTGCTGCGGGTATGTTTGCTGATTTTGGAAGCAAACAACATATCAGCAATTTCTTTATCTGTTGGTTTTCTGTTAGTTACGTACTTCAGATCATCTACTGAATCGGTATGGTGGTCTCTGTCCTGTAAAAGGTAACCATTCAATGCTGATCTTTTGAGGATGTTACCCGGAGTGTAGGGTTTATACCTCAGTAGTATCCGATTCTTTTTTCCCAGAAGTATTTTTAAGGCTTGATCATTAAAATCTGGAGCGAGCAGCACTTCAAAAAAGATGTTCGAAATTGCTTCAGCAGTGTGTACGTCGACCGGGCAGTTGAGCGCGATGATGCCTCCGAAGGCAGAGACAGGATCGGCTTTGAGGGCGTCGGTCCATGCTTGGTAAGCGGTAGGTCTCGACGCAAGGCCACAGGCGTTGTTGTGTTTTACAATGACACACGTAGTGTCATCAAACTCGTTCAGATAGGAGAGAGCAGCATCAATGTCAAGTAAATTGTTGTAGCTAAGCTCTTTACCACTGAGCTGGGTGAAAATTTCGTCGAGATTGCCCTCAAACCAGCCCCGTTGATGTGGATTTTCACCGTAGCGCAAGGGGCGCTTTTCGGAGGTAGAGAGCGGCCAACCATTAAACCAGTGCATGATAGCTGTATCATAATGGCTGGTAATGCGGAAAGCCTCAGCGGCTAAGCTTTTTCGATAGGTCAGATCAGTGGTGCCTTCTGAGGCGATGTAATAGTTTAAAAAGTCGGAGTATTGAAATCTGGAGGAAACTATAGCGACATCGGTAAAATTTTTTGCAGCTGCCCGAATGAGGCTGATTCCGCCGATGTCTATTTTTTCAATGATTTCTTGCTCTGTACTACCCATTTTTACCGTCTCTTCGAATGGGTATAGATCGACTACCACTAAATCGAAGGGAACTATGCCGTGCTCAGAGATCTGAAGTAAGTCGTGGGGGTTAGAATCGCGCCTCAGAATACCCCCGAATATGGCAGGGTGCAGCGTCTTAACCCTTCCGCCAAGAATTTCAGGAAATTCAGTGAGCTCCTCAACAGAAAGTACGGGAATGCCTAAACTTTCGATAAACCTAAACGTACCACCAGTGGAATAGATTTCCACACCGTGTTCGTGTAATTTTTTTACTAAATGATCTAAACCCTCTTTGTAATAGACTGATATTAAGGCAGTTTTTATTTTTTTAACGGACACTCCGGCTTTTTTTAAAATTCATGCAAAGTTACATTGATTCAGGCATCACCTGACTAAGCTTATGGTTAATCAGTCGAAGTAATCACGATGTTTTTTCATAAAAAAATATCAAAAAAAATCCCACTAAAACGGGAATGGACAGATAAGTAAAAAACATCTTGGGACCAGCAATGAAAAGTGCAGCTGCTACAGTCAGGGTTACTGTGATCACGCGGCTTACCATGCCTACAGCGCCTGTAGCGAGGCCAACATTTGAGTGGCGTTCAGCTACTAACTCGAGAATAATCGGATAAGCGGGAAACATTGCTGAGCCTCCGAAGATCAAAATGCCTTTGATGAGCCATACGGGATGATGCATAGACAACAGGTACATACTCATTGATACTGCCAGAGTGGCAAAATGCAGGTACTGCGTATGCCAGCCTCGCTTTGCCACGAGGGCAACGACAGGTCCTACGCTAAAAATCCCAGCTAAAATGGCCATTCCCATAGCGCTTCCAGCTGAAGTAGAGGCTTCCGTATGTTGCAGGGCGGGTTCTAGCCAAGTGGATAAATTGTCAAACGTGCCTACGCCCAATCCTAAGATACAACCAAGTAGCAAAACAGGCTTGCTCTTCATCAATGTCTTTATCTCTGAAAAATGGAACTTCGAATGTAAAGGTTTATAATCAATTGATTTATAAGTTAATGCAATAAGTACCAATCCTGAGAGGCCAGTGATAGCTGATGGCCATAGCAGTCCGTACATACCAAAACGCTCGTAGAGGTAAACTCCAGTAAGAAGTGAGAAAGCCATTCCTGAATACATGGCAACGCTGAGGGCAGAGAGAGCCCTACTTCTTTGGGCTGGAAATAAAGTGTGTGCCACCGGTACAAAGCCATTGAGCACAAAGGGCTGGGCCACTGCTGCTAAAATCTGACAAAAGTAAAGTGTTACTAAATCTTGGCTAATAAATCGACCTAAGGCACTCAAAGCTGTAAGCAGTACTGCAAGCAAGACATATTTTTTCAGGTTTGAATCGATCAATCGTCCGGCCGGGAGAGATAGAGGCAGAAAGAATATGGGATATAGAACAGCTAACATTCCGATATGGGTGGCTGTAGTTCCCACCTCAGCTGCAATCTGGCTGACTACTGGAGCAAATGTGATCCAAATGGCTTGAGAAGAAAAAGTTAACAACAGATACCCGATAAAATAAAGCTTTTTAGGCATTAGAATTTTAAGATTTAAACCAGTCAGATACTTTTTGTTTTATGAGTTCGGTAGCCATTTTAGCAGGCACGTAATCTATGACTAAGGGAATCAGCATGGCATCAAGCTCACCTGAGATGAGCTTTTGAATATACAGCTGTGAATTTTTTTGTATTTCTGAAATATTAATTCCCGAATCTTCTTTTAGTGCCTGCATGGCATCGCGAGAAAAGTCATCAATTACACGAGTGTGTATAGGGTTAATGGTAAGATGAATGGAAGGAGGTATTATGTCTTTGCTATAACTTTTGAGTACGTGAAGAATCCAACCCCTCTTTTTCATGTTGAGGGCAAAATTGGCTACGTCTGCATTTGGGTGATACGCTGTAAGTACAATTGGCACGGAGGGTGTGGTAATCCGAAAGCCGAGCTTTTCGAGTGTCTTTTTAAAAAGTGAATTGGCCTCTGAGATATTCTTAGCGTAATATTTAAAACCATCTTCAGTCACAAATTCTAATACGGCATAGGTGGCAGCCATATGACCAACAGAGCGGGTGGAGAGCACAGCTCTGTTAACTAAGACATATCCTGGCGAATGTGCATCGACGTACATACAACCTGCTGCATACTCAGGCGTGCGAAAGAGTACCATAGAGGCACCTTTAGGAGCGTAGCCAAATTTGTGAAAATCAACAGAAATGGATTGAACTCCGGGTATTTGAAAATCAAAAGCAGGAATTGCATGACCAATCATGGACAAGAAGGGCAGCACCATGCCTCCCATGCAGGCATCAATATGTACGGGTATATCTTTCATGGCTGCTACATCGGCTATTTCGAATATTGGATCTATTGTGCCGTAGGTCCAGTTAGGAGCTGAAAGTGCAATCAAAGCAGTACTTTCAGTAATAGACTGTAGGATTTGGTGCACATGCACTCTACCTTCTGAATCGACAGGAATTTTTCTGATGTGCATTCCGAGATAGAAGGCAGCTTTGCTCATTGAGGGGTGGATTGTGTCTGGAGCAAGAATCTCAGGTGTGCCTGCCTTCCCTTGTTTTTTGAAGTGCTCACGAGCACTCAGTGCAGCTATCATTGCACTCTCTGTACCGCCGGCTGTGAAGACTCCCGTGGCTGATTCAGGAGCGTTGATCCATTGTTTTAATCTGCGGGAAATTTCTTTTTCAAAAAAAACTGCACTGCGAAAAACTGTGAAGTCTAAAGCGTTTTTATCTGCAAACATGCGATAGGCGTCGAGGGCTAGCTCTTTGATGTGGCTGTCGCCCGCATCGTATGCATAGGCAAACAGTCGACCCGTGTTGGTCGCTGTATCAGCCGCATCGATTGCCTGAAGGTTCTGGAAAATTTGGTTTCTCCTATCTGAAAATTTATCAATTGCCATATAAATCAATTCGTTGAATTCGTTCCACAAGTTTAAAAGAAAAATTGTGGTTTAAGAAAGGAAGAAATTGGATGAAAAGCACTCTGCAATAGGTACTTGAGGGTTATGGACTATGGCCGATGCAAAGATTGGCACCAGCTACCTGCGTGAAGGATAGGAGCAAAAAGCCACAACCAATGCCGACTAACATTGCCTTTTCTGGGTACACCCGAACTATTGAGTGCAAACGAAAGACTGGAAGTACACACAAAAAAAAACCGCTCTTGCGTGAAAAGAGCGGTTTTTGGGATTGGCTGTAAAAGCTTTTATTGTACAATGAATCTTCTACTGAGCGTACCGGCTGAGCTTTCGATTTGTACGAAGTAAGTTCCTGCCGGGAGTTTTCTTAGATCGAAGCTGTGTCTAAAGATTCCATTGGCCGAATTGATAAGCGCAGTGTGAACGGTGCGGCCAGTGAGGTCGATAATGCGAATGGGAAGCTCGCTCAGATCGTCGCTGAAGGTAAGCTCAAAGCGACCATCGCTGGGGTTGGGATAGAGCTTCAGCAGATGGCCGAGGGTGTTTTCGGCAAGGCCGATGCTGAACTTAAGGGTATCACACGTGGTGGCGCTGCCGCATTTGTTGAAGGCTTTCAGGCAGACAGGATAAGTACCATTGCCCGGGAAGGTAAATGTGGGATTCAGCTGGCTGCTGCTGCCCGCAGTACCGAAGGTCCAATGTACAGAGTCGGCATTGGTTACGTTGGCAGAGAAGTTCACCACATAGTTGGTAGCTGTGTAAGTGAAAGCAGCTGTAGGTTGTGGCTGTGTGCCAACGGTGACAGGGGTGCGTACATTAGAGCATGGTGCACCGGTGTAAAAAACAGTGATCTTCCATGTGTTGTTTGGTATAAAATTGAACGAAGCGTCGCAACCTGAGCCTCCGAAGGTGCGGCCTGCATGAAGCTGGAAGACAAGCGGACCTGTTACCACGCCATTAGCAATGGTGAGGCCTGAACGCACATAGGTCATAGTACCTGTGGTGGTACCTGTACCACTGAAAAGCTGAGCTTCTGACTGACCAGTGGTGATGCAGCGAAGTTGTGACCGCTGTTCGCTCATCCAGCCAGATCCAACAGCTGTGAAGTTGTACTCTACGCGAATTGAATCGACTGTGACACCAAGCGGCAGATTGATGGTCATTACTCCCGGGCAAGCCGATGAGCCGGGTAAGGCAGTAAAGTTTCGGTCTGACTGTATGTCGCCAGCTGTGTAGGTGAAAGTTTGCGAGCCGCTGAGAGAGCCATAGCCTAGGTAGTAAGTATTTTGTGCAGCTATGGACGGCACAAAGAAAGTCGGACCTGTGGCCAGTGGCGTTTGAGCAGTAGGCGATGAGAACCATTGATATGAGACGGCTGGCCAGTTTTGAGCTTTAAGAGTGATGGTATCTACACCGGCACATACCAGGGCAGTATCGGCTTTCGGAGCAAGGGGTATCTGTGTGGAATTTATTTTTATTGTGTCGTTGCTTTTGTCCTGGTCAGTTGCAAGGTTAGTGTAAGCTGTTATCTGCAAGTTAGCACCATTTGCAGTATTGATGGTGCCCAGCAGCACTGTATCCGATTGGCCGTTTTGCAGAGTACCCGTGTATGTCGAATTTAGAGTCTGGGTAATGTCACCACTGAGGATTACAACCACCGGAATATTGCTTACAGGGTCAAAACCGTTGTTTCTAATGATCATTCGCACGGGTGTACTTGTACTGCCACAGGCGAGTATCGAAGGACTATGTACTGAAGTAGTCTGAACATCGAACTGAATGGGCAGACACAATGTGACGGGTCCGACAAAAGCACTGGAGTCGCTTACAGATGGGCATTTAGTGCGGATGTAAAAGTCCATACAAGAACCTGAAGGCAGCCCGGTGACAGTAGCGGGATTGGTATTTACATTTACTATAGTTCCTACAGCTGAGCCCGGTACAAAACCAACTGGTCCCCATTCAATATCCCAGTTACCGGCATTGGTTCCGGCCTGAGTCCAGCTAAAAGTGGCTGAAGTAGCTGTGTTTCCTGTTGAAACAAAGTTTTGTGGTGCAGGGCATGCCGGGATATTTTCCACAATAATTTGATCGATAAAGACATCAGGGCCAAACCCACTTCTGGCATGAAATTCAAATCTTTGATTTTTACCAACATATGAAGTGGGTAACGTTACAATTTGTTCTACGAAAGTCGGTGCAGGGGTTGTATTGCCTGCGCCCGGGGTATTGAAAGTAGGACCACCCAGTCTGAGAATGGTATCAGCTATGCCCGTACTGTCGTTTCGGGAAAGCACAATTAGGGAATCGTTTGGATAGACCGAACTATATAAATGAGACCAATAAAACCTAAGCTGTGCTGCTTGTGAAATATGAACAAAAGGAGTGTTCATCACTGCTCTGATACCATTGCTCCATGACCAGAAATTAGCTCTTGCCAAAGTGACACCACCGGTTGTGAAGTGTGACCAGTTTTGTGTGGCAGATCCGGTTGTACTGAAAGTGAAACAAGATGGAGGCCAGGTGGTAAAGGTTTCATTAAAGGGCATAGAAACAGCAGCACATGGAGTTGTAAACGAAACAGGACCAATCCATGCACTGTAAGAAGCTGAGTTACAGCTGTCTCGTACATAAAGTTGGTATTGAGTATTGGGCTGTAAACCGGTGATGTTTATTGTGGTGCCTGTAACAGAGCCTGATACAACTTGAAGACCAGAACCGGGCGTAAAGCCTACGGTACCCACCTCCCACTGTGTGGCAGATGTAGTATTGTTTTTTGTGAAAGTAGCAGTTGCTCCGTTGATACTTACGTTCGTAACTGTAATGGCGGATGGAGGAAGACAACTCGGTATAGCTTCTACTTCAATGAAATCAATAAATACATCAGGACCAAACCCGGACCGGCCTACGAGTCTGATATCGACTTTTTTGCCAATGAAAGAAGAAGGTATTACTACGCTTTCCTGGGCAAATTGTCCTGGAGTAGTAGTGCCGCTACCTGGTGTGTTGAATGATGGACCTCCTAGTGATTGTAAGCGTGTCCAAGTAGTCGAAGTATCGATTTTTATCTCAAGAAATAAAGAGTCATTCGGATAGGTAGCATTGTACTGATGTGACCATGCATATTTTATCCATGAAGGTTGATTCAGCTGAATTCTTGGTAGTTGCATTCTGGCAGTAATTCCATTTGTCCAGCTCCAGAAATTTGCCCTTGCCAGCGAAACACCCCCGGTAGTAAAGTGAGACCAGTTTTGTGTAGCAGTACCTGTAGTAGAAAAGCTGAAACATAAAGGTGGCCAACTCAGAAAATCTTCGTAAAAAGGAAGATTAAATGTACCGCATGTGGTGGCTCCAAAAAGAGCCGTCGTCCAGTTAGATACAGTCGTCAAATCACATCGCGAGCGTAGATAAAAGTGGTACTGAGTACTTTGATTGAGACCTGTTATGGTATGCTGACTACCAGTAATTCCAGTAATAATCGTCCCGGTTCCTATTGTAAACCCAACTGGACCGTATTCAATTTCAAATGTCACATTGGCATTCGGAGCCCAGCCAAGTGTAATTTGAGTACTGTCTGCATTTACGACACTAAATCCTGTCGGAACTGAACACTGAGGTGTAAAAGTGAACGGTCCTTGCCATACAGAAGTATCTGTGGAGCTACAAATGTTTCGAATGAATACAGCCATTTGTACCCCTGAAGTCAAACCTGTAAAATTGTACGTAGTTCCTGTCGTTACGGTAACAGTTGTTCCTTGTCCAAGCGTAAGTGGAGCAGGGCCAAATTGTAACTGATATCCGATGGACGGGTTCAGAGCAGCCCAGTTTGCAGTGGCTGAATTGTGTGTAATGTTGGTAAACGAAACACTGCCCGGAGCAAAGCAAGAAGGTACAGCCCAGTTATAGGTTAGGCCTTGAGCCGGTAGATTGTTTGAAACAAAAGGCATGGCCGCTGTATTTGTTGTACCCGGTACAGCGTTAGCCCATGTAGAAGTAGTAGTTACATTTCTGAAGTCGGTATTTGAAAAGCCCCTGAGCCCAACCTGACCCGTAACGCTAGTGCCTGTATTAGGTGTTGCAAATCGGCCATAAACGATACTGACGGAATTGGTCGTTTCGTGCAGACGTATTTGAAAGTTTATAGTATCAGCGGTATTGGCAGAGCCGAATCTCCTGTAGTTAGTCCACTGTACTATGCAAATCCTGTTTGGAGCAGTACCTATGGTTTGCAGTCGGATCTCTGATGCATTACCGTTTGCCTGAAGGTCGCGGTTAAAGCCACAAATAGTCGCTTGTTTGTTGGCCGGAGCAGTAGAGGTACTGCTAATGGCAGTGTATCCGGCCCCTGTCATATTAACAGCTTGATTTCCATCGGCTGAGATACCGAGACGAATCAGACCATCGGCCCGAATACCGAGGCGATCGTATGTCACACCATTATATACAAAGTTGAAACCAATGGGAAATCCAGGACCTGTTTCTGTAGTACCTCCAAGCGGCTGAGCGGGATCTACAAATCTTTGGTCGTCAGTAGACGCGTTACCTAATACTACTCCACCAGTTATTGGAATATATGTTCCAAGGCTATCGATCGTAAAAATATACGAATTGATTTGACCTTTTGCAGTAAACAAGAGTAATCCTATACATCCAAGCAAAAACGTAATTCTTTTCATGATTTAGAATTTTTAAAATAACAAATTTAAATGAATCAATCTACAGTGTATAGAAATGTTACAGAGGTTACAAATTATTTGCTTTAAAAAATGAATTTTAGCAAAATTTTAAACGTTTTAGCTGAAAATGAGTCAAGATGCGCTTCAATTGACAAAATCTATTAAACATAATGTGTTGGAAATTAATGATTATCTTTTAGACGGAAAGATCGTTCCTTGGAATGGCCCATTTACCAAGGTGTATTCCCCCATCAAGAGCGAACCTGCAGAGAATTCTTTTTATGAATACTTAGGCTCATACCCTGATATGGACGAGGTAGCTGCTTTGGCTGCTCTCAATGCAGCCTGTAAGGCATATGACCGCGGTCGGGGACTTTGGCCTACAATGGCAGTAGAAGACCGGATTGCAGCAATTGAAAAATTTGCTAAACTGGCCAATGCCCAACGCGAACAAATCGTACAACTCCTTATGTGGGAGATCGGTAAATCGCGCACGGATGCCGAAAAAGAATTCGACCGCACCATTGAGTACATTTATCTAACTGTCGATGAGCTCAAAAATCTTGAGCGCACGCAGTCGAGATTTGTCATTGAGAAGGGAATTATCGGGCAGATTCGCCGTACTCCGCTTGGAGTGGTACTTGTCATGGGGCCTTACAACTATCCTTTTAATGAGACGTACACTTTAGTTATTCCTGCCCTTATAATGGGAAATACGGTGGTAATGAAACCACCAAGGCCTGGTGTTTTGATGCATTATTATCTACAGAAAGCTTTTCAAGAGGCCTTTCCTCCAGGAGTTATAAATTATGTATATGGCAAGGGAAGTGTAGTAGTACCACCGCTTATGCAGTCAGGCCGGGTAAATGTACTAGCCATGATAGGAACGAGTCGCGTAGCTGACTCACTAAAAAAAATGCATCCCAAGTCCAATCGGCTCAAGTCTATCTTAGGTCTTGATGCCAAAAATCCGGCTATTATCCTTCCTGATGCTGACATTTCAGTAGCTACCTCTGAGTGTATCACAGGTGCATTTTCATTCAATGGTCAACGATGCACGGCCATTAAAATCATTTTTGTTCATCGAAGTTTAGCTGATGCATTTTTAAAAGAATTTTCAGCTAAAGCTGATGCGTTGAAAGTAGGTTTGCCTTGGGAGGAAAAGGTCAACATTACACCACTGGCCGACGAAAACAAGCCAAAGTATCTTCAGGAAATCGTAGAAGACGCTCTTCAGAAAGGGGCTACCATTCAAAACGCATATGGAGGTATCAGAAAGGATCCATTTTACTCACCTACAGTTCTTTATCCAGTTAACGATACGATGCGTATTTACCACGAAGAGCAATTTGGGCCAGTAGTGCCCGTTGTGCCTTACAGTGATCTTGAAGAAATTTTCGATTATCTCGAAAATTCTAAATACGGCCAGCAGGTCAGTATTTTTGGTAATTCTCCTCAACAGATTGGCCTCCTCACTGATCAACTGGTAAACATGGTAAGCCGTGTCAACATCAACAGTCAATGTCAGCGCGGCCCTGATATCTTGCCGTTTACCGGTCGCAAAGATTCTGCAGAAGGTACATTATCGGTGTACGATGCTCTTAGATCGTTTTCCATCCGTTCGGTAGTGGCAGCTAAAATGGATGAACATAGTAAAGTCTTACTTCGAGAGATTGTGAATCAAGGTCACTCTCACTTCATTTCAACTCGATTTGTCTTTTAAAAAACAATTATTTCTTGCGGAAGAAAATATCTATAGGAACGCCTTTGAAATCAAAGTTCGTTCTGATTGTATTTTCCACAAACCTCTTATATGGATCCTTGATGTACTGAGGTAAATTCGCAAAAAACGCAAATTGTGGTCGCGGAGTTGGTAATTGTGTAATGTATTTTATCGAAATGCTCTTGCCTTTATACACGGGGGGTGGCTGATTTTCAAAAATGGGCAATAGCAACTCGTTAAGTTGTCTGGTGGGTATTCTTGTTTTACGTCGCTTATATACCTCAAGAGCTTCTTCTAAGGTTTTCAAAAGTCTAATTTTATCTGTGGCCGATATAAATAAAATCGGCACATCGTCAAAGGGTTTAATTTTTTCTAATATCGCATTTCTGAATGCGGTAGCCGTTTCATGCGATTTATCAGTTAAATCCCACTTGTTAACGGCTATTACTACTCCTTTATGGTTTTTCTCTATTAAGTGAAAAATGCTTAAGTCCTGAGATTCAATACCTCTTGAAGCATCAAGCATTAAAATACAGACATCTGAATTTTCAATCGCCTTAATGGCACGCATTACAGAGTAAAATTCCAGATCCTCGGTAACTTTACCTTTTTTACGAAGACCTGCAGTATCTACCAGATAAAAATCAAAACCAAACATAGTATAGCGCGTATGTACAGCATCGCGTGTAGTGCCGGCTACTTCAGATACTATGTGCTGATCGCGACCGGTAAGGGCGTTTAAAAAACTCGATTTTCCAACGTTTGGGCGACCGACTACGCAAATTCTTGGCAGCTCTTCGGTGTAATCGATACTCTTATCCGCTTCTTGGGGCAAATAGCTAATGACTTTATCAAGCAATTCGCCAGTGCCATGACCATTAATGGCCGATACAGGAAATGTGTCTTTAAAGCCTAATTTTAAAAACTCAGAAATAGCAAAATCATCAGACGGACTGTCAATTTTATTAACTGCAAGTATGTGAGGCTTTTTACTTTTTCGAATAAGTTCGGCCACTTCCTCATCGAGGGGGGTGAGTCCTTCACGACCATCAGTCACAAAGATGATCACATGGGCTTCTTCAATAGCTAGTCGAGCTTGTTTGCGTATTTCAGCCTCGAAACTATCGTCTGAGCCTTCTGTATAACCTCCAGTATCAACTATTGTAAAAGAATGATTTAACCACTCCGCTGGGGCATAGATTCGATCACGAGTCACCCCCGGTGTGTCATCTACTATAGCCTCTCGCCTGCCTGTGAGACGGTTGAAAAGGGTTGATTTGCCAACGTTTGGCCTGCCTACAATCGATACTATTCCTGCCATAATGCGCTGCGAACACTTCTTAAAGTGCCTCTTTTAAGTGAATTATGGCTGTTCTTGTGTAGTGGTGTTCTGATTTTGAGGAGTGGAAGCTGGTATTTCTACTCCTTCAGTTATCTGGCTCTTGGTTTCTGATTCAGTATCTGATGAACCAGTGCTTATGTTGATGATCAGCACTAAGACAACCAGCAAAATAGATAATGTCCATGTAGCTCTATCGAGAAAATCTGAGGATTTTTGTACGCCACCAAATAGGTTTGTAGTGCTGCTTCCAAAGGCTGATGACAAGCCGCCACCTTTTGGATTTTGCACCATTACCACCAGGATAAGAAGCAGACATACAATCACCGTAAGTACAACAAGTAAAGTAAGCATACTTATTTTTTCTTTTTTAATTCTTGAATTCGGCGTGCAAAATAACTGCTTTTTTCCGGATTTTTCAACTTTAAAATTTCTAAAGCCTGGATAGCCTTGTCCACATGACCCTGGGCAATGTAGAGTTCGGCGAGGGTTTCCGTCATCAAGTCAGGTGTAGTTTCTGTATATTTAATGGATAAATCTTTCTGTTCTTCTACTGCCTTTGTGCTGGGTGATTTTGGTTTTATTTGAATATTTCCGGATAAAAAGTTATCGATAATTTTGAGCTTTTCAAATTTTTTATTTGCATTGTTTTTTGAATTTGTTTCACTTGAATTTTGAGGTGATAATCGGTCTTTAAGGTCATTTTCTTTACTAGAATTTTCTTCAAATCTGTGTAAGGTTTTTAACCATTTTGAAAAAATGTCTTCCTCATCATTCAATTCTTCTGATTTATTTACAATTGACGTTTCAATGAATTCTTCCTTTACTTCATGAGAATAAAACTTTTCATTTTCAAAGCTAATTTCTGAGGTAGTAATAGAATTGTTATTTGATATTTCAGTATCATCAATAGAATGAATTAGCGCATGATTATCGCTCTTGCTCTGTACATTATTTTGATTTTCTTTTGTGTTATCTACAGTAGTATTATCCTCATTAAAGTTTTCAACTATATGAGCGCTCTCTGAAATACTCGAGTCATCATTAATAGTAGTACTTCTTTCAATTTTTGTAACTGTTAAGTCAAACACTACTTGTATTTCATTTTCAAGGTTTTGAGAAGTATTTTGATTTTCTTCATTTGTAGGCTCAACAGATTTTTGTTCTACTAGTGGCTTATCTGTTTCATCGCTATCTCTTTTATCTTCATTTGGCTTAGATTCCATTGTTGCGTATTTTGATTTTAGAGCTTCTAATTTTTTTAAAATGTTTGAAGCTCTATTTTTTACCTCTTTTAGTTTTTCATTGTCACTTACATCTTCGAGAGAACTTTCTTTTGTTATATCTTTCTTTGTACTCTGGGCTTTTTCCTCCTTGGAATTTGTATTTTCAATCGGTGGAATTTTTTTCTCTTCTTTATTTAGACTGGGTGGAGATAAAAATTGATTGGAATTTTCACTTACTGGATTTAAGTTATCTGATATATTTTTTTTATTATCACTTTTGTTATTATTTTTGCTATTTTGCTGACCGAATTTTGCTCTTATTTTCTCTCGAATGGCATCCAGATTATTTTCACTGATATTTTGTTTTTCCTTTTCTTCTGATTTAAGATTACTTTCAATTTTCTCTTTTGATTCTGGTATTTCTGTATTTACTGATTTAATCTCATTTTCCTCGAAGTGTTGATTATATTGATGTGTAACAGATGCAGAATCCTCTTTGTTTCTTTCTGAAATATTGGTTGGAATTTGTGAATTATCCTGAGTATTTGGGTCATTTAATAAATTTTTTTCAAACTTTTCATCCGAAGAAGTTTCCGGTCTTACTATTGAAGGTTCCAATGAATTATGCAATGTATTCTTTGAAGTATTTGCTTCCTCTAAATTTTGTTTTTTTTCATTTCTTAAATCGTCAATTTTATCAAATTCCTGTACATAAACTGGAGCTTGGTAATATTTTACTACTTTTGCAATGTTTGACCCATGTATTATATTAAACAATTTCGTTCTACTATTTATTGCAGCGGCAGTAAGTTTTAGTTGTGTATTGAAGTTGTAATTTTCCTGCTTTTTTAGGAAATACACATAGGCTAATTGAACAATAGAGCTATATGGATGTTGATGTGCGTATTGTTTGAGCAAGTCTACATCTTGTAGCTCAATTTGATCAAAATTTTCTATTAATTCTTTTAATCGCTGCATGTTACCAATTAACGATTGCTTTATTCAAAATATTTTCAGCTAACTCTCTATTAATTTGTTCTATCAATTGATTTTCAATAGATGCGACATTTGCATCAGCAGGAAAGTCGATAAATCGTGAAAATTTTTCTTCAAAATTTTTGGAACTATCCAATTTATTAGTAAATTTTACTTTTACAGAAATCGTAAATCGAGTTTGTGCAGCTGATTGATTACCTTGAGGTGCAAGTGGTACGAAGGAGTATTCAATAATTGATCCTTCAAAATGTAAATCTCCATCTTCAGGTTTTAATTTGAGAGGAGTTTGTTGTAATATTATATCTTTTAATTTTTCAGTAAATTGTAAGCTAAGATTTGGATTTATTATCGGAGCGTAATTTGGAAATAAGTCCACTGAAAAAGTCTTTGCTTCACCTACATTGCCGCCAGTGAAACTGTAACCTCCACTACACGCATAGATCAAGAAGAACAAGAAAGCATCGATTGTTTTTTTCACTGCAGGTTATATTGTTTAATTTTTCTATACAGTGTTCTTTCTGAAATACCAAGTTCTTCTGCGGCTAATTTTCGTTTCCCATTGTGTTTTTCAAGGGCTTTTTTTATGAGTTCGATTTCTCTTTTTTCAAGGGAAAGAACTTCCTCTGCCATGGGTTCTACTTCAGCTTCTTCAAAGTCTTCTTGTGAAGCCCCGTTTATGTTGATGGGATTCACATGAGGTGCATTTATTCCCTCGTTAACAATGATTCCTGGATTATTTACAATAGGTGACGAGGAAAATGGTTCAGATGTTCTAAAAACTTTCTGTATTAAAGTGGAATTTTCTTCTGCAAATCTGCCTGAATTAATACCGCCTGATTTTATGAGTTCTAATGTTATGGCTTTTAAATCGTTCAAGTCGTTTCGCATGTCGAAGAGAATTTTATATAAAATCTCTCTTTCGCTAGCAAAATCGGCATTGGATGAGTTAGCAGAAGTATGTAAAGCTGGTAGGGTACTTTTATCGATATCTGGCATATAACTTTTTAATACCTCTGCTGTAATTTCTCTGTTTGTTTCTACTACGGATATTTGTTCTGCTAAATTTCTTAACTGACGAATATTACCTGGCCATCTGTAGTTTTTTAAAAGTTCTTCCGCTTCTTTTGTTAGTTTAAGTGGAGGTTGTCTGTATTTTTCAGCAAAATCGAGGCAAAATTTTTTAAAAATCAATGGAATATCTTCCTTTCTTTCTCGTAGAGGAGGCAAATGAATTTCGACTGTGTTTAATCTATAATATAGATCTTCGCGAAATTTGTGTTTGCTTACAGCTTCAAGCATGTTAACATTTGTGGCAGCCACGATTCGGACGTCAGTTTTTTGAATTTTTGATGAGCCAACTTTTATAAATTCACCTGTTTCTAATACCCTCAATAATCGCACCTGTGTTTGTAGGGGAAGTTCAGCAACTTCATCGAGGAAAATAGTTCCTCCATCTGCTTCTTCAAAGTAGCCTTTTCGAGTAGAAAGAGCTCCTGTAAATGCACCTTTTTCATGTCCAAAAAGCTCTGAATCAATAGTTCCTTCAGGTATAGCTCCACAGTTTACAGCTATATAGGGCTTATGCTTGCGATGTGAAAGCGCATGAATAATTTTTGGAATATTTTCTTTTCCGACACCACTTTCACCTGTTACAAGTACGGATATGTCCGTGTTAGCTACTTGTATAGCTTTTTCAAGTGCGCGATCGAGTAGGGGAGAGTTCCCAATTATACCAAATCGCATTTTTATTTCTTGTAGCTGACTCATTGTATTATGTATATGAGTTCTAAGGGCTGCTTTTGATGAATTTTTGTTGTGGTGAGTTTATTGATCACATAGGGAGCCTTTGCTCTCACATTTACCTTGTAAGCCATAGGCAATTTGCGCTTAAATTTTAACTGCATATTATTTCCAGTCCATATCGATGACCAAATCAATGAATCTTTTCTATCGTAGATAAAAACTTCAAAAGGAACCATTAAATTTCCAATACATAAATCGTTGTTTTTATCTGCAATACACAAATGTAATTCTCCTGTTTTTTTTATATTTTCATACACAACTTTAAACGTTAAATTATCGTCGATCCATCTTCCATTATCATAGGTTTGTGAATATACTTTTTTCAAGAAGAAACATGATAGAAATACAAGTAGATAGAAGAGCTTTTTTTGGTTCATCTCAATGAACGATTTGGCCCAACAATGTGGCAGATGTACACTCTAAAATTTTGACTTTTACAAGATCTCCAGGTTTCGCATTTTCTTTTGGAAATACAACAACTGTATTTTGGGTATTTCTACCAAACCAATGTTCATTCGATCTTTTCGATATACCTTCAATCAGTACCTCTTCTATTTTTCCAATGTGTTGTTGGTTTCTGTAAAGAGAGTGCTTTTGTTGTAGGTCGATAATTTCAGTGAGTCTTCTTGTTTTTACTTCATCAGGTACGTCATCTTTAAAATGTCTGGCCGCATAAGTGCCTGGTCTTTCAGAATATTTGAACATGTAGCCAAAGTCATATTTCACATATTCCATTAGCGATAAAGTATCTTGGTGATCTTCCTCGGTTTCGCCCGGAAAGCCGGTGATCATGTCGTGTGAAAGACCGCAATCGGGAATTATTTTTCGAATTTTGTCTACAAGTTCGATGTATTGCTCGCGGTTGTGGCCGCGATTCATGGCTTTTAAAATGCGCGATGATCCGCTCTGTACAGGCAGGTGAATGTATTTGCAAATGTTGTCATAAGCCGCGATCGTATGCAGTACATCTTCGGTCATGTCTTGTGGATTGCTGGTACTGAAGCGAATGCGCATTCCAGGAACAGCCTCTGCTACGCTGCGAAGGAGCTGGGCAAAGCGTACGGCCGAAGCTTTTGCAATTTCAGAGGCTTTTGCAAAGTCTTTTTTCAGTCCACCACCGTACCACAGATATGAATCTACATTCTGTCCGAGTAGGGTAATTTCTTTGTAACCAGCATCTTGAAGCATCTTTGCTTCGTCGATGATCGATTGTGGATTGCGACTGCGCTCTCTTCCGCGTGTAAAAGGTACCACGCAAAAGGTGCACATATTGTCACATCCGCGCATAATGGAGATAAAGGCCGTAACTCCATTACCTCCCAGCCTTACCGGGTTTACGTCGCCGTACGTTTCTTCTTTTGAGAGTAGTACGTTCACGGCTTTTCGGCCGTCTTCAGCTTCTTTTATCAGGTTTGGCAGGTCGCGATATGCATCTGGTCCTACTACGATGTCCACAAGCTTTTCCTCTTCGAGCAACTTTTCTTTTATGCGCTCGGCCATACAGCCAAGTATTCCAATTTTTACGTCCGGATTTTGTTTTTTGATAGCGTGGAAATGCGACAGGCGGTTGCGTACAGTCTGCTCTGCCTTCTCACGAATAGAGCATGTATTAAGGAGCACTAAATCAGCTTCTTCTGGATTTTTTGTCGTAGCATATCCCTCTTTAGAAAGAATGCTGGCTACTATTTCGCTGTCCGAAAAGTTCATTTGACAGCCATAGCTTTCGATGTACAGTTTCTTTTTGCCTTCATGAGTGAGCATGAGTGCTTCACCCTGTCTGTGCTCATCTATAACTTTATTTCCGTGATGATACATTCCAAAGAATTTATGGCAAAGATAGATATTCCATATTTAAAGTGACATATTGTCAGTCTTGTTTTGTGATATGTTTTAGTTAATCAGAATATATTTGTATCAATAAAACTTTATAAAGTGATGAAAAAGACCTTGTTTCTTTTGGGTTTTATACATGTCTTTACAACAATTTATTCATCTTTAAATGCACAAAATAAGTCAAGCGAGTCAAGTGCTTACACTTTCGAAAATGCAGTGTCTTTCTTGTCGCTACACACGGGGATTCCTAAAGAAGCTTTCGATGAAAAGTCATTCAAAAATTACGAAAATATCGCAATAAGTGGAGTAAAGATCTCTGGCATGTATGTAACCGCGCGTAGCGAGCAGTTGGGTGGTTTTTATGATTTTTTTATCAGAATTGATCGTCCTGAAATGGCTGGTCAATATCGAGTATATCCTATAACTGCTTGTTTTGGAAAAAAAGCAACGGGAATTCAAAACTTTTTGGTAAAAAACGACGAATGCTTATGTAATGTAGTCAATAATAACAACTTTCAAATGAAAGCCAGAGATGTAAATGTTGTTTTCAAGTAGCGATTGTTTCCTTTTTATCCGAGAGATGTGCTTCTTTCTGAAAGAGGTGTTTTTGAAAAAGAATCATTAAGATAACACCTGCAGTAATGGAAGCATCAGCAATATTGAAAACAGGCTGAAAAAAAATAAATGACTCTCCTCCCCAGAATGGTATCCAATCTGGAAGATGTATTGTAAATAGCGGAAAATAAAACATATCGACCACATGCCCGAGCATGAAGGCAGCATATCCGCCCTCTTTAGGTAGAAGATTAGCTACTTGGTTGTAACTATCTGAAAATATGACGCCATAAAATAAACTATCTATTAAATTACCTAAAGCACCAGCTAAAACGAGAGATATACTTATTTGGGCTGTTGGATGGCTTTTTTGACGCGTCAATTTTACGAGCCATGTAAAGATCCAAATGACAGCCACAATCCTAAAAATGGTCAACAGGTATTTGCCATAATTACCTCCCCATTCGATACCGAAAGCCATTCCAGGATTTTCGGTGAAGTGAAGGATGAACCAATCAGCAATCTTAATTTCCTGACCGAGCGATAAATTGAGTTTAATCCATATTTTGAGGACTTGATCTGCTAAAATCAAAAGTCCAACTATCAGGAGATTTCTTTTCACTTAGCCTTGTTTAGTTTTCCTTCTTTAGCCTCAATGCAAAGGGTGGCATGAGGCACTAGCATCAGCCTTTCTTTTGGAATCAAACGGCCAGTTTCCCTGCAAATACCATATGTTTTATTTTCAATGCGCAACAGGGCATTTTTCAAATCGCGGATGAATTTTTCTTGACGAGCAGCCAAATGCGCATTGGCTTCCTTACTCATTGTTTCAGAGCCTTCTTCAAAGGCTTTAAAGGTGGGTGAGGTATCGTCTGTTCCGTTTCCTGAATCATTTGAAATGGCTTCCTTTAAAACCTGAAGATCATGCTCAGCTTTTTCTATCTTTTTTAAAATCAATTGTTTAAAAAACTCTAATTCTTCGTCGCTGTACCTGGTTGGCTCTGTATTCATTACTCGCTTCTTTTACTGTATTTAAAATTCAAAATAAAGTTTTGGCGCTAAAAATACAGCGCTCAGGATATTTCGCAATGTATCGATGTGTTAGAAAATCTCAAATATACCTGCCGCACCTTGACCTGTACCTACACACATGGTCACCATGCCGTATTTGGCATTTCGGCGTTTGGCTTCATTAAAGAGCTGTACGCTGAGTTTTGCACCGGAACATCCAAGCGGATGTCCGAGGGCAATGGCTCCTCCGTTAACGTTAGTTATTTCTTCATTTAATCCAAGTTCTCTGATTACCGCAATGGATTGCGCAGCGAAAGCCTCGTTTAATTCTATTAGATCGATATCGTTTAAACTTAAACCGGCTCTATTAAGTGCTTTAGGAATAGCATAAACCGGCCCTATACCCATAATTCGCGGCTCCACACCGGCTACATCGTATGTGACTAATCGAGCTATAGGCTTCAGATTGAGTTCATTCACCATTTTTTCACTCATCACTACTACAAAAGCAGCGCCGTCAGATGTTTGAGAAGAATTCCCAGCTGTTACACTACCTTTTTCAGCAAACACTGGTTTTAATTTAGCTAAAGCTTCTAAGCTCGTATCAGCTCGAGGACCTTCGTCGGTTTTAAAGGTATATGTTCGCTCTTGCCGTTTCTCGCGTTCGTCGAGATAAATTTCTTTTACTTCAAGAGGAACGATTTCATTGTCAAAATATCCCTTCTCGATGGCTTGCAGAGCTCGCTGATGCGATCTGTAGGCAAAAGCATCTTGATCCTCGCGACTCACTTTGTATTGAGCAGCTACAGCTTCAGCCGTGAGTCCCATATTGTTGTAGTAATCAGCATGAACTTTGGCCAATTCATAATTTGGAGTTACCTTCCAACCCCCCATCGGGATGTAACTCATGCTTTCGGTACCACCGGCTATTATGCATTCAGCCATGCCGGCATGTATTTTAGCGGCAGCTATAGCTATGGTTTCTAAGCCTGAAGCACAATAGCGGTTTACGGTCATACCGCCTACTTTCACTGTATCTAATCCCATTAGCGATATCAGTCTTCCCACATTTAAACCCTGCTCTGCCTCAGGCATGGCATTCCCAACGATTACATCGTTAATGCGCTCTTTGTCAAGCATTGGCAGCTCTTCCAAGAGCTTCTTAATAACAACGGCAGCCATATCGTCTGGTCTAAAAAAACGCAACTTGCCTCTCGGCGCCTTTCCTACAGCAGTTCTTTTGGCAGCGACTATATAAGCATTCATGTAAAATTCGAATTTGTGGGCTAAAGATACATAAAATATTATGCAAGCATAAAAAATGTTTACTTTACAATAAGGTAATACATGTAAAAAATTTATGGTGTAAAAAGTACACTAACTACCTTTGTGCAAATTGATTATCAATGAAAATTCTTTATTCTAGTGTTTTTTTCCTTTTTGCCTGGCTTAGCAATGGACAGATATTAGTGGTTACCCCCGTAAATCCCACTACAGACGATACAGTTACTATTATTTATGATGCAACAAAAGGAAATGGGGCTTTGGCTAATTTTAACGGACCTGTTTTTGCTCACACTGGTTTAATTACCACTGCAAGTACTGGTCCTAATAATTGGTTTTTCGTCCAGGGTAATTGGGGTACTTACGATACTGCTCGTCTTATGACTCCACTGGGCAATAATCTGTATTCCATCAAATATCACATTCGAAGCTTCTACAACGTTCCTCAGAATGTTCAAGTACTACGTCTAGCATTTGTCTTTAGAAATGTCAATGGTACCATAGTCGGTAGAGATGCAAATAACCAAGATATTTTTTACGATATCAACCTTTTATCTCCACAATCTATTTCTTCTTTTTCCCTTAATTCAAATATTCTTACGGTTTTATGTGATACTGGAGCTATTCAAGTCACCCGCATAAAAGGCAATGTGATAAAAATTCGTTATTCGACTACCAATCAATTTCCACCTTATAATTCAATAGTAACTGCAGGCGATACGCCTAAGCCAGCATTAGCAGTGCAAACCCCAAACGGATTGCTCTTCGGCGGTGGTAATGTGTCTGTGTTAATTCGAAGTAACCCAGTTCGTTTCACTTATATATATAATGGTGATACACTCTGTAGAGACAAAAGAGGCTCTTGGCAGCAGTTCACTCGAAAAGGTTTAAGTATCAGGCTTGATTCAAATGAGCGTTTGTACGGCACAGGTTCTAGAGCCATACAGGCGAATCGGAGAGGCGAAGAACTCGACGTGTATAATACAGCAGTATATGGTTACGGTCCGGGAGCTCGAACGATGAACATCACAATGCCATTCGTTATCAGCTCAAAAGGGTATGGCATTTTAGCCGACAATTTCGCCCCGGCTAAGCTCGACTTAGGGAAGACTGATCCATCTGAAATGCGGTTTTCTTTCGAAGGCGGTGAATTGACTTATTATTTTATAGGTGGCCAATCGTATGATGATGTGCTAAGAGGCTATGCTGCTGTAACTGGCTTTCAACCACTGCCTCCTCGGTGGTCTCTTGGGTACATTCAGTCTAGGTATGGATACCAATCTGAAACGGAGGCTCGTCAGGTGGTAAATACACTACGAAACCAAGGATTTCCATTAGATGCACTGGTGCTTGACCTATACTGGTTTGGCTCTCCGGCTACGATGGGAAATTTTACATGGGACTACACGAAATTTCCCAATCCGGTAAAAATGATGAGCGACTTTAATGATATTGGTGTTAAAACCATTCTGATAACTGAACCTTATTTTACCCAACAAAGCACAAAATTCCCGATTCTCGCTCAAAATGGCTGGTTGGCAAAAAATGCGCAAGGCCAGCCTTTTATAATTGGAGGTTTTTGGGCTGGTAGCGCAGGATTAATTGATTTGACCAACGACAGTGCATTGGATTACATGTGGAGTCTGTACCCACCGCGTATCAATGAAGGGGTTGGAGGTTGGTGGTGCGATCTGGGCGAACCTGAGAACCACCCTGAAGGAATGATCCACCAAAAAGGCACAGCTCGCCAGATACACAACAGCTACAGTATGCTCTGGGCTAAGCGCTTGTACGAAGGCTACAGGCAACAGTATCCATCTCAGCGATTGTTTAATCTGATTCGTTCAGGATTTGCCGGTATGCAGCGGTATTCTACCTTCCCGTGGTCGGGTGATGTTCAGCGATCGTGGGGAGGGTTAAAAATTCAAATTCCCAATATGCTGGGCATGAGCATGAGTGGTATTGGATACATGCATTCTGACCTCGGAGGATTTACTGGAGGAGGGCAAGACCCTGAACTCTACACACGCTGGTTTCAGTTGGGTACTTTTAGCCCAATAATGCGCGCACATGGCGAAGGTGTTCCACCCGAACCATATAATTACCCACCGTTTTACAGAAATATTTGTCTTGAATATGCCCGTCTTAGGTATCGTTTCTTGCCGTACAACTATCAACTGGCTTATATAAATTCTACTAAAGGCACTCCATTGGCCTTACCAACAGACTATTTTGAACCTTGGAATTCTTTTCTTGCAGATAGAGATGAACAGTTTCTTTGGGGAAAAGACATTTTAGTAGCTCCGGTGCTCGACGCAAACACTTCTACTAAAACCGTTTATTTTCCTTCCGGTCGTTGGGTTGATTTTCATACCAATTTTGTATACAATGGCAATTCACAAGCTATCGTTTCGGCGCAAATCAGCCGTTTGCCCTTCTTTATACGCTCAGGCTCCATCATCGCAATGGCACCCGATAATATTCGCACTACAGCTTCTTACAAATTTGACACTTTATTCATAAGGAACTATCACGACGAGCTTGTTAATTCCGATAGTTCTTCAATTTACACCGACGATGGACAAAATCCTGATGTATTATTTAGCGGCAACCACGCATTCCTTCACTTTAAAAGCCAAAGAGTAGGGCAAGATTATTATATCACATGTTCAACTACGGGAAATGGGTATGTAGGTATGCCATCCAATCGATTGTATCGCTTTGAGATTGTGCGCTACATGCAAGCACCAACTTCAGTACAGTGGAATAATACGAGCCTATCTCCTTACACATCTTTAAATCAGCTACTAAATGCGGGAACAGGTTATTTTTACGACAATTCACAAAAAATTCTCTACGCACAAGTTCAGTATTCAAATACTACTTCTATATTGAAAATACTACACGGAAACATCTCAACATCAGATTATTCACTTTCAGAAATTGCATCTAATCCTTATCCAAATCCAAGCGATGGAAAATTTTCGATGGTTGTTTATGAATACGATGAGAATACTAAAGTTGAAATCTTCGATTTGTTTGGAAGGATTTTGATTTCAGAAAAAGTTGTTAATCTGTTAAGCAGCGAAAATACAATTACAGTTTCTTTAAGAAACAACAATCAAATATCTAAAAGTCAAATGTTTATAATAAAAATTATTCATCGAAATAGCACCATCACCCGCAAATTGATTGTTCAATAAAGGTCGTTTGCACTTTAAAATTTCAAGAGCTTTAAAAATTTTTTTGAAAACATTTTAGCTATTTAAAACCTAAATATATTTGTAAGAACTCTAAAAATTTTAATTATGGCGAAAAATTACTTGATTAAGAGTGCTTTAGCATTTTTAATAAGTGTCGTTGTTTGGCCGGTTTCATTACTTGCACAAACAACACCAACAACTGCAGCTGGGTATTTTTATCAGACCAACACCTCTGGTAACCTTGGCTTAGATAGAAATAACAATGTAATAGATATGACAACTGGTGCTACCGTGCACATAGCTGGTCCTGCTCCTGCCACGGGCACTGGTAGTAATGTGATTGGAATACCCTTTCCAATTCCTTTTGAAATTCTTGGTACTACAATCACCAATTTTTCTGTGGGTACTAATGGTATCATTGGTTTAAATTTCAATGCTACCACTGGAAATAACATCGGTGGTGGTACAGGTATTCGGGTGGGTGCTTTCGTGACAGGATTAAGCAATGGTGGGTTGCACTCTACCGGGTCAATCTCCTCAAAAGTAGTAGGAACTGCGCCTAATAGATGCTTTGTCATTCAATGGACAGGTGTAACTATAAATAATACGTCAACCACAGCGGATGGTACATGGCAGGCTCGATTTTATGAAGGTTCAAACCTTATGGAATTCGTGCTCGGATCCATCTCGCTTGGTGCAGGATCCTTAACCGCTGCCAAATCAGGATTTTCTAATAATTCAACTGCGGGCAACTATTATGTTGTAAATTTCACTGATCATACTGCTTCGACAACTACTAATCACAATAACGCATTCAGTACACCTGGACCTATTGCTGCATTGGCTGGTGGGGGTACTCCGACCACAAGAAGGGTTTATTTATTTTCTCCTGCTCCATTTGTCAATCAAACATTTACTTCAGCGGTCAATGCTCAGGTTACAAACCCTGTTGCTCAAGGTGCAACAAATCAGCCGGTTATCAGACTGACTATCACAACTAATGGATTGAACAACCCGTTAACAGTTTCAAGCATTACTGCCTCTGCTAATGGTACTACTTCCCTCTCCGATATTTCAAATGCAAGAATTTATTTCACTGGAACTAATCCTAACTTTTCAACAGTTTTTCAAGTAGGTACTACCATAGCTACACCATCTACTAATATGGTGTTTACTCCATCTACACCTATTCAGCTCTTTCATGGTCCTAACTATTTCTGGTTAACATATGATGTTAGCTCCACTGCCCAAGTAAACAATGTTATTGATGGGGAAATTTCATCTGTGGTAGTGGGTGGTAACCCACAAACGCCTAATCCAGTTGCTCCAGCAGGTAACAGAGTGATTCAAGCACCTTTGTCGGGCACCTACACGGTGGGTACATCAGGGCAATTTGCAACACTAGCTGATGCTATAACAGCTGTAAACTCTGTAGGATTGTCAGGAAACGTTACATTAAACCTTATTTCGGATCAAACTTTAACAGCTCCTGTTCAAATCAACCAATGGACTGAAATTGGTGCTGGTAATTATACCTTAACTATTTCTCCAAGCGGTGGAGTGCGCACAATTGAAGGTACAATCAACAACACAGGAGTTATTATCATCACTGCCAGCAGGGTATCAATTGATGGTCGAATTAATGGAGCTGGAAATAATTTGATTATTCGAAATAACAGTACCCAAACCTCAGCAGGGGTTTTAGTGGCAGTACCTTCTTCAGCCGGCTTGAATCAGGTAACAGTAAGAAACTGTCATTTAATTGGTGGACCCACATTAGGAACTACAACAAGTACCAGTGGTATTCAGGTGCAGACTTCTGCTGCATTTCCTGGAGCAAATAATGTAATTATTCGAAATAACATAATTGAAGGTTTCTATGTTGGAGTCAATATAAATCCATCTGCAGGTACTTCTCCATCTACTGGCCTTGAAATTCTAGAAAATACAATTGGAGTTGAAAACCCTATTGATTCAAATAGGAGAATAGGCTTTAGAGGAATTTGGGTTTTGAATGCAACTTCGCCTCTTATTGCTGATAATAAAGTAAACAACATCATAAGTTATCTTGGTATCAATATTACCGGAATATTTGTTGGGACAGGTACCACAAATTGTCGGATCTACCGAAACTCTGTAAGAACAATTCAAAATCTAAACACCGGTGGCTGGGGTGCATATGGTATTAACTGTGAGGCTGGTAATGATCATGAGATTATAAACAATGAAGTAGCAGCTGTAAGAACGATAAACTATTCAATCAGCACCACATTCAATGCATTTGGTATTCGTTTTAACGTCGGTACGAATCATAAAGTATATTTTAATTCAGTAAATCTAACCGGTAATTATGACAATACCAATTTTACTACTGCAGTAAGTTCATGTTTACTTGTAGTTTCATCAACTACAGTTGTAGATGTAAAAAACAACAACTTCGTTAATCAGCACACATCAAATGCTACAGGAGCTAAAGAGTTCCTGACAATGTGGTTTCCATCAGGTTACAATTTCGGAGCAAATCTCCTTTCAAATCACAACAACCTCTTTCCACCGGCAACCAATGGTTTTGTAGCTAAGGTGGGAACTACTGCAGGTACTGGAAATTACGCTACTTTAACTGATTTCCAGACTTTTAGTAATAAAGATTCCAACTCTATTTCAGCCAATCCATTATTTAATAACAACTTAATCCTAATCCCGGTCAACCCGGCTCTGAATAATGTCGCAACTCCTATAGCAACAGTAACAACCGATATTACTGGTGCACCCAGAAGTGCTACACCTGATATTGGCTGTTATGAATTTACTCCAACTCAGCCTTGTTTCCCACCATCAAATATTACAGTTTCAAATATCACATCAAACTCAGCTTCTGTTGGTTGGACACCCGGAGCCAACACTCCAAACGATACTTTATTCCAGGTGAGCTGGGGTCCTGTTGGTTTTACTCCCGGAACAAATCCGACTACCATTGCTCTCTGGAATTTTAATGGCTCTTCTACTACGACCGTTCCCGGAGGAACTAATTCACCTTCTACCGCTCAGGGCACCGGTTCTATTTCACTAATTGGTGGAACAACTGCCACATTTGCTTCAGGAATTGTCGGAGGAGGCAGTTCAGATCCGGTTACAACTTCTCCACCAAATTACGGATGGAATGTTACAAACTTCCCAGCTCAAGGCACTGGCAATAAGACTGCAGGTATTCAGATAAATGTTTCAACCGTTGGCCTCTCTAATATCGTACTGCAGTTTGACCAACGCCACTCCAATACTTCTGCAAATACTGTTGTTGTTCAGTATACAACAGATGTTACATCATCAAATCCAACCTGGGTTGATTTTGCTACATTCGTAGCAACTACAGGTGATGTATGGTTTAATAAGCGGACTGTCAACTTCTCTTCAGTTGCTGCCTTGAACAATAATCCAAATGTAGGTTTCAGGATAGTAGCCGCCTTTGCCGGCTCAGGTAATACCTACGCTGCTTCATCCTCATCTTCATCATACGGTCAGACAGGCACCTGGAGATTTGATATGGTTACAGTTACAGGTTCAGCTCCAGGCACTGGTACAACCGTAACAACAAGTTCTAATCCGTTTACTATATCTGGTCTTTTGTCCAGCACCACATATCAAGTTTATGTACGTTCTCTGTGTGATACAAACACAAGTTCATGGACTGGACCTGTTTCATTCACCACGCTCTTTCAATGTCCAGCAAATGCGGTTTGTCAGACTTACACGGCGGGTGCAATCAGTTCCATGTTAAATGCCTCACCTGGTCCTAACGATACATCTGCTTGTCCGGGAGTAATGCAGGTGACAATTCCAGCAGGTAATGTGATATCAGGTATTGATGTTCAATACAACATGGTAGCTCAATCAGGAGGTTGGTTAAGCGAACAAAGAAGCAGACTATTTAGCCCGACTGTGAATGCAGGAGAATCAATGGTTTCAGGACCTTCAGTTAGTAGTGGTGGTACCCAAACTTATAACCGCACAAATCTGAATTTTGCAAATGGTGCATCTGGAACAGTTACATTCCAGCTGCATGTGATTAGAACATGGGGTGGATCAGGTACTGGAAGTGCAACTTGTGACACCATTTATCAGTTTGTGCCCAATAATTCCTGGAGACTAATCGTGTACTATCAACCTGCACCGACTTGTCCGCCTGTTACAGGTTTGGCTGTGGGCACTGTAACTGCAAACTCGGTAGCATTGAGCTGGAATGCTGCTACTGGTGCTACTTCTTACAAAGTAGAATATGGAACAGCAGGTTTCACACCAGGTACAGGACAAACAACTACTGTAACCGGTACAAGTACTGTTATTTCAGGTCTTTCACCACAAACAACATATGACTTTTATGTTAGAACGTTTTGTGGTACTGATTCCTCAGCTACTCAAACAGGACCGGTTACTGCTACCACTCTATGTGCTGTTCAAAATATTCCGTTTACCGAGACATTTGACACAAATTCTGCAAGCATTTCCTGTTGGACAGCAGCATCACAGTATCAGTTAGTAAATGTTGGAGCTTATGGTCAACCAGGTAGATCAGTATTGTTTCCATTCTACAGTATATCCAGCGGCTCTTATGATGCTACCTCACCTCAATTCCAACCTGTACCAGCCAACTACCAGCTCAAATTCGACCATGCTTATGCTACTTTTATCAATGAAGTAGATAGTTTAAGAATAAGTATTTCAACAAACGGAGGTGCAACCTACACTACTCTCGTGACACTCGCTGGTGGTGTAAACGGACCTTTGGTTACAGCGCCACCTACTACCTCACCATTTACACCTACAGCTACACAGTGGGGCACTTACAGCATTGCTCTACCCGCTGGTACTAACAGAATTCGCCTGACAGCTATTTCTGCTTATGGAAATAATCTCTATCTCGATAATTTTAAAGTCGAACCAGCTGCTCCGGCGAGCTTTGCTCTCCTGTCACCGCCAGACAGTGCCACTGTGTTAGTTGCAGGTCCGGCACAATTACCCATTAATATTACCTGGAATAAAGCTGCATCCCTTACCAATCCAAATTACAGATGGTTATTAAAAACACTAACCGGTTCTTTTGCCAACCCGATTGCCTCCATTTTATCAAATAACAATGGTGCAGATACTACCTTGACATTAACAGTTGGACAGGTAGATGCACTGCTTGCAGCTAATGGTGTAGCCATAGGTGATACGGCTAAACTTGAATGGACAGTAAGAGCAGTAGCAGGAAACGATACTGTATTTGCTACTAAACCCTTCTTTATCAGACTTGTAAGACTTGGCGTTGCTACTCCCAATTTCTTAGCTGCACCTCAGAATAACGGATCTACTACTCAGGTTCGTGCTCCCAATGGTACTTCAACTCATACGTTCTTAAGAGCAGCAATGATCATACGCCAAAATGAGTTTTTGAACGCTGGAATAGATTCCAATACTATACTACGCGGTATGGGCTTCACATTATCTACACCATCTAGCGGTTCTGTGACTGGTTTATTCAAAGTTTACGTTCAAAATACGTCTGATGTCAACTATAATAAAGGAACATCATGGACGGGTATTCTGACCGGTATGACACTAGTGTATGACGATACATTGGTAATACCAGCCAATCAAACATTATTCAACGTATTGTTCGGCAATAACAACTTTGTATATACCGGACAAAACCTTTATTTGGCATATGATTGGCAAATGATTTCAGCCCCCGTAACTACACCTTTTACCTATTTAGCAAACAATTCAATTCCTAACTCACTCGTGTCCGGACAAGCTTCAGCTGCTCCTGCTCCTACTACATTAGGCGCTACAGCTTTCAGACCTGAAATACGCTGGGCAGTTGATAAAAAAGCAAACGACTTGGAAGTACGTGCAATTTGGGCCCGTGGAAAGAACGCAACTCCCTGGGGTAAGCCAGAGACTGTTCAAGCGGTAATCGTTAATAACGGTTATCTACCACAGAACAAAAACGTTACCCTCACCGTATCTGGTGCAAACACGGCTACCATCACTGCAGGCGTTAACCTTCTCAGTGGGCAATCTACGGTAGTGTCCTTTAACTATCCTAATAACAACTTAGGATTTAGTACGCTTACTGTTTCAGTGCCCGCTGATGATGTACCATCAAATAACCAGCGTTCGTATGTACAAGATTTGACAACCGATCGCTTCAGCTACGCCGATACTACAGTGACAGGCCTTAGTGGAGTTGGTTTCAATACCGGTAGTGGCTTGTTGCTCACCAGATATTCAGTAAATGGAACACGATCTGTGTCGGGTGTTCGTGTAAGATTGAGCAACAACGCTGCAGCAATTGGTCAAACAATCTACCCAGTACTTTTAAAAGATACTGTAATAGTGGCTCAAGGTCCGAACTACGTTATCACTGCTGCTGATACTTCTTCTTTCAAAACCTTTAACTTCCCAACTCCATTTACGTTTACAAACGAAGATTTCTATGTAGGTATCGCACAAACAGTGGGTTCTCAAGGTTACTTTCCATTAGCTTTCCAAAGCGAGAATCCTACCAGACCCAATGCCTACTACTCAGCAGCACTCAACGGTAGCGGTTTGGCCACAGTTAATAATTTTAGGTTAATGATTGAGGCAATCCTCAATGCACCTGACTCTCTTACACCGTTTGCTCTGGTTGCTCCTGCTAATAATTCAACTTATACCGCAGCAGGTCCGGGATCAGTAACCATCACTTGGCAGAAATCTCAGAGGGCAATTGGTTCAGCTCCTGCAGTTACTTATCAATGGATGGTAGATGTTCCAACTGGTAATTTTACAAACCCAATAGCAACATTCCCATCTAATAACAATGGTCTGGATACATTTTTAATCCTGACCAATGCTCAGATCAATGCGCTGTTAGCTGCCAACAACGTTCCTCCTGGTACACCTGCCAATGTGAAGTGGACTGTTAAAGCAACCTCTGGTACCCTAAGTAGATTTGCCAATCAGCCGTTCAATATCACTTTAATTGGCGCTGTACCCTGTACTACTCCATCAGCAGTGAATGTAACTCCAGCATGTAATTCTGCTACAGTTTCATGGACATCTGGTAATGGTAAGCTTTCAAGTAAAATTGAATATGGTCCGACTGGATTTACTCCAGGATCTGGTACAGTAGTCTCTGGCATCACTACTAATACCTTTACAATCTCAGGTTTAACCCCTGGTACAGGTTATGAAGTGATTGTGACAGACTCTTGCGCATCTGGTTTGAGTAGCCCTGCGCCTAAGGTTGGTTTCACTACCAATCCTAAACCTACAGCTGCGTTTACTGTAGGTACTCCAACAGTTACAGCTACTAATGCTACTGTTACCTTTAATGCATCAGCTTCACAAAACGCTACATCCTACAGCTGGGATTTTGGTAACGGCACTCAGGGCACTGGTGTAAATCCAACGGCTACTTACACTGCAAATGGTACTTATACAGTTAAACTCGTAGTTACCAATGCCTGCGGTAGCGACTCAACGACCTCCACTGTAACTATCCAGGGCATAAATCTCAACGAAAATCTCCTTAATGCAATAACCTTGTATCCTAACCCAACAAATGGAATAATAACTCTTAAGGGTCTTGAGATACTAACTTATGCTGAGATTTCTGTTGTTGATGTATCCGGAAAGCTAGTTCTGAAAAGAAAACTGGATAATGGAGTCTCTCAAGAAATCCTTGATCTAAGCAAATTTGCTGCAGGCTCTTATCAAATTAGAATTTCAAGTAACGAGGGTACGATTGTCAAACCCGTTGTATTAAACAAATAAGATTCTTTAACAATAAAGTAAACTGCCCAGAGCATTAGCTTTGGGCAGTTTTTTTTATATGGTTTTCACATCAAAAAAAATTTTTTCTATTGTTGATCCCATAGACGGATTTTCAATTTTAATTCCCACGTGGAATAATTTTCAATATCTTCGGTTATGTTTAAATGCTATTATCAAATATTCTTCTCTTAAACATCAAATCATTTTAGCTATAAATGAAGGCTATGATGGCACATTAGAATTCGCGGATGAACGGCAAATTAGTTACGTGCATTTTAAGGAAAATGTTGGAGTGTGTATAGCTGTTAATGCCGCTCGATCATTAGCAGTATCTGATTACCTTGTTTACATGAATGATGATATGGTGCCACTACCTGGTTGGGATTTGGCATTAATGGAAGAGGTACGAAAAAGCGACTCAAAATTGTTTATGATTTCTTCCACGATGATTGAACCTTATGAAACAAATAATCCCTGTGTAATCGTTCAAAATTTCGGTTCAGATTGTAAAAATTTTGATGAAAATGCAGCCCTTCTATTTGCAAAAAAATATTCTAAAAATAATTGGAAAGGAGCTTCCTGGCCTCCATTTGTGGTACACAAGGATGTTTGGGATATCGTCGGTGGTTTTGGTATTGAATACTCTCCTGGATTTTACTCTGATCCCGATTTTTCTCTTAAACTTTACTTAATAGGTGTTCGCCATTTTATAGGCTGTGGTAAATCTTTAGTATATCATTTTGGAACAAAATCTACAAAAAGAGTAAAAAAAAATAATGGAAAAGATTTGTTCCTTTTAAAATGGGGCATAACTGCCTCAGATTTTTATTTCAATATTCTCAATCTTGGAGATGATTTTGAAACAGAAAAAAATCAATCGCAAATAAATTTGTTTTTTAAAATTAAGTATTTTATTAAGTCTTTTAAAGCATTATTAAATAGGCCTATTAAACTTATCAAATAGCAATTTTATTCTCATTTAAAAAGCTTCTAAGTCCTTGCCACTTTAATATACATTCTTTAATTTCAAGAGGCTTTACGGGCTTTGATACAAAATCATTCATTCCTACTTCTAAACATTCATCTCTATCCCTATCGGTCGCGTTAGCTGTTACTGCTATAATTACGGGTCTATCGCTAATATTTTTCAATATTTGTTTAGTGGCTTCTAATCCATCCATTTCGGGCATTTGTATGTCCATAAAAATGATGTCATATCTATTTGATAAAGCCTTATCAACTGCTACTTTTCCATTTTCTGCTATGTCAGCCGTATATCCAAGATTTTTTAACATCATTAACATCAACTTTTGGTTCACCGGATTATCCTCAGCTACAAGCAATTTTAAAGAAGGATCAAGTTCAATCTTTCTGAATACTGTATTTTCTTTTACAATGCTTGTTTTATCAGCTTTGCGCAGTAAAATGTTGAAGGTGAATGTGCTGCCTTTATTAATTTCACTTTTTACACTTATTGATCCACCCATTAAGTTAATTAACTGTTGGGCTAATGCTAAGCCTAATCCTATTCCGCCGTGCTTACGCGCATGTGATCCATCGGCCTGTTTAAAGCTGTTAAATAGATCATTTAATTTTTCCTTTGAAATTCCCTGACCAGTATCTGAAATTGAAAATTCTATTTCTTGAATATTATCATTATTTTTCAATAACTTTCCTGATATTACAACTTTCCCTTTTTGTGTAAATTTAAATGCATTACTTATAAAATGAACAAATATTTGTTTGATTCGCAACTCGTCTCCAACGAGAACTTCATCAATAGTTGGATCTATTAAAATATCCAAATCTATACTCTTATCTTTTCTAAAGTGATTTGTCAATTCTACACTTTTATTGATAATTTCTCTAATATTTAATTTGTTGTATTTTAATTGAATTTTACCAGACTCTAAGTCACTTAAATTTAAAATATCGTCGATAATAGAGGTCAATCTTTCAGTATTTTGAATGATACTTTCAACCTTATTAAGTCTATTTGGATCAGTTTCATTTGTTTTTAACATCGAGGCCATTCCCATAATTCCATTCAAAGGAGTTCTCAGCTCATGAGACATCGTTGAAATAAATTCATTTTTTGCTCTTGCTGATTCTTCTACTGCTAAATAAAGTTGTTTGATTCTTACGCTGTATTTGTACATCAAGAGAAAAACATGTATTCCTAAAAACAGGAAAAATATAATTCCATCAATAAGTACATTAGATGTGAAGAGGTGAAATTCATTATTTAAAAAGTAAAAACTTAAAAGAAGCAATGAAAAAGCACCTAACGAACTTAAAATTTTCTTTCGCTCGTTAAAAATTACAGTTTTTGAAAAAACATAAAAAAGATATAATGTAATTACAGGAACAAACCCAAGAAAAAATGCTGGAAGGATCATAGTAATAAAATACGTTGGTATAATAATTCCTATTACACCAAATAAAAGCAATATAAAGCCTAATACAAATGCTATGTTTTTATTTAAATACTTTGGAAAATTGTAATAGATGTAAATTATAAATGAGCTAAATGTTAACATCATTGAAAATACGCCAATTTTAATAAACAGATTATAATTTATACCTTGAAAAAATGAACTGAATATGTCGCTTTTGTAAATGCTATATTGAATAGTAAAAAATAATGAGAAAAATGAGAAAGATATAAATTCGTAACTTAATTTTCCCATAAAGTATATAAAAAAGAAGATAATTGCACTAACAAGAAATGAACCTAATATTATCGCATCAGTAATAAGAATTTTATTATTAATGTTTAACAAATAATTATGTGCTCCAATAATAGGTGGTGATGTAATTCCACCTTCAAAATGATCAAAATTTGATACGTGAATTACAATATCAAATGTTTTGCTTTTCTGAGGGTCTAATTCTATAAAAACTGTTTTTAGTGCGGGTTTATAACTGCTTTTGTCTTTTGAAACTTCTCCTACAGAAGTATAAAGGTCTCCATTAACATAAAATTTTGAAGCACAGTAAATTTTTGGAAATTTTAAAGCAAGACGTGGGTTTTCTTCACCTAATTTTATACGAGCATAGTATGTTCCATAGCCTGTATTTGATTCAATAATTCCAGCTTTATTTAATTTGTGCCAGGTTTCGTCAGCGTTGATTCTATATCCTCTCAGATTTTTTAACGAGTTTATTTGTTTGCTTGAGTAAAACTCATTTGGAAAGTAAATCCATCCACTTTTTAATACTGTGGGATAATCATTGTAATAGTTTTTAGTAGTCAAGTCAAATACTTGACCTGCAGATTTAGAGGTGATTAAAAGAAAAACAAAAATTAAATTTAATATTCTGAACATAATCATTTGTTGGTTCAACATTTATTCCATTAGCTTATGCAGTTTTAATACTTTGAAATTCAGGCATTACGTTCTATTTCAATGAATTGATTTGTCCAATATTGAAAAGTATTTCCATGATTGGGAATTTTAATTAATCTTTTAATGTTAGACAATTTTTATACAACTCTTTAATTTACATAGGTTAATATTTTTGCTTACAAATAAAATATAGATGAGTGAAATTAATAAAGAATTGCAAATCATAGCGGAAGAAATAGAGAAATCCTCTCAATTTATAAAGGATATAAAAAACGAACTTTCGAAAGTCTTGATCGGACAGGAGTACATGGTCGACAGACTTTTAATCGGGTTACTCTCTTCAGGTCATATATTGCTTGAGGGGGTACCCGGATTAGCTAAAACCCTGGCAATTAAATCTCTGGCTTCGTGCTTTGATGCAAAATTTTCAAGAATACAGTTTACGCCCGATTTATTGCCTTCTGATGTTGTAGGCACCCAAATATATAATGTACAAAAAAATGAATTTACTGTTCGCAAAGGTCCCATTTTTGGGAATTTTATATTAGCCGACGAGATCAATAGGGCCCCTGCCAAAGTACAAAGTGCTCTGCTCGAGGCTATGCAGGAAAAACAAGTGACCATTGGCGAAGAAACTTTTCAAATACCGGAGCCGTTTTTAGTGCTAGCCACACAGAACCCCCTTGAACAGGAGGGTACTTACCCATTGCCAGAGGCACAGCTCGATCGATTTTTTATGAAGGTAGTTATTACCTATCCCAATGAAGAGGATGAATTGAGAATTTTAAGGAATTATGTCAATCAACTTGATGATATAAATGTATCACAAGTAGCCTCACTTTCACAGGTGTTGGATGGCCGACGTTTGGTTTCGTCTATTTACATGGACGAGAAAATTGAAAAATACATCGTTGACCTGGTATTTGCTACTCGTAAGCCGCAGTTATACGGTTTGGCCCCACTAAAAGCCCTTATTTCTTATGGGGTGTCACCAAGGGCTACGTTGGCTTTAGCAAAAGCAGCTAAAGCTAACGCGTTTTTACAGGGTAGACCTTTTGTACTGCCCGACGACGTAAAAAGTGTAATACACGATGTTTTTAGACACAGAATAGGTCTTACTTATGAGGCAGATGCTGAGGAGTTGACTACTGATTACATCATCGACAAATTAATTGAAACTATCCAGGTACCTTAAATGGATACAAAAGAGCTGCTAAAAAAGGTAAGACAGATAGAGATTAAAACCAAGAAGCAAAGTAATGATATTCTTACAGGAAGTTATCACTCTGCTTTCAAAGGCAAGGGTCTAACTTTTTCAGAAGTAAGACCTTACACCTATGGCGATGACATTAGACGCATCGATTGGAAGGTTACAGCTCGTCTTTCTGAACCACATGTGAAAATAATGGAGGAGGAAAGAGAGCTGACCATTTTGCTTTTAGTTGATCACAGCACATCGATGTCATATGGTACAAAAAATGCCGAAAAATCGGACTACGTAGCTGAAATAGCCGCATTAATAACCCTATCTGCACTTAAAAACAACGATAAGGTAGGATTAATTACTTTTACCGATAAAGTAGAAAAAGTTCTAAAGCCCGCTAAGGGCAGATTTCATGCACTCAAAATCATCAGAGAACTAGTTTTTAATAATAATATTTCACCATCTTCTTCGATTAACGAAGCAATTCAATATGTAAATAAAGTATTCAAAAAAAGAACAATAATCTTTTTAATATCTGACTTTATGATTGATGATTACAATGAAAAACATTTCAGAAAATTATGTGCATATCACGATGTAACAGCAATACGAGTACAAGATCCTATTGAAATATATTTTCCACCGTTAGGTTATATTAAAGTAACAGATATTGAAACCAATACATCCTATTGGATTAATCTTAATAAAAAGAATGTTCAATCATATATTGAATATCGCAATAAAAAAAATGAGCATGTGAAAAAGATGTTTCAGAAATTTTCTGCTGGTTTTATTGACCTTACTACAAATGACAATTATTTGAAGTCATTAATAAAGTACTTTTCTGAAAGATGAAACGAAGATTAAGTGCGAGTTTTGTAATACTTTTATTTTTTTCTTTTCAGGTTTTTTCACAATCTGAGAAAGTGAAAGTTATTCTAAAATCTAACAGCATAGCTATTGGTCAATCTTTTGATTTAATTTTTCAATTGCCAAAGTCTGAGCGTATAATTTATCCTGAGTTTAGTGATACTTTAAGTGGATTCTATTTTCTTTCTAAATGGGATACTTTGTTAATAGACTCAAATAATATTTTTACAAAACTTAATGCTGTATTATTTGATACTGGGGTTTTTACCCTTCAGCCGCTTATTTTTCTGATAGATTCTAATAAGCTTTTTTCAGATCCTGTAACAGTACATGTGTTTATTCCGCCACTCAATGATGAAGTTGAAATTTATGATATAAAGGAAAATATTTCCTTTTACGACAATCGTTGGATATTATGGATATCGTTAATAGTAGTAACTGTGATACTTCTTTTCATTTTAATAAAATATTTACCGAAAAGAGAAAATACAATTGACAAAGAAGAAATGCCCCAGATAAGCCTGGAAGACCAAATAATTAAAAGTATAAAAGAATATTCGAATATATATGAGAAAAATGGAATGCAATCAAGCGAGTTTTTTTTTAAGATTGATAGTCTAATACGCGAATATTTAGAAAAAAAATACAACCAACCCTTTTTAGAATCTACAACTTCAGAAATCCTTTCATTAATCTCTTCTTTGCCATTAAGTATTTACTATAATGAAATGCTGAAACAATTTTTTAAATATTCGGAGATGATAAAGTTTGCAAAGGCGTCCGACAATAGAGTAAAAACCCAAGAAACTATACAAAATTTACTTCTATTTATTCAAAGTCAGAAACAAAATCCTTTCATCATCCAAACCCAGAAAAATTAGTTGGTTCAAATGTTATTTGAGAGGCCTTACTTATTATTACTTTTAGTCATCCCAATTCTATACATAATTAATTATTTTGTTACAAAAAGGCAATTCTATCCCAATTTAATAGTAAGCCATAATTCATTTATCCAATTTAATAGTCGTTTTATTAATCCTGAGATAATTGGAAAACTGCTTAAAGCTTTCTCAATTATTCTTTTACTAATTTCTGCATCGGGGCCATATGTTAAACAAGAATTCAGAAAAACTTTAGATGGACAGGGAATTTCAATAATACTTGCCATCGATATATCAGCAAGTATGTTGGCAAGAGATTTTAAACCTGATAGACTTAGTGCTACAAAAAAAGTGGCTACTGAGTTTGTACTAAACAGAACAGATGATTTAATTGGAATAGTTCTTTATGCAGGAGAGAGTTTTACTAAAATTCCATTGACAAGTGATAAAAATGCACTCGTAAATGCGATTGATGAAATTTCTTATGGCTTAGTGGATGATGGTACGGCTATAGGAATGGGTTTGGCAACTGCAGTAAATCGAATTAAAAACTCACCAACAAAAAGTAAGGTTATTATTTTAATGAGCGATGGTGAAAACAATAGTGGAGAGATTGATCCTATCACAGCCGCTGAAATGGCAGCAAAATTTGGAATTAGAGTTTATACTATAGGTGTGGGTACAAAAGGTTACGCCTTAACGCCAGTAGCATATGATTTTTCCGGTAATTTAATCTTTGAAAATCGCCAGGTAACGATAGATGAAAATTTACTTAAAAAGATTGCGAATATTACAGGTGCTAGCTATTACAGAGCTACAGATAGTGAAGCTTTGAAAAAAATTTACGATGAAATAAATAAACTTGAAAGGTCAAAAATAACCGAGATAAAATATGACACAAAACGCGAATATTTTATGCACTTTTTATATTCCGGTTTGGCTTTATTTTTGTTGGATTGGCTACTAAAATTAATTCTGTTTAGAAATTTAATTGAATGAACATCGAATTTCAATATTTTGACTACTTCATTTACGGCGTTTTCCTTTCTATAATATTATTTTTTATATCTGGTATTTTAATTATTAAATTTAAAAAAAAATCTAGAGATATTGTCGAAAATGTTTTTTATGAAAGAATATTTAAAAACTTTGATTACAAAAGGATTATAAGTAAATATTTTGTAAAATTTTTTATTCTGATATTTTTGTTTTTATCTGTAGCAAATCCGAGAGAATACACTGCAACTCGAAAAAAACAATCATCGAGTTGCGAAATAGTATTTTGTTTAGATATTTCCAATAGTATGTTAGCTGATGATATATCACCTAATCGATTAGAATTCTCTCGTCAAATTTTACTAAATATTTTAAAGAACATCGAAGATGATATGGTTGGATTAGTTGCTTATGCCGGTACAGCAGCCATTCTACAACCAATGACCTCAGATTTAGAGAATGTAATATCTATGGTAAAGTCCATTAATACAGATTATATTTTAACACAAGGAACCAATATTGAGGAGGCACTGATGCGCTCTATTTCTTTGTTCAATCCATCAAGTTCTGCGGATAGAATTTTGATTCTTCTTACCGATGGTGAAGAACATGAAGGCCAAATGAAAAGAATTCTTGAAAACTTTAGAGAATTAAATATAAAATTATTGATTGTAGGTGTGGGTACTGTAGTTGGAGGACCGATTCCTATTTCTAATAATCTGGGAAAAGATTATAAGAGAGATAATCTTGGAAATGTGGTGATTTCTAAACTAAATGAAAATCAACTCAAAGAATTAGCTCAAAAATTAGATGGATTATACCTTCAATCAAAATCTATTTCTCAAATATCTTCAGTATTATTACAAGAAATTGATAAGGCAAAACGTATTGACACGGAAAGAAACATACAAAGTGGATATTCAAATTTATACTATATTCCACTTTTCGTTGCTTGCATATTATTATTAATTGATTTAATAGTATTTGATTATTTGTACTTTATCTTAAAGAAATGAAAGATTTTATAAAAATAGTAATTTTTTACTTAATAAATATTTCTATTGTGCTAGGGCAAATTTCACCGTATAAAAGAAAAATAAATGAAGGTAATGAATACTTCGACAAAAAAAGATATGAAGAGGCCAGTAATATGTATAGAGAAGCTATCTCTAAACGAAAAGATAAGCCAGCTGATGAAGCTCAGTACAATTATGGTAATTCTATCTATAAGTTAAACAACTTTGATAAAGCTATTTCAATTTTTGAGAACTTAGCACAATCAACCGAAGATAAAAAAATTCGTTCAAGGGCATTTCATAATCTTGGTAATTCATATTACCAAAGGAAAGATTATAGAAATGCATTGGAAGCATACAGAAATGCCCTTATTTTGAATCCGGAAGATGCTGAAACACAGTATAATTATGCCAGAACATATTCGATGATTATGACTGGTCAGAATCAAAATAATAATAATAATAATTCCCAAAATACCAATGAATCAAAAGAAGAAAATAGAAAACAAAACACAAGTACAAATGAAGGAAATAATTCGGATAATAAAATAGAGATGGATGAAAAAATATTAGAGAATATCTTAAAATATATCGAATCAAAGGATCAGTCAATTCAGGAAAAGGTTAGAAATAAAGAAAAAAAGAAAAATAAAACAGGAAAAAATGAAAAAGATTGGTAAATACATTTCCTTTATATGGATTGCGCTTTTTCTTCAGTATTCACATATGATTCTAGCTCAAGAATATCAATTAATTTCGAGAGCTTCAAAATATAAAGTTAATAAATATGAGGAATTTGAAATTAGCTTTACTATTAATGGACAAGGAACCAACTTTAGCGAACCAAAAAATCTTAGGGAGTATTTTACAATCGTTTCTGGTCCAAACAATAAAGTATTTTCAACTTATGACAATACAGGATTTAGAGTTGAACAATCGATTTCTTATATAATTCTTGCAAAAAAAGTAGGTAAATTTATAATTTCTGAAGCGTCAATTAATGTAGGAGGCAAAATTATTAAATCTAAACCGATTGAAATTGAAGTAACTGCTGCCTCTACAGATGAAATATCTGATCCTAATGATCCTAAGTTTATTGCTAAAAAACTCGCTTTTGTAAAGGTAAAAATTCCAAAAAATAATTTGTATGTTGGTGAAGGGATGGTAGTTGATTACTTATTGTATTACAGGACTTCAATTTCTAACGTTGAGATTTTAAATGAACCATCTTTCAATGGGTTCTACTCTGAAGTAATAAAAGAAGAAGCTAAACCATTTCAGGAACAATTAAATGGAGAATTATACAATGTTGTGCCTTTAAAAAGGTTTTTGATATTTGGACAAAAAGTTGGGAAATTTGACTTAGGTTCTCTTGAAGTTCGTATTCCTACTGAGGTGCCTACAAATAGACGTGATTATTTTAATCTTTTCTTTAATTCAGGTACAGTTGTTAACCAAATTTCAATATATAAAGTTCCCATTATAACAGTTAAGCCTCTTCCTGCTTTAATTTCAAATAAGACTCCATTTTCTGGCGGAGTTGGAAATATGAAACTCAAGGCTGATTTAAGCAAATCGGAAGTGAAAGTAGGAGAAGCTATTTCATTAAAAATTTCATTGGAGGGTTCGGGAAATATAAAAATGGTTACCCTACCCGAATTAACATTTTCAGAGCAATTTGATCAATATGAACCCAAAATATATGAAAGATATTCTATTACATCAAAAGGATACCAAGGTTTAAAAACCTTAGAATATATACTCGTTCCTAAATTTAATGGAAATCACAAACTACCTAAAATTTCATTTTTGTATTTCAACACTTCCAAAAATTCATATGAAGAAATAGTCATTGATAATTTGCATATAAATGTAACTGGTGGTTCAAATTACAGTGAAGAAAATTTTGAATCAAGAACGAGGGTAGATAATAAATTAACAAGCAATACAGGCTTAAAAGATATATTATTTATAAAAAACTCTTTTAATCAAAGAAAAATTTTCTATTCAGTCAGTTCATCTACTGTTTTACTTACATGGGTATTTGTTTTGCTACTGTCTATTGTTATTATATTAATTCTACGATTGTTTTTTATCGATTATTATGGTTCTTTACAAAAAACAAAAGAAGTAAAAAATAAACTTAGGGAAATTTTAAGATTTGTAGAAAATTCAGATGTAAATCTAAAAGAAAAACTTAACTACTTGAATAAAAATTTCAAGAAGATTATTTATGAAAGCTCTCAAAATTTGGAAACTAATAAGACTTCATTGAATGATTTATTGTTAAATTCTATTTTTGCCAATGATTTCCAAAACTTATTAAAGATTATTTCAGACTCAGAAAAGGCGATTTACTCCGGTATGAATGACGAAATAATTTCATCCATTATTTCAGAATACATACGAATCTTAAAAAAGTACATAAATTGACAATAAAAATGAAGAAAAATTCTGTTATATTTTTTTTATTATTTTATCCTAAGATTATTTTTGGCACCGTGGATTCTGTTTTTTTTAAAGCGAATACATTCTACAAAGAGGGTAATTATCAAGAAGCCTTGTTTTTATATGATTCTTTGATTAACACTAATATAATTTCCGGTGAATTGCTGTATAATATAGGGAATACTTACTATAAAATTAATAAATTAGGCTACTCAAGATATTATTATGAAAAGGCGTTATATTATATGCCTTTTGACAATGATTTAATAACGAATTTAAACTTTTTACTCAGCAAAATTCCTGGAGATTTTGGTTTCGGAATTCCATCATTAATTGAAAGGGTTCAAAATTTCTTAAGATTTTCTAATTGGAAGTTTATTTTTATCCTTTTTTCATTTTTGATTTTAGTTCTTTTTATAATTAAATTCTGGCAATATTTGAATAATAGACTTTCTGAAAATATTGTAAAATCTATTCTTTATGTTATCTTAAGTTTTGTAAGTACTTTTTTATTCACTGTCTTGAATGATGAGCAAAAAAATCGTTATGCAATTGTGGCTGAGAGTGTTTTAACGAAGAATGAGCCTTTTGAATCATCAGTCGATTTATTTAAACTTAATGAGGGTACAAAAGTTATTTTATTTGAAACAGACGGTGATTACGTAAAAATTAAATTACCTGATGGAAAAACTGGTTGGGTTAGACAAAATGCATTGTTACATTTATAGTATTGAAGATACATCTGTGATTTATTTGTTTGTGATTCTTAAATAGCCTGAGTTCAATTTTGCACAACATAATTTTGTGCAATCCTGAGTATATAAGTGTGATGTATTATTTTTTAGAAGGAACTGTTGAGTATTTACAGCCTACGCAATGCGTACTTAATGTAAATGGAGTTGGCTGGCAGCTGCAAATCAGCGTATTTACATTTGAAAAATTAGTTTTAGGTCAAAAGTTCAGGTTGTTTACACATTTGATTGTTCGAGAGGATGCTCATGTTATATATGGTTTTCTTAGCGAAGGCGAAAGAGAAATTTTTCAGCAGCTCATTAGTGTTTCGGGGGTTGGAGCTAATACGGCAAGATTGATTTTGAGCCATTTAAGGGTAGATGAACTAGTAGAAGTGATAGCTTCTGGAAATGTTAGCAGGCTTAAAGCGGTAAAAGGTATCGGAACTAAAACGGCTGAGCGTTTAATCATTGATCTGCGAGATAAGGTCACACATATTAACGAGAATTACGCAACTAAATCTGCCACATCAAATACTAAAGCAGCTAAGGATGCGTTATCAGCTTTAGAAGTTTTAGGATATCCACGTCCTTTGGCAAGTAAAGTGGTAGAAAAAATAGTTCAAGAAAATCCGGTTTTAGACGTTGAATCGATCATTAAGTTGGCTCTAAAGAATCTGTAGTAGGGGGTGAGAATTCGTACGGTAGCTCATATTGTTGTTTTACTATTGGGTTTTTTATCACTAAGTGCATTTCGTTTACCTTCATTTACCTCGAGAGGGGCTACTTCAAAAATTCTCATTGAACAGAGCGATACTACCAAAGATTCTACGAAGTACGATGTGCGTAAGCCTTCATCATTGAATTTGAAAGACCCAGCTAATTTTAGGACGGAGCTCGACTATGACCCGGTTCGTAACCTATACATAGTTCGAAAATTTATTGGCAACACAGTCATTGACACACAGTACTACACACCTGAAGAATTTCGCAGAATACAATTTGCACAGGAGGATAGTAAATATTGGTCAGATAAATCTGGTAGTGGCGGTGGATTACGGGAGCGAAATAAGCAAGCAGATCCCAGGGAGTCGGGTTCTGCACTGTTGCCGTTGATTGAGGTGAAGGGCGAAGCTTTTAAAAATATTTTTGGAAGTAATACCATAGAAATCAGGCCTCAAGGATCAGCAACGCTCACTCTTGGAGGCAGATTTCAGCGCCTTGAAAACCCTATGATTCCGGTTCGGAATCGAAGAACCTTCAACCTGGTTTTCAATCAGCGCATCCAGATGAATGTAAACGGTAAAATCGGGACGCGGCTAAATTTGGGATTTAACTATGATACGCAGGCGACCTTTCAATTTGACAATCAAATTAAAACACAATTTACCGGAGAAGAAGACCAAATTCTAAAAAAACTTGAGTTTGGTAACGTAAACATGCCTTTAAACAGTTCGCTGATCACAGGTGTGCAAAGTCTTTTTGGTGTAAAAGCACAGATGCAGTTTGGGAAGACAACGGTAACTACAATCTTTTCAGAGCAGAGAAGTCAAACGTCATCCATCAATCTACAAGGGGGTGGAGCAGTACAGGAGTTTTTTATCCAGGCTGATCAATACGAGGCAAATAGACATTATTTTCTCTCGCATTATTTCCGTGAGAATTACGAGCGCTTTTTGGCAAATATGCCGGTAATCACCTCACCTATTCAGATTACCCGAATAGAAGTGTGGGTGACGAACCGCCGAAATGTGACAGAGAATGTGCGCAACATTGTTGCCTTCATGGATTTGGGCGAGGCCGATAGAGCTGGATGGGCATATCGCCATTCACAGAGTGGACTAAATGATCCAGATATTTTCTCCGGGACTGTGGATCGCCGGCACCCAGAGTTGCCACACAATCAAATGAATAAACTCAATCCTTCAACGATTCAAAATGAATACGCCGGGATACGCAATATTGCCACTGCTAATGCGGTGCTGAGCCAGGCCAGATTTGAGCCAGGCATCGATTTCGAAGACCTTACCAATGCCCGATTGTTAAGTCCGAATGAATACACCTTTCATCCACAATTGGGATATATCTCTCTCAATCAGGCACTCAATCAAGATGAGGTACTTGCAGTAGCGTATCAATACACGGCTAATGGCAAGACCTACCAGGTCGGTGAGTTCAGTAATGATGGGGTATCTCCTCCTTCTACATTGATTTTAAAACTTTTAAAAGCTACCTTGCTGAATGTAAAGGTGCCCATGTGGCATCTGATGATGAAGAATGTGTACTCTTTAAATGCCTTTCAAATCAACCCACAAGATTTCAGGCTCGATGTGTTGTATTGGAACGATGAGACGGGAGTGCCGATACCTTTCCTGCCGGAGGGCAGTCTGAGAAACGAACTGCTACTGCGCGTGATGGGGCTCGATAAGCTGAACAATAACAACGACCCCTATCCTGACGGATTTTTTGATTTTGTACCTAATGTAACCATTAATCCCCAAAATGGTCGGATCTATTTTCCTGTGGTAGAGCCATTTGGGCGCCACCTGGCATCGAAGCTCGACAACGACGAATTGAGGGCCAAATACGTATTCCAACAGTTGTACGACAGTACGCGCTTCAGAGCTCAAGAAATGACAAAGCTGAACAAATTCTTTCTGAAAGGAAGGTATAAATCGGCTACAGGCAGTGAAATTCAACTGAATGCTATAAACATTCCCAGAGGTTCAGTTTCAGTAACGGCCGGAGGTGTAAAACTGCAAGAAGGTACACAATATACTGTAGACTACAATCTAGGTAGGGTTAGGATTCTGGATGAGGGCATAATTAATTCCGGTCTGCCCATTCGCGTTGATTTTGAGAACAATGCGCTCTTCGGAGCCAATGTGAAAACATTTGCGGGCATTAATGTCGATCATCGCGTGAGTGAGCATTGGAACATTGGAGGCACCTTACTGCACCTTCGCGAACGACCTTTTACCCAAAAGGTAAATCTTGGCTTTGAACCCATTGCTAACACCATTTGGGGATTAAATACTCAGTACAGCAATCAGGCGCCCTTTTTGACAAAGTTGGTCGATGCTATTCCCTTTCTTTCTACCAAGGCACCATCTACCATCAATGCTCAAGGGGAATTTGCGCAGCTTATTCCCGGTTCTCCAAGAGCAATAAAGCTCAATCGCGAAGAGACAACCTATATCGACGATTTTGAAAGCTCTCAAACCCTTATCGACATCCGGAATCCCATGCGCTGGCAGCTGGCCAGTGTGCCCTCAGGTCAACCAGAACTCTTTCCGGAAGCTGAATTCAACAACGATATTCGGATTGGCTTCAACCGCGCTAGACTTGCCTGGTACACCATCGATCCGCTGTTTTTCCAGGCCAATTCTCAAACACCAGCAAATGTGAGGGCTGACCGTGTAATGCGCTCGAATCATTACATGCGCGAGATATTGGTGAGGGAGGTTTTCCCCAACAGACGTCTCGACCCGGCTATGCCGCGAAACATTCCGACGCTCGACCTGGCATATTATCCCGATGAAAGAGGTCCTTACAATTTCGATGTGGAAGGTGAACCGGGAATTTCTGCCGGTTTAAATGCCGATGGAAAGCTCAACAACCCGCGTAGCCGCTGGGGTGGAATTATGCGTGAACTGCTCACCAACAATTTCGAAGAGCAGAACATAGAGTTTATTCAATTTTGGCTGCTTGACCCATTTTTAGAAAATCCTAACTTAAAGGGTGGAGACTTATATTTTAATCTGGGCAATATATCTGAAGATATTTTAAAAGATGGTCGACAGGCTTTTGAGCAAGGAATACCGATCGACGGCAACTTAAATCAGGTGGACTCTACTGCATGGGGAATTGTGCCTAAAATTGTACCTCAAGTTCAAGCTTTTAACAACGAACCAGGTGCGCGCGAGGTACAAGATGTTGGTCTGGATGGACTAAATGACGAGCTCGAACGCCAGTGGTTTGCGCACAATGGACAGACCTTTATACAGCGTGTAGCAGCTCAGTTTGGTTCCGGATCAGCCGTGTATAATGCTATTTTCAATGACCCGGCGGCAGATAACTACGAGTTTTATAGATCAAATAACTATGACAATCAAGGAGCTTCTATTTTAGAGCGGTACAAAAGATGGAACAATCCGCAAGGCAACAGTGACATTACTCAACCGGATGGCTATCCGAACACAGCTACCAACCGACCCGACATGGAGGACGTAAACTCTGATCAAACTTTGGCGCGTTCAGAAACCTATTTCCAATATCGCGTATCTATTCGTCCTCAAGATTTACAAATTGGTAAAAATTACATAACAGATGTCTTTCAAACCACCACTGATGTTCTGCCTGACGGTAGTCGCAAGCCTGTCATATGGTATCAGTTTAAAGTGCCTATTTTCTCACCGGATAAAGTGATTGGCCCGATCAGCGATTTCCGTTCTATACGTTTTATTCGAATGTTTTTGCACAATTGGGAAAATCCAATCGTATTGCGCTTTGCAGCCTTAGAACTGGTGCGTGGAGAGTGGAGGCGTTATCCGTTTTCACTTTCGGGCATTCGCGATGACTTAGCCACCGACGATAGCGACGGAACCCTTTTCGAGGTTAATGTAGTAAATCTGGAAGAAAATGGGCAGCGCAATCCGATTAATTATGTATTGCCACCTGGAATTGAACGTCAGGAGCTCTTTGCAACTTCGTCCATTCAAGCTCAGAACGAACAGTCACTTGCTATACGGGTATGCGATCTGAAAGATGGAGATGCAAGGGCTGTATTTAGAAATCTCGCTATGGACATGCGTCTGTATAAGCGACTGAGAATGTTTGTACATGCCGAACAGCGCGATGCCACCAAACCGCTGAAAAACGGCGATCTCACTGCTTTCATACGTCTTGGTGCCGACTTTAATCAGAATTATTATGAATATGAAATTCCCTTACAAGTAACTCAATGGGGCGAGGTTGACCCACGATTGATATGGCCGATAGAAAATGAATTTGACATCGATATGGAAGAAATCCGGCAAATCAAACTTCAGCGCGATAAGGCTGGATTTCCACTACAGAGCAGATTTACGGTGGACCTTGGCAACAGAAAAATCACCATTGTGGGAGCGCCAAATTTGGGCAACGTGCGCACCATTATGATCGGTATTCGAAATCCCAAAAAACAATTGGGTGACCCGAATGACGACGGATTGCCCAAGTGTGCAGAAATCTGGGTAAATGAACTTCGACTTGGCGGATTTGACAATCGCGGAGGATATGCTGCTGCCGGTAGAGTAAATGCTCAACTGGCTGATTTTGCTAATATCACTCTCTCTGGCAATTACTCAACTGTGGGATTTGGCTCGATCGATCAGAACGTTAATGCCCGCCGAAAGGAAGAGATCATTGCCTACGACCTGCAATCCAACTTTGAACTCGGCAAATTCTTCTCCGATAAAGTGCGATTGCGCATACCCATGTTTGTGGGATATGCCGAAGAGTGGCGCAATCCGATGTTCAACCCGCTGGATATGGACATTGAATTCAAAGATGCACTTCGAAACATAGAAACACTACAAGAACGCGACTCCCTGCGAAGAATCGCTCAAACCTATACGTTGCGTAGGGGAATTAACTTTGCTAATGTTCGCAAGGAGAGAACGAACACACGTCGGAAACCCCAGTTTTACGATATAGAGAACATAGCATTATCCTACTCTTTTAACGAAATTTATTTTCGAAACATCAACACCGTTTCAGACATTCGTCGCGATTACAAAGGTTCTTTGAATTACAACTACCAGGCTCAGGTTAAACCCGTAGAGCCATTTAAAAAAATCAAGTTTCTGCAAAACAAGCATTTAGCTCTCATTCGTGATTTCAACTTCAACTACATGCCCTCGCGCTTCACCTTCAGAGCGGAGCTGTGGAGGATTTATAACGAGGCCGAAATGCGCAATACGGATAACCCAACGTTTAGATTGCCTACTACATATCAAAAAGCTTTTACCTTCAATCGCATCTACGACGTTAGCTGGGATCTTACACGTGCCTTAAGAGCCGATTTTCAAGCACGAATGTTTACCCGCATTGATGAACCGGACGGACCTGCAACGGCAGATTCGGTGCGAAACGCCATTCGCGAAAATCTGCGGGCAGGTGGACGACCGACCAACTACCACCATACGCTGAATGTAAACTACGAAGTTCCCTTCAGTAAAATTCCATTGTTGAACTTTATAAACACGAGTGTTCGCTATACAGCTGATTTTGACTGGACCACTAACTCGCTTTTGGCTATTTTAAATACAAACAATGATTCGCTTAACCTAGGAAATACCATCCAAAACTCCCAAAGCTGGCAATTCAATGGCCAGGCTAATCTTGTTAACTTCTATAACAAAATCAAGTTTCTTCAAGAAGCAAATCAAGGCAAGGCACCACAAAGACCCGGTCAGCAGCGACCAAATGTGCCGGCATCTTTACGAGGAAATACCAATCAACCCAACCAAAATACCGACAAAAAAGAAGAAGAGAAGGAATCGGTATTTCGAAAAATAGCTAAATCGTCGGCGCGCATCCTAATGAGCCTACGCAGTGTAGGGGGAGGATATACCACTACCCGAGGAACTCTCTTACCTGGTTACATGCCCACGCCTGGAATACTTGGTCAAAATGCTTCAGCACCAGGGTACGATTTTGCCTTTGGTTCACAGCGCGATATAAAGCCTAAAGCCGCTGAAAATGAGTGGATTACCAAATCGCCATTGCTCAACAATCAATTTTCACAAACACACACTGAGAACCTTAACCTCCGCGCTACCATCGAACCGATCAATACCTTCAGAATCGAACTTACCTCGCAGAGAAACAGTACATTTAATCAAAACGGATTTTTCCGCTACGATGCCACAGCCTTTGACTATCAGGTTCAAAACCTTTTTCAGATGGGTACATATACCACATCTTTCTGGGCATTTCGCACATCGTTTGAAACCCTGCGAGGTCCTGACTTCAGAAGTGATGTGTATGAGCAATTTCTCAAAAACAGAGAGGTGATTTCAGAGCGCCTGGTGGAACAACGCAAACAAATCGATCCAACATACAATCCAACTTTTAACAATAATCCTGACTCAGCGAATTACGGTTGGCAGGGATACAGCTACGCATCGCAAGATGTACTAATACCTGCTTTTATTTCGGCCTTTGCTGGTCTTGATCCAAGATCTGTTTCGCTTGACCCCCGTTATAGAAGAAGTTCAATTCCCTTACCAAACTGGCAGCTCACCTACGACGGATTAACTAAAATCCCCTTCTTCAACAAGCACTTTTCGAATATTGCCCTTAGACACGGCTACACTGGCACCTACACGCTTGGTAACTTTAACACAAACCTTATTCGCCAGCAGCGCATCGAAGATGGAGAGCCACCTATCAATGAAAATGGCGATTTTCTACCGGAGTTTCAAATCGTATCGGCTACCATTGTAGAGCAATGGTCGCCATTATTGGGTGTGAACTTGCGCATGAAAAATTCATTAACCCTACGCATCGACTACAAAAAAGACCGCACTCAGAATCTAAGTTTAGCCAATAACCAACTCACCGATTCGAGAGGAAATGAAATAGTGGTCGGTGCAGGTTATGTGGTCAAAGACGTGAAGCTGCAATTTGTAAGTCTGGGCGAAACTGGTAGAAAACCTCAATCTAACCTCGAGCTGCGCTGCGATGTGTCAGTGCGCGACAATCAGGTTATCATTAGGCGCATCGTTGAGCGCGTAGATCAGGTAACTGCCGGTAGCCGTATCACTACCATAAAAGTATCAGCCGACTACGCCATTTCTGCACGAGTAAATGCTAAGGTTTTTTACGATCAGATTATTTCAACGTACAAGACTTCCAACGCATTTCCTACCTCTAATACCAATGTGGGTATTTCAATCCGAGTTAATTTGGCGCAATAAATCCCTGAAATATGGAAAATGCTGAAAACGAGCTTACCTACACCGCTGCAATAGACGAATTGCAAACCATAGCCGATCAGCTGGAACAGGAAGACATCGACCCGGATAAAATGGTAAAGCTTATACAAAGAGCAGAATTTCTCGTCAATTTTTGTAAAAAAAAGTTATCAGAAACGGAAAAAACCGTTCAGGAAATACTATCGAAACTGCAGAATACCGATCAGGAAACCTTACCCTTTTAATCCGTAAATTTTGAAAGATGTCGCTCGAAGTACAGAAGGTTACAAAGATTTACGGCACACAGCGTGCCCTTGATCAGGTGAGTTTTAAAGTTAAAAAAGGAGAAATCGTTGGCTTTTTAGGCCCAAATGGGGCAGGAAAAAGCACCATGATGAAAATTCTCACTGGTTTTATTCCGGCTACTGAGGGATATGCAGCTGTCGACGGGCTCGACGTAAATCAACACAGCATCGAAGTAAGAAAAAAAATTGGCTATCTGCCTGAGCACAATCCTCTGTACCTCGACATGTATGTTCGCGAATTTCTCTACTTTATGGCCAGTCTTCAGAAAGTATCTAAAACCCGTGTAGAGGAAATGATCGAAAAGACAGGCCTGACTCCTGAAGCTCATAAGCGCATAGGTCAACTTTCAAAAGGGTATCGCCAACGCGTTGGTTTGGCACATGCTCTCATACACGATCCTGAAGTCTTGATCCTCGACGAACCAACCACAGGCCTCGATCCAAACCAAATCGTTGAAATTCGCCAACTCATTAAAGAACTGGGGCGCTCTAAGACCGTAATGCTCTCCACACATATCATGCAAGAGGTAGAGATCCTCTGCGACAGAGTAATCATTATTAACAAGGGAAAAATAGTGGCCGATACCACCACCGAAGCTCTTAAACAAGCCACTGGTCGCCAGACGCTGGTCGTTCAGCTCGAAAAAGAGGTCAGTGCTGCCTGGTTTAAGTCTATAGACGGTGTGCTTAAGGTGAAGCGCGAAGCAAATCACTGGCACATCGATACAGACGCCAAAAAGGATTTGAGAAAAGCCATTTTTGAAAAAGCTGTGGTTACTGAAAATGCCATTCTCAGCATTCAACATAAGGATGTAAGACTCGAGGATGTTTTCAGACTGCTAACACTGTCCGAAAAACAACCTCAAGCTTAAATAACTGTATTTAATTTAAGAGTCTGTCAATCACATAAAACCCAGCGGAGGCCCTGTAGCGCATGTCTTTATAATATTCAAACAAGCGGTCGATTTCAGCTTTTACTTTCTCAAAGCCAATCTCTTTTCCCCAGGCGATCAAGCCCTTGGGATAGTTCGCTCCATACATCATCGCTTCATCTACAGCCTGTGCATCGGCTATTTGCAAATAGACAGCATCCACTGCCTCATTGATAAGCATGCTCAGTATGCGAAAGAAAATCGCATGACTTTTTGATTCATCGGGAGCTTGACTTAGTTCAAACGGATTTGGAAGGCTGTAATCGTAGAACCCTTTCCCAACCTTGCGACCAAGGCGGCCTGATTCCATCATTCGCTGTTGCAACAGAGAGGGTCTGTAGCGTGGGTCATAATAGAGCTGCTCAAACACAGAATAGCTCACCGAAAAATTCACATCCAGACCGATAAAGTCCATCAGCTCGAAAGGTCCCATCCGAAAGCCACCCAGCGTCTTCATGATGTGATCGATCTCGGCCGGTGTAGCCAGTCCTTCTTCAGCGATCCGAAGAGCCTCACCATAAAAAGGTCGAGCTACTCGATTCACAATAAATCCAGGTGTATCCTTAGCTAAAGCAGGTACTTTACCCCAATTTTTCATCAGGTCTTTTAAGCTATCAACGATGGTCATTGAGGTGTTGATACCTGGTATTATTTCCACGAGCTTCATTATTGTAGCAGGATTGAAAAAGTGAAGCCCAATAAATCTTTCCGGACGTGTAAATACACTGCTTAATCGATTTATGCTCAAACTTGAGGTATTGGAAGCTATAATGCAGGTATCTGATACAACTTTTTCAATCTGACTAAATAGCGTCTTTTTTGCCTCAAAGTTTTCTACAATGGCTTCGATTAGTAGTGAGCTATCTGATAAATTTTTAAGTTGATCAGTGTAATGAATTCTCTTGATTATTTCCAGGGAAGAAATATTATTTAGTTTGCCCTTTTCAGTCAATTTCACTAAGTTGTCTTCAATGATTTTTTTCGCTTTATCTAAATTACTTTGGTGAATGTCATAAAAGAGCACATTATATCCTTTTTGTGCGGCTAATTGTGCGATGCCAATACCCATTGTACCAGCACCTGCTATACCTATTGAATTTATTTTCATATTTATCTTTTCAGAGGTTTAAAAGCTGGAAGAATTACATGAAATGTCGTACCTTTTCCCAATTCACTTTCAAATAAAATTCTTCCCTTATTTTTTTCTACAAATTCTTTTACAAGGGCAAGACCAAGTCCTGAACCTTTCTCGCCAAATGTGCCTAAAGTTGACTTAGTTAAAAAGGTAAATAATTTTTCTTTGTTTTCATCACTGATACCAATACCATTGTCTCGAATAGAGATTTGAATTTCATCATTTGGAAGAATTATTGATTCGATTATTATTTCTCCGTTCATGTGCGAAAATTTGATGGCATTAGAGAGCAAATTTCGAAGAATAAAGTACAAACTATTGCTATCACAATATACAATAGTGTTTTCCAGATTTTCTTTAATTACTGTAATCTTCTTTTCATTGATGTTAAGTTCTAATCCCTGTAAAACTTTATCAATAATTTTTTTAAGATATATGGGTTCGAATTCTACTGAAAGTCCCTTCATTTGACTTGATGACCATACCAATAGATTGCTCAACAATTCCGAGGCATTTTTTAAACTAATATTAAGCAATTTGAGATAGTCCTTCAATTCTTGCAACGAAAGTGAATCTATGCTTTCATATAATAAATCTGCTATAGAAAGACTATTGTGCAATGGATTTTTAAGGTCGTGGGCTATAATGGTAAAAAATTTATTTTTTATAGAATTGGCTTCTTCTAACTGTTCAATGAGTTTTTGATTTTTAATTTCTTTGATTTTAAGTTCAGTAATATCTCTTGAGCTGCCAATAATTATAGTTCTTTCTGATTTTGCAATGACAATTTTTTTTTAGTGAGGTTAACCAATATTTAGCACCAGCCGGCAATTCTAAATATTCTTCATATGTAATGACTTCATTGGAATTCAACGCTTTTAAATAATTCTCCTCAATTTTTTTCCCCAGCTCAGGACCTACTAAATCAACTGGAGTTTTATTGTGAATGGCTTCGAAGGTGATTCTGGTTTCAAGTCTGTGTTTTTTATTGTTTGTAATATATCTAAATTGATTATTCTTGTATTCCACAATAAAGATGGCATCACTTGAGTGATGGAAGATGTTCTCGTAAAAAAATTTTATTTCATTGATTTCATCGAATTCTTGTAAGGTTATTTCTCTTTCAATATTCAGACTTATATCTAATAAGTCACCAAAATTGGAATATCTTAATTTGAATATAATCTCAGGATATTTTTTTCCTGAAAAATAAAAAACTCCAATAGGAGACGTTTCAACGTTTGATATAAACATTTCAAAAAAACTTTTATCAAATCCGAAATTCTTTTCGAGAGCTTTGTATGAAACAGGCCCATTGAATAAAGATAATTCTTTTATGAATTCAATACTTGAGTCATTCCATTCTTCGACTATGAAGTCTACAATGTTTCCCTCGGAATTTCTAAGAAGTTTTACTTTATACTTTAAAGTAACATTTGGGATTTTATCCATCTTCAACTTTTTAAATGAATTTATGCATGAATAAACTTTGAAATTTTAGATGTTATTTCGTCTTTGGTGTAAGGTTTAGGTATGTAATCATCAAATCCTTCTTTTAAAAATTTTTCTTCGTCATTGGCTAATGCATAGGCGGTAAGGGCAATGACCGGCGTTTTTGAGTATTTGGGATATTTTTTGATTTCTTTCATTGCCTGTATACCGTCCATACCTTTTCCGAGATTAATATCCATTAGCACCAGATCAAAATCTTTTTGCCTTATCCATTTTAAACCTTCTTCGGCATTGTCAGCTAAGGTAATATTGTATTTCTTACCTAAGCTTATTTGAAGTAATTTTTGATTTAGATAATTGTCTTCTACATAGAGAATGTTGTTTCCTTGTTTTTTTGTTATAGAAATTTCAGGCTTTTCAAATTTTACTTTTGCGTTGGGAATTTCTATCGTAAAAGTACTCCCTTCATTTACTCTACTTTCTACGCGAATATTGCCTTTAAGTAAATTCACTAATTTTCTTACAATGCTTAACCCGATACCTGAGCCTTCGTAATGTCTGTTATAACCTTCACTCAACTGTTTAAAGTCATCAAAACATTCATCTATTTTATCTTCAGGTATCCCGATTCCAGTATCTTTTACTGAAATTCTACATAAGTCTTCTGTCACTTCATACGATATTTCTATTTTACCTTTATCTGTAAATTTTATAGCATTCGAAAGCAATTGTTTTACTATAGTCTCTAATTTTTTGATATCAGTAAAAAATTTTATTTCAGGGGCTACCTCACCAGTTAGGTGTATTTTCAATTGTTTCGCTTTTGCTTTGTAATAAGAGGCATCACACAGCGATTTAAGTGTGTGATAAATATCAATTTCTTGTATTTCAACACTGTTATTTTCAGAAGTAAGTAATGTGAAGTCGTTTATATTATTTAAAGTTTCGACCATCCTATTGGCTGACTCTGATAAGCTCTCTAAATACATTTGTGCTTCTTCACTTAAATCTGTGTATTTCAATAAATCCGTAAAACCTATAATGCCCGTCAATGGTGTACGTAATTCATGCGAAAGATTTTCTAAAAATACTTTTCTCTGTTTATCGATTTCATGTAGGCTTTTTAATGAATTTTCCAAATTCTTTAAATGAATTTGCTCTTCTGTTACGTCGATTATCTGATAAGAAATAAGTGAAGTGTTAATTGCTTGTTTATAAATATGAAAGTAAATGTTCTTGTCATTCAGACTTATTTCTATAGTAGGTTTATCACTTTGCAAATATTTTTTAATGAATTCATCAGTATTTATCTTAGCAGTTTTCAGCAGATTATTAAAGGATTGATTTTCATAAATACGTTCATTCTTTAAACAGATTAGCGTTGGAATCTGACTTTTATCTACTATCTGTTTGAAGAGTTCTGTATTCATAGTTTTACTTTTTTCGTTCAAACATTAATCTCAATTTTATAGGGACAGTGATCGCTATGATTTACATCAGATAAAATTTTTACGCTTTCGAGCTGATCTTTCAACGCAGGAGTGAGCATTTGATAATCAATTCGCCATCCTTTGTTTTTTGCCCGTGCCCCTGCTCTATAAGTCCACCAGGTATACTGATGTGGTTCTTGATTAAGCACTCGGAAGGAATCTACCCATCCGTGTTCTACAAACCGATCGAACCATTCTCTCTCCTCGGGTAAAAAGCCGCTGCTTTTGGCATTGCGAATAGGATCGTGAATGTCTATTGGTTTGTGACAAATGTTAAAATCTCCAGCCAAAATGATGTTGGCATATCTGGATTTTAAAGTATCGGTGTACTTTAAAAAATCTTCTAAAAATTTCATTTTAACATCCTGGCGCTCGTCGCCACTGCTGCCTGAAGGTATATAAATCGATACAAGAGTAAAAGTATCGTATTCATTGAGTAAAATTCTGCCTTCTTTGTCGATGTAATCGATTCCACAGCCTTTAATGGTAGATTTAGGATGAGGTTTTGACAAAATGGCTACTCCTGAGTAGCCTTTCTTCTCAGCTTCATGCCACTGTATGTTATAGCCGAGTTGTTCAAAGGGTGAAAAGTCAATTTGCGAGGCATCAGCTTTAATCTCCTGCAAACAAAGAATATCGGGATTTTCCTTTTTTAGCCAGTCTAAAAAGCCTTTGTTGATCGCTGCTCTTATGCCATTTACATTATAAGTAATTATATTCATCCAAAATCCGTTAGTTTGTAGTACACAAATTCGAGCGAAGATAGTCTTTTGAATGAATAGATGGGGATTGATTTTATCATGTTTCGTTGTGACAAAAGTTCTTTTTGTCACGGTTTCTGCTCAAAATATCAATCCTCGTTTTGTTTCTCAGGTCTATAAGTTAGCGGCAGAAGATACACTGAAACTTCCAGAAAGAACCTATCTTCCTTCCCTTCAAATTTCTGTAAAAAGTTCTTATTCAGATAGTTGTCTTGCGGTGCTGGATTCGGGATTTGCTTATTGGAACCGTTGTGAAGCTTTGGAAGTTGAAATATCGTATTACCTATTGCCTGATAGGTTTTTAGCATCGGTAGAGGGGCTTGATCGCAAAAAAATTGTGTCCAAAGCTTCACTGGATAGGGCTGACGAACGCGAAGCGATAGTCGTAAAATCTACCAATAGACTTTTTGAATCTGACTTTGCGGGAATTTCTCGCACAGGAGCTATAAGTAGGGCTGTTCGGGTAGGATCTAACCAAAGCGCTGTGCTGAATTCGACACTCGATTTACAGATATCGGGCACCTTGCCTGATAGTACAACAATTAAGGCCTCCATTGCGGATAATCGGGTACCCATTCAGCCAGATGGATACTCACAACAGTTGCGCGACATCGACCGGATTTACATGGAAGTGTCTCATCCCAATAGAGGTAAACTGGTGGCAGGTGATTACTCAATCGCCAATTCAGATCATTACTTTCTGACTTTTGATCGTCGTGTGACGGGGATTGGAATTTCAACTCATCAGAGTGTAAATAAATCTTCCTTTCAGCTCTCTGGTGAGCTCAATGGTGCTGCATCCAGGGGAATTTTTGCCAGAAATTCGTTTATGGGGCAAGAGGGCAATCAAGGGCCTTATAAGCTTTTTGGGAACAACAATGAGCTTTTTATCGTCATCGTATCAGGTAGCGAGCGCGTTTATATCGATGGTCATTTGCTCACACGTGGTCAGGAGAATGACTATGTGATCGATTATAACGCTGGTGAGATCACCTTCACCGCGCTTCGCCCCATAACTCGAGACAGAAGAATTGTGGTTGAGTTTCAGTACACTACTTTGCTCTATCTGCGTACAGTAGGCTATGCTAAAGCTGGAATTTCGAAAAAAAGATTAAAGGCTGAGATAGTTCACTACCAAGAGTCGGACAGTCGAAATCAAACTCTGTTTCAAGACCTTACTGACCAGGAAAAAATGATATTGGCACAGGCAGGAACTGATTTGAATCAAATGCAGATCCCAACGGCAGTTGCAGTGTCTTACGTAAGCGATGAAATCTTGTATGAAAAAGTGGCAATGCCTGGATTTGGGGATGTTTTTGTGTATTCTCGCGACTCTACCAGGCAATTGTATCGAGTGCAGTTTAGCTTCGTTGGTCAGGGCAAAGGCAACTATGTGCAAGCTAATAAAACGCTCAACGGTAGAGTGTACGAATGGATAGCTCCGGTAAATGGACAGCCTCAGGGAAGCTATGAGCCTGTAAAACAACTCATTCCGCCTCAAGCGCTGAGGATATCGTCTTTAAAAACAACTTTTGATGGCGAAAGAATGGGCAATATTGAACTACAGCTGGCTGCCAGTCAGAAAGATGTAAATCGTTATTCCCTTAGTGAGTCTCAAACATATGGTCTTGCACTAAGAGCCAAACATGGGTTTCATCAGAAAATTGGTAAAACTCTTTATAAGTCTCAAGCCTTTGTTGACTGGATGCAGTCAACTTTTACAACTGTTGAGCGCGTAAGACAAGTGGAATTTCAGCGCGATTGGGCATTAACTTCTGCTACAGGGTCTGAGAATCAGTTTTTAATGGCTGTTTCTATAGGCCTCGAAATGGATTCTACTCTTCAAATGCAGGCAGAATATTCACTCCTGAACCAAGGCAGTGAACAGAGGAATAAAGTGTCGGCCGAAGTTGGTTCAAAAACTAAATTTTTAAATTTTACAAGCAGAATTTCAGTGCTTTCTATTTCAGGAAATCAGAGTCGAGGTTCTTTTTTTCGGCAAAATGGGGATGTGCGCTTTTTGCTGTTAAAAGCACTTGCAATGGGTGTACGGACAGATGTGGAGCGAAATGTGAGAAGTTTTCAGTCAGCTTTAGTCGATGGTTCCTATCAATTTTATTATGCTGAGCCTTATGTAAGGATATCAGATAAACGAGCGAATTATTTGGAGCTTTTTACAATTGTTCGTACGGACGATACTGTATATAATCAGGTAATCCTGAATGCCGCCCGATCGCATGGCGCCGGAGTGCGCACCGATTGGCGCTGGAGTTCGAATGTGCAAGTGAATTCCTCACTTCTTTACAGAAAAATTGATTTTCAAGAAGTTGTAAACCAACAAGATTTTGCAGCGTACACCGGACGTATTAGGCTGCAGCAGCGATGGTTGCGATCTTCTTTGCTGCTTAATACCTTTCTGGAAAGTGGCACCGGCACAGAACCCCGACGTATTTTCAGTTACATTGAGGTGCCGGCAGGCACAGGTACTCACACATGGATCGATTACAACGAAAATGGTATAAAGGAATTAGACGAATTTGAGCCGGCGCGGTTTCCGGCAGAGGCTCGCTACCTCCGCATATTTGCTCCGTCATCAGACTTTATAAGAGTAGAATTCAACAAGTTATCTCAATCTATCCTTTTCAATCCTGCAGTATTTTCACAAAAATTGACCGGAGGAATTGGCCGGTATTTAACGCGTTTTAGCATACAGTCAACCTTGCAATATGACAGTCGCAGGCAGCTGAACAACAACGTCAACAAATTATTTTACTTATCCGCTCTGAATGCTTCAGATACTGCTGTCTTAGGTGCTTTTAACCAGCAGCGACACACCTTGTTTTTTGACCGAAGCAAAAACAAATTTGGATGGGATATCTCTTATTTAACCAACTCAACTGCGAATTTGCTTTCGTTTGGCATTGAGGAAGTACGAAAAACAGAGCATCCATTCAACGTTCGCTGGAGAGTACTGCCACCAATTATTGCGCGCTTCACCTTTAATATTGGCCAACGGGAGAATATTTCTCAGAATTTTGTCAATCGAAATTTTTCTTTCCGGGAAATATTATTCAATCCAAAACTGGAATTTCAACCCAATGAACGGTATCGCTTGAGCATCGGGATAGAGCGCAGCTTAAAAACTTCGCAGCAAGCTATGCTCAGTTCATGGCGCCTTTTAACTGAAAATTACTTAGCTTCAGCCTCTTCCTATGCCATTACTTCTACTGTACAATGGGTGCGAAATGCCTTCACGGGCGAGGCTAATTCACCTCTTGGTTTTTCAATGCTCGAGGGCCTACAGGCAGGCGACAATGTAATTGTAAACCTTCAAATACAAAGAAATCTCGCTACAGGTCTGCAGATTAGTCTGACCTATGAAGCCCGATGGGGACAACAAATGACGTTCATACAAAACGGTGCAGTTCAATTAAAAGCCTTTTTTTAATCAGCCCTTATTTATAGGGATATACTTGACCAGACTAAAATATATAGTAAGATATCGCGTAAAATGGCTGAACCTACATTTGCACTTCATAATAAGCGTTAATACACTGAAAATGCTGATTGTTTATCACAACCCGCGCTGTGCAAAGAGCAGAGAAGCGATAAAATGGCTTGAAGAGCGAAACATTCCCTTTCAAATCAAGCGTTATCTCGATGAGCCGCTTACCTTCGAGGAGGTAGAGAAACTGGTAGAACTTGCCGGCTTTCACACCATCGATATCATGCGCACCAATGAGCAAGTTTGGAAAAAGAAATATGCTGAGTTGGAACTCGACGACAATGAGCTGATCTACGCCATCATCGAAGATCCAATTCTTATGCAGCGCCCAATTGTATATAATCCTGAAAAAGACTTAGCCGTAATAGCCAGGCCGGCTGATAAGATTCAAGAAATACTGTGAAAGATCGCGACGAACTGGAGCGTATTCTGAAATATTTTTCCTCACTTAAAGAGGAACAGATACAAAAATTTGCAAACCTTAAAGCGCTCTATGTCGATTGGAATGCGCGCATCAACGTGATCTCGCGCAAAGACATGGATAATTTTTACCTCCATCACGTACTTCATAGTTTAGCCATTGCCCGATACACATCATTTTTCGAGGGAGCTTCGGTAATGGACGTAGGAACTGGTGGCGGTTTTCCTGGAATTCCTTTGGCAATTGTATTTCCAGAGGTCGAATTTCATTTAGTAGATTCCATTGGCAAGAAGATTAGAGTTGTTCAGGAAGTAGCAAGTGCTCTTAGCTTAGAAAATGTGGTAGCTACTCAAGCGCGAGCAGAAGGAGTAAAGAAAAGCTTCAATTACATCGTGAGTCGAGCGGTTACTTCTTTGCCAGAGTTTGCTAAGTGGGTTAAGGGAAAATTGGTGAAGAATAATCCTGCAGGCATGTTGCCACCTTCTGTACTGTATTTAAAAGGAGGTGATATATCCCCAGAATTAGTACCACCGGTTAAAGTATTGGAGGTTAAAAATGTGTCGGAATGGTTTGAAGAACCGTTTTTTGAAACGAAAAAGCTCGTAGTCTTTCAAGTATAGCAAATGCCAATAGGCACTAAAAAGTATCTTTGGCCGTTGAGTATTCTAAAAACAAGATTCTTGAAGAAAATTATTTCAATTGCAATTCTACTTTTTTTGTTTAGAAATTTAGACGCTCAAGTCATACGAAAATACAGCAACGAATTTCTGAACATCGGAGCAGGGGCAAGGGCTATAGGTATGGCAGGAGCTGTGATTGCTTCTGTTGAAGGGGTAGAGGCGGGTTATTGGAATCCCGCTGGTCTTGTACATGGCGATTTTACCTACGACGCTGCCTTGATGCATGCCTCATGGTTTGCTTCCATTGCGAATTACGATTACTTGGCTTTAGCCTATCAGGCGAAAGGCTCGCCGTATCGAGTAGGGCTATCGCTTTTAAGATTTGCTGTCGATGATATTCAAAATACACTGAATCTGGTAGATGATCAAGGTCAGGTGGACTATAGCCGAATTACGCGATTTTCAGCTTCTGATTACGCGTTGATTGGCCACTTTGCTCTGCCCATCGAGCGTTTTAATAACATGTTTTTGGGCTTTAACACAAAACTGATTTACAGAAACATCGGCCCATTCGCAAATGCTTACGGATTTGGCTTCGATGTGGGTATACACTACAGGCCTGGCGATTGGATGTTTTCAGCTATACTAAAAGATGTGACTACCACATTTAACTTCTGGACTTTTGACAATAATCTTTTAACAGGTGCTTTCGAGCAAACAGGTAATGAACTTCCAGAAGAAAATTTTGAACTTACGCCTCCTTCGCTCACGCTTGGTGTAGCCAGATATATAAAAATAAACGATGATTTTGGAATTTTACCCGAAATAAATGGGTTATTATCAGCAGGTCAACTATCTGGGATTAATTTGGGAAATGTATTGACAATTAATCCGGCTTTAGGGGTAGAGGCTGACTACAGGAGGTGGATTTTTCTGCGAATAGGTGCAGGTCGTTGGCAGCGTACAACCACCTTCGCCGGTGGCCAACAGTGGATGTTTAGCCCATCTTTAGGATTAGGCTTAGCTTTTGGAAGAGTAAAAGTCGATTATGCATTATCGAATCTTGTATCCTTTGAAAGTGCTTTACTAAGTCATATATTTAGTTTGCGTTTTTCAGTTTTAAAAAAGTGACTTTGTGCGTTTAAAAAAACAAAACCCCTTGCAGAGCAAGGGGTTTTGTTAAGTTGCTGATTAGGGTATTAAATTTTGAAATACTTTTTAATGGCATCTACATAGTTCAGCTCTTCCCAGGTGAAGAGTTTTACCTCTTTTTTGAGTTCTAATGTGCCGTTATGATCGGGTTTACGGAACGTTTTAATTACAGTCTGAGGCTGTCGTCCCATGTGGCCGTAGGCGGCTGTTTCGCTGTAGATGGGTGACCGCAATCCGAGCCGCTTTTCGATTTCGTATGGGCGCATGTCAAAGATGGCTTCTACGCCTTCGGCGATTTTCTGGTCAGTGAGGCCATGCTTAGCCGTGCCGTATGTATTCACAAAAATGTTCACAGGTCGGGCAATGCCGATAGCATACGATACCTGTACCAGGATTTCGTCGGCTACCCCGGCAGCTACGAGGTTTTTGGCAATGTGGCGGCAGGCATAGGCAGCAGATCGGTCCACTTTTGAGGGGTCTTTGCCACTGAAAGCACCACCGCCGTGAGCACCCTTTCCGCCGTAGGTATCGACGATGATCTTACGACCGGTAAGTCCGGTATCGCCGTGAGGTCCTCCAATTACGAATTTGCCCGTCGGGTTTATGTGGTAGATGATGTCATTTGTAAAGAGTTTCTGAAGCTCAGAGGTGAGCTGGGCTTTGACACGCGGAATGAGAATTTCGATGATGTCTTTTCTGATTACTTCCTGCATACGAGCTTCAGAATCAAACTCATCGTGCTGTGTACTGATGACGATGGTGTGAATTTTTTCAGGTCGGTTGTCGTCGCTATACTGGATGGTCACCTGGCTCTTGGCGTCAGGACGCAGGTACGTCATCATACGGCCTTCTTTACGGATGGCAGCCAGCTCAATCAGCAGGCGATGGCTCAAGTCGAGTGCCAGAGGCATGTAGTTGGCTGTTTCGTTGGTGGCATAGCCAAACATCATTCCTTGGTCGCCGGCCCCTTGCTCTTCGGGCGTACCGCGCTCCACTCCCTGGTTGATGTCGGGGCTTTGCTCATGTATAGCTGTGAGGATGCCGCAGGAGTTGGCCTCAAACATGTACTCGCTCTTGGTATAGCCAATCCGGCGGATGGTGTCGCGCACGATGGTCTGGATGTCGATATAGGTGTTGGTCTTCACTTCGCCGGCTACAATCACCTGGCCGGTAGTAACGAGGGTTTCGCAAGCGACTTTGCTGTCGGGGTCAAAGGCCAGAAAATGGTCAAGGATCGCATCCGAAATCTGATCGGCTACTTTGTCGGGATGTCCTTCACTTACGGATTCGGAGGTAAACAGATAAGGCATTTTTAACGAATTTTTTGGGGTTAAACATTTGATTGCGTGGTGATTGAACTGTCTAAACCCCTAAAACGCCTTGTACAGAACTTCGATTGGATGACCGGGTACTGTTTTAGCATTTTTTAGTGTGGTTGCAATCAGTTCAAATCTGTCCACATTTTCAGAGGCGAAAGTATTTTGCTTTGTTCGATAATTCAAAATGCCACATCTGATTTCGAAAAAATAACAAATATTTATGTATTAGTATGAAAATATTGCAAAATAATCACTAGATATCTGTCTTTTTCAAATCATTTACTTAGGTGTCGTCTTTTTCAGTTTCTTACCGCAATTCCTCCTAGAAGTGCGCTTCCTTTTAATAAGATTGTGGCGGATGGTTGCGTAGTACTGTAGAAACGCTTGTCGTCCACATCGCCCATTATCGCCTGCACCTCTGAAACAAGCTTTACATTATGCGGCAGTATGATTTTAACACTACCGAGCAGTGAATTTACCTCGAGTAGAACAGTGCCTTCGATTACCGAATTTCTGAGATTCAGATCAACATTTGCCAGCATACAATTGATAACTCCACCTTTGAAGGTTTGGAGATCAAGAGATTTTTTGATTCCGCTGAGCATAGCGTCAATTTTCACCACACCTTCGGCAGATACATCATCGATTGCATTGGCCAACTCATTATATGCAGTAGATGATTTCCTTTTGAAAATTGTTTTTAGCAATAGGATGACCCCAATAGCAATTAATACAACGGGAATCAGATACTTCCCCAAGCTAAGTGTGGTGTAATCGTTTAATATAAATATAACACCAACCACCAAAGGAATGAGATAATTTAAATCCATAAAATTGGACTTAATCCCGATATAGAGACCTACAATGATAAGAAGCATCTGCCAACTGAAAAGCCAGGATGGTATGTATATACCTGAAACTTTGAGCATCCATACAATGCCTATGGCAATGATCAAAAGTCCGGGGAAAAGTCCTGAAAACGAACGCGAAGAAGTCATAATGTGTTGATTTTGTTTCAAAAGTAATAGCATGAGTTAGTATTCATACTAAGAAATTTGAAGTAAATAATTTTAGGTTATCTACACTACATACTCTATTGAAATGTGACTCGATGAGATGTACAATCATCCGGAGTCAGTCATGGTGAAATTCAACACATCGACTGGTTTGTTAAAAACTGTTCGGTGTACCTTTGTTCGAAAATTTGACGAAATTGAGACTACTGTTTGCACTTTCATCTTTAATAATTTCCACTTCCTTACAGGCGCAAATTCTACACACCACAGTTACCCCAAATGTAATCGACCGCGACACGCTCCTTTTGATAGACCTTGACCAGGATACTGTACCAGACTTTGCCATTCGAACACAGTTTAACCGAATGGAAAACAACGCTGTGTACGATGTCATTTCCGTGACGCCTCTTGGTCAGCAGGGGCATCGGGTGGCGGGTACGACTCCTACAGTATTCCCGTATGCAAGCCGTTTTGGATTCAATGAGTTTATTGGTCCAGAGACTCCATTTTTAAATCCCGAAATTGAAGGTGGAATGTCGTTTGTGCGAAACGGGCAGTTTCTCTTTAACGACCCCTGGAACGGCGGAGCTACCGACGAATTTTTAGGCTTTGCCTTGCGCAAAAATGGCAATACACACTACGGCTGGGCGAAAGTAGATGTAGGCAACGACGGCAAATCAGTAACTCTGAAAGAATTTGCTGTGAATCTCACCCCTAGTGCGCCAATCAATACAAATCGCTTTTTCAGCATTCCTGAAAATCCTTTGCGCGACCTGGTCATCTGGCAAAGTTCCGGAATGGTGTACCTGAGATTACCTGAAAATCAGGGTAGGGTAGAGGTGCAATTGACCGATATTCAGGGTCGAATACTGCGCTCAGAGTACTTTTTCGGCACACAACACAGCATCCCGATGAACCTGCCGACAGGCGTATATCTACTGTTGGTTAAAAAAGACAACGTTTACGTTACCAGAAAAATACAATATTCCCCGGTATGGCATTGATTGTATCCATCTCAGGTGTTCGTGGCACCATCGGAGGTCGCCCCGGCGATAACCTGACACCCGTTGATATTGTGGCGTTTGCATCGGCCTATGGCCAATGGCTCAAACGTCAAACCAATGGTCGCTCTCCTCATGTGGTGATCGGGCGTGATGCCCGGCCGTCCGGCGAAATGGTATCGGCATTGGTTGTCAATACCCTGATAGCTAGCGGAATTAATGTTACTGACCTCGGGCTAAGCACCACGCCCACGGTGGAGGTGGCCGTGCCAAAGCACAAAGCAGATGGGGGTATCATCATTACCGCATCACATAATCCTGTAATTTGGAATGCCTTAAAACTATTGAATTACAAAGGCGAATTTATTAGCGCTGCCGATGGCAATGAACTGTTGGCCATGATCAAGGCAGGTGATTTTGCCTTTGCTGACGTCCATTCGCTGGGAAAAGTGCAGAATTACCCTCATGCGATTGAAGACCATATTGATGAGCTACTCAAAAGACCTGAAATCGACCGTGAAGCTATCTCTAAAGCGGGATTTACCGTAGCTGTAGATGCCGTAAATAGCACAGGAGGTTTAGCTATACCTTTGTTGCTAAATGCTTTAGGGGTAAAAAGTATAAAAAAGCTCTATTGCGAACCTACAGGATGGTTTCCCCACAATCCTGAGCCGCTGAAGGAGCACCTGGGTGAAATCATGAACTTGGTAAAAACCGAGAAATGTGACCTTGGCATTGTGGTGGACCCCGATGTGGACCGCCTGGCGCTGATCGACGAAAACGGCGAAATGTTTGGCGAAGAGTACACCCTGGTGGCTGTGGCCGACTATCTGCTGTCGCTGCAGAGTGGGCCTACGGTTTCTAACCTGTCTTCGTCACGGGCATTAGCCGATGTAACCAGCTCATACAATGCAGAATATCATGCAGCAGCTGTGGGCGAAGTAAATGTGGTCGAAAAGATGAAAGCCGTAGGCGCTCGTATTGGCGGTGAGGGCAACGGCGGTGTGATCTGGCCTGACTTTCACTATGGCCGCGACGCTTTGGCAGGTGTAGCCTTAATATTGACACATTTAGCCAAAACAGGTCTTAAACTCTCACAACTCCGGGCGAAATATCCGGCTTATTTCATGAGTAAAAACAAGATCGAGCTGCAGCCCGGTATGGATACAGCCGTACTGCTGAAAAAAATCGAAGAAAAATATCGGGGCGAACGCCTGACAACCATCGATGGGGTGAAGATTGACTTGCCAGACAGCTGGGTGCATCTGCGCAGATCGAATACAGAGCCCATCATACGCATCTACACGGAGGCCAAAACTCAACATGAAGCGGACGCTCTTGCTGAGCGCTTTGTATCAGAGCTGAAAGCTTTGATATAAATGAATGATAGGCAACTTGTGGTCATCATCGGCGCTCAGAAAAGTGGTACCTCCACGCTGTACGAGTGGCTTCGCGCTCAACACGGCATCGTGCCATCCATCGAAAAAGAGCTGCACTACTTTGATTTTCACTATCAGAAAGGAAAAGAATATTACCTCAGTAGGTTTGAAAACCGGGAAGGAGCACTCCTGCTGGAGGCAAGTCCGATGTATCTATTCCATCCTCATGTACCCAAACGGATGCATGCGCAATTTTCCGATGCAAAGCTGATCGTACTGCTCCGGAATCCAGTGGACAGAGCTTGGTCGCAGTACCGAATGAATGTACGCCGGGGCATTGAAAAGCTTGGATTTCAGGCGGCTCTAAGATTTGAAAAACTGCGGATGCTGGCATCATCGGCTGATGTGCCAGAGTCAAGGTTTCAGAACTACAGCTATGCACAGCGGGGTCTGTATTCCCTACAAATCAGCCGATGGTTAAGGTACTTCTCTCGAAATCAGTTGTTTATAGCCGTGTATGAACATTTTTTTGCCAACCCGAATCAGGGACTTGATAATTTGGAGAAATTTCTATGTATCAAATTGTCTGACAGAGAAATAACAAAATATTCGTACAACACAGGAGAAGGATACATCATTTCTGATGAGTTAAGAATCAAAATATCAAGCATATTTGCAAAAGAGGTGCAGAAGCTGAAGCACCTGATCACCCCTGATTTCGGAGATTTTGAGAGCTGGAGAATTTCATAATACCCCGGATAACATCGGATTGCTTCAGGCCCTTCGAGAGGTGCTGGAGATGCGAGGGGCCATATTGGCCTTTGGATGGCGCGACTTAAAAGTGCGGTACATGCACACCTTCCTGGGCTGGGGCTGGATGCTGCTTCCGGCTTTGCTCCTTCTACTGCCCGCATTAATGCTTCAGATTCGGTTTGGGATTAATCATGAAAATCTATCCCTTTGGCTCACCGCGCTTAGCGGTCATATTTTAAGCGCAGGGCTAATACAGCAGTTAGCGCCATTATGGATTAACAACAAACATTTTTTGCTAAAAATCCGTTTGCCGGTGCTTTTTTTGCCGGTGAGCCGACTCATCGTACTCCTGCCCGAGTGGGCGTTGTACTCCTTTGTCCTTATTGGTTTGGGGATGTATTCGGGTTTATCGGTTGAGTTTGTGTTCTTGCAATGGCTTGTTGTACAGCTGTTCGTAATTTTTGGATTTTCGGCAGGCTTAATTTTATGTGCGCTCAGCGGCCGACTGCGCGATGTACTGCACGCAGTACCTGTATTGATACAGGGCCAGCTATTGATCGTCGTATTGTACTTACTTAAAGGCGAAGATTTGGGAATATTAACTTGGTTAGAATGGTTGCCGCCGGTATCATTTATCCGAATTGTCAAAGATTCTGAAGGAACTGTCCTGGTCGCACTGAGTACACTTGTTTTATTTCTGTTCTCGGCATTTGCCTATGTAAAAGTATCAAAAAATGCACTTGAGCGCATCTGAGAAAAATTGGGTCATCCGGGCCGAGAGAGTCAGAAAGTTCTATGAATTTGACGACCGCAGTCGGCTTGATGCTCTTTCCGATGTTTCATTTACTCTGCCTGAAGGAAGCAGCACTGCGCTCATTGGGGGCAATGGCAGCGGAAAGTCCACGTTGCTCAAGCTCATTGCAGGAATCCTCCAACCTTCCGAAGGACGTGTGATTACACGAGGGCGTGTGGCATCCCTGCTCGATCTTGGGGCGGGTTTTCACCCGGAACTGACAGGCCGCGAAAACATTTTTTTCTATGGCCGTCTCCAGGGGCTTTCTGAAGATGAAATCCGAAATCTGTTGCCTGAAATTAAGGCATTTGCTGATATCGGGGAGTTTACAGAAAGACCACTGAAATATTACAGCCACGGCATGTATCTCAGGCTGGCATTTGCTACGGCCATTCACATGCCTTTTGACATTCTGCTCATCGATGAAATCCTGGCCGTAGGTGACGCAGCCTTTCAGCAGCGCAGCATCGAACGGCTGCGAGCCGTACGTTCAGGTGGCGAAAAAACCTTGGTAGTTGTAAGTCATCAAATGAATCTCTTAGGGCAGTTGTGCGATCAGGCTATCTGGCTTTCTAAAGGCAAAGTTGTGGAAATGGGACCTATTGATAATGTTGTAACCAACTATTTGCAATCAGAGCAAACTAAAACAGGATATATAAAAAATGGCTGTATAACCGATGTATCGTGCATTTGGGACAGAGAGGCCGCTACCTACATTACCGGAGAAGAGGCAAATCTGATTTTGAAAATACAAACGACCCAGGTCATCACAGGTCTCCAAATCCGCATCAATCTTTTCGATGCTAACTCCACATTCATCACGCATTTGGACGCAGGATTTGAATCAGATACCCTGATGAGTTTGAAAAAAGGTTTAAATACCATTCAAATACATATTCCCCGGCTCACGCTCTTTCCGGGCAATTACTTCTGTAGGGTGAGTATGTATGCCAATGATCAACTTCTCTACAGGCAGATGGCCACAGCTTTTTTTCAGGTGAAAAATCAGGATTGGCTAAAAATGATAAACGCCCATACGACACTGCGCACGGGCGTTTACTTGAAACATTACTTTAAAATTAATCCTGAATCGTAAGCAAATTATTCTACCATCACCACTAGCACTCGGGTAATGCTCCAGAAGGCTTTCGGATCGGTGATGACCAGGCCGGTCACGCGTTTGCCTTCGCGCTCTATGGAATAGCTGCCTTGTGGATGTTCAGAGATGATTTTCACACCTTTGGCATCGAGATCGATTCGGCTTAGCTGGCGAATGTCGCCCACAGTAAATAAGGATTGATCGGCTGAGCTGGAAACCGTTTTAACGCGACCTATGCCGAGAAAACCACCCTGGCTGTCGATTATGCCCTTGTCTTTCAGATTTCTGCGGGTATCAACGATGTAGTAGCAGCGATTCAGTTCAGCTTCTTTAGCGCTGATGGTGCGCTGACTTTCTTCGGTAATAATCTGCACTTTGCGAGAGAGTTGGCGTATGGTTTCGTCGCGCTCCTCAATGGCTTTGGTCAGTTGTGCGATGGTGGCTTCGCGCTCTTCAATTTGTTTTTTAAGCGATTCCACGAGTTTAGAGAGTTGAGCATTTTGCGCTTTGCTGGCAGAGAGTTGTTGGTTAAGGCGTGAAATTTTTGCTTTGGATTCTTCAATGATGCTATTTAAATCCTGAATGTCTTTGATTACAGCGTCTTTCATCGAAACAAAACGGTCGCCTGTTGTGCTTTCGGCTACTCTCAGTCTGCCTTCTTTTTCGCGAATTACATTGAGATTTTCCTGGATTTCGAGCATGGCATTGGTGAAGTTTTCAATAGTGCTGTCTTGCTCGCGGGCGCGCTGTTCAAGTTCAGCTTTCTCAGCTTTTAATGTTTCAATTTCTTGTTTTAGTTCACTGTTACAAGAGGCAAGAAACAACCCCATAATCAGGGCGAAAATGAACCTTATCATTATGTGTAAATTTTTGTTCAAATGTATTTGGACAAAACAAGATAATGCAATTAATTATTTGAATTTTTTGTAAATTCTATTCTTTTTCTGAAGTCAAATAATAATATTTTTCTTTAAAATTTCAATCAGAAAACAGATCTCTTAAACCAATCAATCGATTTACGGATTTATTTGTATGTATGCCTACCATGTACTAAATACCTTTGCAACATGGTTTCTGTTCAGCAGCTCACGGTCGAATATCCATCGAAAACACTTTTTAAAGATATCAATTTTCTGGTCAATCCGGGTGAAAAAATTGGTTTAGCAGGTCGGAATGGTGCCGGAAAATCTACTTTGCTCAAAATCATTGCGGGCGAGATGAGTCCACACTCAGGCACAGTGGCAAAGCCGCGCGGTATTTCTATCGGTTATCTGCCACAAATTCTGCCATTACCATCCGGAAAAACAGTGAAACAAGAGGCTGAAACTGCCTTAGATGACATTCGAAAGATTCAGGCTGAAATAGATCACATCAATGAAGCTCTGGCTACTCGTACCGACTACGACAGTGAGGAGTTTATGCAGCTCGTTCAGAGGGTATCAGATCTCACGCACGAATTCCAAATAGCGGGTGGGTACGAAGCTGAGGGCAAAGTGGAGAAAATACTCAAAGGACTTGGCTTTACCGACAATGACCTCAACCGACAGCTCGACACCTTCAGCGGTGGATGGCGTATGCGTGTAGAGCTGGCCAAAATTTTGCTCAAACCGCATCAGCTAATGCTGATGGACGAGCCTACAAACCATCTCGATCTGCAGTCGATACTTTGGTTGGAAAATTTTCTGAAAAACAGTGATCGTGCCTTATTGCTCATCAGTCACGATAAAACCTTTCTCGACAACGTTACTACACGTACCATTGAGATTGCAGGGGGCAAGATTTACGATTATCCGGTGCCGTATTCCAAGTTTGTAGAGCTGCGCAAAGAGCGTATTGAGCACCAGCAGCTTCAGCGCAAAAATCAGGAAAAAGAAATCAGAGAAACCCAGCAACTGATTGACCGATTCAGGGCTAAAGCAACAAAGGCGGCATTTGCACAGAGCTTAATAAAGCGACTCGATAAAATTGAACTCATCGAAGTCGATACCGAAGACACCCGGACGATGTATTTTCGCTTTCCTCCTGCACCTCGCAGTGGTAAAGTGGTGCTAAAGGCCGAAAATGTCTCAATGGCTTTTGGAGAAAAAACCGTTTTGAAAAACGTGAATTTCGAAATAGAGCGCGGTGAGCGGGTGGCATTTGTGGGTAAAAACGGACAGGGTAAAACCACGATGGTGCGCATGATTCTGGGCGAACTTCAAGGTGGTGGAACACTGACAATTGGCCACAATGTGCAAATTGGCTACTATGCTCAAGAACAACACCTCACCCATGACGCCGACCGCACACTGCTCGAAGTAATTGAAAATGCAGCTCCAGACGAGCTGCGCCCGCGGGCCAGGTCATTGCTCGGCGCTTTTATGTTTTCCGGCGATGAGGTGTACAAAAAAGTAAAGGTGTTATCGGGTGGCGAGCGAGGCCGCTTGGCACTATGTAAACTCTTGCTTCAACCTTCGAATTTGCTCGTGCTCGACGAGCCTACCAATCACCTTGACATCGCTAGTAAAAATGTCTTGAAGCAAGCTTTGCTTGACTTTGAGGGCACTATCGTGCTGGTGAGCCACGACCGGGATTTTCTCCAGGGTCTGGCGACTAAGGTTTTTGAATTTCAAGGAGGTACTGTAAAGGAATGGCTGGGAGACATCGACAGCTTCCTTGCTGAAAAGCAAAGAGAGACTTTCAGAGATTACGAAAGCAAACCTTCAACCCTCTTTTCAGAAAAGAAACCATTTGAGGAAACATCTTCAAAAACTATTGAAAAACAAACCGTAGGCAATAAAAACGAGCAGAAAAGGCTTCAGCAAAAGATTGAAAAAATCGAAACAGAAATTCACGCTTCGGAACAGCTCGTTCAACAATTAGAAGAAAAGCTCACTAATCCTGAAATATTCGTTACCTCGGAGGGTGTGGAACTTCTAAATCAATACGAAACCACTAAAAAACTTCTTGAGTCGCTTATGCAGCAGTGGGAAGAACTTACCGATGCACTTGAGAAGATTCAAATACAATAAAAAAGACCTTCCAATTTCATAGATTGGAAAGTATTAAAGTCTCAACGTCGAATTATTTCGCTTGGGCTTTCAGTAAATCTCGGATTTCGGCCAATAATTTTTCTTCGTTCGATGGCTCGGGAGGAGCAGCCGGAGCCTGAGCAGGCGCTTCCTGCTTTCTTTTAATTTGATTAACCCCTTTAATGAGCAGAAAAATCGCAAAGGCTATGATTGTAAAGTCGATAACGTTTTGAATAAAAGCTCCATAATTGAGGGTTACGGCCGGGGCTTCTTCAGTAGCTTCTTTCAGGGTGACGGCAAAATCCTTGAAGTCTATACCTCCGAGCAGCAAACCAAGTGGAGGCATCAAAACATCGCCCACAAAGGAGCTTACAATCTTTCCAAAAGCTCCGCCAATGACCACACCCACAGCCAGGTCAAGCACACTGCCGCGCATGGCAAACTCTCTGAATTCTTTGATAAATGACATGTTTTGATTTTTTAATTTGGCTTCAAAAGTAACCTTTTTTCCAAATTGCAAATTTTTTTATTAAAAATCCTCGCATTATCGCCAATCTATATTTGTCGTGAATTTCAATGGAACATAATACTTCATGAAAATACATATGATAGCCATCGGAGGCAGCGCCATGCACAACTTGGCACTGGCACTCCGAGAGGCTGGTCACATGATCACCGGAAGTGACGACGAGATTTTTGAACCCTCTCTCTCCCGTCTGCGTAATGCAGGGCTTTTGCCCAATGCAATCGGCTGGTATCCCGACAAAATCACCAGTGATCTTGATCTGGTCATTCTTGGAATGCACGCTCGGGCTGATAATCCCGAACTTCTTCGGGCCCGTGAACTTGGCCTGAAGGTACTTTCGTATCCTGAATTTTTATACGAACATTCAAAAGACAAAACACGTGTAGTAATCGCCGGCAGTCATGGCAAAACCACTGTAACAAGTATGGTGATGCACGTGTGCCGCGCTGTAGGTTTAGAAATCGACTATTTGGTCGGGGCGCTGGTCAAAGGCTTTGATACAATGGTGCGTCTTTCGGACTCTGCCGAATTTATGCTCATCGAAGGGGATGAATATCCGGCTTCGGCCCTTCAGCTCGTACCTAAGTTTCATTTTTACAAGCCAAACATTACAGCTATCACCGGCATTGCCTGGGATCATGCCAATGTCTTTCCGACCGAAGAAGTGTATGTAGATCAGTTTAGGAAATACATCGAATTATGTGAGCACGGTGCTTCGGTGGTTTATTTTGCTGAGGACGTAAAACTCAAAACAGTCGTAGAGGGCGCTCAGAATTTTGTAAAAAAAGTGCCTTATTACACGCCGTCGTATGAGGTACGTTCTGGTGTATATCACTTGCTCACGGATGATGGGCCACTGCCCTTGATGGTCATTGGCCGGCACAATATGGCCAATCTGGAAGCTGCCCGCTGGATCTGCCAGCTCATGGGCATACAGGAGCGCGATTTTTACGAGGCAATTACGAGCTTTGAAGGGGCAGCAAAACGCCTTCAACTGTTGGGCAAAAATCAAAATACTCAGGTTTACCTCGATTTTGCCCACGCTCCCAGTAAGGTGAAGGCCACTTTGGCAGCGGTGAAAGAATCTTTTCCCGGTAAAAAAATCGTCGCCGTGCTCGAGCTGCATACGTATTCGAGCCTCAGCAAGGAGTTTTTACCAAACTATCAGCACGCATTGGAGGGTGCAGATGTTCCGGTTGTATATTTTAATCCGAAGGCAGTGGAACACAAGCGGTTGCCAGCATTAAATAAAGAAGAAGTAGCTGACGCTTTTTCGATACCGGTTGAAAATATTTTTACCGACGCATCCGAAGTACTGAAAAAGCTCCTGGCGGAGCGTGCTTCCAATACGGTGTTTCTGATCATGACATCGGGAAATTTTGGAGGAGTAGATTTAAAAAATTGGGCTGATCAATTACTCGCCTGATGAGCAGCATCGATTACTTAATTGCCGGAGTCGGCCTTGTCTTTTTTCTGATCATTAATCTGCAACTTCGAAAGAAAGGAACGAAAAACGTCGAAAGCTTCTTTCTCGGTAGCAGAGATGTAAGCTGGAAACTACTGGGTCTTAGTATGGTAGCTACCACGTTTGCTGCTGACACACCTCTGTGGGTCACCGAAAAGGTGGTACAACACGGCATCAGTGGCAACTGGCTCTGGTGGAACATGCTGCTTGGTGGTATGCTTACTACGTTTTTTTTCGCTAAATATTGGAGAAGGGCCGGCATACTGACAGAGCCTGAGTTTATCAGTCTCAGATATAGCGGTCCGCTTGTGAAGCCCCTGAGAATGTTTAAGGCCGTGTATCTCGGACTTTTTCTCAATGCCGTGATCATCGGTTGGGTGAATGCGGCTATGATCAAGGTCGTAGGCGAGTTTTTTCAGCTCAGCCGCGAGTGGAGTGTAGCTGTAGTGATGCTGATGATGGTCTATACCGCTGTGTATTCCGCTGTTTCCGGTTTGATTGGCATTGTGGTGACCGATGCTATTCAGTTTGTCATCGCTATGGCGGGGAGTATTCTGCTTGCAGTATTGGTGGTACGACTGCCGGAAGTCGGCGGATTGGCGGGATTGGTGGAAAAGTTGCCTGAGTGGCGTTTTCACTTTTTTCCGACCATCGATCATGGTAGCTCTGATGTACTCACCATTTCCGCAGGGGCTTTTTTTTCATTCGTTGCACTTCAATGGTGGAACAGTTGGTATCCCGGAGCTGAGCCGGGTGGTGGAGGCTACATATCCCAGCGCATGATGAGTGCCCGCTCTGAAGAAGACGCGCAGAAGGCATCGCTCTTTTTTCAGCTGGCTCATTACTGTCTGAGGCCCTGGCCCTGGATTGTGGTGGCTTTGGCTGCACTGGTTCTCTATCCGGGCCTTACCGATCAGGAAGCCGGCAATGCCTACATCCGCCTGATACGTGACTATATGCCTACGGGTATTAGGGGGTTGATGCTTCTGGTATTTCTTTCTGCATACATGAGCACCATCTCTACCCAACTCAATTGGGGCAGCGGGTACATGACCAATGATCTCTATCTGCTCAGGAAAAATTTTAAAATAAAACACCAAAAAGAGCCTGTAAAGGCGGGAAGGATTTTTACGCTACTGATCATGGTCGCCGGTGGTTTGGTGTCCTTTTACATTGATACTATCGATACAGCTGCTCAATTTCTCATACAAGCCGGAGCCGGATTGGGATCCGTATTGATCCTTCGCTGGTACTGGTGGCGTATTAATGCGGCTACGGAATTGGTGGCGACTGTGGTACCACTTTTCATTTTGGCAGTGAGTAAAGTGTGGTTGGAGCCTGCTTTTGGCGATGCATTTGTTCGCCAGAATGGGACTTTTTACGTTGTGGTCTTTGGCACCATGACGGTGTGGATTTCAGTGGCCTATTTATCAAAACCAACTGATATGCAAGTGCTAAAAAATTTCTGTGCGCAAATAAAGCCCGCAGGCCTTTGGCCAGATAAACTTCATAAACCCGACAATTCGGAAGTAAAAAGAAACGCTGTAAAGTGGCTATTTGCCGTTTTAATGGCGTATTCGTTGCTCTTTGGTACAGGTTATATGTTGTTTGGGCAATGGTTTAATGCTGTATCGTTTTTGACCGTTGCTCTGCTAAGTGGTTATTTTTTAACACGTCAACTTAAAACCGATGCAAAACGAGGCTCTGCTCAATACTGAATGGTGGATGTATGCCCTGTATCTGGTGGGTGGGGTGCTCACCGGAATGATCAACGTGCTGGCGGGCAATGGATCGGCCATCACATTGAGCCTGATGATATTTGCAGGAATGCCTCCAGGCCTGGCTAATGGCACAAACCGCATAGGTGCCTTGGTCCAAACAATAACCTCCGTACTTGCAATCCGTAAAACCTTGAGGACCAAAAGACTTATTCAACTAAGTGTTCCATTTTTCATTCCGGCATTTATCGGGAGTTTTACAGGTGCTTTTATCGTTATGGATATTGACGATCAGCTGCTGAAAAAAATTATTGGTATCCTGATGGTGCTGATTCTGCTCAGCCTGCTTCTGAATCCTAAAAAGTGGAAGCGAAATACAGACCCCAAAAGGCGCATTCATACATGGGTCAATTATTTGTGGTTTTTTCTGATCGGTGTTTACACCGGCTTTATACAGATGGGTGTGGGTATTTTGATGCTGACCATTATGGTGCTGTCGATGCAGCTGAGCCTCAAGGATTCAAACATCATCAAACTGGTAATGGCAGTGGTGATTTCTATTCCAGCCTTTTTCATGTTTGTGCTGTATGGCCAGGTTCATTGGCCTTCAGGGTTGGTTTTGGCTGCGGGCCAATCAGTGGGTTCGATTATTTCGACCCGATATTTTCTATATCATCCCAAGGCTACGACGATCACCAAGTATGTACTCATTTTTATTTTGTCAATAAGCATACTAAAACTTTTTAACATCATCTGAATTTTACGACATATGGATGACTACTTATGAGCCGGGCAACGTGAAATTTTGAAAAAAATCAAATCATCATGTTGCCGTGGAAATTGGCCATTTTCATGTTCCTGACACTATTTTCCTATGCTCAGTATAACCTGCCTAATTCAAATTATGTCCCACCATCACATCCATTGCTGAGCATTCAGAGGAAGTACGACAATCCGTTGAATTGGAACATTGTTTACGGAATAGGGATGCAGCTGGGAGTTGATTGGCAGAAAAACGGAGGGGCCGTTTACAATAAAATCAACGCATATTTTACACACAGAGGTTTTGTGGTGGAGGGTAGCTATGCACGGGATATCAGCAGTGCTTCCATATTCAGCAGTTCCAATCCGCTGGTGAAGGTGTACAATCAGCCTTACAGGCAAACAGAAATTTCAGCAACTATCCATGTAAGCGATAAAGTAAAAACCCGAATGATGCTACCCTATGTGGGAATTTTGGTACTTCGCGATGAAAAGACGGTTGAGAATATTTACAACTATGAATACATACAAAAAGATAAAATAGGAGAGATCCACAGGTCGTATAAAGAGTGGAAAAATTTTCATACCAATCAGGAAGTTTCTTACCGATTTGCTTGGGGATTTGGAGGGTCTTTTATCAGCCGAAAAACCAATTTGATATACTCATCAAAAGGGGAAAATTACAACCTTGATTGTATCACTTTGGTGGATAAAAGTGCTAATCCCACTGATCTTGTCATGCCTTTTAATCAAACGGTATTCGGTGCCGGGATTCACATATCTGAATTTTTCTCGTATTCCTATACATATAAGCTCAGTGAACTCAGACCTCAAAAACTTAGGAGAAACGTATTTTCAATGACCAAAGTTGAAATTTTATACGGCTCTGGTCTTGAATATGGATCGCAAGTAATTACCTATCAGAACAATCAAGTAACACCTGAAGATGTTGAAAGTGTATCGTCCAATTCTATTGGTTTTCGGATAAAGCGAACTACCAATCAAATCAGGTATTCAGGCAAAAAACCGGGATTGTATACCGAGGTGGAAGCCGGCCTAAGACCTGGAATTTATAAAAAGGCATTTACCGATGGCTTGTATATCAGCTTTGGTCTGGGAATAATCATCTGAAAACTGACTTTAGTTAGCTTAATATCCGATTTATCTAAAGACCTTTAGGTTTCAAATTCATTATGGTTGATGAGATGGTCGGCAATCTTGTTTTTCTTTGGTATTTTCGGATTTTTAAAAGGTCAGATTGTAAAGAACATTTCGAACGAACCGGCCATTTGGGGGGGGGTATATTTCCAGTATTAAACTATCGGAGAGGATTTCCATCTGGAATGATCTGCACTATGTGCCGGAATCTTTTTTTATTTACAGAACAGGATTGTCGTGGCATTTTACACCACAGGTAGTTGGTACGGCAGGGTATGCCTTTTTGAATACTTCACCCATAGTCGATGGTCTGCTTGCCAGAAGTGAGCACAGACCATGGGGCCAGTTGGTCTTTAATTTTAAGATTGGAGAGGCAGCCCAGTTTAATCACCGGGTACGATATGACTATCGCATCCGTCAGTCTGTTTTGGCAGGGGAGATACTCGATGGGGAATGGGTGGCTAACCACCGCCTTAGGTTTATGTCAAGCCTACGATTTCCTTTGGTAGGTAGGAGTTTAGGTAATTACAAACCCTTCTTTTCTATCAATAATGAAATCCTTTTCAACTTCGGAAAAAACATTATTTGGAATTATTTCGACCAAAACCGCAGCTGGATCAACTTTGGCTATCAGATACCAAATGCCACTTTTCAACTTGGCTATATGCTGAGGTGGGTGCAAGGAAGCACACCTGGTAATGTCACATATTATCACACAGCGCTTTTCTGGGTGACGCATGTGATTGACAGCCGAAAACACAAGCCCCTGAAAGAACCCGAAAACGAATTGCTGCACAGAGAGCCATAAGGCTTTGGCACCGACTGAATAGAGCTTTGTCTTTGAAAGAATAAGCTCGGAAAGAGTATAAAAAAACCCGGTACTGTAAACCGGGCTTATGGTGTGGTGGTAGCGAGGACGGGAGTTGAACCCGTGACCTCAGGGTTATGAATCCTGCGCTCTAACCGACTGAGCTACCTCGCCGTTTTTGGGGCTGCAAATATTCAGAAATCAAAGAAATATAGAAACCTAAAAGGATGTTAACTCCTATGAGAAATTTAGTGCGCTTTACTGGGTTCGAACCAGTGACCTCTGCCCTGTCAAGGCAGCGCTCTAAACCAGCTGAGCTAAAAGCGCGGGCAAATCATTAAAAGCTTTGCAAAAGTACAACACCAACCGTACATTTTTGAAAAGATTGACCATTTCGCATGTTCTTCAAACGAAACTGTTGTAAGTTATTTGTTTTCAGAAATTCGTTCAGAAAATTTTTACTGTAAAAGTGGTTGTTTATCATCTCGCCCAATTAAAAATGCTTAAAAACACTCTGAATAGGTCAAAAAATATCGTCCAAACTATTTTTCTTTGTACATAAAATCAACCAAAATCAAAAAAAACCTAAATCTTCTTCTATTTATTAGCATTTCTGTATTGCTTTTTCTTTACTCCTTTCGCTTTGAAGTGTATGAAGGAGGTCGCGACAACTATGCGCACTACTTTATATCAAAATATTCGTGGTTACAACCCAAACTTTTGTTAGATCATTGGGGTAAGCCATTGTTTACATTGCTCACATCGCTTTTTGCACAGTTGGGTATAAAGGGAGTTGTATTCTTTAATATACTCATAGGTCTTTTTACTCTTTTTGTTTTAAATATACTTCTTAGAGAGCTTCGAATACAAACCAGATTGATCGCTTTGATTTTTCTTTTATTTTCTCCAATCTATTTTGTCCTTTTAATGTCTTCAATGACCGAGGTATTAGCAGCTTTTTTACTTACTTTTTCCTTGCTTTTACTTGTAAAAAAGAGGTATTCTTTAGCTGCAATCTTCTTCTCTTCTCTTGTGCTCGTTAGAACCGAAACCTACATCTTTTATCCGATCATTATCATCTATCTTTTAATGTTGAAAAGATATAAAGATATTCCTTTAGTACTTTCGTTTCCATTTATATATTCTATCATCGGATTTTTTGTTTATCATGATTTTTTTTGGCTCATCACTTATAATCCATACGCCGGAGCATCAGATGTTTATGGATCAGGCTCTATCTTCCATTTTTTTAAGAAATCACCTGAGATATTCGGATGGCCTTTTCTACTGTTTTTAATCATTGGATTGGCAGTAACATTTAATCAAATTGCATATAAAAAAGATACGAGTAGAGAGACAAAATATGCACTAATCCTAATACACTTTTTATGGCTTTGTCTATTTTCTGCTCATTCCGTAGCTTACTGGTTGGGCAACAAGGCCTCTCTTGGATTGATTCGAGTTTTAGTTCCTGTACTGCCGTTGTCAGCTGTAAGTGCAGCGATTGGTTTTGAGTTTATCTATCGCAGTGTCAGTGAGATCTCCTCTTCCAAAAGAAAAATTTTTAGATATTTAATCGTTATTTTCACTGTTGTAACGCAAACTATTCAACCTTGGATTCAACTGCCCATCCCTTACAAATTCAATGAAACTGACAAGGTATTGATCTCAGCTTTAGATTGGATTAAAACTCAAGAGTTATTCAATAAAAGAATTTTTTATTTCGATGTGTTTGTACCTTATTATTTAAATTTCAATCCATACGATACTTTAAAAATTAGGGAGGGAATTATAAACAAAAAGCATCCTGAACAAGACACTAAAATTGGTGATTTTATTATTTATGATACCCGATATGCTCCCATCGAAGGAGGTGTGAAGCTTGAAGCATTTATAGAAAATCCGTATTTTAAAATTACAAATTATTTTGCGCCTATTGTACAAGAGAAAACACTCAACGGACGTGCATTTGAAGTGTATGTTTTTTCAAGAGCAGAAAAAAATAGTGAATCGATATATCGAGTACTTGATAGTATTAAAGCGTCTAAATTTCTAAATAAAATTTATTTACCTACCCTTGAAAGGGTTCTTATTAAAGATAACATAGAATTTATAGATATCTGTAATGTGGATTTGAATCCTATAGAGAAAATCGCTTTAAAAAACATACTTCATATTTCCTTTGATCTCACATATTTTTCAGGCGATCTATCGAATGTTGGTCTGTGTATGAGTTTTGAAAAAAGGGATTCAATCGTTTCCTTTTTTTCAATACCTGTGAGTCGCTTTTTAGAGCGAAAATCATTTGATCAATTTATACAATCTATAGAGGCTGAAAAATTAAAGATTTTTATCTGGAATCGGGATAAAAAAAATATTGCCCTGAAAGTAGAAAATATTTCTGCTTTTCTCGCTGAAAAAGTTTATTGATTGAGGTGTAAAATGTTTATTAAAAGTTTAAAAGCACCCGCATTTCCGTTAGGTAATTGGCGGAAGAAACTTAAGCCAGTATAAACAAAAATGCCTTTACCATATTTTCCGATGATAAGTCCGCCTGATTGCGGTAGTTCATTAGTGTCAGCCCAAGCAAGAGGTGTATCATATTCAGGCGAAATATTTTCAGCAAAATACAAGCCAATTTCTTGGTGCCAGTTAGTTAAATCATCTTTTGTGATTTCGTACGGATACTTCAATACTTTATGGTTCGGAAGTAGAATAGTAGGAGATGCATCTTCTTCTGTAACTCTTCCCCGCCCGATAGTAAATGGATAGGGCCCAATTTCTTTTACTTTTAGATCAGCTCCATTCGTTTGATAGAGTACGATATACGTTCCGCCATTTTTAGTGTATTCAAGTAGTTTCTGATGCTCTTTTGCAAGTATAGTGGATGTGTTGAAGCTTCTTATTCCACAAACGATAGCATCGTACTTTTTTAAATCTTCAGCTGTTACATTTTGAAGTTGGAGATCCTCTACGTGAAAGCCTGACTTTTTCAAAATGGTTTTTATATCATCTCCCGATCCAGATATATAACCTATTTTTAGAGGTTTTACCTTCTCATTTTCCAGTGAAAATAGTTGAACAGTTATGGGTTTAAAAAGTACTTTCTTTCCAATGTGATCGTATGAAATAGTTTTATATGACATTAATTCAAGGCTGTCATGCTCTGATGTGTAGAAAAATTTGATTGTTGATGATTGATTTTTTTGTGTAGTTCCACTTATTGATAGTTCTTTACTTTCACCTTCTTGAAGTCTAAAAAGTGAAAGCAAATCTGGTTGAATTTCAACATCATTTTCTTTTTTGACACTAATGTGTAATGTGTCAAGCTTTTTATGAGTTTGTATGTTCAATGCAATATAAAATGTATTGTCAAAAACTTGATAAATTACATCGGCATCAGTTGTGCCTGTGATCTGAGGAAATACAAAAACATCTTCAATGATTTCGCCTTTTACGCGGTCATTGTTTCTAAAAATGATGGGAAGGTGTTTTACAATTTTAGCACCTTCGAGGTCAACAGTAATGGGTAAATAAAGAGGTTCGTCTATGCTTTTACCAATTTTTTGTTCTTCGCTTAAATACAGGTATTTTTCTGGATTTCTGAGCCAAAAGGGTTGAGAATAAGACTTTGTAATTCGATGAGGTATTTTAATTGAAACAGATTGTCTTGGCTGAATGAGCCGATTGATTTTGTAGGTTGAATCAGTTGTTTCTATGGCATTAATAAATACCATTTCTCCAATTCTGTTAAACATTTGAAAGTTAATCTGTAGGGTATCACCTTCGGTACAAAAACTTTGATTGGAAGCAGCTTCGGCATACACACCACTGCATTGCCAAATGAGGTCGTCAATTTTTTGCGTCAGTTCAGATAAGTAAGGCTCGGGGAGGCATTGTTGTGCAGCTTTTTTGAACTCATTCAGCTTGTAAATGGAGAGGTTGGGTTTGTCGTGATTGAAAGTAAGAGCGATTGTTTTGGCTTGTTTGTCGAGCGAGGGGCAGCCCCAGCGCGCATATCCTGTTTGTATATTTTCGAAGAGTTCTTTATAGGCTGGCGAGCCGCGTTCGAGCTGTAGGTATTCGGCAAATTGACCCCTGGAAGCTGGAATTCCAAATCCTTGACTTTTGTGTTGACTACGCGAATAGGCGGCAAGTTCGCCAGTTTCGGCTCCGAGGTAGGGGTAGTAATCTCCGACTTCGATTTTCAAGAGCTTACCATTGCCAGTCTGAGTGGTATCCAGATCTTTAATCCACCATGTGGAAGTATTCCAAAATAAGCGCGTTGCTTGCCATACCCCGTAAGTAGCGGCTATGTCCGGTTCGTATTCAGGATCAGCTGCCAGATCAAAAGCCTTAATAGCCAAATAAGCTGAAGCTGCGTGATGACCATGGCCTGCGCGTGCATCGGGTGGAAACCGGTTGATGATGATATCGGGTTTAAATTTTCGAATGATTAGGACAATGTCTTTTAAAATGCTGTCTTCGTTCCACAGGCGCAGCGATTCTTCTTTGCTTTTAGAATAGCCAAAGTCGCGGGCTCGCGTGAAGAATTGCAAGCCGCCATCAATTTCACGGGCTTTCAATAGCTCATGGGTACGAATTACACCCAAGGCATCGTCAAGTTCCGGGCCTATCAGATTTTGACCACCTTCGCCTCGAGTGAGCGATAAATAAGCCACTGTGGCTTTCTGGCTGTTGGCAAGCCAAGTGATCAGCCGAGTGTTTTCGTCGTCGGGATGAGCTGCTACGTACAGCACGCGTGCCGTATTCTGAAGTTTCTCGATTTCGTGAAGTATCAGAGAAGAAGATTTTGAAGAATAATACTGAGAATAACCTGTTAAAGTGCAAAATATGGAAATAGTTAAGAATCGATGTATGTACATTTTCTTTTTACTCCTAAGTTTGTATTAACAATTGGCAATGTTAAAAAATCCGAACGAAGGAATATGAAAAAAATTTTACTGCTGGTGTTCTGTTCAATGTTGATGGGTTTTCAGGCTGAATCGCAAAAGGCAACCATTCAACTAACCCACGGGAATTTTTCTTATGAATACAATAAAGACAGACCTTCGGTCTGGAAAGAGAAAAAAGGAGAGGCGGTAAACGGGAAGTTCTATAGGCTCATTCTTTTTCAGGACATTCCAGGCATTCACTACCTGAATGCCCTCGAGAAGATGGGCGTTCAGATGCTTGAGTACGTGCCAAAAAATGGTTATTTAGCATCAATATCTACCGGTTCTAATCTTCAGAAGGTGTTTGAATATGGGGCAGTGTGCATATTACCCGTACCATATGAATTAAAGGTTAGCAAGGAGATTTATTTTGACGAATTGCCTTCGTACACACAAATCGATGACCATCACCTTCGTGCCATATTAGTGCCTTACCGAAATATTCGCATCGATGATTTTCTACCGTTTGCACAAAGGCTGGTCAAGCGAATATTACATGTAAGTCAACAAGACAATCTCGCGGAAGTAGTCGTTCATAAGAATGATGTTCAAAAACTTACGCAGCTAGCAGGATTAATGTTTGTGCAGCAAGCTGAACCTCAGGGAGAGCCTGAAAACAAATTTGCCCGTGAGAATCATCGCGTGCAGAACGTCAACTATGGTAGACTGGCTCCCGTTGGTTTCACAGGCGAAGGAGTGGTGGTGGGCATAGGCGATGATGGCGCCATTGGCCCACATGCTGATTACAAAGGGAGATTGCAGCAGCCTTTTGCAACCGCAAGTACAGGTAATCACGGCGATCACGTGGCCGGTATTGTATTTGGAGCCGGCAATGTCAATCCGCAAGGCATGGGAATGGCACCAGGTGCTGAGGTGTTCTATCGCACTTATCCGGGCAATCTGCAGAATATTGTAAGCGATTACAATCAATACCATGTGCGCATCACCAATTCATCCTACAGCGATGGCTGTAACACCGGCTACACCAACAACGCACGCAACATGGATATTCAGACCCGCCAGTTGCCTTCGCTTCTGCACGTGTTTTCAGCGGGAAACAACGGAACTCAAAATTGCAACTTTATCACAGGTTGGGGTAACATAACAGGCGGACATAAACAGGCTAAAAACGTAATAGCTGTAGGTAACATCAATTCACTTGACTCCATCAACAGCTCCAGCAGCCGAGGACCAGCCCACGATGGCCGCGTTAAACCTGAGGTCGTAGCTAATGGTACCAGTGTATTTTCGACCATCGACCCACACACTTATGCGTCTTTTACCGGGACTTCAATGTCTTCACCCGGTACAGCCGGCACGTTAGCAACTATTTATCATGCCTATAAAACCTTTTTCAATCAGGAACCAAAAAGTGCTCTGATAAAAGCACATCTGATGAATACTGCTGACGATCTCGGCAACCGGGGTCCAGATTTTCGCTATGGTTTCGGTAGAATCAACGCACGACGCGCCATTCAGGCAATACAAAACAATCAAAATTTTTCAGACACAATTCTTGCTAATCAAATAAAAACCTTCACTATCGAACTTCCCGCCAATGTAGCTCAGTTAAAAGTAATGCTATATTACCACGATCGGGAAGCACTGGCTAATGCTCAGAAAACCTTGGTCAACGATTTGGACATGACCGTATCACATGGATCTACCATTTATTTTCCACTTATACTAAATCCTGCACCAAATGTAGCTGCTCTTACGAGTGCTGCAGTGCCTGGTATAGATAGCGTAAACAATGTAGAACAGATCGTAATCGATACTCCGGCCCAAGGTCTTTATACCATTACAGTGACAGGTAAGTCAATTCCTTTTCCAGCACAGGAATTTTTTGTGGTGTACGATATTATTACCAATAATCTTGTACTCTCCTATCCTAACGGACCCGAGATTAGTTGGGAACCGGGTAGTCAGCAAATCATCAGATGGGAAGCACCTGCTGGAACACAGCCTTTTCAGTTGCACATTTCAGCTGACTCTGGCGCGACTTGGACTGCTATTAATACCAATATTCCGGCAGCAACTAGACGCTTGCAATGGACATTGCCAGCCAATCTTTCAGGCAAATACTGGATCAGGCTAACCCGTGGTACACAACAAGTGATCTCAGCACATCCAGTTCACATATTAGGTACACCTCAAAATATTACAATAAACAAGGCATGTCCTGACACAGTCACCCTTACTTGGAATGCCGTTGCCAATGCTCAGGGATATTACATTACACGTCTTGGTCAGAAATACATGGAAATTTTTGACACTGTTGCGGGTCAAAATACGACCATAGCACACCTTACCGGCTTGAATTTTAATGAGGAAGAATGGCTAAGTGTAATGGCATACGGTGCAAACGGATTGATTGGTAACCGAGGGGTTGCTGCCCGTAAGGCTCCAGGTCTTTTTAATTGCACAGTACAGAAAGATCTCGCGCTGGAGGATGTGTTCAATTTTCCGAATGGTGCTATACCCTCCTGCCAGGCATCTGATAGTATAAGGCCGGTGCTTAGAATACGAAATGTATCCACCGACCAGATAGCCAGCGCTGTAGCATCAGTGTTTGCAAATGGATCACTCCTTATTTCAGATACAATTACTGCAGGCCTGCCCTCTTCAGGAAATATGATCAACTACACGTTTACCAAGCAGTTTCTGATGCCAAACCAGCCGCTTATAACTTTTAAAGTTGTAATTAAAGGGTCAGGTGACCAAAATGCGATAAATGATACCCTGACTTTTGTATCTGGAGTCTATAATGCATCATCTGTTACAATTCCTTTTACGACAAATTTTGACTCAAATCCGCTTTGCAGCGATTCTGCTGATTGTGAGCAGACCGTGTGTAGCATTGCATCATGGGCCAATCTGCAAAATGGAATTCAGGATAACATAGATTGGAGGGTGCATACAGGACCCACTCAGACTGCCGGTACCGGTCCGTCAGGCGACTATAATCTCAATGGCCAGGGCCGATACATTTATCTGGAAGCTACGTCCTGTTCAAATCAGACAGCAAATCTCGCTTCAAACTGCTTTACCGTTTCGGGGCTGACTCTTCCGGAATTGTCTTTCTGGTATCATATGTTCGGACCAGCTATGGGCCAGCTGGAAGTGCAGATACTCGACAGCAACCGCTGGACTACGGTGTGGCAGCGTTCCGGCAATCAAGGGAACGCATGGCTCAATGCTCGTATCAGCCTTTTACCTTACATCGGCAAAAAGATTGCCGTGCGCTTTGTTGGTACCACTGGGGGAAATACTTCTGATTTAGCTCTCGATTTAATTGAAATTCGTCAGAACACACTACCGCCGATCCCAGACTTTGCCCCTTCCGTTTCAGTTACTTGCCCTCAGGCACCTGTAACGCTTTTCGATCTCTCAATGGGAACTCCTACTCAATGGCAATGGTCAATTACGCCAAATACTTTTACGCTGGTTGGTGGTTCTACTTTGAATTCACAAAATCCGGTAGTTTCATTTAATCAGATCGGAACGTACACAGTTAAGCTGGTTGCTTCGAATGCCAACGGCTCTGACAGTATTACTAAAGTGAACGTCATTAACATAACAGCCGGACAGAACTTGCCTTTCTCTCAAAATTTCCAGCCTCAAATCTTCCCGCCAGCCAACTGGGAAGTGGTGAATCCGGACAATGGAATTACTTGGAATCGACAGTCGCCCACACCTCACTCCACTGGAAATGCTTCTGCACGAATGAATTTCTTTAATTACACCGTAGTAGGAGAAGTTGATTATTTGAATTTGCCACTTATCTCGCTTCTCAACACCACGCAACCTGCTTTGCTTTTTGATGTAGCCTATGCACAGTATCCGGGCTTTTCTGATAGTTTGGCCGTAGAAGCTGTTGGAGGTTGCGTTTCAAATGCGTTTACAGAAGTGTATAAAAGGGGTGGTTCTCAGCTGGCAACTGCTAATCCAAGTACCAATCAGTTTACACCTACCCAATCACAATGGCGCACAGATACAATACTGCTCACACCTTTTGCCAATGGCCCTGTTCGTCTTCGCTTTAAGTCTATCAACGGCTACGGAAACAACCTCTATATTACGAATGTGCGCATTGTTGACTTAGCTCAGGCGCCACCTGTCGCGGCCTTTACTGTGCAATTACCTCAGGTTGGTGTGATATGCGTAGGTGATACGGTCACCTTTGTTGACAACAGCCAAAACAATCCGGCGAGTTATAACTGGACGTTTGGCAACGGGGCAAGCCCAGCCTTTGCTAATACGCCTGGTCCGCACAAGGTGGTGTATCTAAATGGCGGACAAAAGACTGTGACGCTGAGTGTGCTAAATGCAAATGGAACTTCGTCGGCCACTCAAACGCTCAACGTTTTTGAAAATCCGACTTTTTCGCCTTCGATAGTTGTGAATTTAGATACATTGACTTTCAGTGCCAACGTGGTAGGTTCGTATGATTCGCTGCGTTGGAACTTTGGCGACGGCACTACTTCTACACTGCCAAGTGGTACCCATAAGTATCAAGTAGGTGGCACCTATTCAGTGACGCTCATTGTTTATCACGCCTGTGGAACGCTTCAAACTTCAGCTCAGGTTACTGTTTCCGGATTTTCCGTAGCTGAATTGGAAGAAGTAGGTTTCAACTTGTATCCTAATCCTTCCAGAGGCGAGTTCAGCTTACAGCTTCACTCCGCATTAATCGCCCGAAGCATGCGGATCACTGACGTAACGGGTAGGGTAGTGCACGAACAAACTCTCGATAATAGACAAAAGATAGATTTTTCGCTCAAGCACTTGCCTTCGGGTTCTTATGTCGTAACCGTGGAAGATCTCAGTGGCCAGGTAAAACGCCGGCAGCTAATCATTAGCAAATAAAAAGAAGAACAATTACTTAAAAGGTGTTCGAGTTTTTCGGACACCTTTTTTGTATTTAAAATTTTAGCCAATGAATGGTAATTTATTGAAGTTCAACGATTGCAGTGCATTCATGGAAGAAAATTATGCAAAGCTTTACAAGAGCGATGCTGATTTATAATAAGAAGTATTCGTTGTAGCCACTGATTCACTTGTTAACTAATAATAAAGTTTTCTAATTAAGTCAGAATTGAATAAGACATAATCAATGTCAATGTGATGAAAATGAAATCAGTTTCCTCGAATGAGGAATAGGGGAGAATGTTTAAAGACGAAGGCACATATTAGCCTTTTATTTTGATAAGACCATTTAATTTAAAAAGAATAGAAAAATATCAGAGCCTGCGAGTTATAGTGGGAAGTATGGTGCGCTTCCACTCGGTGAAGGTGCCCGCGAGGATATGTGAACGGGCCTCACGAACAAGCCAGAGGTAGAAGGCAAGGTTGTGTACTGAGGCGATCTGGCGGCCGAGGTATTCGTCGGCTACAAAGAGGTGGCGCAGATAGGCCTTTGTGTAGAGGGTATCGACGCGGCTGATGCCTGCCGGATCAATGGGTGAGAAGTCATCTGCCCACTTGCGGTTCTTTATGTTAATAATCCCTTCGGTGGTGAAGAGCATGCCGTTGCGGCCATTGCGGGTGGGCATGACGCAGTCAAACATATCGATGCCGAGTGCTATGGCATTGAGGATGTTTTCCGGTGTGCCTACACCCATTAGATACCTGGGCTTATCGCGGGGAAGAATGTCGGTGACCAGGTCAGTCATTTCATACATGAGCTCGGCAGGTTCGCCCACAGAGAGTCCTCCAATGGCGTTGCCGGGCATGTCTTTAGAGGCGATGTATTCTGATGATTCTCGGCGCAGACGGGCTACCGTGCTGCCCTGGACGATGGGAAATAGGTATTGGCTGTAGCCGTAGAGCGGTTCGGTCGATTGGATGCGGGCGATACAACGGTCAAGCCAGCGGTGCGTCAGATGCATGCTCTCCTCAGCGTAGCGCTCATCACAGGGCCAGGGTGGGCACTCGTCGAAGGCCATGATGATGTCGGCCCCGATGGCTCTCTGAATATCCATGACACTTTCGGGGGTAAACATGTGGTAGCTGCCATCGATGTGCGACTTGAATCGAGCCCCTTCTTCGGTGAGCTTGCGGCTGTCGGCCAGTGAAAATACCTGATATCCGCCACTGTCGGTGAGTATCGGACGATCCCAGCCGATGAAGCGATGGAGTCCGCCGGCTTTGCGCAGGATTTCGGTGCCCGGGCGCAGATAGAGGTGATAGGTATTGCCGAGGATGATTTGTGCGCGAATGTCGTCAGTGAGCTCGTATTGGTGGGTGGCCTTTACGGTGCCGGCTGTGCCGACGGGCATGAAGATAGGTGTTTCAATCTGGCCGTGGGCAGTAGTGATGACACCGGCCCGAGCCTTGGAATGCGGGTCGGTGGCCTGAAGTCTGAAGATGTTCATCAGCCGTGGATGAGTTCTTTTTTACCAAAGTCGCGTATCACTTCGGCTTCGAAGTCCAGAAGTGCTTGCCACATGGCATCTACGCGTTCGCGGCCACCATATTTACGGGCGAAGGTGAGAAATGTCGTGTAATGGCCAGCTTCAGATGCCATGAGAGCGCGGTAGAAGCGAGAGAGGTCTTCGTCCTGAATGTTTTCGCTCAGCACCTTAAAGCGCTCGCAACTGCGCGCTTCGATCAAAGCTGCAATGAGCAGACGTTGAAGTAGGCGCTCCAGTCGGTCGCCAGTTTTAGGGAAGAATTGATTGATGCGGGCTACGTATTCGTCTTTGCGTTCGCGGCCGAGTTTTAGGCCGCGCTCGAGGATTCGTTTGTGTACCTGCTCGAAGTGAGCCATCTCTTCACGGGCCAGGGCAGCCATCTCGGCTACCAGATCGGGGTACTCAGGAAAGCTCACAATCAGCGAAATAGCCGTCGAAGCAGCCTTCTGCTCGCAATAGGCGTGGTCGGTGAGGATTTCTTCGATGTTTCGTGATGCAATATCTACCCATCGCGGGTCAGTAGGCAGGCGGAGTCCAAGCATGAATGTCCTTCGATTTTTGTGGCAAAGGTAAAAGACCCGTGACTTTTAACGCGATGACTTTGGGGTGTTGTGAGTTTTAAGCTGTCCTAGAACGGATTGAGCATGTGAAATATACCGGTCTATGGCTTCGATGAGGGCCTTGTCGCGAAAATGTGTAGCGGCAGGATTGGCCATGTGACTTCTCAGATAGGTGATGATGGCCGGCGGAAAAATATCGGTGTGCAAAAGAGGCTTCATCAGCTCTCTGAAGGTAGATTTCCACTCAGGGCCATGTGGTTTGATAGCCTTTCCATACCTGCTACGGGCTACCAGGTGGGCATATTCGTGTATAAGGGTGATGAGGAAGTTGTATTTGTCGAGATTTCCGTTGATGTAAATGGCGTGACGGCCGCGCTTTTCGTCAAAAAAATAGAGGCCTGCACGCGATCGCTTAGGTTTGGTGATTTTTAGAAAAATTGTGTGCTGGTTGAGCAAGCCTTCTACGTAGTGGTAAGCCTTATCCGGCAGGTACTTTGCCAGTGGCACCCACAGCGAAGGAGAGCCAACAGGGGGTTTAGCGCTCATTTTGATAAGAGGTTCGTACACTGGGGCAATCGCAAGGCTTGAGGAGTCGACAGGAGGATGCGGCAAAAACTGTTAGAAATAACAGTAATTTCCACTGAATAAAATAATTTTTATTTTTCATGCTCATTGTTTATTAATTGTTTAATTCTAATTCGATCAGGTTTACCTGTGGCAGTAACGGGAAGTTCAGGCACTGTTACATGAATCCTGGGAAGCAGGTGTTTTGGAAGGTGTTTTTCTGAAGCAATTTTTTCAAGGGTGCGTTTTAAATTATCGGTATTTAGTTCAACTGGACTTTCTATCACTATTGTCACTGCCTCGCCCAGCCGCTCATCAGGCATAGATGTAATGATAAATCGTTTGTCAGGAAAAGCCTCTGAGAGCTGAGCTTCCAAAAATTCCGGATGTACTTTTACACCTCCGGTATTAATCACAAAGTCAGCACGTCCGAGCCAAATAAATGAAGAGGGGTCTACCATTTTGACCACATCGCCGGTAGTGATAAAATCAGCAGTAATGCCGGGATAGAGAACCCAAAGTCGCGATAGCTCATCTACTCGAATTTTAACACCCGGCAGAACAGTGTAAAAATCCTGATAATCAGGAGCTAAACGGCGTAAAGCGAAATTGGAGAGCGTTTCAGTAGCCGCAAAAGATTGATAGACTGAATATTTGGCTGTATTTCGGATGGTGGCGAGCAGTGCGTTGGTTATAGGTGATCCGCCCAGCAGCAATGTGTGAATCGAACCAAGTACGTGTAAACTCTCACTTACCTGTGCCGGAGTAAGTGCAGCAAAATCTACTTCAGGAAATTCTTTTAATCTCAGAGTTGGTTTTATCCAAAGCAGTTTCCATTTCAAGTGCATTGCCCTGAGCAGCATCATGCGGCCGGCTATGAAGCGAAGTGGAAGTGCCAGCAGAGCCGTGATGCCCAAATCTAATCCAAGAGCTTTGGCTGTACCTTCAATGCTCGTACACACTGCACTTCGGCTAAAGGTGTAGGTTTTTGGTGTGCCGGTACTGCCTGACGTTGTGACTTTTAAGGCAACAGGGTTTTGATCGTAATAAAACCCATATGTTTCTCGGAAGATATTGGCCTCTTCTTGACCGAGAATGCCTTGTAGTTTTGAAAATAGATCTTTGAATTCAGGGGGGGTAGAAAAGTCGATGAGCAGCATGTATGCATTTAAAGATTGCGGTGCGAACCATCACAACGAGGGGCTTTGCCCGAATGTTTGCATCCACACCATGCGACGCGGCTTTTCTCGGTAAGTTCTACCATCACGGGTCGAAATTCCGATCCCTTGTGGCTGCCGTCGCAGAAGGGTTGTTTTTGACTCTTGCCGCATGCACACCACCAGTATTTGCCGGGTTGCATATCCAGTACATAGGGCGATTTTTGAGCGATTTCTGGATTTGACATTTTATAAATTTTTAGAGCTAAAGTATTAAAAACTTGATTGAACAGCATCAGAGAAATTTTAATAGTCTTAATGGTTTTCTTTCTAAATAAACGTTGAATTTTTTATTCCATTAGATTGGTTGAAACTTCATTAAAGCAAAGTCACAGACCTATACCTTCGGGAGGCTTTACTTTTGTGTTATGTAAAGCAAATAAAAACGAAGAAATGTTAAAAGCATGGCACTTTAAATTGATGGGAGCTGTAGCCGGTCTGATAGGTGGATTGGTGTATTATGATCAAGTGGGCTGCCTTGGAAGTTGCGCCATTTGGTCTAATCCATATATATCAGCTGGCTACGGTTCGTTGTTGGGATATTTAGGTATATCTATGTTTGTGGATTCAAAAAAAGAACAATCAGAAAATGACTCATCTCACTCCTAAAGAGTTTCACGACAAACTCGACTTACCAGACCACATCCTGCTCGATGTACGCACTCCTGCTGAATATCAGCAAGGGCATATCAAAGGCGCCATTTTGGCAGATATTAATAATCCAACTGAATTTATGTCAGCAGTTGAAAAGCTCGATAAAGACAAGCATTATTTGATTTATTGTCGCTCAGGAGCGCGTTCGACCAATGCTTGCGCATATTTGGAAAATAAAGGTTTTAAAAATGTATATAATTTGAGAGGTGGAATTCTCGAATGGGAATTTGACATCGAAAAATGAGTACATTTAATGACCTGATACGAAGCAAGGAATTAGTATTAGTTGACTTTTCGGCTGAGTGGTGTGGGCCGTGTAAAATGCAAGCACCAATTTTGAAGGAGCTGGCATCTCAAGTGCCTGCTGATAAAGTCAAAATCATCAAAATAGATGTGGATCGCAACCAGGAGTTGGCTGCCCGAATGAACATAAGTGGAGTGCCCACCTTGGTACTTTATAAAAATGGTCAGCAAGTTTGGCGGCAATCCGGAATGATGCCCTTGCACGGCTTAAAACAGTTGATTAATTCGTATCTAAACTGATTTCTCCCGTTGGATAGCTAGGGTAAGAGAGGATTGATAGCCCTAAAATTTTTAAAAAATAATTAAATAAAAGTGAGGATTTAAAGCGATTCTATTCTGCTTAAAGTTGACTACATTTGCAGCCCCTTTTTGGGGCTATTTTATTTTTAAAAAATCTGATTGCGGGTGATACCTAACGCCAAAATATTTTCAAGTAGAGGTTCGTATGCTCTGGCTAAGAGAATAGCTGATGCGTATGGTCAACCCCTTGGAAAAGTGATTTTTACAGAATTCAGCGACGGCGAATATCAACCGTCGTTTGAAGAAACTGTCCGTGGCAACCGGGTATTCCTGATCAGTTCTACTCATCAGCCTAACGACAATTTGATCGAGCTGCTGCTTATGATTGACGCAGCCAAGAGGGCTTCAGCTAAGCATATAACAGCTGTAATTCCTTATTTCGGTTGGGCCAGACAAGATCGAAAAGACAAGCCCAGAGTGCCAATCGGTGCTAAGCTGATGGCTGATCTCATTACGGCAGCAGGTGCGACCCGCATTATGACGATGGATCTGCATGCCGATCAAATTCAAGGGTTTTTCGAAATACCGGTCGATCACTTGTATGCTTCTTCGCTATTTCTGCCTCATATACAAAGTTTAAACCTCGAAAATCTCACCATAGCATCGCCCGATATGGGTGGCTCGAAGCGAGCCAACGCATATGCCAAGGCTTTGGGTGCTGAAGTTGTCATTTGCTACAAACAGCGCAAGAAAGCCAACGAAATTGAAAAAATGACCGTAATCGGCGATGTGCGCGACCGAAACGTAATATTGGTGGACGATATGGTCGATACTGCAGGTACCCTGACCAAAGCCGCAGATATGCTAATGGAAGAAGGGGCTCGAAGCGTAATGGCATACTGCACACACCCCTTGCTCAGCGGAAATGCTTATGAAAAAATCGAAAATTCTGCTTTATCAAAGCTTGTAGTGACCGATACTATTCCTTTGAAACGGCCATCTGACAAAATTGAGGTTATTTCAATTGCCGAAATGTTTGCCTCTGTCATGAAAAAAGTACATTATCATCAGTCAATAAGCGATTCATTCATTATTTAAATCAACGAATACAATGAAGTCTATACAAATCAGCGCCAAAAAAAGAACTGAACTCGGTGGATCGTCAGCAGCGCGTCTTCGCAGAGAAGAAAATGTACCCTGCGTACTCTATGGCGGTGAAGAACCCATTCATTTCTACGCTCATAAGAATGCCTTCAGGCATCTGGTTTATACCCCTGAAGTAAAGGTGGCTGAAATTGACATCGAGGGCCAGACATACCGCGCCATCATGCAGGATGTACAGTTTGATCCCGTTACTGATGCTCTCTTGCACATTGACTTTATTCAGCTTGTTCCGGGTAAACCTGTAACTGTTGAAATGCCTGTGAACCTTACCGGTAACGCTCGTGGTGTACGTGCCGGTGGTAAGTTGAAGCTTGTATTGCGCAAGGTGAAGGTAAGAGCTCTGCCTGAAAATCTGCCAGATTCAATTACTTATGACATCACTGACCTGCGCGTAGGCCAGAGTGTGCGTGTAGCTGATTTAGCGACCAATGGCTATGAAATTCTAAACGCTCCTTCAGCCGTGCTTTGCTCTATTAAGACTACTCGCAATGTGGTGAAGGATGTAGATGAGGAAACTGAAACTGCTGAGGCCACAGCTTAATTAGCTGAAGCGCACTGCGAGTGAAAAAGTACCTAATCGCCGGGCTTGGAAACATAGGTTCGGAGTACGAATTCACAAGACATAATATAGGGTTTATGACGCTCGACCGATTGGCGCATCGGTCGGGCGTTCCTTTTACGCTCCAGCGCCATGCCTACGTTGGCCAATACACCTTGAAAGGAAATCACATCACGCTGATTAAACCTACAACTTTCATGAACCTTAGCGGCAAGGCTGTGCACTACTGGCTCGATGCAGAAAAAATTCCAATTGAAAATCTCTTAGTATTAACAGATGATATCGCATTGCCATTCGGCACTTTACGCTTGCGCATCAAAGGTTCGCCTGCCGGACACAATGGCCTTAAAAACATAGATGAGTGGCTCAATACTCAGCAATATGCTCGGCTTAGAATAGGCATAGGCAATGATTTTCCCAAAGGAAAACAAGTAGAATACGTACTTGGTCGGTTCAATGACGATCAAACCTTGAAATTACCTGCTTTGCTCGATCGTGCTGCCGATTGTGTTGAATCCTTTGTGCTGGCAGGCGCACATGCTACTATGAATAAATTCAATTCAGTCGGCTGAAACCTTCTCGATTTTTGGGCTTTCCGTTCTGTTTAACCGAGCCCACCAAAACCATAAAAACAAAATCACACCGTAAATAATTCCCGTAAAAAAGTATTTGTGGAAAAAGTGCATGTGACGGGCATAGTTTACCGCTATGATAGCAAGCAAGATGAGTCGAATTTGATTCAATACATAAATGATCAAAAATCCCAACGGTATAAACCATAGCATCTTGCGCCAGCTCCCTTGAAAAGCTACAATAAATACTAGAAAAAGAACTGCAAGAATAAATCCGTTGCACCCTTCGAAAACCGATATGGCGTATTGATCTTTCCAAAAAATATCAATGCTCGGATATCCCTCTGTTGGAAATTTCTTAACATCAAAGCCCAGAAATTTCATAATTCCATAGGTGTGGTTGGCAGTCCACTCCGTCAGAGGATCAGCTAATGGGTGGTACTTTTTAATAAAAAATCCATATAAAACACTAGAAACTGCGTAAAAAACACCAAATCGCAGAAGGAAAAAAATGGTCGGTCTGAATTCTTTGATCTTCATAGTGAATTAATCCAGTTTTTTATCATTTTTAGACCGTCAGTAGTCATTATGCTCTCCGGGTGAAATTGTAGTCCGGTCAAATGTAAACGTTCGGAATAGATGGCCATAGGTATGTTTTCTGAATTTTCTGCTACTATCTCTATAGTTGACGGGACACTGTCTACTGCCCAGGAATGGTATAATCCGACTTCTGTAGGCATTTCGATACCTTTAAAAATTGGAATGTTTTTAAAGAAAATTTTGTGAGCTACTCCGTGATAGGGCATAGAAAGTCTTCGCAATCGACCTCCAAAAGCCTCAGCTATGGCTTGATGACCTAAACAAATACCCAGAATTGGCCTTTTGCCTGCCCATTTTAAAATCACCTCCATAAGTGCTCCTGCTTCTGAGGGAATGCCCGGCCCGGGTGAAAGAACAATGCCTCCGTAATGCCTGACTTTACCCACGTCTACCTGATCGTTGTATACCACTTCTACATCGACATTACACATCTTCAAATAATTCCAAAGATTGTAAGTAAATGAATCGTAATTGTCGAGCAGTAGTAGTTTCACAGTTTTAAGTTTAATTGAGTCAAACAAAAGTACACTACTCTGTAGACCCTTAGCTTTGCGCATGTGAGCCAGCTGCTATTACTTTCACTTAATGTACTGAATTTCAAAAATTGGGAAGAAGTATCATTGAACTTTTCTCCTTCGATCAATTGTTTTCTGGGAGCCAATGGAGTAGGGAAGACCAACTTGCTCGATGCTATTCATTATTTGTGTACCACTAAATCTTTTTTAACCAATACCGATGCTCATGCTATCAGGCATGGAGCTGAATTTTTTATGGTGAAAGGGCTTTTTGAAAGATCAGGGCAGGAAGAAGAAATTTTGCTTTCACTTCGCAAAAACGACAAAAAGCTCCTCAGGCGCAATGACGTAGAATATCAAAAGTTATCAGATCACATCGGGCTGCTTCCGGTAGTGGTGATTTCGCCGATGGATACCAATCTGATTTACGAGGGCAGTGAAGAGCGCCGAAAAGTGACGGATCTGATTTTATCATTAGCAGATACGCTTTATCTGCATCATCTAATGCGCTACAACCGATTGCTTCAACAGCGTAACACCTACCTAAAAGAAACAGTACCACAGCGGAAGTGTAGCTCCGAGATGCTCGAGTTATACAACGAACAAATGGAGCCACTGGCTGAATACATCTACACTGTGCGCAGACAGTTTTGGGAGAAAACCGCTAAATGGCTCTCAAAGTTTTATTCTGAAATAGCCGGTTTTACTGAAGATATTTCTGTAGCCTATCAGAGCGACTTGGCGCAGGGCAGTCTTGCTACTGTGCTTCGCGAGGCTATCGCACGTGATATGGAAGTACTCTACACCTCTCGTGGCATTCACAAAGATGATATCGATATGCGCATCAACGGATATAAGTTGAAAAGATTTGGAAGCCAAGGACAGCAAAAGTCTTATCTGATCGCCCTTAAGCTTGCTATGTATGCTGTGCTTCAGGAAAAGACTGGAATGCCACCCATTCTGCTTTTCGACGATATTTTTGACAAGCTCGACCGAAATCGAACTGCTAACGTGATACGTCTGGTACGCGATATGAACTTCGGACAAATTTTCCTTTCAGATACCGATCCGGAGCGGAGTGTACAGATAGCCAGCCAGTTTCATGGCAATGCCCGTTTCTTTCACATTCACTCTGACCAAAAAATTCACGTCAAATGAAACGCAAAAACGAACACAGCCTGGCCGAAGTACTTCAACTACTGAAAAAGAAATACGGTTGGAGTGAAAAGATGATGGAAGTGGCTGCAAAAGATGCATGGTACCGCATCTTAGGGCCAGTAGCACAAAATCATACCCTAAACATCACCTATGAGCGACAAACGCTTACCATACACCTCAATTCTTCGGTACTTCGCGAAGAACTCTGGATGCACAAAGAAAAATTGCTCAAAGCCATCAACGAGGAAATTGGACAAGATGAAACAGTAGTGAAAAACATCTTATTATTATAAAATTTCTATGAAAATTTTAATCCTCAACGGGCCGAATCTCAACTTACTCGGCAAAAGGGAAACATCCATCTACGGAAGTCAAAGCTGGGAAGACTTTGTAAAGCAATTGCGATTGAAATACGCTCAGAAGTCGATCGAACTATACGATTGGCAAAGCAATATTGAGGGAGAAATCATTTTAAAACTCCAGGAGGCTGATCTGTGGGCAGATGGAATCATACTTAATGCTGGTGGATACACACACACCTCTGTAGCCATAGGCGATGCCGTAAAAGCAATGGCTAAGCCCGTGGTAGAGGTGCATATTTCAAACATCGCTGCACGGGAATCCTTCAGACACACGTCATACATTTCTCCAAATTGTGTAGGGGTGATTTTTGGATTCGGTTTAATGTCGTACGTTTTAGCTATTGAATATTTTATTTTGAAAAGTAAAGAATAAAACTACAAAATTATAAGGTTGTAAAGTATTCGATATTTTTGTTATTTAGCCCTTTACATTCATTTTCTTTTATCCTCATTTAACTTAAATTTAATGTATTAAATGTAGGTACATATTATTGTGTTCAAAAAATAAACTACTTTTGTTCTGCATAATTAAAACCAACAAAGCGTATGAAAATCCACAATCTCGCGTCACTAGCTCTAATTGCCACTTTACTTTGGTCTTGTGGTGGTAGCAACACAGAAGCTGTAGAAACTACTGAAGCACAAGAAGTTCCAGCTTACCTATCAGCCACACAGGCTTATGTAGATGTAGCGGGTAGCACTGTGAACTGGAAGGGCTTTAAAACCTATTCTGGAGATTTTCACATTGGTACAATCAACATTCAGGAAGGTGTATTTCAGTTGCAAGACGGCAAGCTGGTGGGTGGTCGTTTCGTAATCGACATGAACTCCATTGTATGCAAGGATCTGGAAGACTCTGTGTACAACGCTAAACTCGTAAATCACCTGAAGAGCAACGACTTCTTTGCCGTTGATTCCTTCCCCACCGCTGTATTTGAAATCACTAATGTGGCTGAAGAAGCCAATGCCGAGAAGGGAACAACTCACCTCATCAGTGGAAACCTTACCATTCGCGGCATTACAAAAAACATTACCTTCCCCGCTACTGTCACTGTTAATGAAAACGGTGTAAGCCTCAGTGCACCAGAGTTTGGTGTAAACCGTACCCAATTCAACGTAATGTTCCGTTCATCAGGCATCAAGGGAGTACTTAAAGATCAGTTGATCGACGACAACTTTTTGCTTACCCTGGATGTAAAAGGAAATATTTAATCTATCTTTTTTAAGTATAAAAAGCCGCTCCTTCAGTAGAGCGGCTTTTTTTTTCATTCAGATGTAGTAGTATGGATGAATCTTCGAATTGCCAACTTCGCAATCATAAATTTAATTTATGAAAAATTCAAGCTTTTTCGGTTTAATACTGCTGTTTTCAAGTGTACTCTCGCTGCAAAAAGCATTTGCTACTAATCAGCCTGATAAAGTACGAATCACTATGTCCCGAAATTATTATTCGCAGAATAGAGATAGAGGAGCAATTTTTTCGATAAGTTCCGGTAATCAAATTACGTTAATAAATCCGGCTGAGCCAAATTACAGATTGTATTTTTCAGTGAGTAGAAGTAAGTACATAACAGAAGATGGTATCGAAGGAATTGAATTTGAGGTTGAACCAAATTCATACAACATTATAGGTTTTTACCTTTTTGAGTTGCCAAACCTTACAACTACCAGAAATGGTGTAAAAGTTTCAATAGACGGATACAATCTGCTGATTATAGTTGACAAAAACGGAATAGCCGAGTACTTCTACGCGTCATTTTAGTTTACGCTTTTGCTGCCGTTGGTTTAATTGTTCTACCCATTTTTGAAGATGATTTAATTCATCTAGATCCATTTTTAAGACAAGTCTTAAGTAATAAACCTTTTACTCCCATTCGATTATTGCACTTTTCGTTAAATTATTACTTTCAACCACATTCTGCTTTGTTTCAACCAAAATTCATCTGATAACAAACAAATCTCATAAAAATTTCCGCTTGCAGTGTTGAAATTTGATAAGAAAAAGAAAAAAAGGTGATTTTTGAGAAAAAATCTTAAAATGGTACAAATTCCAAATAATGGAAATTTTGCGAAATTCAAAATACTGAAAATCAATACTATAGAAAACTGGCACGTATTTTCATGTAAAAAAGTAAATTCAAAGAAATAATGAAAACAAGATTCATCTCTGCCATATTTGTACTTGCTGCATTCGCTGCGTGTAAAAAGAACGTGGATGAGCCAGCGCCAAATCCGGCGAGCAATTTTAATTTTGAAACAACCATTCCAGGAAGTATTTCACTTATTGCAACGCCTGAATACAAAGGGGCAATCGTAAAACTCTTTACTGCTGATCCCGATTCCGGCGGTTCACTGCTTCAAACCATCAGACTTGACAACGATGGCAAATACATCTCTTCCATCATTCTGCCTTCTTCTCTTAATACAGTCTTTTTAAAATCCTACTTTATTGGTTTACCAAGTGACATTGAAATTCCCATTATCAATAAAAGCATCACCTACAACTTTTTTGCGGTAAATAAATCAACACCCTCCTTTACATATAAAAACACTCCTGCTCCCATTGTGCACAATGGCATCGTATACAAATTTATGGGAGGATTTAATCTTCAAGGTTTGCCTAACTATCTAGAGCCTAACAGGGATCAGCTTAGTTCAGCTTTCTTACAAGCCGTAAACAATGCCCTGCCCGAGCAAAGACCTGTTCCACAATTTAATCCGCACTACATTCAGTCTGGAAATCAAACCGACGTGCAAATTACCGAATTAGCTGATGTGTATGTTACTGTAGTGCATGAGGGTGCCGGTTACAGAAATGTTTTGGGTTATTATGTGTACAATACATCCAATCCGCCGACATCTTTGTCTCAAATTGACACAATACATATAATCTTCCCCAATTATTCGCTTAACGGTAGTGGAGGAGAATTACTGCCTGGCATGAAGGTTAAATTGGGAAGATTCCCAGCCGGAAAATCTATTGGATGGGTCTTAATTCAAAACGCATTCTCTCAAGGCAACTCATCAAGACCGTCGACCATTACACCATCAAACACCAACTTCTTCTCAAAGCCTGCCTTTAATCCTGAGCCAAATCCATCTCTTAAACCACATATGGTTATGTTAAACTTTTCTCAATTCCAGAGATTTGTAATTGGTTTCGAGGATTTGCGAAGAGATGGTGCTACGTGTGACAATGATTTTAACGATGCTATTTTTTACGTCTCATCCAATCCTGTGACAGCCATCAGCCAGGCCAATGTTCCTGTGCCAGGCCCTGCACCCGCTGATTCCGATGCGGATGGAATACCCGACATTCTTGACGAATACCCAAATGATGCTACTAAAGCTTTTAATCAATATCAACCCTTCAAAGACAGCTATTCTTCAGTCGCTTTCGAAGACCTATGGCCGTACATGGGCGACTACGACTTCAATGATTTGATCGTAAAACTGAACCTCAAAAATGTTTTAAACGCTCAGAACCAGCTTGTAGAGTCAGATTACAAATTTGTGGTAGACCATACAGGAGCCTCTTATCGCAATGGCTTTGGTTTTCAGCTACCTTATGCCGAATCAGCGGTTCAGAGCGTATCCGGAATAAGGCTTACTGAAAACATCATTACAACAAATGCCAAGGGTTTGGAAACCAGTCAAAATGCACCTACAGTGATCGTTTTTGACAATGCCTTTAAGCAATTAAGAGACACAATATTTATCAATATTAAATACAATAGCCCGCAGAGTCTGCAGCCAATGAACCAACAAGGACTGAATTACTTCGCCTTCGTTGACGGAAATCGCGGCAGAGAGATTCATTTGCTTGGCAAGCAACCAACTGCCTTAGCCAATACAGCATTGCTCGGCACAGGAGATGACGTAACAAATTCAGATCGATCTGTAACTTACAGAAATAAAGAAGGATATCCATGGGCTATTTTAATTAGTCACGATTATAAAGCTCCAAAAGAGAAGGTAAAGATTTGGGATGCCTATCTGTACTTTAATACGTGGGTGAATACTCTTGGTGTGCAGCGTACTGACTGGTACGAAAACAAACCAGGGTATCGCAATTTGAACAACATTCAATAAATCAAAAAGCAGAGATGAACAAGAAAAGCCGGACAAATCGTCCGGCTTTTTTATTCGACGGGTTTCAAAAATATAGTCATTCTAAGAAGCCTAAATTGGAATTGTATATTTTACGCTTACAGGTTTTCCTTTTTGAGTGGCAGGTTTATTCCGAGGATCTAGTTCATTAATGCTGGCAATACTTGCAATACCAGCCTTGTCTAACAGCGGATAAACCGGTTTTGCTACATCAATATCTCTTATTGTACCATCTTCAGCAATCACAAATGAAACAGAAATTTAACCTTGAATTTTTTCTTTTTTAGCCTCATCGGGTTACTTATAGTTTTTTGCAAAGTGTTTTTGAATGCTTTGAAAAAAGCAACTATGCCCGAGATTCCTCATCGTTTATTGCTTAACGATTAGAAAGGATTGATTTGCTTTCTAACCTTGGCTAAGCTGAGGGTTTCCATTGAATTCGTTTTTTTTTTTTTTTTGTTTTGGGCAAAGGAATTCACAGAGGCCATCATAAAGATTAAGGCTACCTAGATAACTTTCAGTGTATTCATAAGATTTTTGTTTAAAATTGTACTAATCACAAATAGTAAAATTCCTAAAAGAAATCGATTTTGATGTTGAATGCTCTTTTAAAACAGATACATTATCCTCGATAACTTCTTTTAGGCCATTACCTTTGGGCACAAATTCAGAAGCAAATGAACTTACACGAATATCAAGGCAAAGAAATTTTAAGCTCTTTTGGCGTAGGGGTTCAGAAGGGTATTGTGGCTACTACACCCGAAGAGGCGGTAGAAGCAGCAAAAAAACTCACCGAACAGACCGGCACCAAGTGGTGGGTAGTAAAAGCTCAAATACATGCCGGTGGCCGCGGAAAGGGTGGTGGAGTGAAGCTTGCAAAATCACTCGATGAAGTCAGAGAAAAAGCTTCACAAATTATTGGGATGAACCTTGTAACCCCTCAAACTCCAAAAGAGGGAAAAAAGGTACATCAGGTGCTTATTGCTGAAGACGTATACTATCCTGGTCCGAATCCTACCAAAGAAATTTACATGAGCGTGCTGCTTAACCGTCAAGTAGGCAAATACATGATTCTCTACTCGCCACAGGGAGGCATGGATATCGAAGAGGTAGCTGAGAAGCACCCCGATCAGATTTTTACAGAAATCATTGACCCGGCTACTGGTCTCTTAGATTTCCAAGCGCGCCGTATAGCCTTTAATCTTGGAATGGAAGGGCAGGCCTACAAAGAGATGGTGAAGTTTGTACACGCGCTTTACAAGGCATTTATCAGCATTGACGCTAGTTTGTTTGAGATAAATCCTGTACTGAAAACTTCAGACGACCGCATAATTGCCGTAGATGCCAAAGTAGTACTCGACGACAATGGACTCTTTCGCCATCCGGAGTACGCTGCCATGCGCGACATTCGCGAAGAAGACCCCACAGAAGTAGAAGCGCGCGAAGCTAACCTGAACTTTGTAAAGCTCGATGGCAATGTGGGCTGTATGGTAAATGGCGCCGGACTTGCTATGGCTACAATGGATATCATTAAGCTCTCAGGCGGAAATCCGGCCAACTTCCTTGACGTAGGCGGCACAGCAGATGCAACCAGAGTTGAAAAAGCCTTTCGCATAATTCTGAAAGATCCAAATGTAAAAGCAATTTTAATCAATATTTTCGGCGGCATAGTACGCTGCGACCGCGTAGCTCAGGGTATTGTGGATGCCTATCGAAATGTAGGTGAAATACCGGTACCCATTATAGTGCGCCTGCAAGGCACTAACGCCGAAGAAGCAAAACAGATACTCGATGCCAGCGGCTTGAAAGTACACTCAGTCATTGCTCTTCAGGAAGCTGCAGATAAAGTAAAAGAGCTGGTGGGATAATATCCAGATTTAGATTCGCCAAAAATCTGCCGTCTCAAGTAATGAGACGGCTTTTTTGTTTAAAAAAACTCTTTCGCGAGACAAAACATACTTCGGCACCCGGACATCTGTTCACATACGATATATAACGTATTGTAAATAAGTTTTTCTTATAAAAATTTTGAAATCAGTAAACTCAGTTCGGGCTAAAGCAATGAAACCCAACTATCATAAAAGTACAATTTCGGAAGTTTTCATTTTTTCTTTTTTTAAAAGTTGGATACTTCTGTCCGATCAAGAAGTTGAATTATGCAACTATAAATGTCCATGTCCGGATTCTGATCGTTTTATTATAACTGTTAAGAGAATCTACAAATATTACAATACATGATCATTGCCTATTCAAATTACTCACAAAAATTGGCGGGCTGGGAACTCAGGTCTTATAAGAAGCAAGTGCCTGAGAAACCTGTTATGGGTGCTGGTAAAAAACTCTGGTTCTTTAATAGCTATCATACTGAAAAAACCCGATGTTCAGATTTCTTAATTAAATAATCCACTAAAAATTAATATTAAACCTAAGAGTCATGAAAACCAGTGTATCTGAACAATTGAATGCTAATTCGTTATTACTGGCACTTATAATCGTGCTTTATTTAGGTGATAACGCTGTATATTCTCAATGGACAGCGGTAAACAATGGGCTGAACATTCAATCAGCAGGTGCATTTCTTCTTGGGTCTTCCGGAAGCCACATCTTCACAAGAGCTGGTGGATACTTTAGAAGCAATACAAACGGAGACTCCTGGAGTGCAATTCCAAACACGGGAGGCTTTGCCACCAGTACAGGAGTAAGTAGTATATTTCACAATGGAAAGTTTTTTGTCGGTTTTAACGGGCCTTCCCGAATACATTACACTACTGATAACGGAGCTACATGGACAGAAGTCGCTACGGGTCCTGATTATACGAATGTCCGCGGGTTTCTGATTATGGGTAATGATTTGTTTGCCTATACAAACAGCAAGGGTGTATTTAAATCTTCTGATGGAGGGTTGACCTGGACAGCAGCCAACAGTGGATTGACCAATTCGAATATTGCATCGATGGCTACAATAAACAACAAGCTGATTGCACTTACTGAAGGATCAGGAATTTTTGTATCAACCAATGCAGGTAATTCCTGGCAGCCTTCCAATACCGGACTTCCATCAAATCTGCAAGGTTCGATCGTCTGGGTTCTGAATGGTGAATTGTATTGCTATGCGATTGTCGGAAATCAATATTTCAAAAGCACCAATGAAGGTTCGTCATGGACTACGACTTCCATCCCAGCATTTTTACAAAGTTCACTCGCAAGTGGTATTGTTAAGACGCTGCAAAGAGTAGTAAGGGTTGGCACCAGGATTTATTACGTGGCCCGTACCCAGCAAAGCCTGAACATCAATGACAGTATTTTTGTGACTTCTAATGAAGGTGCCACCTGGACAAACATTACAGCAAACCTTCCTGCAAATAAATTTGTAACCGGGCTATTGGAGCACAATGGCTACATATTCGTCTCATTTAATGATCCTGGTACAGGCATATATCGAAGACCAATCTCCGGACTGGTAAATCTGAACGAAAATGAAGAATTTTCTGTAAAGGCATATCCCAATCCGTTTTACTCAGAACTGAGGCTCATATCAGACGTGCCTGCATCACAAGTCACTATTTATGATCTTTCCGGCAGAAAAGTTTCTGAATTCTGGAATCCAGGCGATCATTTGGACCTCAACCATCTACTTGGTGGAGTATATACAATGGAAGTACTGACAAAAGACGGTAGAGTATTTTGTAAGAAAATTATTAAGATCAACTAAAATTTTTCTTTTGGATACACTGCATTTTATATCGGAACTGGAGTGTTCTTGTTAGCATTGATGAGGGTGTGTAAAAATTGCGTTTTTTGATTTCACACTGAATAAGGATGTAAAAAGAAGTCAGAAAATTCTCGGAATCCAAATTCGACTTTGAAAATCCATTTAATCTTTTGTAAAAAAAGTTGAATATGTTAATAAGGCTCCAAGGCATGGCTGCAACCAGATTCAAATCAATCTGGTGATTGTAATGAGTCTTTGTGGACGTTTTATTATTCATTGTTAAGAATCTGCATAATGCCCTTAAGTGGAATTACAACCCACTCAGGCCGGGAGTTAAGCTCATAGCCGAGTTCGTAGATGGCTTTTTCGAAAATGTGGTAGCGCAATAGAAAATCAACCTCAGGTCGATAGCCTATGTCGAGGTTGTTTTCAAAAGCCTGCCAGGTGTAGAAGTGCAGAAAAACAGACGCTATAGCTCGATAAAGGCGACCTGCCACTTCGAAGAGAAACTCTTGTGGAAGACCAATTTCAGGGTGATTAAATATGGTGGCAAAGAGACTGTAGTGAAAAGAGCGAAACATGCCGGCTACATCTTTAATTGGTGGCTGTTTCACTTTGCGGTCGCGAATGGTGCTTTCAGGCTCACCTTCGAAGTCGAGTATGAAAAAATCCACTCCACTCACGAGTACCTGACCGAGGTGGTAGTCGCCATGTATGCGGATACGCATGCTGTTGAGGGTGTGATAGTCAAAATTCAGGATGCGATTGCGAATGTGTTCGGCATTGCGCATTACTTCAACAGCCCACACCTTACCTTGTTCGGGTAGTCGATCGATGTTCATTTCCAGTAGGTTAAGTCTATTGTCGAGCTGGTAGAGCAATCTGTTGAGCAACCACACCTGGTAGTCTTGATTAAATTGAGAGGGAGAGAAGTTTCGGTTGGTCTTTTCGCGAAAAAGGGCGATGTGCAGCTCTACAGTTCGTCGAGCAAGCAAAGCAATGTCGCCAAAAAAGCCAGGAGGAGTAATTTGGTGAAAAATCTGAGGAATGTCTTCAGGCTTTTCGCTTTTGTAGAGCGGTACTTTTGGCAGGTCGTCGAGGCCGATGCTCATTTCTTTTACGGTGAGAAAGGTTTGCAGGTTTTTCTGAAGGAAATAGTTCCAGGCATCGCCTTGATTTTCGACCTTTTGCTGCATTAGTCCGAGTGAAACGTCGAAGTAACCTTCGCGTTTCCAGGTGATTGAACCTGCATAGATGGGTGAGTTTGTAAAGGACGATTCTTCACTAAGATATCGGGTGATTTCTAAGTCGGGATTTGTATCGCGAAAGAGTTTTCTGTAAATTTTGAGATAATACATGTCGTTGTACACGATGGTTGTATTGCTCTGCTCGGCGTTAAGCAATCGTGATTCAATTGCTTCTGGTGCTTGCAATTTTTTTCCTTTTTCAAAGCGCAAATGACCATTTCCGATAGGAGGGTCTTTTTCTTTTAAGATGTGCAAAAACAACGCTTCCCGGAAGTCAGCATCGTAAAGGGCATCGATGATGTAGCCTTTGGTTTCGGGTAGTTCGAGGCCACAAAGCACAGATTTTTGGGGTAGGTCATCATCGATATCGGCCCGAAAGACTATGGGCAAAAAATATGTATCGGTATGTGCTGTATAATGTACCACATCGATCATCATAAGGTATGAGAAACGGCTGTCTGAAAAGTTCCAGCGCAAATCACCTCGCGGTACTAGGCGCTTCACTGCTGCATTTTTACTTCCAAACCATCGACACTCTGAGAGATAATTGCCAAGTACGTGTTGAGTAAATTCGGAAGTAAATCGGTCACACAGCCATATTTCAGCCCATGGTTTTAGGCTTTGAATCCATTTCATCTGTCACTGGGGATTTTTTGCAATGTTAATAAAGTTTTAAAGCCAAAATAATGCTTTTGTCAATAAATCGAGCAAATTCTTTGTGGAAGTCCATCGTTTCTAAAATATTTTCAAGGAAAACTTGTAGTTTAAAACAAAAAATATTATACTCCTAAATATAAAAGTGGCATGTATGAACTGAAATAGGTGAAATAAGGTATTTTTGAGAAAATATTTTCTAACTATGAAGAAACAAATTCTGACTGCGGCTTTTACACTTTTGGGTGTGTTTTATGCTCTTTCCCAAAACAAAGAACAACTTTCCATCGGCGATGTAGCTCCTCTCATCGACGTAAAAATGAAAAACGTAGATGGTAAATACCACGACCTCAAGAGTTTACAAGGTAAAAAGGGACTTATCGTCGTATTTAGCTGCAACACCTGCCCATTTGTGCTCGGCTGGCAAGATCAGTACAATCCGCTATATGAACGTGCTCGGGAGGCCGGCCTTGGTTTTGTATTGATCAACAGCAACGAGGCCTTTCGGAAAAAAGAAGATTCGTTTGAAGCCATGAAGGAACATGCTCGGAAAAACAATTACAAAATGCCCTATTTGGTAGATGAAAACCATCGTTTGGCCGATGCCTTTGGTGCTCAGACCACCCCTCACGTATTTGTCTTCGACAAGGATTGGAAGCTCGTCTTTAAGGGGTCAATAAACGATAAATATGAAAACAGCCGTTCTGGTTCTGAACCTACCAGGTTTTACTTAATGGATGTGATTGAGGCAATTGCAAGTGGATCAGCCATTAAAGTAGCGGAGTCAAGAGCCATTGGCTGCTCGATAAAACGTGTTAAAAGTTAAGTTGTTCCAACTATCACTTTATTAATCACCCTTTAAAACCATCTTTTATTATACCCATGTGCTACAAAGTTTAGCTTCTGGAAGCAAACTTTGTAGCACTTTCTTTATAAGGAACTGTCTTATGGCAATTTTGCTAAGAATGATACTTCTGGGGGTCAGTTTTGTGCTGATAAGCGGTTGCCAGGTAACTGAGCGGGTATTAAGACAAAACAAAGAACTCAGCACCATTGAAATGATCGACACGGTGGGCAATCTCTACCCGAGCCCTGTGATAGTGCGATCTGATGGATATGTTGAAATTAATGGAACGATCGAAAAGCCTTACCGCTATAGAAACAATGAGTATGTTCAAAAAGTAACACGAGTAAAGGGAAACAATCGCTACAAACTGGGTGCTATGATGCTGGGAGCAGCAGGTATCACAGCCGGCCTGACTATGATAAGCCAAGAGGCTGCACAGAACAATCCATTTCCCTACTATTTGCTTGCTGGTTCGGCTCTTACCTTTGGCGCTGGTCTTGGCGGACTTTATATAGACACGACTTATTACTATCGTTTGTCGAGCGAATTCTACTATTCGGCTGATAGCACTCCGGCTCGTAATGCAGTATTTACTCTTCAGCTCAACAACGGTCCAAAAATTCAAGCTCGATTTGACTCGTCAGGGGTATTTCGGAGCAATGTGTTTGCCTTGTTTAACACATATCCCTCATACAATTTGTTGCCTTTCGATACTTTGAGATTTTATTACGGTTCCTCAGTAGCAGAACTGCCCTTGCGTTTTTACACCAAGCGCGTGCTCTACACTACCCAAGATGCAGCAGTGTATGCCCAACCGAATGCGTCTGACCTTCCCATCCATGTGGTCGAACCAGGCATTTTTTTCATTGAAGGTGAGCTTCAGAACGAAAATTTTTCGGAAGTATTAATCTCCGGTAGTAGCTACTTTATTGAAAAAAAGCACCTTACACCTGTTTATACCAATGAATATCACTATTCAGTCAACCTTCCGGATATCAATTCATTCGTTGCCACGCATTTGAAAAACAGTGCATCTAAGTTTTTACAGCGACAGGAGGTAGAAACGGAAGAACAGTACAAAACCCGTTTACAACGGTTTGATGCCCAGCGAAACAATTGGCTGCGACAGGCTGTAGATGCTTATGCTCAGTGGATGCGCGATCGACTGCTGTTTGCCAAAATTAAATTGATCGAATACGACGCTGAAAATCAGTTGTTCTTAATTGAATTGGAAAGCTTTGGCCAGTTTCCCGTACGCGTAAGTCGATCGATGGTTGCCAGCTTTAAGGAGGAGGCAAACTCTACTACTTTAAGTTCAATTAAACTCGTATATCGCAGAGATGCTTTAGAGGTAGAGGAGATTTCAATTTTTAACACTGCTCTTCAGACTCAATTTACCTACGAAGAGCGAATGAAGCGGATCCACAGAGGTTCAAAACTCTGGGAGAAAACAATTTTAAACATACCACAACTCCGGCGCGAAGTAGTTGCTGAATTCTTTGCCAAATCGATGTACGATTTTTACACCAAGGAAGACGAATTTCAATTGCCAATCGGTAGGGCACCTTATTCTGATGTAAAAGCAGTATTCATTGAAAACTCACAGTACAAACACCTGCCTGCTACAGGTATGGTACTCAGCAATGTGTCGGTAATGCGCCAACTGGCTACACAGAGCTTAGGCATTACTCCCGAAAACATGCTAACTGAGCAAAATGCCACAAAAGCAGATATTCAGCGAATCTTCGGCAAGCCACAGAAGTGGATCGGACAGCTCGCCAAAACAACTTCAGCCTCAGGCGGATTTTTACTCATTTACATTAATGGTTTAGCACATATTGATACTACCGAAAATCGACTATACTTTATGCCTGTGGATGGGCATCCATCTTATGTGCCCCTCACTGGTGTGGCGGTTGATGAGATCATTCAATCTGCCCGATCGCTGGGGTATAAAAAGATCATTATTTTGTTGGACGTTTCATTCTTAAACAGCGACAATATTTCAATCCCGAATCTGGTAAAGTCTTCAGACGATGAAGTTGCCATTCTGATTTCTACTATTCCAGGGCAGACGGCGCTTGTACATCCGCGTACACTACTGAGCCTTTTTTTACATCGCTTTGTTAAGGAACTTTCGGCCATAGAGAGTTCTGAGATTACCATAGGCCAGATATACGATAGACTCTGCTGTGGTGAGAGGAGTGTGAATGAGGTGGCACAAGAGTTTTACAGAGCTTCGCAAAAACCTCTTTTACAGGGTAAAAAGGACTTACTTATTTTCAAAAACATAAATGAATCTCGAAAATAGATTACCTATAGGCATTGCCTTTAGTGGGGGTGGTGCCAGAGGAATAGCTCATGCAGGCGTGTTGGAATATTTGGAAGAAATTGGCATCAGACCGGCGGCTGTATCAGGCACCAGTGCCGGAGCGATTGCTGGTGCCCTCTATGCCGAGGGATTATCGCCCACAGAAATTCTCGAGCGCGTAAAGGTCAACTCAGTTTTTAAAGTCTTTAATTTCAAAAATTTAAAGTTTGGACTATCGGACTTGAGTTATTTGCGTCAAATTCTTAACGAGAGCATCCCGCACGACGATTTTCGCCAACTGAAAATTCCCTTTTATGCCTGTGTAACAAATTTGAGTACCGGCCGTTGGGAGATATTTTCAACCGGCAGTGTGGCCGATGCTGTGGTGGCTTCATCGTCAATACCCGTAGTATTTCATCCGGTGGTGATCAATGGACATACCTATGTGGATGGCGGTTTGCTTAACAATCTGCCCATCGAGCCACTTAAGGAACTGGACTTAAAGATTATTGGAATCAATATCAATGTGCATGGCCATCAAGCACAATTCGAAAGCATGTTTTCCATCACCAAGCGCATCTTCGACCTTGCACTTTGGTCAAATACAGAATCGAGATTTCTGCAATGCGATTTAGGCATCGACATTCAAGAGACGTACAACTTCGGCATTTTTGATTTTGATAAACATCAAGAACTCTTCGATGCAGGATACACAGCGGCTCGCAATCATCACGATCAGCTTATGAAGCTGCTCGATAGTATTTCATAAAAAAAGTTCTTCAGCGCCTGATTTCTTGAGATTAGCTCGAGAAAACGCCAAAGACTTTTAAAAATACAAGAATCAGGGCAATTTGAAAGAACCATATAGCCACACCGTAAAAAATGGCATTGCGGCCGCTGGTAGCCATTGACTGACGCGTGAGTTGAAGACCTACGGCCACCATTACTGCTGCAAAAATCCACTCATTTACGATTTTAATGGTTTTTAAAATCTCTGCAGGTATAATTCCTAAGTTAGACAACAGCAGTGCACCGAGGAAAATGTAGATGTAAAAAGGAATTTGGAGCTTTCCCTTGCCTGTTTTGTCCTTTTTCATCAGCTGAAAAGTGAGCAACAGAGCAGGTGAGAGCAGAGCTACTCGTGTAATCTTGGTGATAGAAGCCCACATTTCTGCATCGGGACCCATAATTTTACCGGTGGCGAGCGCCAGTGCCATAGCTTGTACACCCGCACCAGCCAGAAAGCCACTTTGAGCCTCATTGAGGTTAAATAGATTCGCCAAGAAAGGCAGTACCAAAATAGCAGCGATACTTAGGATATTAATGACTCCTATGGCTATACCTGCCTCTTTCACCCGATTGGGGCAGAAAGAGCCCAAGGCCGCAACAGCTGAGTTGCCACATATAGCTGTGCCTATTCCGAGAAATCCGCCGATGGGTTCGCGACGTGAGATGAGCCATGCAAATAGAACTACAAGCGATACCATTATAAGCAGAAAAATCCAAATAGAAATGGGTGCACCTGTGATGGAGCGGATTTTTACTTCAAATCCGATAAGAGCCACAACGATCGGAAAGAGGATTTTTTCGACGGTTTTTAAACTTTTTGTATCGGTAACAAACTGAATTTTAGTGGAAAAAATCAATGCAGGTATCAGTCCTACAAAAAAGCCGGTAGCAATCATACCAAGGCGAGTAAAATCGACAATCAACCAAGCGACAAAAGCTCCAAAAGCACTGAGTAAAAAGGCATTGAGAAGTTCCTTCTTCATCGTTGAAATTTAAAAAGTGAATCGAGGGGCAAAAGTAGCCAATGGATAAAGCTGACCCGGTGATTGGAATTACGGAAATTATCGACTTCCGGCCAGTAGATAGAGCACGGCCATGCGAATGGCTACTCCATTCTCTACTTGCTGGAGGATGATGGATTGAGCGCTATCGGCTACCTCGCTGGTGAGCTCTACCCCGCGGTTTATGGGTCCGGGGTGCATGATGGTGATTGGTTTATTCAATCTATCGAGCAGTTGGCTGTTCAAGCCATATTGCATGACATATTCGCGAATGGAGGGAAAGTACTTCACGTCCATGCGCTCGTGCTGTACGCGAAGGAAGTTTGCCACGTCGCACCATTGGAGCGTTTGCATGAGATCATAACTCACCGTGACGCCCAGTGACTCGATGTATCGCGGCATCAATGTGGCTGGCCCACAGAGCTGTACTTCCGCACCGAGCATGCGCAGGCAGAAGATGTTACTAAGTGCTACACGGGAGTGGAGAATATCGCCAATAATGGCTACTCGAAGACCTTTGAGGTCTTTTCCGAATTTCTGGCGAATGGAGTAAGCGTCGAGCAGGGCCTGAGTGGGATGCTCGTGGGCACCATCGCCGGCATTGATGATGGTGGCTTTTACTTGTGAAGCTAAGAAGTGGGCAGCCCCTGGGTTAGGATGGCGCATTACCACCATATCGACCTTCATTGCCAAGATGTTGTTTACCGTATCGACGAGCGTTTCACCCTTAGCCACCGAAGATCCTGATGCTGAGAAGTTAATCACGTCGGCACTCAGGCGCTTTTCTGCCAATTCAAAGGAAAGCTTGGTGCGGGTGCTGTTCTCAAAAAAAATATTGGCTATGGTTTTGTCGCGAAGTGATGGAACTTTTTTGATCGGGCGATTGATGACTTCGTAAAACTCATCAGCTGTTTCGAAAATCAGCTGCAGATCAGAAGGCTGTAAATATTTGATGCCCAAGAGATGAGGTTGGCTTAAGGCGCTCATGATGAATGTCTTACGATTATTACTTGATCACTGCCCGTTTCTTCTTTCCACTCTACGAGTACCCGTTCTGAGGCTATAGCATCGACCGACCGACCGATGTAGTCGGCCTGAATGGGCAGCTGACGACTGAAACGGCGGTCGATGAGGACAAGTAATTCAATTTCTCTGGGACGGCCGAACGATTGAATGGCATCGAGGGCTGCTCGAACACTTCGGCCGGTGTAGAGTACATCGTCAATAAACACGACTCGCTGGCCTTCCACTAAAAAGTCGATTTTCGTTTGATTGGCCTTCAAGGGCTTTTGATGCATGCGAAAGTCATCTCTAAAAAAAGTGATGTCAAGACTACCGAGCTGGCAATTTTGTACACCATTGGCCTCGAGTAGCTGATGGATACGCCTGGCAAGGGCAGTACCGCGCGGTTGAAGACCGATCAGCACACTTTCAGAAAAGTCGTTGTGATTTTCGATGAGCTGACGGCACAGCCTCTGCAAGGTGATTTGCATCAGCGTGTGGTCCATCAAGATTTTGCGTTCCATCAGTGCAAAGGTATTGACGTGATACTTTTTTAGAGCTCAGTGGGGTAGAGACCAAAAAGTTCTCTCAACTTATCCACTTCGGGATATTTGGCAGTGAGGTATTGAAAGTTTCGTATATGCTGAGGAATTTTCTTCTCTTCATCACTATCGTCTTTTATCTCCACAATCTCGAAGACGAGTTCTAAAGCGAAATTTTGCAGAGATTTTTTAATCTCGGGCAGAAAAGGTTCCAGCGTCTCCCGGATCATTTTTTCTACTGTGAGCGATGGGGCCTGAAGATAGACTTTGGATTGCACGACGCGGATGGGTTTCCACTGCATCATAAGACTCGCCTGAACCTGATTACCCCTAGACGCTACTAAATCGATAACACTTTGCCAGTGCCTGAGAAGTGTGTCAAGCGTAAAAGGCTCTTCGGGTAGGTGTTCAGGTTCTTTTATTGCTTGGGATAAGGCTTCAGAAACTTCCTTTTTTAAGGAGAAGAGGCTCTTTTTCTGAGATGCGGTTTGGAAAGAGCTGGCTGATGGAGCAGTGGTGTTTCCGCTTTCTTCTGCGGTGGTGGAAAAAGCAGCCTTTGATGAAGTAGACAGTGGGCCTGCTACTTCGGCTTTAGGCTCCTGTGCAGATGGGTCTGAAGATTTTGGAGCCGTTAACTGCTCTCCAGACCCGGCTACTTTTTTGGTGTTTCTTTTCGGAAATGTGCAACCAACTGTAGCAGCGAAAGCTCAACGAGCAAGCGCTGGTTGTAGGTAGATTTATAGCGATAGTCGGCGTCGTTCAGGACTTTAAGGGCTTTAAAAATGCTGTTGGGCTGTACTAGTCTGGCCTGGGCTATGTAGCGGCCACGAACATCTTCGGGTACCTCTAGCAGTTGTTTGGTGCGCTCGTTTCCGGTGACGAGCAAATCGCGCAGGTGAGAGGCAAGTCCGTTGATAAAAATCTGACCATCGTGGCCTTTGTCGAGTATTTCCTTGTACAGAAGGAGCAGCTGCCAAGAGTCTCCGGCCAGGAGGGTATCTACTATTTTGAAATAATAGTCGTAATCGAGAATGTTCAGGTTTTTAATTACATCGGCGTAGGTGAGGTTTTTGCCTGAGAAGGTGACCATCTTGTCGAATATAGAGAGAGCATCGCGCAGGGCTCCGTCAGCCTTTTGGGCGATGACGTGAAGGGCCATAGGCTCAGCAGTGATGTTTTCTTTTTCGCAGATTTTGCGCAGGTGAGCCGTGATTTCGTCAACGCTAATGCGCTTAAAGTCATACACCTGGCAGCGCGAAAGGATGGTAGGCAGTATTTTGTGCTTTTCGGTGGTGGCCAGGATAAATTTAACGTGAGCGGGTGGCTCCTCCAGGGTTTTGAGGAAGGCATTGAAGGCGCCTGTAGAGAGCATGTGCACCTCGTCGATGATATACACTTTGTATCGGCCCACTTGAGGGGCTACGCGCACTTGTTCGTTGAGCTGGCGGATGTCGTCCACACCGTTGTGCGAAGCGGCATCGAGCTCAAATATGTTGAGGCTATAGTCGGTGGGGTCGTCGTCAGAGGTTTGATTGATCATTCGCGCTACGATGCGTGCGCAGGTGGTTTTGCCCACGCCCCGGGGACCGGTGAACAACAGCGCATGGGCGAGTTGATTGCTGCGTATAGCGCGGTAAAGGGTTTGGGTGATGTGCTCCTGGCCAACTACGGAGCTGAAGTCTTGTGGTCTGTATTTTCGAGCTGAAACGATGAATTCTTCCATATGGGCAAAGGTAGAAATACCAATACACTAAGGAGGGAAAAAATCTTTTCGAGGGTCTTATTTCTGGTAGTTTTAGCAATCTACATCCGGGAATTTTTGGCTATAAATCTGGGATTTGTGCGTGTTTTGATGAATGTAAGTGGGCATGATTAAGAAAATGAAATTTCTCGTTGTGGCGGTGGAGGTGTTGTAGTCGGGCTGGATAATAAAACTTTTGGGTATCGGTAGATTTTGTATTCTTGAAGTAAAAGGTTTTATCATGGCCAATACCTAGGATTTAAATTTTTGTAATTTGCTTGTTTAAAAGGTATTGGTCGCCTGCAAATCAAAGCTCTTTTGGTATGGAGGGATGTATTTGTAATTTATTTGAATTTTACTGCGTGAGGCATGCGCAGGGCGCGCGCTAGCGCGGTGCGAAAGCGAAGCGCTGCGGAGCTGAAGCACGGGAGCGAAGCGTACCCCGGAGCACGCCGACCCAGGCGAAGGCAGAATATTCTGCCTTCGCCTGGGGCACGCCCAGATAAAAAAAAAAAAATCATAAAATAAGAGAGGCGAAGTTTTAGGATTTTGTGGAAGTTTATAATCATTCTAAACAGTACTTTTGTTTGATACAAAAACGCGTAATGGATACGGTTGCTTTTTCGGTGGAAAATGTCAGGAAGGACTTCCCTATACTGTCGGCTACGGTGAATGGTAGGCCTCTGGTATATTTTGACAATGCGGCTACAAGCCAGAAGCCTTTACAGGTAATCAATTGTATAACAGAATATTACAATAATTACAATAGCAATGTACACCGTGGGGTGCACACCTTAAGCCAGCTGGCTACGGAGGCTATGGAAAATGCCCGCCTAACTATAGCGAGGCATCTGAACGCTGCACATGCACATGAAGTCATTTTTGTGCGGGGTGTTACGGAGGCGATTAATTTGGTGGCTAACTCTTTTTTAAGCTTAGTGCCTCACGGCTGGCAGGTTTTGATCTCGGCAATGGAGCATCATTCTAATATTGTGCCCTGGCAAATGGCAGCAGAGCGCTATGGCTTGAAGCTGAGGGTGATACCTATGGACTCCAATGGGGTTCTCGATATAGAAGCTTACGACCGGCTACTCATGGAGGGGAATACAGCTCTGGTGGCGGTAAATCACATTTCGAATGCGCTTGGCACGATCAATCCCGTGAAGCAAATGGCCGAAATGGCTCATAGAGCAGGGGCTGTAATTCTGATTGACGGGGCACAAAGCATACCGCACATGGCTGTGGATGTGCGTTCGATTGGGGCTGACTTTTATACCTTTTCAGGTCATAAAGCGTGTGGGCCAACCGGTATCGGTGTGCTTTATGGCCGCGAAGACCTGCTAATGGCTATGCCACCCTATATGGGCGGTGGAGAGATGATTAAAACAGTGACATTTGAGAAAAGTACCTGGGCAGAGCTGCCCTTTAAGTTTGAGGCGGGTACACCTGATATTTCGGGGGCGATTGGACTGGGTGCGGCTCTTGAGTATCTTAAGAGCATAGGACTTGACCAAATAGCGTCCTATGAACAGGAATTGCTTGAATATGCTACAGCTGCCTTATACGAAATGGGTGGAATTCGCATCTATGGACAAGCACCACAGAAGGCTTCGCTGATAAGTTTTATTCCTGATGGGTGTCATCCCTATGATGTGGGTACATTGCTCGACAACTACGGCATAGCGGTGCGTACAGGTCACCACTGTGCACAACCGGTGATGGACTTTTTCGACATTCCGGGTACGGTGCGCGCTTCCTTTGCTTTTTACAACACCAAGGAAGAAATTAACCTATTTATCGAAGCGCTGCGCAAGGCCATTAAGATGCTGCGTTAATTTTTCGAAGGCAAAGATTCTCTGGTTGTGCTTTAATGACCGAACTGTTGGGTGCTTTTGTAAATGCGCTGTATGATGTTTTTGTCGTCGGGGTTGTAGAGCCATACGTGGTCGAAGCGCTCTACGACACGCTCGTTTGCCTCGTTTGAGATGATGAGGCTGTGAAAGGCAGTGCCGTAGTGGAGCTGCTGGCGTGCCACACGTTGCATGATGTCTTCAGAGATTCGGTACATGATGAAGTCGGAAATGACGAGCACATCGGCGTTTTTGTACTGATGGGTTTCGAGCTGTCGGAGGGCCTCGTCGAGAGCAAGGGAAATGTCAGTGCCTCCGCGAAAGCTCATTTTGAGAAATTCGACCAGAGCGCCAAGCTCATTTGAGACATTGTAGAGGTCGATGGTTTTGATGCCAGTGGAAAAGTTGATGAGGTAGGCCGGGCGCTGATGTGAGGCAGCCATACGGATGATGGCAAAGCAGAGCACTTTGGCAATTTTCTCAGGTATGCCTTCCATGCTGCCGCTGGTATCAACGCATACAATGAAGGGCCCCTTTTTCTTTTTGCGAGTGAGCGTGCGCGACTCGAGTACTTCTTCGGTGCCCTTGATGCGCAGGCTATCGTCGTACTGCCACTGCAGGAGCTGATGGTCAGCAAATTTTTTTAAAAACTTCCACTCGGTTTCGGATTCGCCAAGAAGGCTAAGGTCTTGGGGTAGCACGTGTGGAAGCGAGTCGCCAAGGGTGATTCCGGTAATTTCGGATTTATAGTTAGGGTTGCGCACAAGGCTATATGTGGTAAGCTGGCGTTCGTAGTACTCTTCTACAGTTTCCATTTCTGCCTCACGAAGGCTGCCAAGCATGTCGGCAAGATGTTGTATGGAAGAGTGGTCTTTCAGATAGGTATTGAACTGCTCAAGCACGTTGAAATCTTCATCGCGTATTAGGGCACTGTTCAAATTCCAATCGGGGTTGAGGAAGTCGGTAATTTGGCCTAAAGTGCTCTTCACGCGGATAATCTCGAGAGTTTTGTTCTCGATGTTTTCTTTGAGCTGCTGGTAGTCATCTTCGATTTGGCTGAGTTGCCATCGGAGTATCCGGGTTTGAAGAGAAGCGTCCCATATGGCAAGCAGGTCGTTGATTACCAGGTCGAAAGCGGTTATGTCAAACGATTTTTCGAGCTCTTTGAGTTTTGTTCGGTGGTAGGCTATTTGAGGTTCGTTCACTTCGCCAGTGGCGAGCATGTCGCGTAGTAGAAAGGGCCACTGCTTCAAGAGATTAGATATCGGGCGGGCAGTCCAGCCTTCGAGGGTGGCTTGTTCCACCTGCCAGGGGTGTTGTTTTTGGGTCTTTTTGGCCACATTGCGAAAGAAAAAGAGCACCTCAGACAATATTCGGCGAGCCAACAGTTGATTGGACAAAAGTTCGGCAAGTACTTGTTCGTTTTCAAAGAGGAAATCGAGCTGAGCGCTCAAGTGAACTTGGTAAGAGTCAAGCAGTTCTTCGGAAGGTTTCCAGTACGTCCTGATGCCAATTTTTTTTATGAGGTAGTCGGCTATATACATGCGCATCCGGCGGGTGAGTACTTGGCCGAAATGAACAAAGGCATCTATGTCTTCAGCCAGGCGAAAGTCGTTGTCCAGCCGCATCAGACTTTTTCAGTTTGAGGTACGGAGGTGTAGAGGTGCTGTGTCTTCTCAAGGCGCAAGCGCAGGGCATCGAGGCGCTTTCGGGTCTTTTCAAAATTTTCCTTGATTAGTTCAAACACCGAAATGTCGCTGAAAAGGTGGTCGCGCTCGGCAAGAAGATCTTGAGGGATGTCGTTTTGCAAGGCGTTAAATCGCTCATTTAAATAGTGGGCAAGGCGTTGACTCCACTCGTCCCAGTAAGCTTTTACCAGCGGATGAGGAGCCTTATAAATGGTGCGAGTTACTTCTTGTTTTACACACTGAAGATCGAGCTGAATAGTGCGACTGTTGTGCGAAATACGGATGCTGTAAGGCCGCGTTCCCAGAGTGGTTTGCAGGCGATACACGAGCTTGAAGTCGTCGTCAAAAACATTGATAACCTGAAAATCGTTTGGCTGTAAAATTTTGTAATCGGTTATTTTGATGTACGCAGCCGAAGGCAATTCGTCGCATTTTTCAAGGCGGAAGTACTCGTCTTTTACGGTTTTAGGCACTTCGGCCAAATCGACGACTTTAATCTGAGTTTCAGTGTGTACTTCTGACTCGAAGCGCTGAATTTCAGCTGTGAGCAGCGATAGTCGCAGAGCTGTGTTATAGCCGTGTTCGCGTATGGTTTCTGTTACGATGCGACGCACCACAGGTATTTGGGCAGTGTCGTTCCAGAGGCAGTGGCTGCACAGATACACATCGCTGAGGTGTACTTCCTTGCGATCGTGGAGGAAGGAAGAAACTTTGAGAAGTTTAACGATTTTCTTCCACCGGCGGTCGTAGATGCGGAAAGGTGCAAGGTCGGGTATGGTTTGTTCTGCCTCCTCGAGCTTTTGGCGAATGACGTGAATTACAGTCGCAATTTCGTCGGGTATTTCAACAGCTTCCGCTTTTTCGTTCCAAGAGCGAAGTTCATCGAGGGTGATTTTCAGCTCTTGAGGTATGGTGTCTTGATAGACATCCTCTTTAGCCGTGATGAGCCGCAGGAAGGCTTGGGGATTTTTTACCGGTAGCACCTGGTAACGAATGAGAAAGCGGTCCCAGAGCGGGCCGAAGCTCTCACCGTCGGGCGGTAGTTCGTTGCTGGCTGCTACTATGGCGTGGAGGTTTACTTTTATTTCTTGAGTACCATTGCGGTAGATGCGTTCGTTGAGAATGGTTAGCAGGGCATTCTGGATGGCAGAACCAGACTTCCAGATTTCGTCGAGAAAGACCACGTTGGCTCCCGGCAGGTAGTCGTCGGTAAGGCGTTCGTAGCGGTCTTCTTCTTTAAGTTTTTTAATGGAAATGGGGCCAAAGATTTCTTCAGGCGTGCTAAAGCGGGTCATGAGGTATTCGAATGATTTGCCGTCGGCGAAGGCGTATTTCAAACGACGTGCAATCAGGCTCTTGCCTACACCTGGCGGACCATATAGAAAAATACTTTCGCCGGCTATGGCACTAAGCAAGGTGAGTTTTACGGCCTCATCGCGCTCTTCGAGACCTGCAGTGAGATGTTGTAGTAATTTTTGAATGCGCTCTTTCATATAAAGAGCTAAACACGGTGTATGTAGCGAATTGTTTTTAAAGGACGTTTAAATACCTGATAATTATCTCCAGCAGACGATGTTTCCGTCTTGACAAATGCAGCTGTCCACGGCTGTTACCCGTACAAAGCGCTTGCCACACATTGCCGGGTCAGAATAGAGGCGGATTTGTGTTCCCTGGTCGAAGTCGAAGACAATCTCCTGACCTGTATTGATATTTGAGGGAACAACTGTACGGCGTGATGAGAAAAGTCCAACGCCATTTTCTACATTTGTAAACAGAGGTCTTTCTTGCACAATTCCTCCCGTGGGAGCATTTACTTTTATAAATTGAGCCATGGTTTCATGGCCTGCAACAAGGCGCATACGCATCCTTCGGAAAAACCTGTAAACAGAAGGATCGCTGTCGAGGTTGGCTCCTAAAAAGGCGAAATATTGGTCAGTTGAAAAGGTATAGTTGAGCTGAGCCGGGAAATTGGTGGGTTCGTGATTGAAGACGTATGTAATAACCTTAGTAACTGTATCCAGCGGATTGTTGACTTTTTGTTCAAGGTAGTAAAGGTCGAGTTCCCACGTGAAAATGGTGCCTCTGTCGGGTTTTGTCCATGCGAAGTCAGAGCTTCGGCCCGCTAGATTGAGCTGCTGGGTCACAGGGCGTACAATGCGATAGGGACCTACCAATGTAGTAGTAGCCATTGCATCGGGTTCGCCCGGACGCGACACGATGATTTTGTAGGTAGCATTGTTGTTGAGCTGCGCATTGAAGTAGTAAAGCTTATACCCATCTGTAGTAAAAATACCGGGATTTAACCTTGGAGGATTAGGATGAAGTAATACGGGAAATGTTCGGGTTAATTGCTTATCGACGTACTCTTCCACCACAGCAGTCATGTTGGTATAGTAGAGTGAATCGGGAATCGAAGCCATTTCAGTCACAGGCTTATCGCCCAAAAAGGCCTTGTGGATGCGGACAAAGTGGGTATCTTGTGCCGGATCGAGCAGTGCATAAATTACCGGAATGTCGCGCCAGGGGGCATTAACTTTTAGTTCGTTGTTGCAAGAGGTAAGAATTACCGCAATAAACCCAAGCGTAAAAAGAGAATGTTTCCTTGCCATCATTGAAAATTAGCAACCATTTTTAAAACGAAATCAATTCAAAAACGTTTCTTTGACAATCAAAAGTACATAATTGATTATTGGCTGCACCCACTAAACATCTTTGAATTAACAACTCCTTTGCAAAATGAATTCGGTGTATCTACTCCGCTTTTTAGTTTCATTAATTTTTCTGATAGCGATTGACTATTATGCATGGCAGGCATTTCGAGCTGGTTTTCAAAGTTCTTGGCCAAGAATGGTGTATTGGATTACCACTGTTGCCTTTTATCTTTCCATATTTTCATTGGTGTGGTATGTAGGCGATCGCTCTGCGCGATACTATCCGGCTTTTTGGATTTTTGGAGCGATGATCCTTTTGTATGTTCCAAAAATGCTTATTGCTGCTGTGCTTCTTATAGAAGATGTTGCCAGAGCTCTTGGTTGGATTGCTAATGCAGCATTTAAAACCCACTTTGACCTGTCGCGACGAGAATTCGTCAGCAAGGTAGCCATTGGCTTAGCCGCGATTCCGATGGCTTCTATTTTACATGGTCTCTTGAAAGGTAAATATTTGTTTAAGATTCATCGCGTTCCGCTTTCTTTTCAGGAATTGCCTGACGCGTTTGATGGTTTTCGGATCGTGCAGATTTCTGACTTACACATTGGAAGTTTTAGGGATGTAGAGCCTGTAGAAGATGCTGTGCGGCTAATCAATGAACAAAAACCTGATCTGGTGCTCTTTACAGGTGATTGGGTTAACAACATAGCTGAAGAGACAAAACCTTTTTTAGAGTCTTTGTCGAAAATTGAAGCTCGCTTTGGAAAGTATGCCATTTTTGGCAATCACGACTATGGCGACTATGTACTTTGGGAGTCGATTACTGAAAAAGCTGCCAATCTCGAAGAGCTGATTGAGCTTCAAAAAAAGGCTGGATTTACCAACTTGAGAAATGAAGGTGTTCGAATCTCAATAGGTTCTGATTCGATTTATGTGGCCGGGGTTGAAAATTTCGGAGCACCGCCATTTCCTCAGTACGGAGACTTGAAAAAGGCGTTACATGCCTCCCGAAGCGACGACTTCATCGTGTTGATGAGCCACGACCCTTCACATTTTGATATAGAGATCAAACACACTGATCAAAAAATTCATCTCACCCTCAGCGGTCACACCCACGGAATGCAGTTTGGTGTCGAAATTCCGGGATGGATCAAGTGGAGCCCGGTTAAATGGCGATATCCAAAATGGGCAGGACTTTACAAGGAAAACGATCGCTATCTGTATGTGAATCGAGGTCTGGGCTTTATTGGCTTTCCGGGAAGGGTGGGAATATGGCCTGAGATTGCAGTGATTGAGCTTAATAAACAGAATTCAGTTTAGTTTATGTAATTTGGTTTCTGTTTAAACAATTATGCCCTTTCCGGAAAAACTTTTCCCTTTTGTGGTAAGTTTTAACAATGCGATTATTTGTGAAAAATATTTTTGTTAGGGCAAAAGATTATGAAACCTCATGCTCCGCTGGATTACATTGCTATTGGCCTGTTTTTGCACGAATTATCTTCATTCTCAAATAATAACTACCTCCCCGGGCCAGATTGTCAATGATACTATTCGCATTTGTACAGGTTCGAGCGTTACATTCAGCACATCTTTTTCCGGTTCTGTGACTTGGGTATATTCCAACGGCGGACCTTTTCAATTTTCATTCAGTAATCCCCTTATTGTTAGCTACACCAGCTCTGGAATTTATCCTGTTCATCTTGATACAAACAACGCTCCTGCTAAATCTATATATGTATTCGTTGGAACCTCAACTCCTGTTACGCTAAATCTTCCGAAAGATACCTTTTGCCTCCATGAAGGTACATTCCCAATGTCAGCATGGGCAAGCCCACCGGGCGGCACCTGGAGCGGCCCGGGTGTAAGCAACAATACTTGGAATACCAGCGCAGCGGGTACAGGTAATAAAACGCTTACTTACACTTTTATAAATGAATTCGGCTGTACAACCACAGTAAATAAAACTGTACATGTCTTATCTGCTCCGGTGCTCAACTTGTTTGCCAATGGCGACACAATCACTATTGAAGGAGTAAAAACGTACTATGTATGCTCGGTCAATCCAAGTGTTACATTTACTCTTGCCTTTTTCGGAAGTGGAGGATATTCTTCTTACAAGATATTTGTAAATAATGTATTACATTCACAAGGTGCAGTATTACCACCGACATTAAACCTGACATTTACTACCCCCGGCTTTTATCCTGTGACGGTAGAACTCACCAATAGTGCTGGCTGTACGACTACTCAAACCATTAATCTCTTTTATGGATCGAACCCGGCTATTGGGATTGGCTCTCCGGGTAATACTGTAGCCTGTTTGCCAAAAGACGGTACCGGAGTAACATTTACTTTTCCTATCAATAATTTTCAGAACAATCCACCGGGTACGAAATACATTGTTCAGGTGAGCGATGGCAGTCCGCCCATAGTATTTAATCATCCTCCTCCACCCAATTTCACCTACACATTTTTCCAACCATCATGTGGCAATAGTACGGCTCAAAGCAGCAATGCATTTAGTGTCACGATTACGGCGGTTAATCCATGTCTGACCACTTCTGCCACCATTTTTCCCATTGTAATTTCTAAAAGTCCCGTAGCTGGCTTCACCGTACCCGATACAGTATGCGCCAATGACCCTGTGAAAATTTCAGACACGTCAAATAAGGGTATTCGTACGTTTTTCAGCTCAGGAAACTACAACTGCGATTCTACGGGCAGAATCGTGTGGAGTATCACACCTAATACGTTTGTGGTGGATTCCGGATTTCTGGGAATAATGACAAATCCAGCCAACCCGACACAGTGGATTTCGGGTACAAAAGACATTGTGGTGCGCTTTCTCGTGCCCGGTTATTACACCATCTGGCAATACGTAGGCAACGATCAGAATTGTGAAATTGATTCCATACCACATACCATCTGTGTGGCCGAGCCGCCCAACGGAGATATACAATTCATTTTTCCAAACAACGACAGCTCTTTTTGTGCACCATTTGAACTCACCTTTTTTGACCCCGGTGACACCATGCAGGCGTGTCTGTACAACGATTGGCATTGGTCGATTACTCCTGACTCTGGCTATACCATCACACAAGGAGATACCAACATGCGGATTTTTACTGCCCTATTCCATCAGATTGGCCAATATACCATTACACTGACCAAAACCAATTTCTGCGGCACATTGGTCATAGATACCGTCATTCGCATAAAGGGAAAACCCTTTATCAACATGCCTCCGCCGGTGGAGTATTGCGGGCCAACATGGATACATATGGGGGTGGATCCCTTGCATCAGTACGAATTTTACGACAGTCTTGGGGCAGTGAATTACACCTGGTCGATTTCACCTGCTACCGGTTGGTCGCTGGACAGCGGATCGACATTGAATGACTCGCTGCCGAAAATTTTCTTTCACACCCCGGGAGTTTACTGGATCAAAGCCAAACTTGTGAATGAATGCGGTGAGGCCCTTGATTCCCAACGGGTTGAGATTTATCCATTGCCACAGGTTGGTGGTTTTAATGATACGATTGTGTGCTTCAATGACACGTTTCAATACACTCCACCAATTACCGGTGGGTTGCCCCCATACAGCATTTTCTGGCAGGCCTCTACCGGTGCCTCGGATTCATCGGCCACCATTATCCTTAACAATATAACCCAATCAACGACTGTCACCTACTATGTGACCGACAGCCGCGGCTGTAAGGATACAGCGACATTTCTGATACAGGTATATCCTGAAATTCAGATTTCGGTATTCGGCCCTTCGTTTGTCTGTATCGATGGTACAGCTACTTTTACAGCTTCCGCTACCGGTGGTACAGGCCCTAAAACTTTCCAGTGGTCTCCTTCAAACGGACTGTCATCTACCACATCTCCTACGGTAACTCTTAATGCTTCTCAGGGCGTCGGTAAATACTATGTCACGGTGACGGATTCTATCGGATGCAGCCGGACAGATAGCATAAGCATCGACATCATTCCTTTGCCCGTTGCAGCAGGTGGGGGCAATAAAGTAATTTGTCTGGGTGATTCGGTTTTGATCGGAAATCCGGCTTCCGGCACCAATAAATATTTGTGGATTACATCTTCCAACGATACAGTTGGTCACCAGGCGCAGATATACGTAAAACCCACTGTGCCTACTACATATATCCTCGTGGTGAGGGACTCTATATACGAGTGTAAAAACTATGATACAGTGCAGGTGACGTTTATTGCCAACCCAGTTGCCAATTTCAGCCTTTCTGCTAGTGGAATTTGTGAAGACTCTGTCATTCAGACCACAAATCTTTCAACTCCAAACATTCAGTATGCATGGTATGTAAATGGAAACTTTGCTTCGAATCTTGTCAATCCTTCTTTTACCTTCACCAACGCAAGCCACACCCAGGACAGCACAATAGTAGTCAAGCTGGTGGTAACAGCCGGCACCGGTTGTAAGGACTCTGTCACCCAGTCGGTGACGGTATATCCAAGGCCATTGGCACAGTTCAGCATTCCATCGCCTGTGTGTGCCACATCTACTGTCACAGCTGTCAACACCAGCCAGGGCAAGGGGCTGAGCTATCAGTGGTATGTAAGCGATCCGGCCGTGCTGATCAGCAATGCGACGGCAGCAGCGCCGACTTTTACTTTCCCCGACAATCAGACGGCCACACCGATCACCTATACCATCAGTCTTGCAGTAACTTCAACGGATGACTGTAAGGACTCAGCCTGGCAGGCTGTGGTGGTGAACCCGCGTCCCACAGCAGCCTTTCAGTTGCCTGCGCCGGCTTGTTCGCCCGCTGTGCTGCAACCGACAAACCAGAGCACCGGAAGCGGATTGCAGTATGCGTGGAGCATCACCCCGGCGGTATCCTCCACAGGGCTGAACACGGCTACGCCCACCTTCAATCTGCCATTAACCACCAGCGACAGCGCAGTCTATACCTTAAAACTGGTGGTGACCGACGCCAACGGCTGTGTGGACAGCCTCAGCAAGCAGTACTGGGTATATCCCAAGCCGAAGGCTGACTTTACGGCATCGTCCGACACGGTGTGCGACGGAGTGGCCATCACTTTTGTCAGCACCTCATCTTCCAACCAGAACGGTGTACCACAGCTGAGCCATCAATGGAACTTTGGCAACGGTCAGACCTCGACCGACTCATTGCCTTCACCTGTGGTTTTTGTCAATACCGGCACCCAGGACACCACCTACTCCGTGCGACTGATTGTGACCAACGCCTTTGGGTGTGTAGATACGGTGCACAAAAACATTCTCGTTCGTCCAAATGCCAAGGCACAGCTGCAAGTAAACGCTGCCTTTGATTGCGCCCCCTTTAAGATCGACACATCGGTAGTGAAAGCCGTTCATTATCCATTTGCCAACGCCACCTATACCTGGAAGATTTTTGACAAGAACTTCAACGTGCTATCTACCCAGACAGGTCAGCACGCCCTGAACCACACCATTGTAAA